>NZ_LT549890.1:1608008-2321016 GCF_900079115.1 Saccharolobus solfataricus
GGTTTTTCTCCTTTCTTATAAATCACTGCATAGTTTGGAGGACCACTAAATCCTCCATTAATTCCCCAGGGTGGAAATTTGGATCTTCCTATTGAGACTGTAAAGTATGCCTCTTTAGATAATACTACGTAATCCTTAATAATTCCCAGACCTCCCCTATATTTTCCGTGACCGGGACCGTCTTCTGTATTTAGACTTTCTCTTTCAACTAAAATGGGCATTTTTCTTTCATAAACCTCTGCAGACGCTATATATGTTTCTCCATCACCGCTAGCTACTAGTGCGCTTTCCCCATCTTGATCATTACATCCTCCCCAACCGCCTGGTTGAGGTTCTACGATTGCAAAGGGTTCACCAGTCTTTTCATCATATCCTCCTAAGATTGTAGCTAATATTGATAAAAAGTGTCCAGCAGATAATTTATCTGGTATATAGGGAGCTAGTGCTTTCCATACTAAATCTGTTGCGTATGACATTGACTCCCAGTATGTTGACGTCGGAGCTGGTTTTCTGGGATTGAATATACTTCCCTCCGGTGCTATCACTTTTAGAGGTGAAAAGAATCCTGCATTAGGTAAAGCATGAGGATCCGTTATAGCCATGTACGTCTCTCTAACTGCAGAAACAGTTGCAGGTAAAGGAGAATTTATAGGCCCATTGACTTGATTAGAGCTTCCGGTGAAGTCGACAATGAATTCGTTATCAGTTATGGAAACCCTTACCTTGACATAAACGGGGTTGTCGGAAATTCCATCATCGTCAATATAGTCTTCCGCTTCAAATTTACCTTTAGGTAATTTCGCTAGTTTCAACTTGCTTAATTTGACCCCATCTTCTATGAGCTTATCCATAGCTTCAATTACGTTATCTAAGCCATATTTCTCAATAAGTGTGTTTATTCTCCTTGCTGCAATTTTCATAGAAGCGATCTGGGCTTCCATGTCCCCTAATGTAGCATTAGGCATTCTGGAATTAGCAGATATTATATCAATTACGTCTCTATTGGGTTTTCCTCCAATGTATAATTTAATGTTTGGTAATTGAAGCCCCTCTTGGAATATTTCCGTGGCATCTGAACTCCAACTGCCGAAGTGCATTCCCCCAATTTCACTCCAATGCCCTTTATTTACTATGAACCCGACTAACGTATCCTTAGTGAACATAGGCATAATTAATGCGACGTCGTTGAGATGCGTACCTCCAGAATATGGAATATTAGTAGCTATCACATCACCGGGATTTATATCGCTTTTCCACTTTCCTAATACCTCTCTTATCGTAAAGTCTAAAACCCCAGAGAACCCTGGTACTCCTGGTGCTTGCGCCACCAAACCTCTCCCCTTAGAATCAGTTATTCCAACAGCGTAATCCAGTACCTCATATATAACCGGACTTTTAGCGGTTCTTCCGAAAGCGTAAAACATTTCCTCAGACGCCACTACAAGGCCATTCTTTATAATTTCCAATGTAAATGGGTCTACCATTATTAATCCCTCTCAATAATTAGATTGCCATAACTATCTAACATTCCCGTTTGCCCTTCTAATACTAACGATGTAGAAGTAGGATCTTCTATAATTGCTGGACCAACTATTTGATAATTAATAGGTAAATATTCTTTATTATACACATTCCACTCCTCATATTTTCCATCATAGAATACCTTTCTTTTTCCGACCAACGCCTTATCAATACTTGAATTATCCCTCTCTATCCTCTTTAATACAATAGTCTTAGCTTTTACTATACCACTCACATGAAAGTTTACTATTTCGATTGGACTATCTAAGGTAAACGCATATGCGATTTCGTGAGCTTCATGGAACCTTCTTTCTATCTCCTCCAATTCCCTATTCCCAATTTCCCCTGGCATTACACTCACTTTTACAGTATGTTCTTGGCCATAATATCTCATCTCAGCGTATCTTAGCATTATGATATCTTTCTCTTTGAATCCCTCCGATATTAATATGGACCTTATTTTGCTCTCTAATTCATTAAATTTTTCATTTATCAAATCTACACTACTTTCCTTATCAATCCTCAAAGGATAGGATAAAACAAGGTCATGCCTAATGTCTGAAACAAGCATACCCCATGCGGAGAATACTCCTGCTGGGAGAAATGGTACTATTATCTTCTTTATGTCTAATTCTTCTGCAACAAATGGAGCAAACATAGGGCCAGAGCCACCGTATGCTACTAGCGTAAACTCTCTTGGATCATATCCTCTTTGAACTGATATTAACCTAACTGCATTTACAGCATTATCATTAGCAATTTTAACTATACCATAGGAGACTTCTTCAATAGACATGTTATAGTATTTAGCAATATTTGAAATAGCCTCCTCAGCAAGTCTTTTATTAACCTTTATTTTCCCTCCAAGTAGTTCCTCTTGATTTAGAAATCCACATACTATGTAAGCATCTGTCACAGTAACATCTTTACCTCCTTTCCCATAAGCTACTGGACCTGGGTAAGCACCAGCTGCTCTGGGTCCTACTTTTAAGTTACTTGTTTCATCAATCCGAGCAATACTCGTTCCACCATTACCTATTTCTACTATATCCAATGTTGGAACTTTTACTGGATACCCTGGGTTGTACTTATCTCTTCCAACATAGTAATCAGTATTTATATTGGGTTCCAGATTTCTCACTAGACTAGCCTTAGTTGTTGTACTTCCACCATCCATTGCTATAATGTTTTTTTCTCCTAATATGTCGCTTATCTTAATTGCCCCAATAACTCCTGCTACTGGACCAGATTCTAAGGTATATATTGGAAATCTTTTAGCGTAGTCGAATGTGGCCATACCTCCGTTGGAAAGCATAGCGAAATAATTCCCTTTAAAACCTCTATTTTTAAATTCATTTTCAAGTTTACTTAAGTATTTACTCATTTTTGGCATAACGTATGCGTTAAGTACAGCGGTACTAGTTCTCTCGTACTCTCTCCACTCTCTAGTGACCTCATGAGATAACGTTACTATAATATTAGGATCAACTCTCTTAATAATCTCTCCTACCTTAAGTTCATGTATGGGATTAACGTAAGAATTGATAAAACTTACAGCAATGGCTTCTACGTTTTCCGCTTTTAGTTTTTTAATCGCCTCAACAACCTCGTTTTCGTTTAGAGACGTCAAAATATCGCCATTACTCTTTATCCTCTCGGTGACCTCTAGTCTTAAATACCTCGGAACAAAGGGAGTAGGTTTCTTATATCTGAAATTGTACATATCTCTTCTATTAGCCCTTTGGATTTCTAGGATATCTCTAAAGCCCTTAGTTGTGATTAGACCAACCTTTGCTCCTTTCCTTTCTACTATTGTGTTTATGGCTAATGTCTGACCGTGAATTATAGTATTTACATAACCTAAATTTACTTTGGCTTCATCTATTGCCTCCAGAACGCCGTTTGACGGGTCATCTGGCGTGGTTTCTACCTTTGCCCAACTTATTTCTCCGTTTTCTTCGTTATAGACCACTACGTCAGTGAAAGCGCCTCCTATATCTATGCCCACTCTTATCATTGATTAAGTTGTATTGTTTTAAAGATATTAAGCAGTCTAATAGTCTTCTGTGTCAGCAAGATATTTTTAAAAGACTAAATAACACATGACGATATCCTTTCTTATTACCATAATATGCTTATTGTCAGACAATGATAGATTAGTCGAAAGAAAATTATAAATAACAGTCATTTTTATATGTTTTATTATGTTGAGAAATGTCATGGGAAGAAGTATTTCGAAATTATCTTGATGATAAAGATATAAGGATTTTGAAACTTTTAAATCAGGACGCAAATATTTCTGACGCTAAGCTTGGAAAATTAGTGGGACTATCAAAGACCGCTGTGAGATTAAGAAGAGTAAAGCTGCAAAATTCTGGTATTTTGAAAATAGTTGGCGTGGTAGTTTTACAAAACTTAGGTATTCCGTATGCAGACCTCTTGGTAAAGTTGAAGAATGATATAGTACTAAGGGAGCAATTTATAAACAAACTAATTGCTAATGATCTAGTATATGAAGTGACTGAATACATGGGAGATTGGGATTTACTTATAAGATTATTTCATAACAATATCGCTAAGTTGAAGGACGAATCATTAAAAATTATTAGCGATAAGGCTGTTCAAGATTACAGAATTAGTTATGTAGTAAAAACTTATAAGGCATGGGGAAAATCGATTCTTTCTAGTATATAAACCTTACTTGAAAACTCATAGTCTGATAGACTATATCTTCATAATTTTTTGGAATAGTAATAGTGTAGCAGTTGACAAAATAGTAGCGTTAATAATAGTTATTTTCCTAAAAAACCATTTCTTCTGAACTATCATAATGCTTTTATTTCATATTTAAACATTAGAAAATATGACTGGAAAGGAGGAAATTAGCTCAAAATACGACGATTATTCACTGAAGGAAGTTCCTAAAGATTCCAGATACGGCTTCTTTAACGTTTTTCTAGTATTTTCATCTGTATATGGTGCAATAGCTGTAATATGGGCTGGAGGAGCACTAGGTTACGGTCTCACATTTTCTCAAGCTATAATTGCAGTATTGTCGGGAACAGTAGTATTAGGCATCTTAGGTTCATTGACTGCAGCTGTGGGAGCTTATAGTGGCCTTTCCACTTATGTTATGTGGAGACATCCTTTAGGAAGATGGGGAGGTAAAATTGCTGGATTGTTACTGATAACTATAACCACGGGAATAGGGTGGTATGCAGTAGAAACATGGCTATTTGGTATAGTAATGAGCGAGATATTCCCAAATAATCCATTCTTTTCAGTTGGGGTAGCTGCGATTTGGGGAGGAATTTTGATGACAATAATGACATATGTAGGGTATAGAATGCTGTCTTTCCTAAGTTACTTTACAATTCCATTTCATATATGGCTGATAGCAATAGGAATAGCAATAGTGTTAGCACTAAAAGGGGGATTCCACACAGTTATGGCTGCTGTCCCAACAAGCCATATGAGCTTGCTTGACGGTATATCTGCTACCATAGGACTATATAGCGCTGGGACTATAATTTCTCCCGATATCTCCAGATTTGCCAAATCAGCTAAGGACGCTGGATATGCGTGGTTTGCTCACATTATTTTCCTATATCCATTCTTAATATTGGGGGGAGTTGCAATAGTGTTAGCAACTGGTTCCTATTTAATAACTAACGCAATGTTAGAGTTAGGTATGGGAGTTGGTGTTTTACTAATTATAGTCTTTGGTCAGTTCATAATAAACACTGATAATCTATATAGTGGTTCCTTATCTTTAGTTAACCTAATTCCAATGAGGCGTGAAATCGCCTCTGTGATCAACGGTGTCATAGGTACTGCTATTGCTGCATACGTCGGATTCTCAGCAGGTTCATCCATAACCCCCTTTGAGAACTTTATCTCTTTACTAGGAGACTTTCTACCAGCAATGGGAGGAATTGTACTAGCCGACTTCTACATTGTGAAGAAATATGTTAATAAAATCCAAGATCCTCATAAACGGTATGAATTCGTACCAAATAATAAGTATTACAATATAAATATTGCAGGAATATTAGCTCTAGCATTAGGTTCAATAATAGGTTACTTCGTAAATGCAGGTATACCCGCCATAAACTCCTTAGTTACTGGCTTCCTATCCTACATAATAATATATTACATTATCAAAGCAATGGGTAAGAGTCCAGAAATATTGCCGTTTAACTATGAAGGGGGGATATTAAGATGAAATTATCTGATAACTACAGAATATTTACTATATCTAACATTATAGTGGGATTAATCTTTAGTATTCTGTATTTCATTACAAGTGGATTTATACAATACTACAACTTAGTCTATGGTATCCTTACGTTAGGAATAGCCATATGGGGAATTGGGAGATATTATTTCAAAAAAATAGAAGATGATAAAATAAGAGCAGGAGTTCAAACAGCGTGGCTAATAGTCTCTTTCGCCTTAGGTTACATATCAATAATTTATGCCCCTGTTCTGTTCACTAAGTTAGAAATAATAGTGATTGAGTCTATTCTGTCAATAATACAAGTTCTGTGGGGTTCAGCATTATTGGCAATTTCATATAGGAAAGGATACTCAGTGATAAAGGTGTAACTACGTGGAAACATATTTCATTGAAGAGAGAGATTTACAAAACTTAATTACTGGAGCGTCTTTTTTAGGTACAGGAGGTGGAGGGGATCCATATATAGGAGGACTTATGTTAAAAAGGGAATTAGAGATTGTAAAGAAGATAGAAGTAGTAACTGGAATGAAGTACTCAAATAGTAAATCCTTTGTGTTAGGTAGTGCAATGATGGGAGCTCCTATAGTTATGATAGAAAAAATACCTAACAGCTCTGAAGCTAAAAAGGCTCTTGAAGTTTATTCTAAATTTACCGATAATGAAGTAGAATACATCACACCACTGGAAATGGGCGGAGTTAATTCCACGATCCCATTAATAACATCAGCTAAGACCGGTATTCCAGTAGTTGATGGAGATGGTATGGGGAGGGCGTTTCCAGAACTGCAAATGACTACCTTTTACTTTTATGGTGTTCAACCTTCTCCGATCGTGATATTCGATGAAAGAGGTAATGTGAGTATAGTACAAGGTATAGACGGTTATTGGTCTGAGAAAATAGCAAGAATTATCACTGTAAGATACGGTGGAAGTGCATATATTGCACTGTACGGTACGTCATTACCAACTTACTTAAATACTGCCGTACTAGGTACACTAAGTTTAGCCTTGGAAATAGGCAAACTATTAAATCAAATGCGTCTTGACGATCTCTTAGACCTTTTAAAGGCAATAATAATGTTCAAGGGTAAGGTGGTAGATGTACAAAGAAGAGTAGAAAGAGGATTCTCTAAAGGAAATGTGATTATAGATGGTATAGAAAACTACAGCGAAAAAACTATGAAAATTGATTTTCAGAACGAATTCTTAGTGGCAAGGATTAATAATGACATAGTGACTACTGTGCCAGATCTCATTACAGTTCTAGATCTATTTACGTTAAAACCAATCACAACGGACAGAATAAAGTATGGTCAAAAAGTCATGGTTATCGGTATACCTTCAAGTGGGAAGCTCAGAACTAAAGAGGCGTTAAGGTATGTAGGACCTAGAGCCTTTGGATATGATGTGGATTTCATACCACTTGAAGAAAGGTGGAAGAAGGTTGAGAATTAGAATAGGTATTGATATTGGTAGTACTCATACAGATGCAGTAGCATTAGAAGGTAAAGAGCTAATAGTAGCTGACAAAGTAATGACTACACCAGACCTAACTACTGGACTTTTAAATGCCATAAGTAGAGTGATGAAAAAGCTTGGAGAAAGGAAAAACGAAGTAGATACGCTAATGATAGGAACTACTCACGGTCTGAACGCCTTACACCAGGGTAAAGGCTTAAATAGAGTAGCGACCATTAGAATTGGCTTACCTGCAGGAGAGGGAGTTCCTCCAGTATTTGACTGGCCAGAGCAGTTATCAAACTTTGTCACCTATAGATATATGGTAAGAGGAGGCCATGAATATACCGGGGAAGAAATAGTGGAGTTAGATGAGGGCAAAATAAAGGAGATTGCTGAAGCCATAAATGGTAAAGTTGATGCCATAGCTATTAGTTCAATATTTTCAGTTGTAAATTCGTCACATGAGATTAGAGCGAGGGAGATTTTAAGAGAGAAAGGAATTAATGTGCCTATAGTACTTTCTCACGAAATTGGTGGAATAGGACTGTTAGAGAGGGAGAACTCAGCGATCCTAAATGCGTTAATACTTAAAATCTTCGATAACTTAATAAGCAAAATCAAACAGTTACTTTCTTCTTTAGGTATAGAAGATGTGAGACTATTCTTTGCACAGAATGATGGGACTGTGGCCTCTGAAGATTTCATCAAAAGCTATCCAATATTCACTGTAGCTGGACCAGTTTCAAATAGTATTAGAGGAGCGCATTTACTGACTGGGATAAAAGATGCAATAGTAATGGATGTAGGAGGGACTACAACAAATGTGGGTGTTCTCCATGAGGGATATCCTAGAGAATCCTCATCTGTAGTAGAAATAGCCAAAATAAGGACTAATTTTAGAATGCCCGACATTTATACGATGGCATTGGGAGGAGGCACCATAGTTAATAAGGAGAAAATAGGACCAGAGAGTGTGGGTTACGCACTGATAAATAAGGGAATATCATGGGGAGGTGATACTTTAACCGCAACAGATGTAGCTATGATAGTGAAAGGAATAACAATAGATGGTACAAATCCGAAGCTAGTAAACAACAAATTCCCTATGGAGTACTTATTTAGCGCATACACTAAAATGGTGGAAATGTGGGAAGACGCCATAGACTTAATGAAAACTTCAAAGGATGACGTAACGGTAATTGTTGTGGGTGGGGGAAGTATAATGGTCCCAGAGAAGCTAAAAGGTGCGATGGAAGTTATAAGGCCACGAAATGCCCAATACGCTAATGCCATAGGTGCGACATTAACTAAAGTTGGTGCAACGATAGAAAGGACATTCTCTTATGATCAAATAACTAGGGAAAATGCAATAAAGAGTCTAATTAATGAGGCTAAAAGTTTAGCCATAAGAGCTGGGGCCTTAAATACAACGATAGAAGTTAGAGAAATAGAAGAAATACAAATACCTTATCTACCTGGAAATTCAGTGAAAGTAAAAGTTAAGGTAGTTGGTGAATTTTCTTAATTTCTTTAACTACCATTTCCTTAATCTTCTCATATCCCCCAACTTCTTTCCACTTATTACTTACAGGGATTTCTAATACTCTCACCTTTACCCCGTATCTAAGGGAGTCAGAAGTCACTATGTTGTTATTATAATCAATTAAATTGATAATTTCAGGTGATATTGACAGAATCTTTCCTTCTTTGAGGAAGCCTAAATACTCATTTTTGAATATAATTTCAGAATTTTCACCCCTATATTCTTCAAGGCCGTCAATTTTAGCCATACCAATTGCAAATCCTCCTATGTTAAATCTCTTTACGTCAACTATTTTACCTTCGAAAATTATCTTACCTCTAGCTAAGTTAATCATTTCATCCAATCCTTGTTCTGTTAACGTTTTACCTAACTCCAAAGCTAGGCTTACTGTACCCAAGATAGCTCCATTAATATATTCTTTACCAGATGCTGGGTAAAGCGAGATGTAACCCCTTCCACCAAATCCCACAGTTATACTTCTTGCAATACTCTCCGCCCGGAAATTATCAACAGTCTCTATAATAACGCAATTTTCACGCTCGTCACATATACTCAAAGGTGTTGCCCTATATCCTGCAAAATGCATAGTGGTCATATATAATTCTGGAAAAGCCCTACCCTCGTAATCTCCATCTATTAATGGTTTCTTACTCATTAACGATGCCATAAATGGGACAACTGAGTTTATACCACCTATTTCAATAGAAGTTATTTTAGTAACTTCTTTTCTCAAAAATTTAGTTAAGGTCATTAGAGATCTATAATATTCATGACCTGCGGGTATCTTCTCTATACCTATCAATGGCGATCCCATACCGCCTACTCCTATTATGAAATCCCTATCCTCATCAACTTCATCAGTGTATTCAACATAATCAATATTCATCTGAAGCATTTTTGCTTTAACAATTTTATATCCTAAAAACGGGTTTCCACCACCACCAGAGCCTAATATTGAACTCCCTATTGCGAGATTGTATAGGTCATTAACAGAGATTCTCATGTTTTCTTGTGAGCTACCCCCTCATAAATGAGGGAGCTTCCTGCTTCACAGCTCTGCCATGCCAGTACCGAAGTGCTGGTACTGGTAGAGGGCGGAGCTCCACACTAAGGGTCGCTCCGACCCCGATCCACGTAAGATGTTAAGAGAAGCATTATAGTCACGATCTGCAATCCAACCACAGTTGGGACAAACGAAAACACGATCAGATAGAGACAGATCTTCTTTTACGTACCCGCACTTAGCACAAGTTTTGGAAGTGTATGCAGGATTAACTAGGATGAGTTTCTTACCGTATTTCTCCAACTGATACTTAATCAAATCTCTAAGCTCGCTGAACGCGACGTCACTCAATCTCCTCCTCAGAGACCTTAATGACTTACCTATCAACTGCTTAACATGAATGTCCTCCATGACTACAACGTCGTAATGCTCAGCAAACCATTTACCCAACTTCATGTAAAGATCCGTTCTTAGATTCTTCAAATACTCATAAGCCCTAGCAAGCTTAACCTTAGCCTTAAACCAATTATTAGAGAGGAACTTCTTCCTTGAAAGTTCTCTGTGTAGATGCTTCACTTTCCATAACGCTTTCTCGTAAGGTCTCAAATTAGGAAAATACTCACCATCTGACGTTACTAACAACTTTTCTACACCAACATCTATCGCCACTACCTTACCAGTGTTAGGTAACTTGGGGAATTCGTGATCAACTACGAAAGTGATGTAAATCCTCTCAGATCTTGTTAGCTTCACTATCACTCTCTTTACTTTGTCAAGGGGAAAGTCTCGGTGAACTATTACCTTGAACGTACCAAGATTTGATAGTTTAAGCGTTATTAGTTTCTTCTTGCTTCCTTTTCTTATTTCTCTAACTTGAAGTATTTTCCAACCGCTTTGCGTATAGACAAGGGAGTAGTACTTGTGAGGTTTCCTTTCTTTCGGGAAACGTGCTAAACCGTCGAAAAACCTCTGTCTAGCTTCGTAATAACGGTCAGCTATTTGTTGAACTACTTGGGAGTAGAGTTTCTTATACTCATCATCTTGTTTTCTCAGATCTAGAGCCAACTGTCTTAACTCAGTTTGTGTTAGTCCTTTCCCATCCCTTTGGTAAAAGTAGATGTCTGCCCACCTTAAGGTGTTGTAGATTTTGCACGCTAACTTCAACTGGGCTTTTAACGCCCTAAGGGTTTGTTCGTCAGTGTATGCACGGAAGCGAAACCCTAAGGTGGGCATTGATGTGTATTTCGTTATTTTCCTATTTTAACTTTTCTACAAAGGGATCCGTCTCAAAGAGAAGCTTTCCGCCCCCTTTGAACCCCCGTCTGTTATAAACCCGCTAGTAATATAAAGTTTAAAGTTTTGCTAGTTATCGTTTAGGAAAGTTCTCATGCAGCCATCTTATTCGATATCATATAGTAAAAATATATCAGATTAGAAATTTTCACAATTAGTCTTTTCAATCGAGATGTAGCTAAGGAATTAGAACGTGAAAAACGGCCTTTGAAAAAGGTTTATGTGCGAGGGTTATGAAATCTTTTTGTGGTAGTACTAGAATGGATCTCGTAAACCTTGCATATAAGCTTTTCTAAAATAATGTCTTTGTTCAAATTTCTATATCTTAAACGTTAAACAAGCGTTTTTCCATATTACTCCAATATTTTCACAAACTTTTTTCAAATTTCATGACTGTTTGAGAACACTCCCTTTTTTCCAATTTATTAGATTCTCAATGTTGTTATAAACTTGGTTATGTTCAACAAATTTAATATTGTTTAATCAGAATTATTTTTGTAAGATGATTCTGGGAGTACCGTTCAGGGCGGAGAGAAGGTGGTCAGAGCAAAACAAATCCTTTCTCTCTCTTCCAAAAGAGCACTTTATCCTTAACCCTATCTTTCTCCCCCTCATCCAACACAATATAATCAACATTACCTCTAATGAACCTGGAAACCATGTACATTCTATCAAATACATTCATCTCCTTAATCCCCTTAAATACAAACAGTATGTCTATATCACTAGTGTCTAAGTAGTCTCCCCTAGCTCTTGACCCAAAAATGTAAACCTCCTCTAGATTGGGGAAAGAACTAGCTACCTCTTCAACGATCTCCTTAGCAAGTTTAAGCATTCTTATCTGGCTTTCTATTGCAGATTTCCCTTTACCCATCCTAACACCTCCTTAGCCCTTCTATATAGATCCTCCGCCATGTTTTTAGTGTATTGTCTAGCTGGAACACCATTTGCAGCATCAGGATATCTAGATATGATAAAATGAGGTGATATAACCATTAAATCCTCCATTATATTTTGAGGAATCTTAAGTCCTTCATTCTCTATCATGCTAGCAAGCTCTGTTAGAGAGTGGGTTTTCCCCGGATCTTTTCCTAAATGGATTAACAGAGATTTCAATGCTTTCTCTACAGCTTGTTGAGAGTAAAAAGTTACTGCAAAATATTTACCAGCCTCTAATAAGACTCTAGCCACATCCAAGTCCTCCTCAGCTTGAATCATCCAGTCAGTGTATCTCATAATACTATTCCCTCTACAAAGTTTAAAAATAAGACTGTCCTTTTCACCATTTTAAAGGATTACACTCTAGGTAGTTATCCACTCCCACTGGAACAGTGAGCAGTCAGTGACCGACCCCTTACATATTAGTCAGATCTGTGTAATACTGATCTGACTGGGGTTGAGGCCATTCACTTTCTTGAGCTCAGAACTCGATGGTGAGCTTGGACTCCTAAGCCGCCCGAAGTGGACTTTCGCCCCTTAACCCCGTTAAATTAAATATTTAAAAACAATTTCTACAATATATTCTTATGGGAACTGAGTGTAATTACAATCAACCAGAAAGGACTTCAATAGAAGGTTGGAAAAAATATGTGAGTAATTGTTTAGTTCCAGTTTATGAGAAACTAAAATTGTTACAAAAAGTCGGTGAGTATTTAGAGCAAAATACTTTAAACCGAAGTTTAGATAAGATTGACCCTCAATTATTACCTTACTTTTTAGGAGGAGTAAATGAAAATGGAGATTATATAAAGGGCTCTCTAGCTAGACTTATTACTTACATGTATGGTGTAGGGGTAGATACGAAAAAACTAGCTAATTCTATCAATATTGGAGTGAAAAACCCATATTCGGAAGCATATGTGGGAAAAGTAAATAACTTGGTAATCGGTTTTTTTACTTTTACTGATGTACTTAATGCGACGGCTAAACAACTAGAATTATTATTCAATAAGCTAAATGTAAGTATTAATTCTCCATCCTTTGCTGAAATAGAGAGTAATGCAAGAAATGTAGATAAGTTCATACAGACAGTTAATGATTATATTTATAGAGCAAAATTAATCTTACCAATGTACAATTATTATTCTTTTCTAATCGTAACTACTAGACATCTTCCTGCATCAATATTTCTAGATTCTTATCCTGAAGAGTTTACAAAGAATCCCAACTTAGGGTATGATTTTCTTGGGATAGGCATCCTTCATATTCCTTATATTAGCGATAAAGAACAAAGTGCTAGACTGGGACTAACTGGTCATAATCGTAATACTGTTTCTGACCTCATATTTAAGATTATAAATAATAATTTATTTATGATTAATAAATTATATGATGTTATAGAGAATAGAGAAATATATGATAGAGAACATTTTACAGAAGAATATTATCAGTTTATGACAGATGTATTAAGAAAGTCTTCCATAATAGTTGACGCTTCTAATTTAAGGTATAATTATTATATGGAGATTCACTATTACCAAAATCTTTCAGTCAGAATATGTTATGCCTCATCTCCTTCTTATTGTGAGTATGGGAGGACGGATCGGGCTACTTTTAAGTATTATAGTACTATATCCGATATGTATAATGATCCTGAAATTATATCGATATTATTTATGAATGGGTATATAAATATTAATATTAAGGAAGATGCAGGCCTCAATATTTATTTTAGGGGTCAATTTGGAACAGAGGTGATATTAAATTGAGTGAGAGTCAACAAAGGAGAGATCTCCAGAAAGATAGAGAATATGAATCAAGAAGACAAAATAAAGAAACTAAGCCTGAAGAAAAAACTGATAAGGATGTTAGTGTACGTGAATCTTTTAATCCTCCTACAGTATTCACCAAAACCAAACCAACAAGTACCTTTAGACTTGAATTTTTTAGTCCTCCTACAGTAACGCAAGACGCTCAAAGAAAGATTGATTATACAGTACACTACACTCCCAAAGAATCGAATATCACCATAAATAGAGGGGTTGAAAACATTGAACGTAAGCCTCATCTTTCACTACCTAAATTAAAAATTCCCTCTAGTTTCAATGTTCCATCAAAAGAAGTACTTAAACTCAATTATACTATCAACCTTAAAAATAACGCTAGCATCAACGTTTCGTCTCAACGTAAAATCAAATTAATTATTCCGCACCGTTTTTGGGAAGCTAAAAGAGATAATCTAACGATAGTCACTGAAATAAAATTAATGAATATAGCGAAAGAGGTGAGTGAAAGAAAAGTAATGAAACTTATTCCGACAGAATTTTGGAAAGCCTTTGAAGAAAAGCTGTTTATAAATCCTACTATTTATCTTCCCGTCTCTAATAAAATCAAGCCTATTCAAAATACTCGTGAGATTGTTCAGTTAGAACCAACTCCAGAAGAGGTTTTGCCTACTGAAGACTTTGAAGAAGATGAAGTGTTAAGAGGCTTATCTAAGTTTCAATGTCATGGTTCATTAGTAATGGTTTATGACGAAAAGAAACAGAAAATTGAGGACAGTTTAGCGACATTGGGTGTAGAAATGAGTGCAATTTGTGGTGAAGAACTAAATGAAGTTAAGATAACTAATTATAGTTACGAATTATCAAGAATTAAAATTGATGAAGGCGTATTTGTTCTGGAACAGGATATCTGTGAAGAGATTACTGACGAGGTCGTAAAAAAGGAAATGGATGCTGTTATATCTAGCCTAACAGGGTACAAATTAACTATTCTCGTTATTCCCAATTGCTTATATGAAATGTACAAACATAAGCTAGTAATGGTGGTAAAGGAGAATTTCACCAGAGATAAAATACTAACGTTAGCCTATTTAGCATCTGGTCTTGATAAAGACGTTGTGAGTGTATTGAATCCCTTTGAATCTCTCACCGCTGTATTTCATAAATATCAAGAGGATGTACTTTCACGAGGATTAAATTTAGTTTTAAAAAGTGATCTCTCACCACTATTAAAACCGGGTGAGAATGAATCTTCAGTCCATAAGAGTCTAAAGGCAATAATACTTCTACATTTAGTAAAAAATATGAATATCGATAAAAAATTTATTAAAGTGGAGGAAGAGATCAATGGCTACATTCCAGACGTTTATGTGGAGAATGAAAAGATGGTTTACGATGCTAAAACGAGTTTTGAAGTCCATCCTGATGATGAAATTAGAAACGTAGTGACAAAGTACTCTAGTTTCGCAAGTAAGATTATTGTAGTAATGAGACCATTACCAGTCTTAATTAACTTACCCATTATTGTTAATTTGTTAAAGGAATATAGGAAACAAAACATTAAAGTTGACGTACAAATTCCAGTTAAGGAAGGAGATAAGATAGTTCTAATGCCATTAAGCGAATTCATCAAAAAAGGTAAGGAGTTTCAAAAGAGAGGGAAATAAATCTTGTAAATAGGTTAGGGAGTATATCTTTTTTATCTACAAATGCTTTATACGGGCGATTCAAGTTTCCTTTGCAAATTGTAATATTCTCTGTGAATTAGGATAATTCTATGAAGAAGTTATTGTGTATATTTCTAATAAAGTGAGAAAAATAAGATACACTGTAATATTATTACAATAACGAGAAAATAAGTTAATAGATTATCAGTTGTGTTTCACCAAATTATCTCACTTGAAAGATATTGTGTTAGTTCTTTCAAAAGGGAATTGATATAGAGAAAGATAGTGATATTATAGTGAAATATAGCATATTGACATTATTTGGAATAAACATAGCGTGTAGATTCAGATTAAAGAGAGATAATCTGAATTTTTATCACGTGGTTAGAACGGCGTGCAGAGCGTCCTCTGCACGCCGAGGAAGTTAGAGAAGCCTGACGAAGGAGTCGAAGGAGAGAGGCTTCCTTTTCGTGGACTTGAAGTTGAAGAGGAGGTAATTCACGAGGTTCCACACCGAATCTAGGACAGTGTAATAGAGGTAGAGGAAGATCTTGTTGGTTAACTTCCTCACGTACCTTATCCTGGCCTTCCTGACCTTGAAGCCCTCTTCGCTCTGCCATCTCAACCTGTAGAGCTCAGCTAGCTTGTAGGGATCTCCATTGAAGTTGGTAACGAAGATGAAGTGCCTGGGTTTCTCCTTGACGTATATCACTTCATAGTAGTAAAGGTCATTGTACTTCAGGACCCTATACGCAACGTAAACCCTGTCATTTACCTCGCATTTCTTCTCGGTTAGAGAGACGTTGGAGAGTTCCTTGAAGCCCTTCAGGTTGGTCTTACCTCCTACCACGGTCTTCACAGGCATCTCCTTGATTACCTTCAAGTTCAGGAAACCCGCGTCAGCAACAACGTAGTCTATCTTGAGGTGCTGAGCAACTTCGCTCACGGCCCTCATCAGGAACTGGGAGGGAGTATCGCTTCTCAAGTCAGCTATCTCCTCGAGGAGGGACAACCTCAAGGGGAACACCAAGTCCACGGACCTCAACTTAACTCCCTTCCTCTTCCCGTTGTAGAGTTGAAATCCTTCCACCTTCCTCGACTCCTTCTCCCCCACGGTTATCGCGGTCTCGTCCACTGCAACGATTGTAGTCTCTCCCTCAACTTTCACGTGAGGGTAGAACTTGAAGCTCCTCTCCCCTTGACTCATCACCTTCTCCCCTTCCCTAACGACCTTCAAGTACTCCTTTCCCCTGTTCTCTGTCAACAGGAACGGAGCTGCGTCCGCGATCCTCGTGTCCAACTCTTGGGAGATAACGTTAAGATTATTGACGATGAAATAACTAGCGAGGGACTTCAACTCCGTTTTGAATCCCGTTTCATAAACTTGCATAACGGAGTCATGGAGTCCCTCGCTTTAACCCTTTCCTGTTCACCTCCTCCCTAGACCTCCCCTCCCCGCTTGATAATGCTAAACAGATGATATTACCCTCTATATACAAACTCCTTTTTAACCATGCTTCTCGTTTAATCTAAAAATTTTTTGATAATCATGTTGAAATAAGCCGATTTTCACAACCATAACTCGATATTTTCCCCTACCATAGAAATTACATCATTTCTAGTAAAATTGGTGAAACACAACTGATAGATTATAGTTGTTGGCTATGGTTCGAGCGATCTGTAGTATCCTCCAAGGGGAGTGAAACGACCCGAACCTCCTCCTTTCCAAGAGAGAATTGAAGGACTCGATCAAGTTATTGGATTTGAGCCACCTCCAGAGCTCCTTGGGAGTGGAGAGGTAACTCAAGAGCCTCGGACAAGTCTCGGGCTTAATCTCTCCACTCTCTGCAGAGAAGATGACGTTTAACGCCTCCCTCTCCTCCTTAGTCGCGTTGCGCTTGAGGTGAACCAAGCATCCTTGCCTTCTTACCTGAAGTTCAGCCAGAGAGATCTTATCCAACGCCTTAGTTCCATCAACTACCACCAAGACGAAGCTATACTTCTTCCAGACCTCAACCAAGAGCCTCCAATAACTCATGACGTCCTTCTCTACACTTAAGGTTATGTCCAGAACGGCCCTCTTGCCTTCCTCTGTCACACCAATCGCAGAGAAGGACCCCCTTCCTCCCTTGAGCTTCACGTACTTCCCATCAACTATTACATACTTGAAATCACCACTCGCTTGGATCTCGAGCATCCACAGCTTGGCGTTCAACTTACCTCCTAGCACAGAATAGACGGTCATCAGAGCCTTGAACACCTTCTCCTCCCTTAATAACCTTTCCTCCACTTGAGTCTTCACCCTTCCCTTATCACTGTACAGTACGGGTAGTTCCACTGAGATTCGCTCTAGCTTGTAAATGTCTTCTCTCCCTTTTAACATGATCTTGAATCCCTTGAGGAATCTGTACTTTGCGTAACCTTTCCTTCTTATCTTCTTACCCCTCACGTGTTTTGGGCTAGTCTTATCAGCCTCTTCTAAGGCTATTTTCTCAATCTCCTTGACCGATTTGTTTAATAGGGCGTCTTCAGATAGTATATTGGGGACGAGCGTGAGGTTTCCGTTGAGATGTGTAAGCTCTTCTATGACCTCACTTGGCTGAGTGAGGTTGTAGAGGGTTTTCTCGTCAATTGTTATAGTTTCCATGATATTACCTCACGCTTGTCTCTTATTAGTATTATCGAAAATGTAGAATCAATTATTCTTATCTGTTTTTAGAGAAACAAATTGAAATCGCAATGGATCCGTAAATCACCCTCGGCTTTAAGGTCTTCACTCTCATTCTACAATGTTACTTCATGATATTGAAGTGGAATTGGCTAACTGACAACAAGGTTGGCTTCTCAGTTGGCGGTTACAAGGTAGTTGATAGGGGCTTCCTTGGTAAATCCTCTACTTGGTTGATTGGTTTCTCGGATTTTAGGAGGCATGTGGAGTTCTTCGGAATTTTCTTGAGGAGGTATTGGAGGGCCTTATGCGACGAGTAAGGAGATGGCAGAGCTTTTCGTTTACGTTATTGCCTTGATATACAACTCCTTGATCTACACGTCTGTTTTATCGAGAGTTCCCGAGAGTCAGCTTTCCAGTTGACTCTCGTAAGGAGTTAGCAAGGGTAGCGTAGGATATGTCAAAAATTCTGTTTTTATCTATACTTGAATGTTTTCCGTCATAATATAAAATTAATCTTCCGTTGTATTGAAAGATATAATTATATTTCTCTCCTATTATCGTTATTCAATTATTTGCGTCTGGAGCACTCTTACGAGAGGTTGAAGATGTTCGTTAAAAATAATTTAGATGAGGCGATGGGTCTGATGAAAATCTTAAAATTCTCTTAAAGCCTCATAACTGTTGCCCTTATTCCACGACCATCTAAGAAAAATTTTAAGTAACAGGGGTGTAACTTAGTAACAGGGGTGTAACTTTGCTATTTAGCGTAGAGCCTAAAGAATCTTTAAAAGATTTATTCAATAGGGAAGAAGAAGTAAAGAAATTTCTTCAGTGTGTAAATAATGAAAGAATGATAATAGTGACGGGGCTAAGAAGAGTAGGAAAATCAAGCTTAGTATTAGCTGGATTAAATTCCTTAAACAGAGGTTATATATTAGTAGACCTAAGAAAAATATTTGATAACGTATCGAAGAGAATAACTCCAGATAAACTTTATGAGGAAATACACTTTAACCTAACAAAAATTAACAAAATTTATCTTGATGGGGGTTAAGGGGGCGGAAGACCCTTCCTCAAGGGGATGGATAGCCCCCTTATATTTTAAATATAAGAACGACAGATATACAATTAATGCCTAACGTAGGATTCCCCTTCCATGCTTACACAGACGAACAGACGTTGAGGGCGTTAAAAGCCCAGTTGAGGCTAGCATGTGAGGTATATAGCACCCTACGTTAGGCAGATGCGTATTTCTACCAAAGGGATGGGAAAGGACTTACACAGACGGAGTTAAGACAGATGGCCCTTAACTTAAGAAAGCAGGACGAGGAGTACAAACAACTTCACTCACAAGTTGTTCAGCAGATAGCAGATCGTTTCTACGAGGCTAAGAAGAGGTTTATGGACGGGCTAGCACGCTTTCCAAGAGAAAAGAAACCGCACAAGTACTACTCGCTAGTTTACTCAATCGGGATGGAAAGTGTTGAGCTTAAGGGAAATAAGAAGAAAGAGTAATCACAAGAAGAAGTTAATGAAGCTCTACCTATCTCATCTAGGAGTCTTCAACGTTAGTGCTTTCAGAAAGTCTATAGCTTTAGACAAAGGATATACCACTAGATCATAGTCTAAGAACTTTTCCAAAATACTAGTGATAGTACACAGGGACTTCCCTCTAGATAAGGTGAAGAGAATCATAGTGAAGTTAGAGCCGTCTGGGAGAATATACATCATTTTCGTGATTGATTACGAGTTCAAGGCCCTCCCATTTACTGGAAAAGTTGTCGCGATCGACGTGGGAATTGAGAAACTCGTAACTACCTCCGATGGTCAGTATTTCCCTAACCTGAAGCCTTTTGAGAGGGCCTTAACCAAGGTAAGGGAACTTCATAGGTCTCTTTCGAGGAAGAGATTTCTCTCTCATAACTGGTTCAAAGCTAAGGTTAAGTTGGCTAGGGCTTATGAGCACTACTACTTCCAGTAAGTCCATAGTCTAGTATTATTTTATAAAATATTATTGAAAATAATTCCATTGTATTGGCCTTAATGAATACATAAAACTTATCAACTTGATTAATTGATTCCTTGTTATCACTATTTATAAGAAACTTATTAATGAGTTATAAAGTATAACAAATTTCTGGAAACAGTAGTGAAGAACTTGAGGAGAGATATTTACATGAAGCTCGGTAAGTATTTTGCAGAACACTACGATACCGTGGTAATGGAGGATATTAACGTTAAGAAGCTGGTTGGTAAGTCTCTCAAGGTAATGAGGAGGAGGCTTCACGATATTGGTTTTTACGAGTTTAGGACGATACTGGAGTATCAACTAATAAAATACGGTAAGAAGTTCACCCTCGTCGATCCAGCATACACGTCGATGACTTGTGCTAGATGCGGATACGTTAGGGAAGATTTAACGGGAGTGTTCTCATGCAGTCATCTTATTCGATATCATATAGTAAAATTATATCAAGTTCTCTCTAATATACTGTACTCCCTTCAAGTAAGTCTCATTTAAGGGAGTTCCCTCCCTTGAAAATACGTGAGGGTACATTACATTCAACAAGGCCAAACTGTACTCCGTCATCCTCATACTCCTAGTAACAGCTTTAGTATCCCTAGCCAGCCTCGCTAACCTACACCAAGAATTATGACTCTCCACAAGATAAGTATACTTCTTACCCGCTACACGATTATCGAGAACTTGATAAACACAATAGTAGTCAGTATAGTTTACCTCACTCCTAGGTAACCAACCCAAACGAAAAGTCCCATAACTCCTATCCCCAAACTCATAGAAAGGCACCCCATCAGCAGTCCAAATCCACAAATCCTCCCTCATCACTCCATGCCTAACACGGAAATAAGTCCAGAACTCGTCAAACACCGTAGACTTAGCTGTGAAATTCTTGAGCTCACCCTTCAAGATCGTTAGATACGTGAAGGCCCTTATCTCAATCCTCCTCACTAGGCTGTATTCAATGGTTTACCTTCAACTCTTGATATTGCCCTCATGCTCATCCTGTTCAAGTACTCCTTTAAGATTCTCTTCCTCTGTTCCCTATCCATTCTGTGCTTTAACGCGTCGTAAAACGTCCTTCCACACGCTTTACACTTGTATTTTGCTTTCCCTCTAGATGAACCGTTCTTTACTACTCTGTTAGAGTTACATGATGGGCATGTTGGTCTGCTCTCTCTTCTCCTTATCCCTACTTTCCTCAAGATAAGGTTGATGGTGGGATTCCCGTTTTCGTGATTTGAACTCCCAAGGAGTAGGCTGCTAATGCTAATGCAATATCCTTTAGCTCGTACTTTCTCGGCTTAAGATTTAAATTTCTTAGAATCATAAGTATTAATTGTGCGAGGGTTACGAGGTTCATCCTGGTAACCCTCACAAAAAATCTCGTAACCCTCGCACATAAGCTTTTTCAGAGGCTGTTTTCATGTTCTAATTCATTGGCTGCATCTCGATCGAAACGACTAATTGTGGAAATTTCTAGCCTGATTTAATTTTACTATATGATATCGAATAAGATGACTGCATGAGAACACTCCTGATTTAACTCTCTCCGACCGCGTGTTTGTTTGTCCTAAATGCGGTTGGATAGTAGACCGTGACTATAATGCTTCCTTCAACATCCTACACAGATCGGGGTCGGAACGACCCTTAGTGCCTGTGGAGCTCTGCCTTCTACCGCTGGCAAGGTGGGGGTATGAAGCAGGAAGCCCTGTCCGTTAGGGCAGGGTAGTTCACTTTGGAAAACTCCACCTAAAGAAGAGAAAACCAGACGTCATACATGAAGTTAAAGAATTAGGATCTAGACTCGTGATGGAGGAGCTAAAAGAATTATTTGCAAAAAGCCAATACTACTCCCTTATAATGAAAGCTATGGGCGATTCATGGATCCATTGCGAATTGTAATTTGTAAATAATACGTTGTAAAAATGTTAATATTGATAATCGTGTATCTCTGCTAATTAGTCGTCTTCATTTAGTTAATTTCGTAACAATATTCGAAATAAAGTGAATTCGCAATGGATAACTGAATCTCTCAAAGCTATAGCAACCTTAGAAAATGCCAGATGGAAAAACATAATGGATTACGTAATAGCAAAAACTGAAAGAAAAATCAGTAACACCACACTTTCCAGAGATCTAAGAAAACTAATGAAAATGGGGTTTATAGAGAAAGAAAACGACGAATACAGAATCCCAGATCCAATTACGAGGTACACATTGCTAAAAGACTTTCCTTAATTTTCAACATATTATACTCTATTTTAATCTAGATTTACGCTGTGCTTTGTGGCTGACTTCCTTATATAAAACATATTAGTCAGATCTGCGTAATACAGATCTGACTGGGGTTGAGGCCGTTGACTCCTTTGGGCTTAGAGCTCGACGGTGAGCTTGGCCTCCTCCAATTCGGACCGGAAGTTGGGCTTGAAGCCCGAATAAGGGTGAGTACACATGGAGGCCCCAGTCGCCGGAATAGATATATCAAAAGATAAATTAGTAGTGTACTTCCAAGGTAAATACTACGAATTTCAAAATAATAAGCAAGGTTTTGAAGGAGTAAAGCAAGTCTTGCCAAAGGGTTGTAAAGTGGCTATAGAAAGTACTGGAATTTACCACATCAACTTGGCTAAGTACTTGGGTAAAGAGTACGACGTGAGGATTATTAACCCCTTCATACTCAAGAAGTTCAAGGACATTAGGGGCAAGAAGAGTGACAAGAATGATAAAAAGCTTGCCGAGCTAGTTGTAAGTATAGGCAGTGAGTTTACAACGAGTGAGGCTAAGGAGTTAACAAGCCAATGGGATTTTGTGACAAGGAGCATTGCTAGGGTTAAGAATAGGTTAAGGAGGGATTTAATACTTCTAGGATATAGGGATAGTTTGTCCAGGAAGAACTTGAATGAAGTATTGAGAGGGGAGGATAATGCAGCGTTATCTGAGATTAGGTTTCTTTTAGGCGAACTGGAGAGGCTTGAGGCTAGGAAGAGGGAGATTGAGGAAGAGCTTGAGGATCTTGTTCCCAAGGATAGTTTGATCTTCACGATTCCAGGTATTGGCAGAACGTTGGGTTGTATAATTTTAGCAAGGGTTGGTGATGTTAAGCGTTTTGGTGACAAGAAGAGGTTTGTTGCTTATTGTGGTCCTCTTGTTGAATCCAGTGGGAAGAGTGTTGTATCGAGAGGCATTTCTAAGAGAGGTGATGCTGTTTTGAGGAGTTCTATCTTGCAGCTTTAACTGCTATCAAGGTTAATCCTATTATCAAGCGTTTTTATGAGGAGCACAAGGGTAGGCTTAAGGGTAGGAAGTTGATTATTGCTTGTGCCAGGAAGCTTGCTGTTATTACTTGGGCTGTGCTGTATTATAATAAGCCCTTTGATGCTAACGAGTAAAGCAGGTGACATCACTTGCATAAGTAGTGTGTACTATGCTCGATTTTTCACGGAAAGGTTTTTATACCGGAAGCTCACCGCCCTAAACGATACTCCCAAAATAGTCTTACAAATATAAATTCAGCTAAGATTATCGTATTGTTTCTTCAAATGTAAGAAAACATATCCCATTGTACTTATCATTAATAACCTAAAATACAATTATACCCATCTAACAATATAAATAAAATGAAATTTCTTTGAATCTAATGTTATTTTTGATACATGTTCATACCCAATAACCATGGGCATTTCACCAATTTTACACTTTTTAGGTAAACAATTATAAAAAATATTATTATAGAGCTGGATTTTTCTATAAATTTTGATATAATTAAATAAAATAGTCATATAATTCATGATCATTAGTTATAAACAGAAAGCAATTGTTTTTAATAATACGATTTTGGGAGTACCGTAAAAGGGCGAGGCTTTCAGCATTTTGTAAAGGACAAAGGCCTTTTCGTGGAAAAACTAACATAAAAAGGACAAATAATAAACCATTTTTACAAAGTGTATCGACCATAAAACTTTATACGCCCACTAAGACTATTTAAAAATAGAATGTGTAGAATGTTAGCATACTACGGACGGGATAAGGATTACCTTAAAAAATTAGCCAATTGCTTAGTTAGGGCATCTCAAAAGGATCCCCTATCAGATGACATTCACGGAGATGGATGGGGGGTTGCAGCACTGACTACAAATAAGTTAGTATACTATAGGAGTCACTTACCCATTTTTGAAGATAAGGATAACCTAGAGAGTATAATAGACTCATTAGACGGTGAAGTGAAAGTAATTATCCACGCTAGACAGGCAAGTGATAAAAACTTAGTCTCTGTATACTATTCTCACCCCTATTTAGAAAGTAATCACGAACGTTTACTTTTTCTGGCACACAATGGAAGTGTTGATAAGTATAAACTAGGTGAAATGATAGGGATAGACCCTACACTGATGGTGGATTCTGAATTAGTTGCAAAGTATTTATCTATTTATGGGATTAAGGAAGTTGATAAGCTCAGAGACGTTACACAATCTGCGTTAAACTTACTCCTATTGGAGATAAATAGAAAAGATAGATCTTCTCATCTATTCTATTATAACTATTATAGAAAGGATAAGATACGCAGAAAAGAGGACTATTACAAGCTGTATCTTCATAACGGTGCAGTATATTCATCCTCATTAGCATATACTGGATGCGAAAAAGGAGAGGAAGTAGAGTTAGGAAAGTTGTTAGTGTTAAATGGTTAATATAGTACTTAGGATTCTCTGGAGTGGGGAAGTTACTAGGGTAGCGTTGGAGGAAGCTAGAAATATGAACGCTAAGTTAATAGTCTATAGGAACGCGGGACAAAGTACGACTAGCATTTATAGGAAAATCGTTACACTTTTACGTTACGTTAAAAATATATAACGAATCTTTCCTAGTTAGATGAGAAATGTTTATTGATAAGCTATAATATTAAGAAGTACAATGAAAGATATTTATAAATACATGGATAAATATTTTGACTTTTTATGATAAGGGAATTTCCTAAAACTACTAACTCTGCAACATCCCCTTGTACTTCTTGTACATCTGGGCCTTGGCAGATATGACGAAGTCCAAGCCCAACTCCAAGAGGTATCTAATCACTTCGTTCACTGCGAACTCCCTGTCCGCGAAGACCATGACGAGCCTCAGCTTGTCCTCCTCCAACTCCTTCACGATTACCTCCATCACCGCCTTGAAACCTTCAGCTATGTTCTTCACGGTCACTGGGATCACGTCCAAGAAGCTCCTCGTCCTCCCCAGGAGGAAGATCGCAGCTTGAACCAGTCCCCACGACGTCCCCTTAGTTGGCTTTATCCTACTCAAGAAACTCTTGTTAGCGTGGTATTGAGGTATGGCATGGAAGTCCACTGCTACCCTCCTGTCCCTGACTCCCCTTAACGTCATCCTCCCCATCTTCCTCAACGCATCCCTCACGTCCTCAACTTGAACCGCGTTCAACTTTCTCAACGCTCTTCTCCCATCTTTTCCCAACCTGCTCAAGTAGCTCCCACTCGCCTTAAGCAAGGCACTGAGGAGTTCCTCAGGGAAAAGTATTTTAGTGAGGACCGAGTAAATTATCTTGAGGGCAGACCTGGCGAAGTCCCGGTTGAACTTCGCCGGTTTAGTTGTATTCTCATGCTTCAAACATTCAGGTTCGCCCTCGTATATACAAACTTTTCTCCAGAAATTCTCATCCTCTCAACTTTTTCTGTATTTCATTCATCTCGTTTTTTACGAGAAAAAAGAGATTCCCATACTGACGTGTAAGAAGGTTTTGTACTTCGATTCATTCGTCAAGCTTCTCTAACTTTCTCGATGTTCGGATGAGACTATGCACGTCGTTTTCACCACGTGAGAAAAATTCAGAATTCTTCTCTTATTATTAGAATTGTACGCTATGTTTATTTGAGATTATCTTAACATGTTATGTTTCATGATATGTTTATCGTTTTTCTCTATATCTATCTCTTTTTGAAAGGACTAATATTATTTCTTTCAAATGAAATAATTTGGTGGAACACCACTGTTTTAAATACCTATATGGAAAAACTATACTTATGGAATTAGAGAAGTACGCTAAATTCCTTGAGGATTATGCTAACTTTGTGAAGAATAATAAACCTATCATTAACATACCATTATCTCCTGAGGAGTTGTTATCTGAGGCTTCCAGGATTAGAGCATTGTCAAGGGTTAAGAGGGAGAATGGTTTAATTATTGTCAAGTTGGCTGAGGGTAATGCCGAACATTGGGCACACTTCGAAGGAGAAGTAATCATGACTTTTGATAACTTGTACAGACCATTAAAAATAGAAATAGAGATAAAAGACACAATGGATAGTGAAAAAGTGTTAAAGGATGCTAACCTTATCGGCACATCTTAGGAAGCATTTAGAGGATATAAATAATTATCTGAAAAAATTCAATAATACTATAGATCCATTAAGTGATAATGTACTTTCTTTTTTAGCTAATTTAAAGGGAACTCCTCAAGTACCGAATAAAATTTTAGGCGAAAGTGAAAGGTGGAGAGTGTCATTCTTCATTTTAAACCCTGTGCAAAAAATAAGGTATGTTATAGCTAAGAGAGGAGAAGAGCTAATTTTGGTTACTGCACATCCAGATCCTGACGCTGATAAGTTCGTAGAATTTCAAGGTTAAAACGTTTTATAATCATTTTATAAATCTTACGGAAGGTCTTGCTTTGTGGACTTGTTGAATTTTAGCAAACGTTTAAGAGATCTCACAAGCCTAAATTGTGGACCTTGAGATTAATTGAAAGTAAGATAATGGTGATTATTGTAAAAATATTCAATAAATTGACAAAGCTTTGGATAAAGAAAAGTTTTTAAACTGTGCAATGATTGTTAAAAATGGTATGAAAAAAAAGCTCGATAAAAATTTTACTGTTACAACTCTTAAGACCGTAAGAGTTTCTAAGAAGTTAGTAGAAAAGTTGGATAGTATATTATACAAACAAAACAAAAACTTTAATCAACTTATTAATGAATTTATAGAAGAATACGTTAATTATAGAAATAAATTAGAACAAATAACTCGAGAAAAACCAATAATTATCTCTTCTAGATTCTTTAAACATTTAATCGATTTACTAGGTGAGGATTTGGAAAAAATAAAAGAGAAATCCTACAAGCTAGGAAAGGAATGGGGAAAAGAGTATCTCCTATTATGGAACAATTCTAATGTTTCCTCCACCACGTTAAATGATATAAATATCTTTATAAAATATCTTAAAGATATAGCAGAGTACTCCGGTCTATATAAGTTAGATATTATTGAGAAAAAAGGAAGTTTAACGGTAATATTTCACCACGATTATAGTAATATTTTCTCTGCACTATTAGCTTTTTATTACAAGGGAATATTTGAAGCCTTCTATGATAATTATGAAATATCAGATATCGCAATCAACCAAAATAACTTTATTATTTCAATAACTATGAAAAATTTAGATCATCTATGATATTGTAATATTAACAGAATAATCATCAAATACATTAAAAACATAATAAAGATATGAATAATTATAACGAAAAATTTGGAGTTCCTTAACCTTCTTATAATACTTGTTATTAGCTTTCTACTATATAGCATAGAATTCACTAGTTATCATCTATTTATTAATGACTCTTGTGCTCCCTATGTAGAGGTTGTCCATTGATTCTCAGTTGTCTAGGTAAATAGATAGTAGGATTCTTATCAAAGAACCCGTCTGGTATAAGTCGGAATCCCGCCATTTCAACAGGCATCACTGGCCAATCCTCTATTCTTACTACGTGCTCTACTCCTAATGTATACCATATCACTAGATCCTCATCTACGATAGATCTTTTCTTTAATATGTATTTAGGAAGGCCATCGTTAGCTCGCAAATAAGGATAGTCTCCACTAGCGTATCTCTCCTCTTCATTGTATGGAGTTACCCACAGATGATAATTTATGTAAGCACCACGTCTTCTTACATAGGAATCGTCCGGTAGTGGAGGTAAAACATTATGTCCCGGTACTAGTCTATAGGCTACCGGTAAACCCAGATAGTTTTTCTTTTGTATGTTCACTATTTTCCAATATCTCCCAGTTTGAGGATTTACATGTCTTCTGGCATCAGCTTCATTCTCCAATAAATTCTCCTCTGCGAAAAATGCATTACCTACTGGGTTCTTTTCAGTTATAGGTTCTCCTCTTAGATTTACTTCATAAATTCTATTCCTTAAACCATCAACGTTTATATTTAACCTTATGTTAAAGAAATGTATATGAATTGGGGCATAAACCTCTGGTGTAACTCTAGTGCCATATTTTGGTGTTGGGTCTTTTTCGCTTATACTATCATCGTTTATTATTCCAGTTAGTTTTACTAGAAATTCGATACTGCCATCCTGGTAAAAATACCAGAAGAATCCATAATCGTAATTAGCTAACGTCGCCCAAAATGAGACAACAAGCCTTCTGTTTCTTCTTACCTCGGACTTACCACTTCTTAAATCGGTATGCCTCCATAAGACTCCAAAGTCCTCTTCATGAACACAAATAGCTTTCTTTATTTTAATAGGAGTCCCATTAGAACTAACCCTTGTCACATCTAAATGATATATAACTTCTCCAAAACAATCACAGTTATATAGATCATAGTTTCCGTGTGATAATGGCACAATAAAGTTTCCCAACCCATAATCACCTGCATCCAACACCATTTTTTTATTATGGAATGGAGAGGGATCTCCGTAAGGTACCATTAAATCCACTACAGAAGCCCTATATAATATCATTCTTTCTCGATTATTTTCATCAATATATCTAACATCATAAATAACTAAACCCTCTCTAGGTGTATAACCAATTCTTAATCTCCATCTATACCAACTTATCTCCCAACCATTAATTTTAATACTTGAGGATAATGGTTGTCTTATCTCAATAGGCTTCAGATCGTCGCCAAATATCTTACCTAGCTTTTCAGGCGTATAATTAGCATCTTGTAATGGGAGAGGTGAAGTTCCATGATCGTCTATTCTGATAACCTCCATTTTATCTAGATCAACCCAAGGCATAAGCCCATGAACTGGCCTACCATATCCATTGTCCTCTATATCTTTTTTTACCCACATATACCCTATTGCTACCCTTCTACCTCGCAACTCCTCGTCAACATGACCGGGAGCCCAACAGTCAACCATTAGCAAGTTCAAATCGTTTATTAAGATTCCCCTTTTAGTCAAAGCCTCTTGTACTCTTTTGTCATTTCGAACTGCTTTTTCACATTCTCCAAATTCATCTAACGTAATAGGTGGATAAGCGGCATCAATACTTCTTATTTCCTTCACTACGTTATTATCTAAGGATATTATTGCTTCATAAACCTTTCGGTCTTGAAAATTATAGTATTTAACTAATGATTCTCTCTCTATTTTAATATTTTTGTTATTTCTCCATTCCAAATATTCTTGTTTTTTAGGCTCTTTCAATTCCACTGAGAAGAATTTAACTACTTTAGCATCTAAATTTAACTGTCTTTTTAAAACTTCCACGCTCTTTCTTATCTCTTCTTCATTTAACGGGTCTAACGGGGATTTAGATATAGCTACTTGTTCCTCCTCGACCATGATTTTTACACCATCTATATTTATCTCTCTATTTTATATATTTAAATATAATTTGTACAAATATATATTACTAGGTAATACATAGAAATATCAAGTATTTCTTAAAAATACTAGTTATATTTATTTTTTATGATTTCTCTTATAACTGCTAGTGGAAAAAATGGGAAAGGAAACTGAAAAAAATACGCAACAAGGATTAGCTAAAGGTGTGGTAGGCTACAGAGAGGTGTTAGCTCAAGGCATTGCATCAGGGGCTCCTGCCGCTGCTACTATTGGAACATTAACTGGTGCAGCTGCATTCGCTTATGGCGCTCTTCCACTAGCTGTAGCAATAGCATTAATAATGGTTTTATTGGATGCCACTAGACTATCTATAATAGCGCGCTATGTTCAGAGTGCGGGAGGTATCTACGCTTTTATTGAAAGGGGTTTAGGTAAGAAGGTTGCCTTTGTCGCTAGTATGGCATATACAATATATATATTTGCGGTGATTATCTTTGTATATTTAATCATGGGCTTAATGGTACCTACAGGGATTGAAGAACTTGGAATAAATTTGCCATCGTGGATTTGGATACCTTTAGGACTAGTTAACGCTATAGTAAGTGTTATAATTTCATACTTAGGTATAAGACCATCCTTAAAGTTCACCTTAATCATGAGTATAGCTGAAATAACTGGCATAATAGCTACTTCAATTCTTATATTTTCCAAAATCCCGCCCGATATCAATACCTTTACGCTTGCTTATGTACCACCCCCAAAGATATCAAATTTAGGTTTAGGAGTTTCCTTTGGAATTCTGGCTTTTACGGGTTATGAAACTGTATCAGTATTGGGTGAAGAGGCTAAAGATCCAAGGAATAATATAGCAAAAGGAGTTTTTACAGCAGCCCTTCTATTAGGTATCACATATATAGTGGGTTCAGAAGCGTTTACCGTGGGATGGGGAGTTAATAACATGAGTACATATTTTAACTATTTAGCACCGGGATTAATATTGGCTAAAACCTTCGGAGGTACAATACTACTAATAATCCTAACAGCCCTTCTAATAAATAGTAACCTTGCTTGTGCAACCGGATTTACTAATTGTGTGACAAGAGTTATGTACGCTATGAGTGTGGACAAATTATTACCATCTAAATTGAGTTCAATACATCCGAAAAGAAGGACTCCGCATATTGCCAGTCTTTTCACCTTCATTTTTACAGCTTTATACTTCATTATAATGTCTCTGATATTCTCACCTTCCAATATTTTTATAGCTACTGGAATTACTACTACGTTCGGATTTTTAATAGCGATATTTGTAGTAAATATAAGTATGTTAATTGTAGTGAAGAAGAATAACGCATTAAATATAGGAAATATACTTATTGTAGCAATTGTTGAAGCGATAATTGGCTATGTATTTTATGCGACTGTTATAACGAGTGCAATCAATGTGCCGGTATTAATTGGAGTTTTAACGTTAGTTTTATGGGTGGTTGGGGGCATAATTTATCTTACGCTTAAAAGGTTTTTTACCCAAAAGTAAATCTCTTTTTATTTCATTTTTGATGAGTTTATCTTTATTTAATCCTTTAGTTTTCAATTTTTGCTTAACAGTTGCATGATTTTGAGGGATGTTCTCATACAGACATCTTATTTAACAACCATCAGTAAATGATACGAGATTATCCTAATACAATACTGTATTCTCTTCAAGCGTACCTCGTATCAAGATTAGCATTTTACGTATTTTTCCTTCTCTTAAACAGTTTCTTAATCCCACCCAAAGAGTGATAAATATTTTTTATCAACCTTGATATCCTCTTGACATCTAACTTCAAACCAAGGGAGTACTTGAACGAGAGGACCAAGAACAAGGAGAGGACCTTCAAGGTCACAAAACCCTTGTTCCTAACCCAAGTGAGGAAAGAACCCAACCCCAACGCCTTTAACTCCCTAATCAAAACCCCAACAACGACTCTCCCATGAAGTTATAGTCTTTTTCTTAATAGGCACTACATGCTCCGCCTCTAACAAAGTGACCGTAGCAGATCGGGATTCTCTGCCACCGTAGGAGATGCGAAGGAGAAATTAATATTTCCCAATACAAAATATAGAAGAACACTCGAATAAGTCTAAATAGTTAATGAATTAAACTTGATAGAACTTGAGAACAAATAATAAAGGAGAATCAATAAAAATTGTTTCATACTAACCTCTTCCTCCAGTTTCTCGAGCACGTCACGAAACTTATTAACCCAATAGCTTGTATAATCACGCGTCAAAAACAAATAATAGAACTCCTCCTCCATCGAATCAAGAGTGTATTCAAAATTATAATAAGTATTAACCCACGAACCAAGTCCCTCCAGACCAACTCAATCGGATTCAAATCCGGAGAATACGGAGGTAAGAAAAGCAAGGTAATGCCGAGCTGAGAAGCAACGGAGAAAACATAAGCATTCTTGTGAAACTTAGCATTATCAAGGATCAACACGATAGGACCGGAATTCCTAAACAAGCGAAGAAACTCAGCAAAGATCTTGAAATTAACATTGGAATAGGTGGACATGAAACAAGGAACACCGTCAAACAAGGGAATAGAAGCGAGAACATTAAGCTTCTTACTGGGATAATCAACGGAAACATTATACAACCCCAATCTCCTGGAAGGATCGTGATGAATACCGGACTCGTCCATGAAAAACACCTTAACACCCTTCTTAATAACACCCTTTAACCTCCCCCTCAAGATGTTATCTGCATTAAAGGGCCTCTTCTTGTTATATGGTTTTATGTAGGGGATTTTCAATCTCTTTCTAGCTATTCTCCAAGCTGTTACATGGCTTAATTTAACGTGAAACTTCTCCTCTATATAAGCCTTTGCTTCCCATATGGTTTTACCTTGAAGTTCTTCTACTTTTATCTCCTTTTCGTCTATCTTCTTGTTTCTTCCTTTTCTCTCCTTGTAGAATAGGCATTTCTCTCCTTCTTTCTCGAATTGGTTGATCCATCTGTAAACTGTGCTCAAGTGTACTTGTAGTATCTTGGCTATTTTTCTAGTGTTCATTCCTTTCAAGTATAGTAATATTCCTCTTGCTTTGGTTTCGTTTAGGTTCTTGGGCTTCTTTTCGATCAGCTTTCTGATCCTCCTTTTTAGTGTCCTAAGCACATCCATTTATCTTTAATACTTCTTTTTATCTAATTGGGGAGATGCTGGGTTAAACGAGTAGTGTCCTAAGCACGTCCATTTTCCAGCATCTCCCCACTAAGTTTGATAATCCCTTCTAGTCCCCTTTGTAACTCCTACGGGGAATTCACGCAAAACTAGAGAACGAGTAAAACCAAGTATTACAAGAGAAAAACAAATAAGCAAGGAAGGAGAAAAACAACATAAGCCCAGTCGCAACATGGGGATAAAAACCCCAGATATTAGGCTGGCTGTGAAGCCCCTAGAACGATCTAACAAGAGGGGACAAAACCCCGAGTAGGAGTGTGAAAGTAAATTTTTCTAGGGGCTGAAGGTAGTTAATATTATGCGAGAAAAACGTGGTATCATGATAGTAAAGAATATCTCGCATACACGAGCAATATTCTATCATGGAAAGTGAGATTAAGACAAGGGGTTTCGCAATAGACGTTTCAAGGGACAAGTTGACGGTAGCGAAAGCTGAACTTGTAATAACGCAAGAGAAAAGGGAAGTAGAGGTCAACGAGGTGAGGGAATTCAAGTACGACAACGAGGGAATAGAAGAACTAATCAAATTCCTTGGCGAATATAAGGAAGGGATAATGGAGTCAACCGGACCGTACTTCTTCTACCTACACTAGTATTTTGGAAAAGTTCTTAGACTATGATCTAGTGGTATATCCTTTGCCTAAAGCTATAAACTTTCTGAAAGCACTAACGAAGAACTAACAGAAAAGGGATATAAGGTAACAGTAATAAATCCCTTACACTTGAAGGAAGTATTCGGAAAGAAGACCGACAAGCTAGACGCGCAAAGACTGGCAAAAGCCTTCATCCTGGGAGCAGTTAAGGGGTCATACATACCGACCGGGGAAATAAGGGAATTGAGGGAGTTAACGAGGTATAGGGAGAGTTTGATGAGGAAGATAACGCAAGTAAAGAACGAGATAAGGAAGTTTCTAGAAATGGCGGGATACAAGATAGAGCCCTTTGATAAGAGGGGAATGGCGTTGCTGGAGAAGTTAAGTAGGGGAGAAGGGCTGAGCAAGGAGGAAAGGGACGAGTTGAAGGAGAAGTTAGGGAGAAGTTTGAATGATGCTGAGAAGCTAGCTTTGAAGCAGCTGGTAGACTTACTGAAGAGCTTGGAGGCTATGGTTAAGGAAGTTGAGGACATGATAATTTCTAAGATTCCTCAGCCTGTGGTCGAGTTGAGCCGGGAGTTGGTTTGATCAGTGCTGCAACCATTTACGCTGAGTTCGGTGATGTTTCTCGTTTTTCCAGTTCTAAGGCTGCAAGGGCTTATGCTGGTTTTGCTCCCAGGACTAAGCAGAGTGGTGAGAGCGAGTCTCACTCTGGTATGATTAGGGGTAATAAGTATTTGCGTAGGGCTTTTTTCTTGGTTGCTAGGGTTGCTAGGAAGTCTGAACGTTTTAAGGAGTATTACGATAGGCTTGTCTCCAAGTGGAAGAGTGCTACTAAGGCTACTTGTGCTCTTGGTGGGAAGCTTGCTTGTATTTGTTATCACGTTATAAAGGATGGTGTTTACAAGGGTGATGTTAAGAAGAGTTTTAGGGCACCTAGGGGGAAGGACGTTAACGTTCAAGATGTTGATGTGGGTGATGTGCTGGACTCGTTGTCCCAGTAGGTTTGTTAGAGGCGGAGCATGTAGTGCCTAATATGAAAAAGACTATATTTTGGTGGGGAAGACCCGGTGTTATCACCTTGTCTTCACCACGTGATAATACCGGGTTCCTCACCTTAAACCTATCTTCAATTAGTTGCGTTCTTGTCAAAGCTATAAATTCTATTATTTTTCAGAATCTGATGTTACCCAACCAAAATTATTTTTTGTAAAACGATTTTGGATCTACCGTTTAGGAGGGGGTAGATCACAGAATTAAATGACTTCATGAGAGCACTTCCAGTTATTGTTAATATTTTGTGATGATATTGTTCTTTATTTCCTTATCTTATTTTTAGCTTCTAATATTTCATTATCAAGGCTCAATATTTCACTATCAAGAATAATGCTAGCGGAGAGGTGAAGTAAATCTAGTGTCTTTAATTTCACTTTACTAGATATTTTAATGGCGAGATCTATCACTTTGCCAAGATCGACTTCTTCAATCTCACATCCGCACTTACTAAGAGTGTAATTAACTATTGCCTCTAATTCCTCGTCAGTGAGATTTAATTTTCTAGAGTAAACTGAATACATTTCAGCTAAAACTATTTTGCTTATTACTTTCTTACCATCATTAGGATAGGTCTTTAACGCAACCTCATGGTTAGGGTCTTTCTCATTAACTAGTGCTATTGCAAGACTTGTATCAATATAGTATTTCACTCTCTATCCCTTATTACATCATTTGAGGTTGGCAAATCAAAGAGTAAGCCTTCTTTTAACCACTTCTCTGTTAATTCCTTAACTTTCTTCTTTCTCTCAATCTCTTCCATAGCCTTACTCAAACCATAAGATATAATCAAGTTAAAAGCCTCATTCTTTGATTTAACTATACCTAACTCAACCATTTGCTCTGCAATACTATAATACTCATCCTTTACCTTTATTGTTACTATCCTCATACTATTATATTACTTAAGTAAAAGAATATATAAAGTTAGCGTGTTGCGAGTTACATCAGAATTATACAAAAGTTTATAGTTAATTACGTCAGTATGGGAATCTCATTTTTCTGATATAAATGATAATATATGTAAGATTGAACCACACCAGTTTTATTCAAATATAACTGCATATATTTTATGAAAATGACAGTTAATAAGTCAGTTTTCAATAGCAGAATATAAATATATAGAATTAATTTCACGTAGCTGGAAGGAGGTGCATAGGGTTAGCTGGAGTTTAGGGGAATGGCGTCTTCACTTCACGGAACGCGCGTCCTTGTTCCACTCTTACCTCCCGATCGAGGAGATTCGAGAGGGAGACCGAGAACTCCCACAACTTTACCTTCCTCCAAGAGCGGATCAAGAACCAGACATTCAAGAGAAGATAGGAAAGCAGAACGAGAACCAGTTCCTTCCTCACGTCACAAGTCCTAGTCCTGATCCTGAACTCCTCAAGAGAGCGGAAGGCGTTCTCTATCCCCCACCTCTCCCTGTACATCTCGGCAAGGACTATGGCATCATAAAGATCCATCTCCCTCCTCACGAGGAAGGCAATAATCTTGCCGTCTTCCTTCCTCAGGATAATGAGATAAGCTCCACTCCCATATCTCACGCAGAGAAATCCAGTATATCTAACTCCGCCAAAACTCACATCCACATCCTGCAACATTCCCTTGTACTTCTTGTACATCTGGACCTTGGCAGATATGACGAAGTCCAAGCCCAACTCCAAGAGGTATCTAATCACTTCGTTCACTGCGAACTCCTTGTCCGCGAAGACCATGACGAGCCTCAGCTTGTCCTCCTCCAACTCCTTCACGATTACCTCCATCACCGCCTTGAAACCTTCAGCTACGTTCTTCACGGTCACTGGGATCACGTCCAGGAAGCTCCTCGTCCTCCCCAGGAGGAAGATCGCGGCTTGAACCAGTCCCCACGACGTCCCCTTAGTTGGCTTTATCCTATTAGTAGTTTTAGGATATTCCCTTACCATAAAAAGTCAAAATATTTATCCATGTATTTATAAATATCTTTCATTGTACTTCTTAATATTATAGCTTATCAATAAGCATTTTTCATCTAACCAGGAAAGATTTACTATATATTTTTAACGTAACGTAAAAGTGTAACGATTTTCCTATAAATGCTACTCGTACTTTCTCGGCTTAAGATTTAAATTTCTTAGAATCATAAGTATTAATTGTGCGAGGGTTACGAGGTTCATATTGGTAACCCTCACAAAAAATCTCGTAACCTATATATAGGTTAATTAGCTGGGGAGAGTAATATTCTCCTCAGCTGGGGAAAAATGGTCGAATGGGAAATTGAAGCAAAGTCTTCGGGCGAGGGCGTGACGAGCCCCTACAGTCGGACTGAACATTGTGAAAATATTCACGAATATAGGTGTGACACAAGCGTAGGGGTAATTGGAATAGACGTATCAAAAGAACACTTGGTAACAAGTAAGGGGAGGGTGAGAAAATTCACAAACAACGAGAAGGGCTACGAAGAAATACTAACCATGAAGCCAAACATCATCGTAATAGAACCCACAGGAGTATACTCAACAAGACCTTGCCAATACTTCAAAGAAAGAGGAGTGAAAGTCCTACTAGTCAGCCTTGCTATGGAAAGAAAAGGACGTAAGGGGAAGAAAACAGATTTTTACGACGCAGAAAAACTTGAAAACATGGTAAATAAGTCTAGAGAATACGTTAACAACCCCTTGAAAGAGTTAGTATCACTCTACCTCTTCATGAAGGATGTGCAAACGAAACAAGAGAACAGGTTAAGGAGAGCTCTCTTCCTCGTGAGCGACGAGGAGAAGTTGAGCGAGGAGAGATTGGAGAAGTTCTCTAAGGGAGACTTCTCTGACGTAAAACTGTATCAACTGGAATACACTGGTACAGTACTACGTGAGATTCAAGTCCTAGCGAGGACACTAATTCAAACACGAGAAGAGTTGAAGGAGGTGAGGAAAATGATAGAGGGTAATGTGCCTCAAGACCACGTTAGTGTTTCCGAAAAGTTTATAGATTAGTATTACCAGATTGAACTATGCAAGATTTGGTTCAAGCTTATAAGGAAGAGAAGAACGCGAGAATTAAGGAGAGGATTCTTGCGGTGAAGCTGCACGTAGTTGATGGTAAATCGGAGAAAGAAGTTTCGAAAATGCTTAACAAGGGCTATTCCACGATAAAATTGTGGATTGGCAAGTACAAGAAAGAAGGTCTTGATGGACTAAAGGACAAGCCCAGATCAGGAAGACCCAGAAAAGTAGAAGAGGAAAAGATAAAACAAATTCTGGAAGATAAGCCCCAAAAATACGGAATACAACAAGAGTACTGGACAATGAAAACACTCAAGATAGCACTACAAGAACAAGGAATAGAATACAAGAAATCCAGACTATACGAACTAGTCCACGAACTAGGATACAACCTAGTAAAACCCAGACCTACCAACATCCAAGCAGAAAAGGACAAGTGGGAAGATTTTAAAAAAAAATAAAGAAATTGGAAAGAAAGGCACTATTCTTTCTAGACGAGTGTAGGACAGTAATTAGCACGTCAATTAAGAAGGTTCTAGCTAAGGTTGGCAGTAAGCCCGTAATGCGCGTCAATATAGGTTTTTCCTCAATCTATGTTATTCTAGCTATAAACGCTTGGACCGGCGAAGTAGTGGTTTCTCTTGCTAAAAGGCCTAACTCTGAATCCGTTAAGTATTTCTTGAGGTACTTTAAGAGGCGTGTGGGTAGTGGTAGGGTTTACATGGTCATGGATAATTACTCTCCTCACAAGACTAAGGGTACGCTTGAGGTTTGTCGCAGGAAGGGTATTCATCCCGTGTTTACTCCTCCTTACTCGCCTGAGCTTAATATGGCTGAGGCGGTCTTCAAGTCCCTCAAGAACTACATGAGCAATAAAATATTCTATACGATAGAAGACGTTAAAAACTGTATTAAACAGTTCTTTGAAGAAAATAAGTATAGATTTAATCTTAATGCAATAACATACCTAGGATTAGATAAAATTGAAGTCTAAGAACTTTCCGGAAATACTAGTGTTACTCACGATTTCCGGAATAGGGAAACTGGCAGCTGGGATTATAATTGGGATTGTGGGTGATATTAGGCGCTTCCCAAGACCTGAATCCTTCGTTGCTTATTGCGGTTTAGACCCGGTAGTTGAGAGGAGTGGTAGGATTGAGGTTAGAAAGGGTATCTCCAAGAGGGGTAACAAGTATTTGCGTAGCTTGTTTTATTTCCTTGCCGAGACTCAATATTCGCGTAACCCTACTCTCCTTAAGCTCCACGAAGCTCACAAGGACAAACTGAAGGGTAGGAAACTGTACACTGCCTTAGCTAGGAAGTTGGCTAGGATAGTGTGGAGTGTTTGGTATAATAATAAGCCTTATGAGGTGAAGTGACCCTCCCCTATCACGCGGATTGAAAGAGTCCGCGTGGCAATAGTAGCTGATACTATGCTCAAAATTCGACCGAAAGATTTATTACTGAACGCCCTCGCACATAAGCTTTTTCAGAGGCTGTTTTCATGTTCTAATTCCTTAGCTACATCTCGATCGAAACGATTAATTGTGAAAATTTCTAGTTTAATTTTATTTTACTATATGATATCGAATAAGATGACTGCATGAGAACACTCCCTATAATTTAGAGAGTGTTATTTGGAAGTTTGCCTTATATCCTTTAACACATTTTCTATTTCCTTGAATAGTTCGTCAATAGCCTTTTCTATGCAGTTATCTTTTATCTTTTTTAACTCCTTTTTATATTCTTGACAGCATCCTCTGCCTCTAAATTCTTTTATCTGCTCATTACAAATTTTTAAAATAAAGTCCTCAATACAGCAATAATATCCGAGAAAGACGAAGTACATACGAAATTTTTTACTTCCTACTGAACATGAAAATCTATAAATATCATATTCATTGTTAAGCTTTATCACGTCAGATGTGTATATTCCGTAATCTTTTGCAGTTTCCTTTACGCATTCTACATAATCTAAGGTACAGTGTTCCTTATCTATAAATATTATGTAGTTCAAGGAGAATCTCTTAACATCGTTTTTAACAAACTTAAGTACACTCTCAATCCCAATACCTATAGGCAAACTTTTACCCTTAGCACCGCTCTCCGGAATAAACAGTAATAGCTCACAGTATTTATCCTTGTTCTTCTCAAGAGCGTTTCTGACAATCTCCCTATCAAAAGATCCGTCTCCAAAAACTATTTCGGTTGTAGCATTACTGCTGAATTTCATCAGTGTATTTTTAATGCAGTATATCTTAAATCTTCATAGTATAGCCTATCCAAAACCTCCTCAGATGTAAGAACTTCATATTTATCATCGTTAATTAATATAAACCTAACCTTATCCGACCGCTTTTCAGCTAAATACGCGTAAATATCACTGCTTTGTGTGGTAATAAGTATTAAGTCAACGTCTATTTTCAGTAGAAGATCATAGAACATCTTAAGCAAATCCGGATGCAATGCGAAGCCCTCCAGATCATCTATCAGAATAATTCTCGGCTGGTAAATTACATATAGCAAGATGAAATTCAATAAGCTCTTATAACCATAACCAAGTTCGTTGATTGACACATCAGTTCTGTCATTAAAAAGCACCCTAAGTTCATTCCCAGAAGATAGATAAACGTAGAATATGTTAGGGTCAAATGAGTTCAATAATTCAGTAACTTTACGTAAACTTGATTTCACGTAAGGGAGTACCTTATCGTCAATCACAAAGTCAATATCGTGGGAGTATATTAAGAGTACGTTCACATCTGCAGACCTATTAACTTGTGAGTAGGAAAACTCAGCCTTATAGTAGGTGTAGTTTACAAACAGTTCGGTTTCAGCAATTTCTGTTGAGATATTCCCTCTGAACTTCCTTATCTTATCCTCATTTTTACCTAACATTGCTATAGCTTCCAATATGGTTGTCTTCCCTACGTTATTCTTACCCAGAATTACCCCTATTTTAAACTCTGGAAAAATCATCTTGAAATCCCTAAACCTTCTAAAATTACTTATCCTAATTCCAATTCCCAGGCTTGACAGTCGTTCCGGTAAGCTTAATATATACTGAGTGTTTACATAAGGAGAGTCGTAAAGCCTGACAAATGCTCCTTTACCGTATTTGTAAATCCAGGTGGAATAAAGCGTGTAAGGATGGCTCTTTACTATACTTATGGGTATTAACAAGGGATGAGGTTCAACGGGTCTCCACGAATCTTTAGGATCATATTTTAACATTTCACCCACTATGGAATTTTCACTCTTCTCAGACAGAGGTTTATGTCCCATTACGCTTATAGGCTTAAAAGGGAAAGGATTTCCCTTACTAAAGAGCTCCTTTTTTATACCATCCTTCTCGATGTAGAAAAAGGGGACATCGCCAGTCCAAATTACAACACCTCCTCTTTCCATAAATTTAAATAGCGGGGTCTCATTTACGGGTATTTTAGGATATTCATATAGGGAATATGGAATAACGTCCGTACCGAAAATTAGGAAAGCCCTCTCTTTTTGAGAGTTAACCCAATCAACTACTGAATTATAATCTACGACTTTTACCTCCTTAAGTGGCTTACTGCAAAGTTCGTTTGCCCAACTGTATGTTTTACCGCAATAGATTGCCATTTCCATAATCTAGTTTACTCAATTCGGTATAAAAAGGACTCACTTAGTATCAGCGAGATACTCGTTTGTGAAATTCTAAGTTAGGTTATAAATTTTTCCTCATCAGCTATGCTGGACCATTCATGTTTACATTTTGAATTCATTATATTTCAAAAATTATAATGAATTCAATTAAGTGAAAACGGTCAAAAGTATTAGTAAAATTAAATTAAACTAGAAATTTTCACAATTAGTCGTTTTAATCGAGATGTAGCTAAGGAATTAGAACGTGAAAAACGGCCTCTGAAAAGCTCATGTGCGAGGGTTATGAAATCTTTTTGTGGTCGTACTAGAATGAGCCTCGTAAACCCTTTCACATAAGCTTTTCTAAAATAATGTCTTTGTTCAAATTTCTATATCTTAAGCGTTAAACAAGAGTTTTTCCATATTACTCCAATATTTTTACAAATATTTTTCGAATTTCATGACTGTTTGAGAACACTCCACTCTAACAATTCTTTAATCTTACTCTCATCATAATTAACGTATATTTTGCCATTTTTCTTCTCTATAATTACATATTCCTTCAAAAGACCCGCATGAGCTATGAAATTCCTCTTTAACTCCTCTTCCGACAATTGTTTACTTCTTCCTTCCTCATCTTCGCTGTAAATTTCACTATATTGCTTTCTTTCTCCCTCTTTCAGATCTTTTGCCAAATTATAAATAATATTAATCTCCCTACTTATTAACGGTCCGGCGTTCATAGAAAACTTTTCTAAAATCTTTCCAAACTCCTCAATCTCCTCTTTAGTGTTATCCTTAACCTTACTACATACATAATCACATATAACATCAACCCAGGCACGATCTGGGTAAAGTTTCTCATTTATCTTTATTTCTTTACCTTCAATTTTCACATTATTTAGGAAATACTGATAGTAATCATTATTAAACTCCTTTTTCTCTTTACATTTTTCAATAACCATTAGGGGGCATTTAACTTTAACGACTTAATTATAATCCTCTTTATAGGATCATCGCTTAACCCAACATTTATCTGAGTTAAATCAAAAGTATTCTTTTTCTCTTCCCTCTTAAATATCTCCATGTAAGTATACTCTTTATAGAGATTCGTTGGTACATAATTTATTACCTTAAATTTAAGATCTAATAATGAAGTGAGATTATACAAAACACGAAAAACTATTATTGGCAAATAATTTACTCCATGTGTAGTATCTAAAACTATTTCATCATCATCAGCATCCTTCAATTCCTCATAAAGCTTCTGAACTAGAAGTGTTTCTACAATATAAGCATAAAGGTATGAAGGTAACTCCCTTTCTTTTAACTCGATCTTACCGTAGTTAAAATCATTTATCTTACCTACAGCTGGAATCACTATGATACGCGTTTTATTAGCAGCTTCCTTATTAAGAGCATTTTCCACTATACAACTTATGTATTCTTTCACTTTATTTACCCAGCTTTCGTAGTCAGATGGTGTTTTCAGCTTTGAACAATTCTCAGCAACTTTATTCTTCGGCTTAGACTGTGGAGTAAGGACAGAATCTTGCACTATTAGAATAATTTTTGAAGCGTTGTCGTAAGTAGATATCGTGCTAAAGCTTTTAATCTCCTTATCAGGACGCTTATATTCTACTTCAAACCAACCTGAAGGATCACCCCACGTGGAAACGTAAACTACCATATAAATAAACTAGAATAGCGAAAAATAAATATTGTACTGTCAAGAAATTGCGTATTACTGATAGTGAGCTTTACCTTTCATGAAACAGTCCCTGCTCATTTTCTCTCCATAAGTTTTATTTGAGCGAATTGAGGGAAATGCTTACTAATACTACAAGCTTGGAGTACCGTTTATGGAGGAGGTTATGTCAGAGTAATCATTAAAAACTACTTTTGTTTATAGTCCTTTATATGAATTACGAAAGGTAATTCTTTGACTTTTCTAATAAGTCTTTCATCAGCAGTATAAACTTTCTCGTTGAGAACCTTACCCAATGCTATATATGCTGCATCATATATTGTTATACCGTATCTAAGAGATAAGGAAACCATTTCGTCCAATATATTTTCGAATCCGTAAAGCGTTATCTGAAAATCGGATAAAATTTTCCCTACCTCTTCCAGTTCCTTTTCTCCCAGACTATAAGTATACTTTAACCCGTTTAGCACTTCAAAGGGAAGAATACAAGGTGCTAGTAAATCCTCTAAGCCTTTCACATATGCCTCCTTAAGAATTAACGCTTCTTTACTATAATTCTCATTAACAAACCATTTTATTACAACTGAAGCATCTACAACTGCCAATTCTTGTCTCTCCATTCCCTTATAATTTCTTCCGAACTCTTACCGCCATAATTTAAGAAAAATTCATAAGATCTAACTGAAGCCTCAGCAATCTTCTTATAATCTTTTCTTTTTCCTTTTCTCTTCTCTTCTTCTTCCTCAATTACCTCTTCTATCTTTCTCCTTATTATCTCACTCCAATTTATATAACTCAACTCATCCATCTTCTTCTTCAACTTCTCATCTATTCTTATACTAATTATAGGCATATGTAAAAAATATGACATTCGTATATTATAAAATTTACGTATGCGTAATAAATGTATTATAACTGCTTAAGATTTCGTCTTCTTGCAATTACACAACATTTACAAAAGGTAGGAAAGCATAGTCCCTTCAAGCAGAGAATTCCCGCTATAAAAATCTTTCCGTATTTATGCATAAGGTAACTCTAGCTTCTCACTTTCGCTAAAGGTTTGATAAGGGGTTAAGGGTGAAGGTAAGGAGTCAGGATAACGGGCTGGAATATAAACCTTAGAAAGGGAATAAAGACTGTAACACATTTGCATAATTTTTAAATACTTTTAATCATTTCACAATATGATCTTTATTATGATTATGTTTATATATTATTTCCTCTACATTATAAATTGATGAACTCCATACTGATGACGGGCTATGCTCACGAGAGTAGGGGTATTAAAGTAGTTAAGGTTACTGCTAGGTATTTGGACGCTGGCGACGTTTTATTAGAGAGGGATTCGATAGCACCTCTCAACTTAGCGACAAATACGGATGAGAGGGTAGTGGTGTTTCCCTCGACTAGCCCCAATGAGTTGAGGGTGAGTGTGTATGAGCCCTCAAGAGGGGTGCCCGTGACGGAATTAGAAGTGGTTAAAAGTAAGCAGAAGTTACGCCACGGGTAAACACTGATTTAAATAACTGTAAGATTTTCTTTTCAGTTAGACCTAACAGTAATCAATGGGACAGAAGAAGTATAACAGATCGCAATTACAACGAGATTAAGGATTATAAACTCAAAATAAAAGCGGCTTCACGCAACGCTAATGGTATAGAATTGTCCTATAGAGTTAAGGAGTTTATAAAGGAATGTATTAATTATTATAAAAAGACAAATAAGGAAGAAGAAAATCGATAAACCTACTTAGTTTCTATCTCAACTCAAAAACCAACTACATATACACCTACTCCTCTATTCTCCTATTTTTTCTTCCATCAATTCCTTAATCCTCATTGCATGATTCTTCCAACTTAACTCCTTAGCTATCTCCCAAGACCTAATACTCATTTCCTTCCTCAATTTCTCGTCCTCCAAAATTTCATTAATCCTATCAACAGCTTCTCCCCAATCCTTAACAACGTATCCATTATCCTTAATCAGTTCCTTACTCCCTAAACCATCATTTACTATAATTGGCAAACCATAAGACATAGCCTCTAAAACCCCATACCCGGGCCCTTCTCATTAAATCCAAACCTTATTAAAACAGATGCTCTATTATAGAGATTTTGCAACTCCTCCTCCTTTAAAGGACCAGTTACAATAACGTCTCCGTATTTTCTTTTAAACTCCTCCAGTGTATCTTTCCTAGCCCACGAACCAGCCATTATAAGTTTCCCCTTAATCCTCTTAGCTATTTCTCCGTAAATTTCCGGCCTTCTTCCCTCATCCCATAATGATACGGCTAGAACAATCCTTTCCCTATCTAAGTTTATTCTCTCCTTAGGATAACACCCCGGGTAAACAACCTCAGCTTTAAAACCGTGAGATGATAATATTTCAGCATTCCACCTACTATTAGTTATAATAACCCTACTGTGAGACAAAACAATCTTCTCTAAATATCTGGGTAAAAACCACTTAACACTCCTTGAGTCTAAGGAAGTCTCATGAATGTAAACACCATAGTCCTCTTTATATTTCCTCCAACGCAAATAACCAGTTAAACCAGAAAATTGATCATGAAACAATGCCGGGCCTTTAATTAAATCCCTAGCCTTAATTATCCTATCTAAATCTACAGTAGCCTCATCACCCCTATGACCAGCGTAAATAGACGTTATGAAACGATATATTGCCTTAGATTTACCTTCAAAGAGAACTTGCAAATTAACGTTAGATAAATCGTAATATGTTCTAGCCCTCCTATAAACAATAAGCTTAGAGCCCGGTATATTCCTAGCTTCTTCTAATGCAACCCTTGTTACTCCGCCAGTCCATAAAATCCTAAGAACAATATCCATTAAAAAGATAAAAGAACCGGGCCTTAAATTTTCTATTGCTTACGTGGTTATTTAAATTCTAATACACAGACCTTTTATTAACCATTCTACACAGGAGAGAAGAACAAATTGTATTGATAGTCTCAGTTGATACTTTACTAATTCAACTTATATTGCCATCAAAACTCTCTATGAGCAGCATGATATTTTAACATATTTATTAACATGAGCAATACGTCACAACTATTTTCTTGGTCTAATTTTTTAATCTCATCTTCTATTTGCTCATATTGAAGGTATATAACCTCAATTTCATTTAACTCCTCAAGATTAACTTTTACATTAGAAACATTAATGAGATAACTATAGTCTTTTTCATAATAATTGCAAAGGAGTAAAAGGGTTATTAATGGAGGAATGTTGGAAATAAGTGGGTTAAGGGATTTAACTGGCTATTCTTTGTATAGACAAAAGCTATTTCTCTTCGCACTTATTAAGAAATTGACTATATTTCTTAGTCTTAACCATGTTGACGATTGAGTCTTAATCTTTTCAATAATTGTTGTAGCTATGTCATTAACAGAACTAGGAATTATCACATAATAAAGTGCTAGGAAAAATTGATACTTAATAAGATGATCATTGTAAATTCTACTTCTAATATCTTAGCTGAGGATTATTGCATTTGTCTAATAAAATTTCAATAAGACATTTACTTATCTCTTCAATTGCGGAAAGAAGCAAGAAAACTAAAAGATTGTTACTGATATTAATCTTCTTTTTTCCTTCTTGGTAGAGTTTATAAAAATCTTCACTATTCTTTTTTATCCTTTTTCTTAAATCCTTACCCATCTTCCGTTCCTTTTCTCACAAGAAAGGAGTATAGCCTCACCTTTCTCAATGAGTTTTCCGACAGAATAACCTGCTAATCCAGAAAGAACTGCTATAAGCAAACCTACATCAAGCCTCTTAGTTGATCCTCCACCTACTATACCTCCCACTGTTGCACCTACTCCAGCTCCCTCATACTCATAAGTAATAACACTTGAAACGATTATTCTTGTAACCATGACTCCTATTCTTGAGAGTAGTTCGTCAATTTCCTCACACTGCATTATTCTAACATTATCAGGAGTTCTGAATGAGAGTGAAATCTTATAACCTTTCTTGCTTACTCTAACATCGTCATCCAGATTGCTTAAAAGAGACTTTAAGACATTCTTAATATCAGCTTCTCTCAACGTAGAGTAACCATCAATAATATACCTTATATGTTTTTTCACATTATTTTTTCTTCTTTCCTAGCTTAAATATATTCATAAACTTAAACGAGTCATAATCTTCTGAGAACTCTATCAAGTCTATAATGCGACTGACTTTGTATTGCCTTAGCACTTAAATTAGTCATCCAAGAATGTACGAAACTTGAAACTAAATATTCTTAATTATGATTATCAACTAAAAAGAGGTATTTTTAACGTAACGTGAAAGACTGAAGGTATCTTCATATTGAACTTATTAGCACTTATCAAACGCCTAATAACTTTTGTTAACTACTAATCAGTCAGTATGAGAATTCTGCTGATTGGTGCATCGGGACAACCTGGAGTCGAACTTTCAAACATAACTCTCTAAAAAGTACGAGGTTATAAAAACTTACAATTCTTCTGAAATTCAAGGTTACAAATTAGACATCACTGACTTTCCACATCTAGAGGACTTTATAATAAAGAAGAGACCAGATGTAATAATAAATACTGCTGCAATGACTGACGTAGATAAATGCGAAATAGAAAAAGATAAGGCTTACAAAATTAATTCACAAGCAGTGAAACACATTGTAAGGGCTGGGAGGGTAGTTGATTCATACGTAATTCACATAAGTACTGATTACGTATTTGATGGAAATAAGGGAAATTATAAAGAAGATAATATACCTAATCCCATAAACTATTACGGCTTAAGTAAGCTTTTGGGAGAAATATTTGCCTCATCATATGACGAAAGTTTGATAATTAGAACTTCTGGAGTATTTCGAAACAAAGGATTCCCAATCTACGTCTATAAAACACTAAAAGAAGGTAAAACAGTGCTTGCCTTTAAAGGCTACTATTCCCCAATCTCCGCGAGAAAACTAGCTCTTGCAATAGATGAGCTTTTAGATTTGAGAAAGACAGGAATAATCCACGTAGCTGGAGAAAGAATATCCCGTTACGAATTAGCTATAAAGATTAAGGAAAAGTTCAACCTACCCGGAGAAGTTAAGGAAGTTGATGAGATAAAGAGCTGGATAGCTAAGAGACCCTACGATTCCTCATTAGACATTTCTAAGGCTAGGAAATTACTTACAATAGATTTTTACACACTGGATTTAGAAGGGATGATTTAAAAATGGAGGCAGTAATCTTACACGGAGGACAAGGAACTCGTTTAAGACCATTAACTCATACTGGTCCTAAGCAATTAATAAAAGTTGCAGGAAAGCCAATATCCCAGTGGGTTTTAGAACAAATTAGGGATTCTGGAATTAAAGATATATTACTAATTTTAGGAGATAATACTCCTACACGTGTTGTAGATTACTACGGTGATGGGAGCAAATTTGGAGTAAACATTACTTACGTTTATCAAGGGAAAGCAAGGGGTTTGGCTGACGCAGTATATAGGGTTAAGGATTTGGTATCTGAGAAATTCCTAGTGTACTTAGGTGATAACTTAGTCTTTTATGATCTGAGGAAGTTTCTATCCTTTAAAGGATCGGCATCAATTCTTTTAGCTAAGGTTGATAATCCTAATCGTTTCGGAGTTGCAGTAATAAATGAGAATAAAGTGATAAGATTAGTTGAAAAGCCTAAGGAAAAAATTTCCGATTTAGCTTTGGTAGGGGTTTACGGTTTTACAGATGAAATTTTCGAAGTAATTGAAAAACTAAAACCTAGCTGGAGAGGAGAATTAGAAATTACTGACGCAATTCAAGGTTTGATAAATGAAGGTAAGGAAGTAAACTACGAAATTATACAAGGTTGGTGGAAGGATACTGGAACTCCTAAGGATATCTTAGAAGCAAACTCCTTCTTACTGGATAGGTATGCTGAAAGGAAGATTGAAGGTGAAGTAGAAAATTCGACAATAGACGGTAGAGTTATATTGGAGAAAGGAGCTGTAGTAAAAAACTCCGTAATTAGAGGCCCAGCTTACATAGGTAAGGATACTAAGATAATTAATTCTTACATAGGACCTTTCACTTCAATAGGGGATTTAAGTGAAATATCCGGCAGCGAGATTGAGTACAGTGTAATCCTCGATAACGTTAGGATTAAAGGTGTTTCACTAATGGATTCTCTAATTGGAAATAATTCAACTGTAGAAAAGGGTACTAAATGGCAAAAGTTGATAATAGGTGAGAACTCATCGGTGATAATATGATAATTATAGGCGGTGCTGGTTTCATAGGTTCAGCGTTTGTAAGGGAGGTTAATAAAAGAGGAATTAAACCAATAGTAGTGGACTTATTAACTTATGCTGGAAGGAAGGAGAACCTCATAGGTACGGAACATGAGTTTATAAGGGCTGATGTGAGAAGTGAGGAAATTCATGATATAGTTAAGAATTCTGATATAGTTGTAAATTTTGCAGCCGAAACTCACGTTGATAGGTCTATTTATAGGCCTCAGGATTTCGTAACTACTAATGTGTTAGGAGTAGTGAACTTACTGGAGGCTGCTAGAAAATATGATTTTAAATATGTTCATATTTCAACAGATGAGGTTTACGGTGAGGAGTGCGCAGATGAGGATTCGCCTTTACAACCTTCTTCTCCTTACAGTGCCTCAAAAGCTTCTGCTGATTTATTCGTTAAGGCTTACGTAAGGACTTACGGAATTAAGGCAATTATTGTAAGACCTTCTAATAATTACGGACCTAGACAGTTTCCTGAGAAGCTTATTCCAAAAGTTATCATAAGAACTTTTCTAAACATGCACGTTCCAATTTACGGTGATGGTAGAGCTGAGAGAGATTGGATTTACGTTGAGGATACTGTTAGAATAATATATGATATTATGGAGAGAAGTGAGTGGAGGGGAGAAGTATACAATATACCCGGAGGGCAAAGGTATAGCGTTCTTGACGTGATAAAGATCATAGGGGAGATAATGGGGAAAGAGGTTAAAGTTAAGTTCGTTGACGATAGGCCGGGACATGATAAAAGATATTGCATGACTACGAAGCTTAAGTATGAGGTTACACCGTTAAAGGAGGGGTTGAGAAAGACTGTGGAGTGGTATTTGAATAATAGATGGTGGTGGGAGGATTTAATAAAGGATAAGTTCTTTACTGAGGATGAACCTTGGAAGAAATAATTTACTTTACATCAAGTGATTGTGTTGAGTAATGATCAGTCTTTTTCTTAGTTAATGTAAAAAGAAAACTGTACTTGCTAAAATATATCTGTTTACTTCCATTGTTAGTTCATTTTTTAACGTCTTAAATTATACTTTCCGAGATTTAAAAGGGCAAGATTTCCTCCTAGTAATTTTAGAAACGTCTCATTTTAAACCATAACTAAGTGTTTAATTAGAAATTTTACGTGTTGGCTCAAAGCCAGAAGATAATTGTTTTGTTCATTATTTCAATTTTCTCAGATCTTAATCTTGTTAAATTTAAAAATTAAGCGCTGATTTAAAAGTAAGCTTAACGTATTCTCAACTAAAAATTGAAGAAATCTATCAAATATCAAACCAGATAACATATATATGTTCAGTATATATGCCCGTCTTTTTCACTGCGTAATAAAAATTCTTCTCGTTTCCCAAGATCTGTGAACTATATTCGTTTCAAATTATTCTAATATGCTATGATTTTGTGAATCTCATCTCAATTATTCAATTTCTTGTTAAATAGTCTATAAGATATCTTTCCTAGAAATAATTTGGTGTAAATTTTATTTGCTAAAGATTTATGAGCACTCCCTTTAACCAAAACATTTTATGTATTAACTTCCTTTAGTTAGCCTAAAATATTCCAAAAATTTTGAAGTTAACAGAAATATAAGAAGACACTAAATTACGTTAGTTTACTTAAAATTTTCGACACGAATTTTAACCCATGTGGCAAGAAACCTTCAATTATTTTAACGTCCTCTTCAGTGATTATTTTAAACAGTTTAAACACTAAAAGTATAAGAAGAATTAGGAGAAAATCTAGAAACGGAGGATCTATAGCCTCATAAATTCCTACTACGGGTATGAGGAAAAGTAAAATTATTTCTTTCCTTCCAGTTGAAAATACCGATGTTCTTATAGAGTAAAATATGATAAAGAGAGAAGAAATTGTAGCTACTATAACTTGAGATATAGCACCACCCATTATTCCTATCCTCGGAATTAATAAATAGGAAGTAAGTAAGACTAAACTTCCGTTTAAAATTGAAAGGATAAGGAAAGGTCTTAAGTTTCTCTTGAACGCTACAATAAAATTCGTAAGAGAACCTATAGGAAACGGAAGAGTAGCCGAAATCAAGAGTAACACGAATACTTCTAATCCCTCTTTATAATTAGGAAAGAAATGAATAATTATGATCTCACCTATCGGAATAGAAATTATTACTGTTAGAAAAGTTAAAAGCGAGAGGAATATAAAAGAAAGAGACGACATCTTCTTTTCATCCTTCCCTAAAGCCTTATAAAATGACGCGGTAGGTAACAAAACCCCACCTAAGGCACCTAAAATCATTGAGGGAACACCAGCAACTAAAGCTGAAAACTGATAAATGCCCAGATAATAAGAACCTAGCAAATACGCAGTAGTTACCCTATCCCCTTGGGAGGAAAGAAAACCAGCAAAAGAAGATAAATAAACAGGTAAACCTTCCCTAAAATGCCTAAAGAGAAAGGCAAAGTCTGGCGTAGGAAGTACTAACCCAACCTTTTTGCTAATAAATGCGTAATTCATAGATACTGAGAGAATTCCTCCCAAAGTCCAAATTTTAACGAAGAGATATATATTGTGGTAGAGAACAGCGATTATTGCTATCCCCCATCTTATGACTAGAAAGAAGTTTCCAGTAATTGCAGATTCTGTAAACATATCCATTCCTATCATCACTGCTGTCATTACGCCATTAAGGAGGTAAAGGAAAAGATAAGGTATTGCTAACTTAACGTAATCTGGAAAAATAAGAAGGATGAGGAAAATCGGTAAAACTAGAAAAGGAAATGAAAGGAATTTTCCTACTACCTCTTTAGTTATCTCTTTTTTAGCGTAAAGATAAGATATTTCCCTAGTTATTATTTGGCCTGGAATAAAGTAAAAGAAAGTCGACGTTACTATCTCAAGTAATTGAACTATCGCAACTTTTCCGAAGAATGCTGGACTAGAAATCTTAGCTGTAATAACGAAGAAAATTAAAGCAATTATTACATTAGTTGTTGTGACGCTTAGGTTCTTCAATGCATTCTTAATGGGATTCATTCAGTTTAGTTCTTAAGAGAAAAATATTAAAGCTTTTCTTATAGCCTTACTTTATGGATTGGTCAAAGGTATTACTACTTTATGGATTACTTCAAAATTTATCTAAACTAACGATAAATTTATTTTCAATTTAATGTTAGATTTAGAATTTAAGAAAGCTTAACGAGACTAACATTTAAGAAAATTGAAGGATTCGGGCTATTCAAGTGCCTTTTGCGAATCGTAATTTCTAAATAATCCTGTTGTAAATTGGTAATCGTGTTTCTCTGCTAATTAGTCACCTTCATTTAGTTAATTTTGTAGCAATTTTTGAAATGAAATGAATTCGCAATGGATAACTGAATCGCCTGGAAAACTCTACAAATTCACACAGTACTTGGCAGATCATTGATAAACTATTCTAGAATATTTTATAATATTAGTAGTAAAGTACGTTTATAATACTAAAACTTTATAATTCCAGAAAAATGCTCCATAGGAATGGAATAATATACAAAGCAATCAGTTGTGTTTCACCAATTTTACTAGAAATGATGTAATTTCTATGGTGGGGAAAATATCGAGTTATGGTTGTGAAAATCGGCTTATTTCAACATGATTATCAAAAAATTTTTAGATTAAACGAGAAGCATGGTTAAAAAGGAGTTTGTATATAGAGGGTAATATCATCTGTTTAGTATTATCAAGCGGGGAGGGGAGGTCTAGGGAGGAGGTGAACAGGAAAGGGTTAAAGCGAGGGACTCCATGACTCCGTTATGCAAGTTTATGAAACGAGATTCAAAACGGAGTTGAAGTCCCTCGCCAGTTATTTCATCGTCAATAATCTTAACGTTATCTCCCAAGAGTTGGACACGAGGATCGCGGACGCAGCTCCGTTCCTGTTGACAGGGAACAGGGGAAAGGAGTACTTGAAGGTCGTTAGGGAAGGAGAGAAGGTGATGAGTCAAGGGGAGAGGAGCTTCAAGTTCTACCCTCACGTGAAAGTTGAGGGAGAGACTACAATCGTTGCAGTGGACGAGACCGCGATAACCGTGGGGGAGAAGGAGTCGAGGAAGGTGGAAGGATTTCAACTCTACAACGGGAAGAGGAAGGGAGTTAAGTTGAGGTCCGTGGACTTGGTGTTCCCCTTGAGGTTGTCCCTCCTCGAGGAGATAGCTGACTTGAGAAGCGATACTCCCTCCCAGTTCCTGATGAGGGCCGTGAGCGAAGTTGCTCAGCACCTCAAGATAGACTACGTTGTTGCTGACGCGGGTTTCCTGAACTTGAAGGTAATCAAGGAGATGCCTGTGAAGACCGTGGTAGGAGGTAAGACCAACCTGAAGGGCTTCAAGGAACTCTCCAACGTCTCTCTAACCGAGAAGAAATGCGAGGTAAATGACAGGGTTTACGTTGCGTATAGGGTCCTGAAGTACAATGACCTTTACTACTATGAAGTGATATACGTCAAGGAGAAACCCAGGCACTTCATCTTCGTTACCAACTTCAATGGAGATCCCTACAAGCTAGCTGAGCTCTACAGGTTGAGATGGCAGAGCGAAGAGGGCTTCAAGGTCAGGAAGGCCAGGATAAGGTACGTGAGGAAGTTAACCAACAAGATCTTCCTCTACCTCTATTACACTGTCCTAGATTCAGTGTGGAACCTCGTGAATTACCTCCTCTTCAACTTCAAGTCCACGAAAAGGAAGCCTCTCTCCTTCGACTCCTTCGTCAGGCTTCTCTAACTTCCTCGGCGTGCAGAGGACGCTCTGCACACCGTTCTAACCACGTGATAAAAATTCAGATTATCTCCCTTTAATCTGAATCTACACGTTATGTTTATTGCAAATAATGTTAATATGCTATATTTCACTATAATATCACTATCTTTCTCTATATCAATTCCCTTTTGAAAGAACTAACACAATATCTTTCAAGTGAGATAATTTGGTGAAACACAACTGCAAAGCAATTTTGAAAGAAAAGGTTAGCGGAAAGACACAAGGGGGATTGATTTCCCATATAAGTTCTAGAATTCCTCAATGTCACCTAATTTTTCAAATGAAATGATCGCTATAAATATAACTTATCTCCTAAGTTTTCCTATTTTCGTGCTTCTATTACACCATTAATTGAAAGATCAAATGGTAATTCATTGTGTTTATAGATCCTTATTTTAGTAAAACCGTAACTTCGTAATTTTTCAATCAAATAAGTAACATCTCCTAACTTTTTATTGTCAATAACAGTATTGTATTCTATCCTAACTATAGAAAATTTCTGAATAGATTTATCGTTAATAACGCGGAATTCGCCCCCCTTTATATCTAAATCTAGGATATCAGGTTGAGAGATGTTAAACTCTTCTAAAACAGTAGATATGCTTACACTTCTTACTCTTATTCTATCTTTATAACTATCGAAGTAGGAAGTTCCTCCATTACATCTGGTATTAGGAAATTCTATTTCACCATCTTCTCCAATCGCCCAATTTCTTAATACTACTCTACTAGCTAATTCTGGATTTAGTTTAAGATTAGTAAGAGCAATATTGTAACAGTCCAGTTGGGGCTCAAAGGCGTAAACATAAGCTCCCCGTTTTGCATAATATAATGCAGTCTCACCAACGTAAGCTCCAGCTTGAATTATTTTTTTATTTTCTAAATTATAATCTATAAAATGTATATCATACAAAAAGGTTTCAGAAAAAATTACTGGATCGAATCCCTTTATTGAGAATTTTATTCCAGATGGCGTAATTAAAATATTATATTTTTCATCAAATTTCCAATTACTTCCAATATCTACACCATATTTATAAGAGAAAAGATAAAGATTTAAAATATCATGAAAGTTATCCCTATCTGTTTTAATACTGAATCCATTAGGAAAAACCAATTTACCTCTTTCTCTTAGAAAAGTTAAAAAATTATTAAACCTATTTCTTTTACTATGTAATAGGAAGAAATTGAAATATGTTAAATAATCACGTCAGTATGGAGATCTCATTCTTCTGAGATAAATGAGGATATTACTTAAATTGAATTTGATCGGTATTATTCAAATAGCATGATATATATTTTGTGAAAATAATCGTTAATAAATCAGTTTTACACCATAGAAGTTAAATATTAGGAATTAATTTCACGTAGCTGGAAGGAGGTGCATAGGGTTAGCTGGAGTTTAGGGGAATGGCGTCTTCACTTCACGGAACGCATGTTCTTGTTCCACTCTTACCTCCCGATCGAGGAGGTTCGAGAGGGAGACCGAGAACTCCCACAACTTGACCTTCCTCCAAGAGCGGATCAAGAACCAGACATTCAAGAGAAGATAGGAAAGCAGAACGAGAACCAATTCCTTCCTCACGTCACAAGTCCTAGTCTTGATTCTGAACTCCTCAAGGGAGCGGAAGGCGTTCTCTATCCCCCACCTCTCCCTGTACATCTCGGCAAGGACTATGGCATCGTGAAGGTCGATCTCCCTCCTCACGAGGAAGGCAATAATCTTGCCGTCTTCCTTCCTCAGGATAATGAGATAAGCTCCACTCCCATGTCTCACGCAGAGAAATCCAGTATATCTAACTCCGCCAAAACTCACATCCACATCTTGCAACATCCCCTTGTACTTCTTGTACATCTGGGCCTTGGCAGATATGACGAAGTCCAAGCCCAACTCCAAGAGGTATCTAATCACTTCGTTCACCGCGAACTCCCTGTCCGCGAAGACCATGACGAGCCTCAGCTTGTCCTCCTCCAACTCCTTCACGATTACCTCCATCACCGCCTTGAAACCTTCAGCTACGTTCTTCACGGTCACTGGGATCACGTCCAGGAAGCTCCTCGTCCTCCCCAGGAGGAAGATCGCAGCTTGAACCAGTCCCCACGACGTCCCCTTAGTTGGCTTTATCCTACTCAAGAAACTCTTGTCAGCGTGGTATTGAGGTATGGCATGGAAGTCCACTGCTACCCTCCTGTTCCTGACTCCCCTTAACGTCATCCTCCCCATCTTCCTCAACGCATCCCTCACGTCCTCAACTTGAACCGCGTTCAACTTTCTCAACGCTCTTCTCCCATCTTTCCCCAACCTGCTCAAGTAGCTCCCACTCGCCTTAAGCAAGGCACTGAGGAGTTCCTCAGGGAAAAGTATTTTAGTGAGGACCGAGTAAATTATCTTGAGGCGGACCTGGCGAAGTCCCGGTTGAACTTCGCCGGTTTAGTTGTATTCTCATGCTTCATATGTTCAAGTCCGCCCTCGTATATACAAACTTTTTCTACAGAAATTCTCATCCTCTCAACTTTTTCTGTATTTCATTCATCTCGTTTTTTTACGAGAAAAAAGAGATTCCCATACTGACGTGGGATAGGTCCAATTTACAAACCTCAAGATTTTGTCTCAACGAACGTCTTTGGGACTGTAAATCGTATTAGAGGCTGCTAAAGAATGGTATAACTTTAAGTATGTTCATACTCTCCACTGATGAAGTATACGGAAGTGAGTGGCCAAGACGAGAACTCATTCCGTAAAACCCATCATCTCCTTATTAGGCGCATCTTTTAAAAAAGCGTCAGCTTTGATCTATTCGTAAAATCCTACATTAGAACGTTATAATGTTGAGGCATTAATAGTTAGACCTTCAATAACTATGGACCTAAGACAATTTCCAGAGAAATTTATTCCAAAAGGCTATAATTCGGTACAATTCTAGGAATTTATGTACCAATTTATTTAGTAAGGGAACAAGAGAGGGATTGGATTTACGTAGGAGGATACCTGCTAGGGTAATTTCGATTTGATCGAAGTGCAGAGTGGAGAGGTGAAGTGTTATAATATTCCGAGGGATAGGGTTTAAGAACATTCAATTAATAATGGACTGTGAGAGGGTAATCAAAAAAGAGATTAAAGTTAAGTACGTTTCGGATAGGACCTGGACATGATAGAAGATATTGCATGATAATATACTAACACTAAATTACACTACAACTCCCCTAAGGGAGGATTAAGGAAAACGTATGATTGCGTACGGCTAATAATAATTGGTGGTGGAGTCGCTAGTTAATGATGAATTTTTCAAATCTGATGAACCCTGGAAGGACCTTACGAAGATAAAAGAATACTAACGCACACCACTTTTGAACCCTTTTAACTTCCCCTCTCTAACCAAATAGCAACGGCAATTTTTCTGGAGAATTGTTCTCATGACCTTATTTAAGTTGTTTAAATATGAATTATTATAATATTGATGATAGTTATTCGATTTTACTCAAATTGGATAGGGCGATTCGGTTATCGATCGCCCGAATTCATTTTATTTTTAAAAATGTTACGAAATTAACTAAATGAAGATCGAAGTAACTGGCGGACATACATGATTACTAATTGTTAGCATTTTTTATTAAACAATTATATTTAAAATTACAATTCACCAAAGAAAATCCCGACGAATCGCCCTGACTTGTATGAAAGTATTCTCCCGACAAATTGTTTAGCTAAATTCTAGAATAAGATACAAGATTTAGCTAACTTATTCTAATAAAATGAATTTAGCTAACTTACTTCTAATTTTATCCTTCCCAATAATCTTTTAATTGTCCATTAACGAAGATTCTTTGGATATATAAAGTAGACACATTATCTGATAACAAAAAGATTTAAATTAGAATTTTATCTTTTCTTTCTTCACATAAGGGATAATTTTACCCATCTTTCTTTTTTCTCATACTCTTAATTAATTTCGTCAATATTTTCTTCTTGTACGCCGGGTAACAGTTCGTTTAATAAAGTCTCGGATAACCAACCCTTATAGTCTTCATCTCGACCTATAACAATTAGAGGTTATAAACACCTATCATCTTCGCATTTTTGGATATATGGGGGATTTGCTTCCGTATTTGGGGACTCCTTGGCGATATCAGTCTGGTCTTTAATCTTTTATAACCTTCTTCGTTCTCCATCAAATAATTAAGCATACATTACCTTCTCCTCTCGGTCACTTTTTTCTTTTATAGTTTCAATTATATACTTTTTCATAGAAACTGAAATTTTTTCTCATCATACCCAAAATTCCTTTTAATAGCTCTTTTTCAGTTTGACCTTCTACAATTATAGCAGATGGGGGTCAAAGGGGGCGGAAAACTTCGCCTCTTTGAGGCGGAGATGGATAGCCCCCTTTGTAGAAAAGTTTAAAAATTCTGACATAGATACACTTTTGATGACAGTTACTGACGGAGTAAGCGTCACCGAGGCACCTCGGTTAAAGCGAGGGTCTATGAGGTACGCCTCTGCTCCAGACAATGATGGCACAGACGTTAAGTACCATGCGGGGTGGGAGCCACCCTTAGTGCCTGTGGAGCTCCACCCTCTACCAGTTCTCTGGCAAGGTGGGGCTGTGAAGCAGGAAGCTCCCTCCTTCAGGAGGGGGTAGCTCACTTTACTACACTCACTATATATCATCTCTATATGTATCCCACCCAACTTAATGGTTCGTCTATTTCACTTATTTCTGAAAGTTTGTACTCCCTTGACGTACCTCTCGTAGATAAATATATTATTTTGGCATTACTATCATCAAAGACTTTCGTCATCATCTTTATAACCTCATTCGAGTGTGTTGTGAAGACAATTTGTGAATTTTTGCCTTTATCTTTCATTACGTTAAAAATCTCTAAGAGTAAGTCGGGGTGAAGAGAGTTCTCAATCTCGTCTATTAGAAGAAGATTAGAATATGTTAGGCTATCAATGATTAACTCCTTTTTTAGTAAACCTCTTCCAATTACATATGCTGGCTTAGTTTCGTTTTCCTTAACATAATGCACTTTATATAAACCCATCTCATCTGGCAAAATTTCAAAATCTGACTTAACTCCTTTTTTCTTTGCAGAACCTATTATCCTTTCTGGATAGTCATAAAAATCGAAATAAACTGATAGATACACTGGTAAAAAGTGTTCCATAATTTTATGTCTCTTGATTAACTTAACTTCTGGTACACGTATAGGAACAGAGATTGTTTCCTTAGCTAGGATTCCACTCGATAAAGATATTGAGGCTATCTTCTCATCTTTTTTAGACTCATCTTTTAATAAATAAATATCAATTTTTTCCTTCTCTTTTCTTCTGAACGATAATTTAATTCTCTCTCCGCCATGAAGTCCTAATTCAACTTCAGAATCTGTTAACGATAAAAATGCTGAAATCATGTCACCTCTGCTGTTAAATGCGTAAATCATTAATGAACTAATATCACTTTCGCTATAGTCAGAGAGGAAAAGCGAGGAGAAAAATAATGCTTCTAAAAATGAAGTTTTTCCGGTTCCGTTCCTACCTATTATAGCATTAATTCTCCCCAAATTAACATTAAGTTTCAGACCCCTAAAATTGCCAATCGAAATATTTTCAATCATTACTAATGATTTATTTTCTTGCTATAAAAGCATAATGCCTAAAGCTGGGGGTCGGACTTTCATTGAGATTTCATGAATTTGTATTCAACCCCTCGTCCTCATACCCCTTATTTTCCTCCCCATGCCGTCTACGGGACTAACTCCCTTCAAGGACATGAGGAGTTTCATCAGGTACCTTCCTCCCCCTCACATTGCTCACAGAGTTCATTGTGGCACCCTCTAACTTAATGTTAGCATGAAAGTTTATAAATTTTAATGCTTCTAACATTCATATTAAATGACATGAACTTCACGACTTATCGGAAACTGCTGACAACGGCGATTCAAGTCTCTTTTATGTACTGCAATTTCTAGATAATACGTTATAAAAACTTAACGTTAGTAATCGCGTTCCTGCTAGTTAGTCGCCTTCATTTAGTTAATTTCGTAACAATATTCGAAATAAAGTGAATTCGCAAAAGAAGCCTGAATTGTCCCGAGTCCCTAATATTGCGAGGAGAGGATGTGATAACTGCAGTTAATTTATTTTACCCAAATCCTTTCTATTCCATTAATTTTATCGAAATCTGAATCCTCACTTACTATCTTTTTTATTGAATTATTTATCATTACAGCTACGTGGAAAGCATCAGACGGTTTTAAAGTCTTACTTATCATTATCCCCTTTGCTTTTTCATAATCATGAGAGTTGATTGGCAGTATAATTGTATAAGGAAGTATTATCTTATCTAAGAAATCAATTGTATCCTCAAATTTTACATTATACTTCTTTTTTGATAATGTAAATAACCTCATCTATAATCAAAGGGTCGATAGATAACCTATCTTCATTCAATAACTTAAGATAAAATTTCTCCACTTCCTAAACTCCTAAATTTAAGTATATTAAGAAATTAGCATCGAGGAAAATCAATTATCGAATTCCTCCTCTAAACTAACGTTAATTAAATCTCCAAGTTTAGCCTTATTTGCATATGAGATTTTAGCACTATGTTCCTCCATCTTCTTTTTTAAGTCATCAAAACTTACCTTTCTTTCAGGCTCAAGAACAATTTTACCATCTTCGACTCTTAGGATTAATATATCTCCCTCCTTTATTTCAAGAAGATCCCTAACAGTCTTAGGGATTATTATATATCCTTTCTTTCCAACTTCAATCTTTAGGGTCAAACTCTACTCACTTGAGCTAAACTAGCCAAACTAATATATAAACTTCTCATTCAGTGGTGTTTCACCAAATTATTTCATTTGAAAGATATAATATTAGTCCTTTCAAAAAGAGATTGATATAGAGAAAAACAATAAAATTATTATGAAACATAACATGTTAAAATAATTTGCAAAAAATATAGCGTACAATTCTAATAATAAGAGGAGAATTCTGAATTTTTCTCACGTGGTGAAAACGACGTGCATAGTCTCCTCTGAACACCGAGAAAGTTAGAGAAGCTTGACGAATGAATCGAAGGACAAAACCTTCTTACACGTGGACTTGAAGTTAAAGAGAAGATGATTCACTAGATTCCACGCAGAATCCAGAACCGTGTAATAGAGGAACAAGAAGATCTTATTACTCAACTTCCTAACATACCTTATCCTTGCCTTCCTAACCTTAAAACCCTCCTCAACTTGCCACCTCAACCTATAGAGTTCAGCCAGTTCATAGGGATCTCCCTCGAAGTTCGTTACGAACATGAAGTGCCTCGGCTTCCCCTTAACGTAAACCACATCGTAATAATAAAGCCCTTCAAATTTCAAGACCCTATACGCAACGTAAACCCTGTCCTTAACCTCGTATCTCTTCTCAACTAATGGAACGTTAGATAGTTCCTTGAATCCCTTCAAGTTCGACTTTCCTCTCACAATGGTCTTCACGGGCATTTCCTTGATGACCCCTAGGTTCAAGAATCCGGCGTCAGCTACAACGTAATCTATTTCCATGTATTGGCTTACTTCCCTCACGCTCCTGAGTAGGAACTGTGATGGACTGTCGCTTCTCAAATCTGCTACCTCCACTAGGAGGGGTAACCTTAAGGGATATACGAGGTCCAAGGATCTCATCTTTACTCCTTTTCTCTTCCAGTTGTAGAGTAGAAAGCCCTCTGCTTTTTCTTGTTCCTTTTCTCCCACGGTTAATCCGGTCTCATCTACAGCGACTACGTTGATCTCTCCCTTTACTTCTCTGTAGATTGGGTAGAACTTGAAGGTTCTCTGACCTTTACTAATTACTTTCTCGCCTCGTCTTACTACCTTCAAGTAGTATTTTCCTCTGTTTCCGGTTAGCAAGGATGGTGCTGCTTTCACTATTTCCGGGTCTAGATCTTGAGAGATAACGTTAATATTGTTTGTTGCTAAAGTTATAGCGAGGGACTTCAGCTCCGTTTTGGGTAATATCATGGTTTGCATAACGGAGTTATGGAGTCCCTCGCTTTAACCTTTTCTTGTTCATCTCGTCCTTCCACCTACTTTCCTCTATTGATAATACTAGACAAATGGTATTACTCTTTATATATAAACTCGTTTTCTGTTAGTTTCTTCAACAAATATGAAAATTTTTTGCTTCTTGTGTTGAAATAAGCCGATTTTTCTAACTCCGCTCTGATATTTTTCTCTTCCATAGAAATTGTATCATTTTGAGTAAAATTGGTGAAACACCACTGCTTCTCATTCAATAAGTGTTGTAGGTCAACCCTTGAATTATAAAACTCAGATAGTACTTTACGTAAATTCACCTTAAATCATTTAAACCTTAAATCTAACATAGATTCTCTTCAAGAAGATTTAAATAATCGCAAATACTTCAAGCGTATATAGTATAAATATTCCTTAAATAAATCCTACATTGGAAAAATTAAACGTTATATATTATACGTTATTCTCAAGAAACTACTACGATAGTGTTTGATGAGTTCTGGACTTACCTTCATGTTAAGCATAGGAAGAGGATGAAGGATTTATGGGTTTGCTAGATGGGATACTTTTATTGGGTCTGGGGATAGGAATTATAAGACCTTCATAGGGTTTCACAATATATTAATCCTAAGCTCTTAGGCTTCACCAAAGTGATGGGCAAAAACCATTTATCCTTCTTTGCCCCGTTAGCGGGAAAACCCCAATCGGTGGGTAACCTATATATAGGTTAATTAGCTGGGGAGAGTAATACGCCTCAGCTGGGGAAAATGGTCAAAAAGGTAACTGAAGCCAAGTCTTCGGTCTAGGGCGTGACAAGCCCCTTATATAAAACATATTAGTCAGATCTGCGTAATACAGATCTGAATGGGGTGTAGGTGTTACCACTAGTATTTTGGAAAAGTTCTTAGACTATGATCTAGTGGTATATCCTTTGCCTAAAGCTATAAACTTTCTGAAAGCACTAACGCTAATGAGGCGGAGATGGAAGAACGAGTTTATCCGTGACTCTGATGAAGCCCAAGGGCTGAGGATTAAATATCGTGAAATCCTATGAAGCACAAACCCCAGATTGACAATCTTCAATTGGATAGATTCACTGGCGACTATGAGGTTTTTTGGATGAAAGCTTAAATTGCGGAATTCAAGGTTTTATATATGGCAGATGATATATTGTATAGGACTTTGGGGGAGTTATTAAGTAATTACGTTAAAACTTTACTAGAGAAGAGTGGTCAAGGAAAGAGGTTGAGTGAGCAGGAATACTTGATTTTAATGAACTATTATAATAGTAAGAACATGGATTACGTATTTACAGAGTTAAGAAATATTAGAAACGAGTTGAGAGGAATTATGGAAATTATAGATAGGAAATCTAAAGAGGCTATTGACTACGCTGATAAGAGCAGAAAGGAAGCCATGGAGTATGCTGAGAAAAATAAGAAGGAGGTAATAGATTACGTAGATAAGACTAAGAAAGAAATGTTGGATTATGTGGATAAGAGATTTGAGGCAATAGATAAAAGATTTGAGGCAATAGATAAAAGATTTGACGATTTGAATAATAGAATTGACGATTTAAGGGAATTGATTTTAACGTTGGCTAAGAAGACATAACTATATTAATTATTATCTAATTACTTCTGACCCCTCTCCGTCCTAAACGGTTAGACCCAAAATCATCTTACAAATATAAATTCAGCTAGGATTATCATATTATTTCTTCAAATATAAGAAAATTTTCTCTATTTTTCTTATTATCAATAATCTAAAATTTAATTATATGTATCTGATGATATAAATAAAATTGGATTTCTTTGAATTTAATGTCATTTTTCATATATGTTCATACTCAAGGGCAATTCACGCTTCTTTTGCGAATTCACTTTATTTCGAATATTGCTACGAAATTAACTAAACGAAGGTGACTAGCTAGCAGAGACGCACGATTACCAGTATTAACATTTTTATAAACACATTATTTACAAATCACAATTCGCAAAGGAAACCAGAATCGCCCATACTCAATTAACACTTTTTATATTAGCTATTATAAAAAATATTACTATAGGATTGAAATTTTCTATAAATTTTGGTATAATTGAGTAAAATAATCATGTAATGCATGATAATTGGTTATTAACGGAAAGCTATTATTTTTAATAATACGATTTTGGGTCTACCGATAAGGGGCGAGGCTTGCCTTTCCTTTGTCAGTCTTTCACTTTCTAATCCCGTAATTATATTCAGATTAAACGGCTAGTTATAAAAACCTCTAGTCTGATAATATTTTTACTAAAGACTTTTCGAATAAGAAGACTGTATGAGAACAGTCCCCCTTAACCTATATGGGTTAAAAAAGTAGTTATGTATTAACTACAGTGAACTTAGCTAAAGCTTCACTTGAAGGCCCTATGGCTGGAGTATACAACTTTACGTAATATGTACCTGGTGATAGATGAATTGGTATTAATAGCTGGAACTGTGCCTCACTTCCTAATATCACTACGAAACCGCTATACCAGTTTACATAGTCTTTCTTATTATTGTTCCATGGTGCTTGTATGACTTTTACTGTGTAGTTTGATATCTGTGAGGAGTTAAGATATATATGCCAACTTGAGTTGTAAATCTCCATTAGAGGAGCTGAAGCTGGATACGCATCTGGTCCGTCTACATCAGTAATATTTAGTATTAGTAACGTACTAGAATTCTCTGGGGATGCACTTATGTATGTTATTTCAAGTTTTGGAAGCTTAGAGTTATTAAATAGAGGTCCTACAACGTTTCCATATGCCCACTGCCCAGTACCTAATATCCATCCAATTGTTATAATTGCAAATATAATTCCAATAACTATAGTTTTGTCCATTCCAATCACCAGAACTTTATTAGGTTCAATAACGGTATCTTTTTAGATAAGGACCAATCACCAAACTTCTTATATAAGTAATAATCTACTCCCCAAACTCTTCCAGCTGCGGTTAGCATTAGTACTATTGCTCCAGCAGTTAAAAGTGAACCAATTTGCCACTCATCCTCACATGTTGAACCTAACCAATACGCAGGTGCCATGCCTATGGCCATTACCGCTGCCCCAAATGCTGAAAGTCTTGTTAAGAACCCTATTATTAAGAATAAACCGACTAAGATTTCTACATAGCTGAAGATTGTTAGGAATGTTACATCAAATGTCCTATTTTCTAAAGTCATGAGCAGAAAATCCTTAAATGGACCCGCGTGAGGTAAAAAGTTCACTAACTTTCCTCCTACAAAGGAACTGGAGTTTGGATCCAGTTTAGCCGGTTTTAATATAGCTTTTCTTATACCTCCATCGAAGAACATCCAACCTACTGCGAACCTTATAGGGAACAAGTATTCCTTTCTAGTTAGGTTATCTACGACTTGTTTATTTGCCATCTTTCCCACCTGTTATATGTATATAATAAAGTTAAAACTAGTTAAAATATTTTTCGTTAAAACTAGTTAAAGCAGTTTTAAATAATAGGTTTTTATTTAAAGTATAATTAAAATAATCATATTTTATAAATTAAAATAAAGTATATAACAGAAAGGATTAAAAATTATATCCTATAAGAGAGCTTCTGGTATAAAAACCTTTCCATAGAAAATACTTTGTTGATTCGTTCAATTTGTCTCATTAAAACGATATTGTATAACACTAATTTTTCAGTAATTAATATTTATTTCAACGTTCCTCTCAAGCTTACACCCTAATGCCCGGAGCCCTACCGACTACAGAATTCGCCAAGTTAACCATCCACGCGTAAGCCCAGAACTTGAGCTTAGCCTCAACTACTTGCCCAGCAAAACTTGTCTAACCGATTCCCCAAAAGTACGCTTCACAGAGAACAAGGACTCGACCCGCCACCTAACGCCATAACCCTTCTCCTCCCTCCAACGATCATAACCCAACTTCCTAAACTCCCGCACAGCCTTACGTCTAGCAAGATGGCGTTTAGTAGAAGCGTTCTTCTTGGGAGGAACTACAACCTCAACTCCGGTCTTGTAAACCTCATTGGCATCATATGTCTTATCTTCATAAAACTTCTTTCCCTTATCTTGAAGATCCTTAACTGTTTTTACAGCACTTTCAACCTCGTTGCTAGTGACCTCAGCGTTTATCACGTTGAATTCGTTATTGTCCATTACTATCTCGATCTTGAGGAATTTTGAATCCCTAGTCTTACCCCACTTGGCAACAATGTATTGTCCTCCCGTGTTTGTGCTAATGCCGGTAGCGTCTGCAATTACTTCAAGTTCGTCACTTGCCTCGGGGAAGGTTATGTTCATGTTCCTCACTCTCTCCCATATTGTTGAGTAATCGAGGCTTGTGGGGATGATTTTCAATTGTTCTAAGGCTCTTAATACTCCTTCTATTGCAAGGTAGGAAGATGTGGAGGAAGGCTAGGAAGTCGTTGAACTCCTTCGGAGCTTTATACTTTGTCCTAGCGTTCCTGTTCTCCTCTGCTAATAAGTCCCACCAATGTTCGAATACGTAGAAGGGGAACATCAACTTATATCTAGTTATGACGTTCTCGTCGTACTTGCTCCAGTCCCTCTTGTACTTACTCTTTCCCATAGGTAATACTTAAACGAATAATCTATAAACTTTTTGTACAATTCTGAAGCAATCCACAAAGCACATAGAAAATCAAGCATGGTTAGTAGTTTTAGGAAATTCCCTTATTATAAAAAGTCAAAATATTTATCCATGTATTTATAAATATCTTTCATTGTACTTCTTAATATTATAGCTTATCAATAAACATTTCTCATCTAACCGGAAAGATTTATTATATATTTTTAATGTAACGTAAAAGTGTAACGATTTTCCTATAAACGCTAATAGTACTTTTTAAATAAGATGACTGCAAGAGATCTTCCTTTGGTCTGTATATCTTTATGAAAAGTTTATAAAGTGGGAATACAAAATCAACTTATGGGATATATAGTCACAGTTGATGAAAGAGGAAGGATTGTAATACCGAAGGATATTAGAGAGAGGCTTAACTTGAAAGAAGGAAGTAAAGTTGAGATAAGTGTGGACGAAAAGGGAAGGATTATTATTATTGTAAGGAGGATAAGTGTGGACAATATTTATGGAATTGCAGGAAGGGAAAGAGTTAGTATTGAGGAGATTGAGGAGGCTTTAGGATTTGAAGATAATGATTGATTCTAACGTATTTATCTATGTTCTATTTTCTGATCCATCCTATGGGGAAAGAGCTAAGGAGTTATTAAATAAGGCTGAAAATGAAGATGCTTATTCATCAACTCTCATAATTTCCCAAGTCCTTGCACACTTAGAGAGGAGGAGAAAATCTGAAATTATCCCCGTTTTTATAAATTATATTCAACAATCTGGAATAAAAATATTAGAAACCAGGTGGGAAGACGTAATTGAAGCCATAAAGCTTTTGAGGAATATGAATCTGAGCTATAATCTTTGGGATGATGCAATAATTTCAGCCCAAATAAAGAGGGAAAAGATAGACATAATTTTCTCTAACGATAAAGATTTCGACATTCTTCAAGTTAAAAGAGAATTCTAAGAAAAAGCTGGAAAAATGGGTTAAAATTATTCTCACTTAGTAGTTTTAGGAAATTCCCTTATTATAAAAAGTCAAAATATTTATCCATGTATTTATAAATATCTTTCATTGTACTTCTTAATATTATAGCTTATCAATAAACATTTCTCATCTAACCGGAAAGATTTATTATATATTTTTAATGTAACGTAAAAGTGTAACGATTTTCCTATAAATGCTACCTGGAGAGGGCCAGGAAGCTGCTCTCCCTGGGGAGAACCAAGAGGAGGTTCGAGGGAAGGTGGACCAAGAAGAGAGGGGTCTCGCACTACGGGCTCAAGGCAGTGGCCATGATCTTCGTCTCCCTCTTCGTGAGGTCCATCACGGTGAAGCCAGCCAACTTCTCGGACAAGAGGTTCAAGTCACCGCTCAAGGGGATTAAGATCGCGGACAAGGGATTCTCTCCCTCCCCGACACAGCTCATAGCGCGGGAGAAGCCCTTCACTACCCTGAGGGCCCACGTGGAGTTCTTCGGCACCTACCTGAACGCGTTCTGGAGGCCCTACGGGACCACGACCTGGAGGAACGACGTCTTCCTTCACGTCCTGGGAGTGATCTACAACATCAAGATGTTCCTCGCGATCCAACGGAGGACTCCTCCAGGACGTAGAGCCGTTCAGCTCTGAGACGCGCCTCCTCGCGATCAGGCAACGCTATGCGCGATAGGTAAATCCTCTCGTCTTGATATTTTTCCATTATAAAGTTTTTCTCGGTTATCCGGGTTTCACCCTTCTGGCAATATTAATATTTATCATTCTGTTTATCTATTCGTTCAGATAATTACATTCCGGACACTCTCACGTAAGGGATCTATAGTCTTTTTCTTAATAGGCACTACATGCTCCGCCTCTAACAAAGTGACCGTAGCAGATCGGGATTCTCTGCCACCGTAGGAGCTGCAAAGGGGACTAGAAGGGATTATCAAACTTAGTGGGGAGATGCTGGAAAATGGATGTGCTTAGGACACTACTAGTTCAACCCAGCATCTCCCCAAAACATATTAGACAAAAAAAAAAGAATTATTAAAGATAAATGGATGTGCTTAGGACACTAAAAAGGAGGATCAGAAAGCTGATCGAAAAGAAGCCCAAGAACCTAAACGAAACCAAAGCAAGAGGAATATTACTATACTTGAAAGGAATGAACACTAGAAAAATAGCCAAGATACTACAAGTACACTTGAGCACAGTTTACAGATGGATCAACCAATTCGAGAAAGAAGGAGAGAAATGCCTATGCTACAAGAAGAGAAAAGGAAGAAACAAGAAGGTAGACGAAAAGGAGATAAAAGTAGAAGAACTTCAAGGTAAAAACATATGGGAAGCAAAGGCTTACATAGAGGAGAAGTTTCACGTTAAATTAAGCTATGTAACAGCTTGGAGAATAGCTAGAAAGAGATTGAAAATCCCCTACATAAAACCATATAACAAGAAGAGGCCCTTTAACGCAGATAACATCTTGAGGGAGAGGTTAAAGGGTGTTATTATACTTCGTCAGACTTTAAAGGGCAAGAAAACTTCACTCAGTATTGACGTCCAAAGGTTCACCGCACCTCTTCACACTATACGTAAGGTCATTTACTCTCTTGGATATGGAGCGTAGGAACCTCGTTGCATCCCACATTAAGGTCTCGAAGTCCGTGTAAATCTTCGAGTAGAGCCTTTTCTTGAGGACTGCCCACGGCCCCTCCGCCGGACTCTTATCCGGAGAGTAAGGCGGCAGATAAACAAACTCCACCCCATTTTCCTCAAGGAATTCCCTCACTTCATTACCGTGTATTCTAGCATTATCCATCACTATCACGGTCTTCTCGTCCTTTATTACCTTCCTCAAGTAGAGTATAATATCTTTTGAGTTCAGCGAGGGCTTCTTGTATGTCGAATAGGAGAAAGTTATTCCCTCTTTACTAATCGTTATCCCGCCTACTACTGCAAACCTCTTCCTCTTAGGGTTGACCTTTATCCCTCCTCCGACCTTCATCCAGCCTTTACCCTTGTTTATGTAGGACACGTACGACTCATCGAAGATGTGTACCTTGTACCCTTCTCTTATTTTTTTAAAAGCTTCTCCCCTTGTTCCTTCACCCACCTTTCTACAGCGTTATCGTCTCTAACGTAAGTTCTCTTTCCTTTCTTGTACTTGAAGCCTAACTTCTTGAGGACTGGGCTTAAACTCCTCGGGTTGTACTTTATCCCAAATTCCTTGTCAAGTATATACGCTATGAGCTTCAAGGTCCAGAAATCGTAGTTCAAGCCGAAATCTCTTGGGCTCTTTTCTAAGATTCGGACGAGCTTTTCCTCGTCCTTCAGTTTCGTGGGTCCCTTCCTCGGCTTAGCGCTCAGGTCACCTTTCCTCAACCACTTGTACACGGTAAAGATGGAGACGTCATACTTCTTGGCAACGTCCTTTATACTCATCCCGTTCCTCACATCTTTTACAGCGTTAATCCTCCTCTCTTCCTCTTGTTTCTTGTTGAGCCTTATACCGTGCATTCTGGATTTCGGCATAACAATTTAGTATTACTCATGAAATATAAATCTTGCTCTTTAAAGTCTGACGAAGTATAAGAAGGGTGTTAAGGTGTTTTTCACGGATGAGTCAGGTATTCATCACGATCCTTCCAAGGTTAGGAGATTGGGGTTGTATAATGTTCCCGTTGATTATCCCAGTAGGAAGCTTAATGTTCTCGCTTCTATTCCCTTGTTTGACGGTGTTCCTTGTTTCATGTTCACCTATTCCAATGTTAATTCCGAGATCTTTGCTGAGTTTCTTCGCTTGTTTAGGAATTCCGGTCCTATCGTGTTGATTCTTGATAATGCTAAGTTTCACAAGAATGCTTATGTTTTCTCCGTTGCTTCTCAGCTCGGCATTACCTTGCTTTTCTTACCTCCGTATTCTCCGGATTTGAATCCGATTGAGTTGGTCTGGAAGGACTTGAAGCGCTGGGTTAATACTTATTATAATCTTGAGTACACTCTTGATTCGATGGAGGAGGAGTTCTATTATTTGTTTTTGAGGGAGTGTTCTCAAACAGTCATGAAATTCAAAAAACGTTTGTAAAAATATTGGAGTAGTATGGAAAAACGCTCGTTTAACGTTTAAGATATAGAAATTTGAACAAAGACATTATTTTAGAAAAGCTTATATGCAAGGCTTTTCGAGATCCATTCTAGTACTACCACAAAAAGATTTCATAACCCTCGCAAATAAACCTTTTTCAGAGGCCGTTTTTCACGTTCTAATTCCTTAGCTACATCTCAATTAAAACGATTAATTGTGAAAATTTCTAGTTTAATTTTATTTTACTATATAATATCGAATAAGATGACTGCATGAGAACACTCCCTCATGTTGTAACCTTATTCTCTAATTTGTAATAAAATTATATCGTATCGACAGTTCTCTCAATTACTTGTTTTTAGAGGTAGCTAATAGAAATAAGGGCGATTTAAGTCTCCTTTGCGAATTGCAATTTGTGAATAATATAGTTGTAAAAATGTTAATATTGGTAGTCGTGCATCTCTACTAGTTAGTTATCTTCATTTAGTTTATTTCATAGCAATCTTTAAAATAAAGTGAATTCGCAAAAGAAGCCCGAATCTACCCTTAACTCTGTGTGAAAGTGCAACAGATCCATGAAGCACAATATTGGACCCAGTGACGTTGTCAAAGTTAGGTAGGATCGAATAATTATCATAACTATAATATTTCATATCATACTATTATACGCTAAATTCAATCATAAAGAACAATATAATATATAATAAAGATCGAATAGAGATAATTGTACAGATTCACAATAAAATTTGCCGAAATCGTAACTAAACAATTAAACAAACCAATCAATAAGCGAAGACCCTAATCCTAGTCAACAAGACCTCAAGGGCATGAAAGAGGTCAAGGAAGAAGACTTATATAGGTGGCTAATAGTAAGCTTAAGATTCACCGTAAGATTTGGTACCAAACGCACAAATTCTTCCATTTAGTGTAACCTATTTGGATGAGAGTTTGATTTATAAGGTCTTATGTCCATATAAACATATATGAGTAGTGAAAGATTGATTGACGAGATCTTAAAGAACCCACAGCTTATCTCAGCACTGGCCGATAAAGTTTATGAAAAATTAAAGGACGAGATTGTAATAAGAAAATTAGAGGAAAACACAAAGAGCATTCAAGCCCTACAAGAGGCTATAAAGAGACATGGGGATGCGATAGTTTCACTCCAAGAGGCTGTAAAGTCCTTACAAGAGGAGGTGAAGAGACAAGGTGAAGCCATTGTATCACTCCAGAAGACTGTTGAAAAACAAGGTGAAGCCATTGTATCACTCCAAGAAGAGGTGAAGAGACATGGGGATGCGATAGTTTCACTCCAAGAAGAGGTGAAGAGACAAGGTGAAGCCATTGTATCACTCCAGAAGACTGTTGAAAAACAAGGTGAAGCCATTGTATCACTCCAAGAAGAGGTGAAGAGACATGGGGATGCGATAGTTTCACTCCAAGAGGCTGTAAAGTCCTTACAAGAAGAGGTGAAGAGACAAGGTGAAGCCATTGTATCACTCCAAGAAGAGGTGAAAAAGCATTCTAAAGCTATTCTTAGGCTTGCTAAGAGTCAAAAAAGACTTTCGATTGAGTTGGGTAGTTTCACTTCGAGGGCTGGTAAGGGGTTGGAAAGAGCCATGCTAAAACTTTATAAAAAGTCTTTAGAATTGCACGGTGTAGATCCCAAGAGAGTTAAACATGGCAATATTGTCGATACTGTTGGTATCATAGAGAAGGGTAGGTCCTTTGAGGTTGACTTTTACGAAACTAACGACTACATCTACGTTTTCGAGATAAAGAACTTCTCTGATAAGGACGTTATTGACCAAGTTTTCGTAAGGAAGAAGTTGTTCTCGGTCTTGTATAACAAGCCTCTAAAAGTATTTGTTGTTACTAATTACATAGAGAGGGATGTTAAGGAGAAGCTTGAAAAGGAGGGAGTAGAGATTATTGCCTCCCACGTTATTGACTAATTTTTGTTGTAAATTATGAGGGAGAATGTTAATACTAAAGATTTAAAGAATAGGTCGAATTACTATTTCCATTAAGTTTATAGTCTAGTATTACTATGTAAAAACAATATGAAAATTACGTCTATTGCAATGACCTAATAAAGCATATGGATCCTACAACTAATCATTCAATTTTCTTTTTAATCTAAGCTTATAAGTAACTTATTGATGGATGATGAGGTATAATAATTTTCTGGAAACACTACGGTCTCCCTTAAGTAATACTCTCCAGTTTTACTTCAAGAGAAAATTCAAAATTTCTTGGTATCTTATCTTTTTTAATTTTTGAATAATTTTCTATAGACTCGTCCATAGATTCATTCAATTATTTGCACTTGGAACACTCTTTCTAGTGAAGAAGTGCATGAGGGATTTGAGCAAATACTATGAGAACTCAATAGCGGGATATGAGTTAATGTTTGTTTCTACGTCATATTTATAGTATACTATCCATAGTATACTACATGAGTGAACTAATCTCCGTTAGGTTAAAAAAGGAAATAGTAAAGGAAATTGATGAGATAGTATCTAGAGGGATTTTTCCATCCAGAAATGAAGCGCTAAACTTTCTAATGATACTAAGGTTTAAATGAAGTTAATAAATGGAAAAACGTTGTAAAAAATCTAAGGAGGTTAAATTCCCAACAATTGAAAAAAGCTTGGAAGACTTCCTTTCAGAAAGGGATAGGTATTGAAATATAGGGAAAACTTGATGTAATTTTACTATATGACATCGAATAAGATGACTGCATGAGAACACTCCCCACTCTTTAACTGAGAAATTTGAATCAGAACACAAATGAGTTGGGGGCAACATTTTCATTCATTTGAAACCTAGTTTAAATCCCCTTATATCGCTTTCGCCAAATATTTTAATTGTGTAGTGTTGATATATATTATTATATCCCTATATTGAAACTTGGACCACCTTGTTGACCTTGAGGTAAGTATGGCCTTAATGACGCTGCCAACTGTTCAACTGTCAATGTGTGTAACCATACTTTCCCTGGCCCTTCGATATCTACGAAGAACAGGCCTTCTCCAGAGAATAATATGGACTTTATTCCTCCAACCCGCTGAATGCCATATCTCATACCTTCTTCAAATGCCATTAAATGAGCAGCTTCAACTTGCAACCTCTCTCCGGGGTCAAGGTATCTCTCAATTAAGCCTCCGTAGGCGTGTAGGAATACATTCCCAGTTCCCCTAAACTTGGCCAAAAATATACCTTCTCCTCCCAACCATCCTACACTTAGCTTATTTAAGGTAGCATCATAATTTACACCGTTTTCCGCACATAAGAAAGAATGGGACTCCGCTAAAATTCCATTACCTTGTAGTTGTATTTGGACTATTGGGCCCGGGAAGACACCAGATAAGTATACTTCTCCTGGACCATAAAGTTCAGTTACAAAGAACGATCCGCCAGTTATCTCCCTCTTTAACGCACCGAAAAATCCGCCTCTCATAGTCGTCTTCATTGTTACTGAACTTTGTTTTGCGATCATGTGCCCAGCATCCACGTAAATTGCTTCACCTTCACCTAACATTACTTTTAAGTACTGTAAATCTTTTCCAAGAATTTCATACTGTGGCATGATCTCTACTCATATTAATAGTATATAAATTTTGATGAATCAACGATTTTTATCTCCTATTTTAGAAGTGAATAAACTCTTTAAACTACTTACATATAGTAAGTCTTATTTTTCCCGGTAATACCGAAGATCTTAAAAATTATTACTATAATTCCATTCTCCAGGAGGATTCAGACATCCATTGCGAATTCACTTTATTTCAAAAATTTCTACGAAATTAACTAAATGAAGACAACTAATTAGTAGAGAAACACGATTATCAATACTAACATTTTTACAACGTATTATTTACAAATTACAATTCTCAAAGGAGACTTGAATCGCCCTTTCTCCAAGAGTTTGGGTAAAATCAAGTATTACAGTATTTTGAAAAGATGTGGGAAGAAAGCTGAATGGAAATTTGAAGTTCCTCTTATGTAGTGTTAATCGTAATCACAAGCTGCTTAGTTGGTCTATTGAATTTTTTTCACTCAACAACTATATTATCTTTATTTCAGTTAATGTTAAATGTTTAAGTTGGGTTTGTAAAGAGTCTTAAAACCCGCAAAAATTCAGTAAGTTTAGGAAACAATCATAAACTAAAAACCTATAAGTTACTAAAAATGAAGAATCATTCCAACAGTTCCTTTACCTCTCGAAATGTAGAGGGATTTCCTAAAACTACTAGTTGCTCTCCAATATTTAACTCTGTTTCCTTAGTGAAGAATGGATCTATCCTATTTCCTCTTATTATGGCTAAGGGTACTACGCCATCTGGTAAGTCCTTAATTCTCCTCTTTTTCGTAACGTGGAATATCCCTATAATCATGTCTCCAGATCTTTCTGGAAATATCAAACCTGCTATGTTTGTAGAGACTGCTGCACTTGCAGCTATTCTCCCAATTATATCTTCTCTGGATATTACTAAATCAGCCCCTGCCGTATTAAACAAATCCCTTAACGAGTCATCCCTAATTGCGACAATAACTTGCAATGGTGGATTAAGTTTTTGTAATTTAAGCGTAACCAATAACGCTTCCATATCGTCTTCTAGCATGACTATTGCATTCTTAGCTTCTTTTACACCAGCACTTAGTAGGGTATTATCATCCTTGGGATCCCCTAATATTACGTTATCCCCTTTAATTTTATCTGCAATATCTTTAGACGTGGTCAAAACGATGTAATCTATACTTAATCTATTTAATCTTCTTACGGCACTTAATAATTCACTGCCATTCCCTATTAGAATTGTATGCCCTTTCATATGTTTTCCCCTCCATCTTGCTTTTACATCATTCCATGTGGATCTGCTTATAAGTGTAGCTATTATACTTTGAACAATACTAGTATATAATCCCACGGCTAGAATAATCGTTAACGTTAGTATTATCTTCTCGTTTGAGGGCATTTGATATATATTTGGAGAGTATAGTCCTACAGTAGTTACAACGTTAACACCAGCGTAAATTGCTGAAATCCAATCTAAATGTTGATAAGTTATGAAAACTACAGCATTTATGAGGACTGCAACCCCTAAAAGGATGATTTGAACGTAAATCCTTCTAACAACAGAATACGGTGCGACTAAATTTTCTAAAAGGGGTATTATAATCCTATTCCAAACTCTCTCCTTGTTCATAGCATACTTCCTCTAGCAGAAAGTGATATGCAAGTAGGAAAGATTTTTGAGAAAGAGCGAGAACCACTCTTTTTATGCATAAAACCTCTAAGGTATTCTAAACTAAAAAAATTTTAGGTACTAATCGTTTAAATGTCTAAGCGTAGATAACAAGTTCATTTATTTAAAATTAATTTAAACTCCTCTAGTATCGCCTTAGCTAAACGCATTAATTTTAATGAAATTTTGAAAAAGGATTTTAAAATTACTACATCTTCTCCTCGTTAAAGCTAACCTATCGTTTAATTGAAAATTAACTAATACTTTATATGATTTATACTACATTAACAAAATTGTTGCCCTCATCCTTTGCATTTATGGGTAATTATTACTACGTTCGGACTATTAGGGGTGTTGTGACTATGATTATTCCTTTCTTCACGATAGCTTGAGGAATGGTTTTCACGTATTAATAGTCCTGTTAACACGAGCGGTGTTGAGGAGATTGCGAGTAGGTACTTTAGAAGTAGGGTAGTTTATTTGCACGATGGTTTACCAGTTTACAATGCCTTTGACTGGTTTAATGTTTGGCATAAGAGGGTTACGTTTGGATATAACGCTGAACAAGGATTTAGGACCTTAAAGCTTAGGCTCACCTCAATGACCTTTCCTTTGGAGTTCCAATAGGTTAACCAATTTGCTCAGACCTTCTTCCTAATCTACAACCTTCTTTACTCTCAAGTGTATTTAGTGGATAATGGAGTAATAATAAATAAAATATTTCAAATGAATGAAATTGTTGACTACACTCCTGCATACTTTAAAATATTGAGGAACGAATCAATAAGGTGTGGGGAACATTAGAATGGCGTAGGGTTGCTGAAGTGTCCCCGTACTATCTACATATCCTCGAGTTCTATAAAGGCGGGGGTGAGGAAATCACAGAGGGATAGGTAGGGGGGAATTGGACTGAAGATCAAGCCCGTGGTCTACTACTGGATGAATGGAGCGGAGTGGGTTAATCTCAATAGCTATGAAGTGATGAAGATGAAGGTAAACGCCAAACCTGTGACCCATCCTAAGGGAATCCTTTAGGGTGGGGAAGAAATCAATACAATGATAGACACTGAATACTTCTGTTAATAAGACGTTAATCGACAACATATGAGGCTATAATCTCAACTCCCTCCTTCTCAAGCTTCTCTTTAACTTCCCTTTCTATATAGTTAGTAACTACAAATACTTTTAAAGGTTTGCTGTAAAGTGCTGAGAATAACTTCTTCCTTATGAAAACTTGATCAATAACGCCCTTATCTGAGAAGTTCTTTATCTCGAAGACGTAGATATAATCATCAGTCTCATAGAAGACGACCTCAAATGACCTGCCTTTCTCTATGATACCAACAGTATCAACGATCGTACCGTGTTCAACCCTCTTAGGATCTACACCATGAAGTTCTAAAGCTTTCCTATAAAGTTTTAACATTGTCCTTTCAAACCCTTTACCGGCCCTAGAAGTAAAACTACCTAACTCAACTGAAAACTTCTTTTGACTCCTAACTAGTCTAAGAATGATCCTGGAATGTCTTTCAATTCCTTTTTGGGAGAGAGACTATTGCTTCTCCTTGCTTTTTGACTTCTTGCTGTAATGACGTAATAGCCTCACTGTGCCTCTTAACCTCTTCTTGCAAGGATCTTATTGTCTCTTGTAAAAGCTGAATGCTTTTAGTATTTTCTTCCAATCTCTTTATCACTATTTCATCCTTTAATTTTTCATAAACTTTATCAGCTATTGCAGAAATTAGATGTGGGTTTCTAAGGATTTCATCAACGACCTTCTCACTACTCATATATTTTTGTATATGTAAAAGAGTTTAAAAATCAATCTTTGACAAATGAGTATTACTAGTAGTTTCTTGAAAACAGTGCGTAACATATATACCATTTTTTATACTAGTCATCAGTGAGCTACCCTGCCCTCACGGAAGGGGACTTTCGCCCCCTTAACCCCCATTAAGATAAAAGTATCTTATGAGTAACGAAGAGATAATTGATACTATAATTAAGAGCCCCCAACTAATATCAGCGTTAGCTGAGAAAGTTTATGAAAAACTTAAGGATGAAATAGTGATAAAAAGCTTGAAGAGAACACTCAAGCAATAAAACAATTACAAATAACAGTAGTTGAATCGCAAAAAATATTAATGAACACAATAGGGTTTTAGGAGAATATTCGAAAGCTATACAAGAATTGCAGAAAGCGGTAAATGAGCATTCTGAGGCAATAAGAGGTTTACAGAATGCAGTTATTGAGCATTCGAAAGTAATACAAGAACTAGTTTACGAACATAGGAAGCTCTCGGTAGAAATAGGAGTTTTACTAATAGGGCTGGTAGAAATATGGAGAAGACTATACTAATGCTCTATAAGAAGGCTCTAGAACTACACTACTGTTTCCAGAAATTTGTTATACTTTATAATTCATCAATAAGTTTCTTATAAATAGTGATAACAAGGAATCAATTAATCAAGTTGATAAGCTTTATGTATTCATTAAGGCAAATACAATGGAATTATTTTCAATAATATTTTATAAAATAATACTAGACTATAGACTTACTAGAAGTAGTAACGCTAAACTCCGTTAAATAACTTCTCGTAAGGCTTATCTTAGCTAATCTTATTTCGAATGAAAAGTTTAATATCCTATGAAGTTGGTAGTTGCGACAAATTTTGATGATTCCTTGTTAGAAGGATTAAAGAGGTACCCGGATGTTAAATATATTTTCGGTAGTTTTAAGAGGACTATAACAGGACATGGTAGGGCTGGTTTTATTGTACCCCATATTAAGGAAGAACAATTCGAGACTCATATTAGTTTAGCGCACTCCTATGGTATAAAATTTCTTTACACAATGAATACTAACACGTTATTAGGCAAGGAATATGATACGGAATTTATTGGTAAAGTAATGAAAGAGGTTGACAAGTTAGTAAATTTCGGAGTTGATGGTTTTATAGTTGCATTGCCGTTTCTGATAAGACTTATAAGAACTGAATACCCTGACTTGGAAGTTTCTGCGTCTTCCTTTTCTAGAATTCGGAACGTAAGGGAAGTTGAGGAGTATACGAATTTAGGCGTTAACACTATAATTATGCATGAGGATGCAAATAGGGATTTCAAATTACTGAAAGAAGTGGCTGCATTATCAAGAGCTAATAGATTTGAAATAGAATTAATACTTAATAATTCTTGTCTTTATGGATGTCCATTTAGACTTACACATGATAATATTTCCTCAGTCACTTCAATGGTAAACGGAGTAAATGACGTTTGGTTTGAGTACCCCGTACTGTTATGTGCAACCGATGTTTTAAACGACCCAGCGAATTTGATAAGGAGTAGGTGGATTAGACCAGAGGATATAAAATACTATGAGGAGATAGGGATAAATAGATTTAAAATTGCAGGTAGAAATAAAAAGACGGATTGGATATTAAGAGTAGTAAAAGCTTATGCTGAGAGGAAGTACGAAGGAGATCTCTTAGATCTCGTTAGCTATCCTCAAGGGAGAGCAGCTACTAAGGCAGTTCAGATGGTTAATGGACCTTCATCCTACTTTATACTGACTTCGGTAAGGATAGATAATACTAAGTTCCCTAAGGGATGGATAAAGTTCTTTTTCACTAACGATTGTGATACGAGAAGCTGTAAGGAATGTAAATATTGCGATATCGTAGCTGAAAGAGTAATGACTGTAAATGGAGAACCGTTTAAGAGCAGTGAATGGAGCATAAGGCAACCTTATCCGATCAATATAATACCGAAATTTAAAGAAAGAAAATAATAGTTTTTCCCTTTTAAATAAAAAAGAACAACAATAATTAGTTATCCTCTAAGATTATTTCACTCTTTTTATTAATATTCTTGTTACTCCTCCTTGTTGTTGTATATCTACTATTTGGTTTCCAGTCCTTCTAGCCCAAGCCTCAATATCTGGCTTAGCTGCTGGATCAGTAGCCAATATCTCCAAAACCTCACCAACATTTATTTGTTTAATTGCCTTAGCTGTCTCCAAAACTGGACCAGGGCAATACATACCCCTAGCATCTAACGTTTTCGCAATCCTAACCTCTTGAGACATAATATAGAGTACTTCTTAAGGTTTATAAAACTTGTCATATATGCAATTTTTTCCATTTTATACCTATTATCCCACTACTCAAGCTCTCCTCTGCTTTCTTTAACAAGGGAAAGACAAGTCTAGCGTTTTAACGATAGAAAAGTGTCTTATACGAGACGTTGTCCGATTTGAGCAAAATTAAAAACCATTATAATTACAGCATTTCAGATTACACTATTCTTCATTATATTCAGCCATAAAGAATAATATAATATGTATTAATAAGGGAAAATACAGATAATTGTACAGTTTTGCAATAAAATTTACCATAACAACAAGTAAACACTAGTGCTTTCAGAAAGTTTATAGCTTTAGGCAAAGGATATACCACTAGATCATAGTCTAAGAACTTTTCCAAAATACTAACGTACTCTTTCCCTGGTTGGAATGACTTAAGCCTTAAGTTCTTCAACACATTTCTTCACCTTTTCGTATTCATGACTTCTCATACCATACAGTTTCCCACTGAACAAGACTAGTATTGAGACTAAGTCTTCAACCAATTCTTCTTCCGGTGTCTTGTCCTCTTGGTTTATTACTACTATTTCACAGTTGTGTGATTTGCACACTTCCTCTAGGATTTCGAAGCCGAATCTAACAAGTCTGTCTGGGTAAGCAATAACTACGCGTGATACTTCGTTGTTTAATATCATTCTCAACAACTTCAAGAACCCCTTTCTCTTCATGTTTAACCCGGAACCTATGTCTGTGATAACTTGGTCGTATTCTTTGACTTGTTCCTCTAGGTACTTCACTTGGTTTACTAGATCGTCTTTTTGCGTGGAAGATGATACTCTGGCGTAAAGTACCACCTTTCTCCTTTTCACTATTCCCATTAATTTCTCTACGTCTTCTTCTCTGAATCTCCATTTTCCGCTCTGTAGTATAACTGGTTTTATGTATCCTTTCTTAACGTATTCTCTAAGTGTTGCATAGGATATTCCTAGTCTTTGGCATGCTTCCTTAGGTCTTAGCATTGTATAAGAGTTTGTGGCAAAATAATATAAACTTTACGGTTTATCGGAAACTGTTGGCAAAGGCGTGAGGAAGTCAGATTGGGAATACTATTGAGAACGTATAGGTTATAGCTAATAGTGCCACAAAGAGCATATCCCTCTTTGAGCCTCTCTTACCTAAATCCTTTATTTCCTTAGTGGATTTCAACTTTTCTCCCGGTATTAGATATCTGGTTGACGGCTCTAGTAACGTTATTAGGGTGATTGGATTCTTTAAACTTAACACTATTAGCGAAACTAATGAGATGATCCAACTTATCTGTACGATTCTTTTATTTAGCCTTCTAAACGGTATCTTGTATTCCACGTACAATGCCCCAACAAAGATGTATAGTAACCAGTATATTGAGGGTATGAGGAATAGGAAGTTATGGACGAATAATCCCCATACTATCGATATGGATGCTTCAAACGCAGTACCTATTACGTTTCCCCACATGGTATATTTTGCAAGATATAACGTGAATGTAAGTAACATTAGTGCTAATGGTATTAAAATGTAAATTGATTGCTCATTATACGGAAGGAACACATAGGGAATAATTGGAGGTATCATTAGTAGTATGTCCTTATATCCTATCTTTAGGGACATGACTTTTGGTTGTAAATATTCCATTATTGGTAGAGTATAAATTATTATTGGAGCAAGTATTAATGTTCTCACTAGATTAACAGTAAGGAATGGTATTAGAGCAACTACGTAAGTGAGGACTCCTAAAAAATACAGCGCGTGATTTCTAACCTTACCTCTGTTCATTTAGCCATCACCACTTGTTTAAGTGTTAGTGCGAAAAATGAGAGTATTCCAATTCCTTGTAACGGGGCAGACAATAAAAGGATTGGTATTGACAACCCAAAATCGTACAAAAACCTCATTATTAAGCCGAGGTTTACTAGGACGAAAGGAACATAAGATGGCTTAATACGTACCCTTCTTTCAAAGGCATTAACAAACAAGTCCATCAATACTACATCTACTCCAAATACCGTGTTAAAGAGGAAACCGACTGCCAATGCGTGAATATATACGTCATAATTGAAAATGAATATTGACGCAAGTAAAAGGTATATCCACGCAGTTGTTAGGTGGAGAATTGGATATTTTCTCCCCTTAAATCTGTATAACCCAGAAGCGTGAAACGACAAGATCCAAGCTATAATCATTAAAATACTGCCATTAGGATAAACCCCCATCCCTATGACTAATAATATGAAGGCTAAAACGTTTTCCCAATGTCTAGCTATCTTTATTCCAGTAACAAGCGCTACATCCCTATCCATTACAGCCAAAATCATACTAGCTGGGAATATTAGATTTACATAAGGTATTGCATATCCTAATCCCAGTTGAAGTGCCACTATTGCAGTTGATATCATAATTGAGTAAAACAGTAGCCAGTTGTAAGTTGTAGGTTGTAAGCCTAACCTTGAAGTTCCCAAATATTCTCGTGAATAATAAAGAAGGATTGCCATTCCTAATAAGGTAAAAATAAATCCCAACTGTTGGCTAATGAAAAGAAATGAGATTGAGGCTAAAATTATAGACAATAAATAGATTACTATTAACTTATTATCAGCAGTTTTTCCACTCCATTCGACACTTAGAGCTACCAGTATCTCGTTTCCTATCAAGGCACCGAAGAATCCGTAAATCATTATAAACCAGTGTGCTGGAAATAGGGAGGCTGTAGGATCTAAGAAGAACCCTTGCATGTCCATGAATTCAAATACTGCCGGTATACCTCCAAGTAGTAATAATAGTATTCCAACGATCATTAGTAAAAGTGGTAATCTCATATGCTTTTTCCCTTAAAATAAGGATTTATATGAAGCACCTAAGGTATTAGGTAATTGCGTGGCATTTCCAATCTCTTGGAGGTTCTGCTAATGCTATGTCTTCCAAGATTAGCCTAGCTTGTTCCTCATCTGATAGAGACTCTAAAAACTGATATATACTTCCCTCCTCAGCACCATCATGCTCCAAAAGTACTCTCATGAACTCGCGTATTTTCTCCCTTGCTCCTTCAATCTCATTAGATCTTAATAGCTCCTCTGTTTGTTTTAGTAGTATCCACATACTTCCATGTTCAGTCTCCAAACCTCTTATAATGGCAAGTAAAGATGTGTCTGTAACCCTTTTAAATAGAATTTCCTCTTCCCAATAAATGTGATTTTTATATGCTTTCCATATTACGCCGTAAAGAGAAAGATTGGGATTTGCCAATAATTCATCTATTAAACCCTCAAGTCTTCTGTGGTCTAATGTTAAAACAAGTGATAGCATATTATCACTAATACGAGCACCCTAATTATTATTTATACTGCTTATAGTAAGGTATTATCTCCACTATACCGTTTCTCTTTCCGTCTGGAAGGTAAAGGTTGTAATAGAATCCTATCTCTATGATATCCCCAATTAGAACGTAAAATTTCCTCTTCTCAATATTTTTCTTCTCATCTAATCCCAGTTGAATGTCATCAATCTTGGACACGGTTTTGCTAATTACCTTAGCTAACTCTATGGTTTGATTTACGAACTCCTTCGTTAAGTCTTTCAACATGAGTAGTTCGGGTTCCCAATAGCTTGACCCGTTTATGTAGATTATTCCACTTATTTCACTAACGTATACCATTGGATTGTCTGGAATATCAAAATAAAACATGGAACCGCCAATGGGTAACTCAATCGTCTTAGCTATTCCTAATTTTTTCTTTGCTTCTTCCTCTTCCCTTATCTGCTGAGGGGTTATCATTTTTCTCGCTATGGTTATACTTGTTTACCATCAAAATAAGACATAGCCCTTACATTTTAGTCAAAAAATAACCAAGTCATTAAAAATACCTAAAACATTAGGTGAGTTCTATTTTAGCAGTTTACAATACAATGTAACTTGGTGAGGCAGTGTGGGCATAGATCCTAACTACAGACAAAGTAGACAAGTAGTAGGAGAGCACGAAGGTCATAAGATATATGGACCAGTTGATGAGCCTAAAGTCCTAGGCGTTCATGGTACTATTGTTGGTGTTGACTTTGACGTATGTATTGCGGACGGTTCGTGACGTTGTCCGATTTGAGCAAAATTAAAAACCATTATAATTACAACATCTCAGATTATACTATTCTTCATTATATTCAGCCATAAAAAATAATATAATATATATTAATGAGGGAAAATACAGATAATTGTACAATCTTGCAATAAAATTTGCCATAACAATAAGTAAACACGTAAACGAACCTCGTTAATTAACGAGTACCTTCGTCCTAATCCTCGTCGAAAGAATTTCGAGATCACGATAGAAGTTAAGGAAGAATACCTCCATAACCACTCCCCTTAAGGTTGTAGACGAAGCCTTACCTTCCCTAATCTCAACACCACTACCCTCAACCGGAAGCCTAGCACTACCAACACCCTTAACTAAGACGTCCTTCCTAGAAATCCAAGCCCTATCAGCCATTAACTTAACGTTATCAAATGAAAAGGCTAGATCACTCAAATTAGCCAATCCAACCTTGAAGTCCCTAACGAAATTAGTCCTCCTTTCCACAAGATTACAGACCTTAAACCCGAAGTAGGACTTACCGTGCTTCCTACCCCAACCCTTATACTTCCTAAAGGCTGTGAAGCTCTTGAGCTTGGAAGTAGTATAACCCATGAGGAGAAAAACGTCATTGAACCCCATCTCCTTAAGGTCAAGTGAGATCTTCTCAAGACCGTTTTGAAGACTCCTCTTTCCTGGGTAGGCTTCACGGAAGAATGTGTCAATTATGTGGTAGTCCTCGAACCTATCGTTTTTTCTCTCCCAACTTCAAGTTCAAAGCCCTTTTCCCTATACTCGCTGATCGCCTTGTCCAAAGCCTTGTTTAACTCATCCATCAGTGTTGTTCTCATCGTCTCGCCCTCTTGAATAACTGTTTGTTGTAGTTTCTTGTAGAAGGAGAATACTGTGCTCTTTGGTGGAATTTTCCCGCCCAAGAAGTCCATAAACATCTTACTGTCCCTAATTTCTCCCTCCAAGTTATTCCAAGAGATGTCGAAAATGAGCTTGATTAGGAGGAGTTTGAGGAGTGAGATGACGTTCCACTTAGGCTTCTTGGAGTAAAGGGACTTAAGCTTACTCCTAAACGTTTCTCAAGGGAAGGATTTATCTACCTTGAGCAAGAGGTCCTTTTCAGTTGAAATTGCCTTTACCATAATATTATCTCATCCTAATTTCTTATTAATATTACTCATGAATTGCCATTTTAATCAACTTGGATAACGTCACGATCGAAACGACTAATTGTGAAAATTTCTAGCCTGATTCAATTTTACTAATACTTTTCGAATAAGATGACTGCATGAGAACACTCCCTAATAAAAAGAGTTTATTTTAGCTAACTTATAATATGAAACATAGTTATTTATCATTATAAACTAAACTTTTGGTCTAAGATGACTTTTTAGGCTTTATGACAGTTAAAAAAAACTGGTTAGTACTATATACTTACTTGAGTGAAAATGTGGGTTGAACTAGATTTAAATCCTATACTCGATAAAGATCTTGATTTAAAGAGACAAGTTAAAGAAGAAATACAAAAGGAAAAAATAGATTCGACCATAACTATAGATCTTATACGGTCACTGAATAAAGATATACTTGATGTAAACGCTCTTGGCCTAGAAGATAGAGATTATAATTTATATATATGGTCTCTCATAGATTCATATTTTGTTACTGGAAATAATAAGTCGTATGAGCTAGTTAACGAATTGTTATCAAAGAGAAAAACATTACATTCATCTCTCTTTCAGTTAAAAGTATATGATATTACTAAAGACAAGTCAATCCTTACAAGCGTATCCGATACGATATTTAAATTAGATGAATATTGGGGAGAGGACTTATTGGCCTTAGCTAAATTATCATATATAACGCAAGATCTCAAAATTGTTAAAAGATCTACGGAAATAATGCTAAATAAACTAGAGGAGATAGAGAGACAAGGTGGAATAAAAAGTGAAATAGATGTGGAAATGGGTATGGGAGCACTAAAAGGGCTTTCTTTAATAAATATTAATTATAGTAAATATCCAGACATATTAGAGAAAATTAAATATTATGATGATAAATATTTTGTCCCTATGTTTGAATTCATAGGTAATAAACCTAATATTCCAGAGTACTTGGATTCACTTCAAGTTATTCCAATGCTAGCCTCATCTAAAGAGTTCACTGTGTTTGCTGCTACAAAAGATATAAAGTATTTGAAAGGTACTATAAAATTATATAAATATTATCAAGAGTATTTAAATACTATAGGGATTACTAAAACCTCGTTAAGGCAAAAATTGTGGGGATTGATTGCTCTTAGCAGAATAGTATATTTCATTGAAAAAGGAAAGATTTTAGATTAAAGTACTGTAAACTAATTTGGTGATACAAAAAATGAAAAGAACTGAAAGAGAAATTTATTTTTTATTGGTCTTAGTCTCAATTGCTTCATCACAACAATTTTACATTCCAGTATATTTCGAAAGAATATATGGTGATGCTGAACTGGCTTTCATACTTTTCACTATTGCAGTAGCGTTAAGAGCATTTTTAGCACCTTTCATAGCTCAAATATTAAAAAATTTTATTAAACTGAATATAATTGTAGCGTTCTCCTTCCAAAGTTTATTCTATATACTTCTATATTTAAAGATACCCATCAATTTTAAACTAGCATTTATTTTAGGTGCATTTTACGGTATAGCATCTTCCCTAATTCTATTTCTTAATGCGGTTTACTTTTCATATTCTGAACCTACATTTAGTTCTAGATATAAAAGCGCCAACTTTTTCATATCCTCTAAATTTATCGGTTATACAATAGGAAGCACAATATCAGCCATCATACTTTTCTTCTATAACTTAGCAGATATACTTATAATAGCTTCTATATTTTGGTTGTCTTCAATTCCGTTAGTTTTCACTCTAAACGTAGAGAAAACAGAAGTTAAGAAGCCAAGTCTAGGGAAAGTGAAAGAGTCTCTCTTCTTGGTTCCTCTACCTCTCCTTATATCATTTGTATTTAGTATGTCATTAGCGTCTGTAGGAGGAATAATTGAACCTTTAATTTTCAACAAGATTAATGCTGGTTGGTTTAGCATATCCTTTATCTTAGCTAATATTGCAAGTTCTCTAGTTCCCATTTATTTCCCTAAAAATAAAATAAAATTATCCTTAGCATTAGGCACTTTTCTAGCAGTTATTACTGAATTTCTCTTTCCTTTAACTCCGTTCCTCTATCTTCTCATAATTTACGGAATATTATCTCAAGTAGGTAACTCGTTAGTGTGGCCAGTGGCAATAGGCAAGATAGTTTCTAAGTCTAAATTCCCAGTAGTAGAGAGTGGCGTTTTAATTACTTTAACTGATATATCGTCCTTGATCGCTGATGGTTATGTTTCCTTATCCTTCCCCCTAATTAACGTTTTATCTCTTAGCCTATTCTCTATAATAGATTTATTTTCATGGTTACCTCTGCTGTTAAGCAAAATAGATGTCCAATAGTTAGCTAAAAATAAACTAACTGCGTCACTATTGAGTTAAATACTCAGAGATTCATAAGTGTTGTTATAGTCTTTTTCTTAATAGGCACTACATGCTCCGCCTCTAACAAACCTACTGGGACAACGAGTCCAGCACATCACCCACATCAACATCTTGAACGTTAACGTCCTTCCCCCTAGGTGCCCTAAAACTCTTCTTAACATCGCCCTTGTAAACACCATCCTTTATAACGTGATAACAAATACAAGCAAGCTTCCCACCAAGAGCACAAGTTTAGTAGCACTCTTCCACCTGGAGACAAGCCTATCGTAATACTCCTTAAAACGTTCAGACTTCCTAGCAACCCTAGCAACCAAGAAAAAAGCCCTACGCAAATACTTATTACCCCTAATCATACCAGAGTGAGACTCGCTCCCACCACTCTGCTTAGTCCTGGGAGCAAAACCAGCATAAGCCCTAGCCTTAGAACTGGAAAAACGAGAAACATCACCGAACTCAGCGTAAATGGTTGCAGCACTAATCAAACCAACTCCCGGCTCAACTCGACCACAGGCTGAGGAATCTTAGAAATTATCATGTCCTCAACTTCCTTAACCATAGCCTCCAAGCTCTTCAGTAAGTCTACCAGCTGCTTCAAAGCTAGCTTCTCAGCATCATTCAAACTTCTCCCTAACTTCTCCTTCAACTCGTCCCTTTCCTCCTTGCTCAGCCCTTCTCCCCTACTTAACTTCTCCAGCAACGCCATTCCCCTCTTATCAAAGGGCTCTATCTTGTATCCCGCCATTTCTAGAAACTTCCTTATCTCGTTCTTTACTTGTGTTATCTTCCTCATCAAGCTCTCCCTATACCTCGTTAACTCCCTCAATTCCCTTATTTCCCCGGTCGGTATGTATGACCCCTTAACTGCTCCCAGGATGAAGGCTTTTGCCAGTCTTTGCGCGTCTAGCTTGTCGGTCTTCTTTCCGAATACTTCCTTCAAGTGTAAGGGATTTATTAATGTTACCTTATATCCCTTTTCTGTTAGTTCTTCGTGTAGGTAGAAGAAGTACGGTCCGGTTGACTCCATTATCCCTTCCTTATATTCGCCAAGGAATTTGATTAGTTCTTCTATTCCCTCGTTGTCGTACTTGAATTCCCTCACCTCGTTGACCTCTACTTCCCTTTTCTCTTGCGTTATTACAAGTTCAGCTTTCGCTACCGTCAACTTGTCCCTTGAAACGTCTATTGCGAAACCCCTTGTCTTAATCTCACTTTCCATGATAGAATATTGCTCGTGTATGCGAGATATTCTTTACTATCATAATACCACGTTTTTCTCGCATAATATTAACTACCTTCAGCCCCTAGAAAAATTTACTTGCGCACTCCTACTCGGGGTTTTGTCCCCTCTTGTTAGATCGTTCTAGGGGCTTCACAGCCAGCCTATTATCTGGGGTTTTTATCCCCATGTTGCGACTGGGCTTATGTTGTTTTTCTCCTTCCTTGCTTATTTGTTTTTCTCTTGTAATACTTGGTTTTACTAGTTCTCTAGTTTTGCGTGAATTCCCCGTAGGAGTTGTAAAGAAGTAAAAAGGACTATTAACTGAGGGAATGCTAGGAATTGCTGAGTTAAGGATTTAACTGGCTATATTTTGTATTGACAAAAGCTAATTCTCTTCGCATCTACTAAGAAAAAGACTATATAAATAAATATCATAATTAGAACTACGTTGGGTCATTCACGTATCCTTTGCGAATTCAGCTTATTTAAAGAACCGTAATGAATTTAATTAAATAACATTGCACTGACTAAGTGAAGATCCACGCTCAGCTGTTTACTTTATTAGATCCATCTTATTCATAAATTACAATTCACAAAGGAGACCTAAATCGTCCACTACGTCGGTATCTAGTTTTCTAATGAAGTATAAACAACTCTATTTACAATAAGACCTATTATACCTATTAAAGAAAGTAGAGTAAAGCTTACCTCATAGTCATGAATAGAAAACAGATAAGCTGTAACTGAAGTAGAAAAGGCTCTTCCAAGTCCTTCTGCCATCCTAGTAAATCCCATTGCCATACCTATTTCTTTACTATGATATTTATATGATACTATATAAGAAATTGATAAAATTATTGGATTTAAAATAATTTCACCTAATGATATAAATATTATAAATAGTGTCAATCCAATTATATTTCCAAGATAGAAAATACTTAAATACGACATAGAAAAGACAAATGAACCTAAAATATACATGTACTTCAAATTTAATTTTATCATATATCTTCCTATGGGTTCTTGAAATAAAGCACTTAATAAACTATTTAAGGAAATAAAATAACCTATTAATAAACTAGGAATTTTAAGAATATTAGTAGAATAAACCGTAAAGCCAAAGAGTATTTGTGAAGCTACAAACGCAAATATGAATTGAACTAGAATAATCTCCATTAAATATTTAGATGGTTTAATGAAGTATTTTCTATTAACTACGTTATTAACGCTTTTTCTATTATCTAATTTATAAACTATAGGTATAGAAATTAAATTTCCTAAACTACCTAAAAGAAGAATAAAATTCCATCCAAGATAGTAATATAATAAACCACCTATTATAGGTCCGATGACCCAACCTAAATTTATCCCTGCTCTAAATCTAGAAAAAGATAATAAAAGATCTTTTACAGAGGGAGAACTCAAATTACCAGTAGCTGTAGAAGATGAAGTAATGTATAGCGAATTAAGAAATGCCTGAATACTTAATATTATTATTCCGCATACACCATTAGTTAAAAAGAAGCCTAAAAATAATACTATAGACGTTAAAAATAATGAGACTACAATAGTATTTTTTGTTCCTATACTGTCAGCTAGATAACCAGCTAAAATATAGGATATTACTAATATAGGATAACCAAGAGAATAATATATAATGACTAATAATGATGATAAGTGATAAAAATCATAAAGAGCTATACCAGTATAAGTCCATATTGCGGTTAATGATGAAAATCTTATAATATTTACAGAAAAAATAATTTTATCTTTCAGAAAAGTTCACCCAATGGATGATGTATGAATTTTCCAAAAAATATTTCGCAAAACTGTTTATATAATATAGTATGAAGAATAAACAGATGGAAATACATGTCTACTACACCACTTGGTGCTGCATAATTCAATTCCTTTCCACCATATGCTATATTTAGAGCCATCCATTTTTTAAATTCTAACTCTATTCTTTTTACTATATTATTATCTAGTTTACCAAAATGTGCTATTAATGGAAATCTTTGTTCCGGCACAAATTTAAACTCATCAATAGTATGAAGTAAATTTTCTGATATAGGTGATAGGTCTAATCTTTCAAGCATGAGTACTCGATCTAAAGTCTTATCATCCAACGATTCTAAAGCCTTTTTAGGTAATATAGTTATTTCGTTTACATTATCAGGTTTTAAATTAAATCTTAATCTGAAACTATTATCATCATTATTTAATAATTTCTTTAATAAAACATTATCATATCTAGGTATTCCCCAAACACTTTTGCTAAATTTTTCGTATTCCTTTGTATGAAGAATAAGAAAGTGCCAATATAGATCCACAGCGCCACTTGCAGTAAATAACCTTTTAGGGAAAACAATCGTTAATGCTACAAATCGCCTAAATTCTTTTTCAATCTTTTCAGCTAATTCTCTATCCGCTTTCCCATAATAAATTTTTATAGGCCAAACTTGTTCTGGAGAAAATCTGCGTCCTTTCCATATGAAATTTGATGTAATATATGATAGATCATATGTGTCTAAAATTTCTAGCCTCTCTTTTACTTTATCTAATCTTTCTTCTGGAACATATTTACGTAATTTCTCATCATTAATAATACTCACAAAATCACCTCTAGAAAAAAATATTTCTCAAAAAATTATTCAAATGGATCTTTATACTCTTCTTCTGGATATTTCTTTTCGTCATAATCCACAAATGCACCGCTATACGAATCCCCACATGTCATTGGAGTTTCTGGCCATATGCTAGTATCAATATTTCCAAAAATCTTTATATATAGTTCCCTAGTCTCTTTATATGCATCCCTAGCTATTGATCTTGTTCTACTATTTGCCGGTATGTGTTCTATTATTTTATATTCTTCGACTTTACTCATTTTCCCTCTAAATATAGCTTTGCTAGGCATTTTTTTTTAACTATCATAATACATTGAAACTTTTTAGAATAGCATTTTACATCTTTTTCCTTCTCTTAAACAGTTTCTTAATCTCACCCAAAGACTAACTAATACTTTTTATCAGTCTAACCATCCTCTTGGCACCCAACCTCAAACCCAAGGAGTATTTAAACGAGAGAACCTATATAGGTTTTATTAGCCAGGGAGAGTAATACTCCTCAGCTGGGAGTATGGTCGAGCCTTTGACTGAAGCGAAGTCTTCGGTAAGAGGCGTGACAACCCCTACAGTCGGACTGAACATTGTGAAAATATTCACGAATATAGGTGTGACACAAGGGTAGGGGTAATTGGAATAGACGTCAGTATGGGAATCTCATTTTTTGCGTAAAAAATGAGATGAATGAAATACAGACAAAATCGAGAGGATGAGAATTTCTGTAGAAAAGTTTGTATATACGAGGGCGAACTTGAACATATGAAGCATGAGAATACAACTAAACCGGCGAAGTTCAACCGGGACTTCGCCAGGTCCGCCCTCAAGATAATTTACTCGATCCTCACTAAAATACTTTTCCCTGAGGAACTCCTCAGTGCCTTGCTTAAGGCGAGTGGGAGCTACCTAAGCAGGTTGGGAAAAGATGGGAGAAGAGCGTTGAGAAAGTTGAACGCGGTTCAAGTTGAGGACGTGAGGGATGCGTTGAAGAAAATGGGAAGGATGACGTTAAGGGGAGTCAGGAACAGGAGGGTAGCAGTGGACTTCCATGCCATACCTCAATACCACGCTGACAAGAGTTTCTTGAGTAGGATAAAGCCAACTAAGGGGACGTCGTGGGGACTGGTTCAAGCTGCGATCTTCCTCCTGGGGAGGACGAGGAGCTTCTTGGACGTGATCCCAGTGACCGTGAAGAACGTAGCTGAAGGTTTCAAGGCGGTGATGGAGGTAATCGTGAAGGAGTTGGAGGAGGACAAGCTGAGGCTCGTCATGGTCTTCGCGGACAGGGAGTTCGCGGTGAACGAAGTGATTAGATACCTCTTGGAGTTGGGCTTGGACTTCGTCATATCTGCCAAGGCCCAGATGTACAAGAAGTACAAGGGGATGTTGCAAGATGTGGATGTGAGTTTTGGCGGAGTTAGATATACTGGATTTCTCTGCGTGAGACATGGGAGCGGAGCTTATCTCATTATCCTGAGGAAGGAAGACGACAAGATTATTGCCTTCCTCGTGAGGAGGGAGATGGATCTTTATGATGCCATAGTCCTTGCCGAGATGTATAGGGAGAGGTGGGGGATTGAGAATGTTTTTCGCTCTCTTGAGGAGTTCAGGATCAGGACTAGGACTTGTGACGTGAGGAAGGAACTGGTTCTCGTTCTGCTTTCCTATCTTCTCTTGAATGTCTGGTTCCTGATCCGTTCTTGGAGGAAGGTAAAGTTGTGGGAGTTCTCGGTCTCCCTCTCGAATCTCCTCGATCGGGAGGTAAGAGTGGAACAAGAACGCGCGTTCCGTGAAGTGAAGACGTCATTCCCCTAGACTCCAGCTAACCCTATGCACCTCCTTCCAGCTACGTGAAATTAATTCTATATATTTATATTCTGCTATTGAAAACTGACTTATTAACTGTCATTTTCATAAAATATATGCAGTTATATTTGAATAAAACTGGTGCGGTTCAATCTTACATATATTATCATTTATATCAGAAAAATGAGATTCCCATACTGAAGTCAAACATCATCGTGATAGAACCCACCGGAGTATACTCAACGAGACCTTGCCAATACTTCAAAGAAAGAGGAGTGAAAGTCCTACTAGTCAGCCTTGCTATGGAAAGAAAAGGACATAAGGGGAAAGAAAACAGATTTTTACGACGCAGAAAAACTTGAAAACATGGTAAATAATGCTAGAGAATACGTTAACAACCCCTTGAAAGAGTTAGTATCACTCTACCTCTTCATGAAGGATGTGCAAACGAAACAAGAGAACAGGTTAAGGAGAGCTCTCTTCCTCGTGAGCGACGAGGAGAAGTTGAGCGAGGAGAGATTGGAGAAGTTCTCTAAGGGAGACTTCTCTGACGTAAAACTGTATCAACTGGAATACACTGGTACAGTACTACGTGAGATTCAAGTCCTAGCGAGGACACTACTTCAAACACGAGACGTTGTCCGATTTGAGCAAAATTAAAAACCATTATAATTACAACATCTCAGATTATACTATTCTTCATTATATTCAAGTATAAAAAATAATATAATATGTATTAATAAGGGAAAATACAGATAATTGTACAATTTTGCAATAAAATTTATCATAACAACAAGTAAACACGTAAACGAACCTCGTTAATTAACGAGTACCTTCGTCCTAATCCTCGTCGAAAGAATTTCGAGATCACGATAGAGGTTAAGGAAGAATACCTCCATAACCACTCCCCTTAAGGTTGTAGACGAAGCCTTACCTTCCCTAATCTCAACACCACTACCCTCAACCGGAAGTCCAGCACTACCAACACCCTTAACTAAGACGTCCTCCCTAAAAATCCAAGCCCTATCGGCCATTAACTTAACGTTATCAAATGAAAAGGCTAGATCCCTCAAATTAGCCAATCCAACCTTGAAGCCCCTAACGAAATTAGTCCTCCTTTCCACAAGGTTACAGACCTTAAACCCGAAGTAGGACTTACCGTGCTTCCTACCCCAACCCTTATACTTCCTAAAGGCTGTGAAGCTCTTGAGCTTGGAAGTAGTATAACCCATGAGGAGAAAAACGTCATTGAACCCCATCTCCTTAAGGTCAAGTGAGATCTTCTCAAGACCGTTTTGAAGACTCCTCTTTCCTGGGTAGGCTTCACGGAAGAATGTGTCAATTATGTGGTAGTCCTCGAACCTATCGTTTTTTCTCTCCCAACTTCAAGTTCAAAGCCCTTTTCCCTATACTCGCTGATCGCCTTGTCCAAAGCCTTGTTTAACTCATCCATCAGTGTTGTTCTCATCGTCTCGCCCTCTTGAATAACTGTTTGTTGGAGTTTCTTGTAGAAGGAGAATACTGTGCTCTTTGGTGGAATTTTCCCGCCCAAGAAGTCCATAAACCTCTTACTGTCCCTAATTTCTCCCTCCAAGTTATTCCAAGAGATGTCGAAAATGAGCTTGATTAGGAGGACTTTGAGGAGTGAGATGACGTTCCACTTGGGCTTCTTGGAGTAAAGGGACTTAAGCTTACTCCTAAACGTTTCTCAAGGGAAGGATTTATCTACCTTGAGTAAGAGGTCCTTTTCAGTTGAAATTGCCTTTACCATAATATTATCTCATCCTAATTTCTTATTAATATTACTCATGAATTGCCATTTTAATCAACTTGGATAACGTCGCGAGGCTTTCATTGGTGAAAGAGCGAACAAGAGAAGAAAAAGAATTTGAAATAACTCCCCAGTTTACTGAGAAAAAATTCTATTTAACCTTCTTTTCTAACTCCTCAACTCTCTTCTTTAACTCTTGAAGTTCTTTGTTGACTTCCTCTAAACTTATTTTATTTCCTTCTTTTTCCTTCATGTAACACTCAAAAGCGTCTTTTAGCACTTCATAAACGCTTACTTTCCTTTTCTCAGCTTCATCAACTATCTTCTTCCACAGTTCCTCATCTGGGAAATAAACAGATTTGTAACCAGGTCTTGGCATCTTACCTCAATATACTTTATTGTACTTTAATATAAAAACTTTAATGTACCGCAAATTACCACAAAATTTATATATGTTAAAGTACAATATGGTACATAGCGGGGTCAAATGATGAGCGACTGGCGGGCTGAATCCTGATGAACATGTTACGAACTGACCCCGCTATGTACTTCTTTGCGCTTTATAACTAATAACTTTAATCCTGTCTGGATCCCAAAAATTTTCGGTGAAAGAGCTGGCTCCCACGTGAGAGTGTCCGGAATGTAATTATCTGAACGAATAGATAAACAGAATGATAAATATTAATATTGCCAGAAGGATAGGACCTGGATCACCGAGAAAAACTTTATAATGGAAAAATATCAAGACGAGAGGATTTACCTATCGCGCATAGCGTTGCCTGATCGCGAGGAGGCGCGTCTCAGAGCTGAACGGCTCTACGTCCTGGAGGAGTCCTCCGTTGGATCGCGAGGAACATCTTGATGTTGTAGATCACTCCCAGGACGTGAAGGAAGACGTCGTTCCTCCAGGTCGTGGTCCCGTAGGGCCTCCAGAACGCGTTCAGGTAGGTGCCGAAGAACTCCACGTGGACCCTCAGGGTAGTGAAGGGCTTCTCCCGCGCTATGAGCTGTGTCGGGGAGGGAGAGAATCCCCTGTCCGTGATCTTAATCCCCTTGAGCGGTGACTTGAACCTCTTGTCCGAGAAGTTGGCCGGCTTCACCGTGATGGACCTCACGAAGAGGGAGACGGAGATCACGGCCACTGCCTTGAGCCCGTAGTGCGAGACCCCTCTCTTCTTGGTCCACCTTCCCTCGAACCTCCTCTTGGTTCTCCCCAGGGAGAGCAGCTTCCTGGCCCTCTCCAGGTTACCTTCCCTCCTCTCCAGCTCCGCCTTCTCCCGAAAGGTCTCCACGCTCCTCTTCCCAGGAGGTAAGTCCAGTAGGAAGGAGTCCACTAGCCACGCCATGAAGTCCACGAGATGCGCGCTCGCAGGGAGGTAACTGGGTAGGCACTTCTCCTCAAGCTTGAAGGAAATCTCCAACAACTTCTTCCTCACCCCGTACAACCTGCCCACGAAGTCGTGCAGCGTGCTCTTCCCCACCTTCCTCCCCACGAACCAGGCCACGACCACGTTCACGTTGACCATTTTCACCGCGTCCCTATAGGAGCAGGAGTAGAGCACCATGACGATTAACAACTTCAGGTAAACCAGCGCGCCCTCGCCAAGAACCCTCTCCAAATCCATAGCGTCCAGCACGGGCTTGATCTCCGTTAACCATTTTTCCCTCCACGGCATATCCTCTATTGGGGGAAGAGGGTAGTACATCAAGTTTGGTATGTGTCTTAATGTTCTTGCCATGGTACTACCCTCTACTCCCATAACTTAAGTGTTACTCCAATTTAATCCAAGATAATGCTAAAAATCAATTTATTCTTGTCAATAAAAATTCAATTTTTTACATTCCGGACACTCTCACGTGAAAGTAAACAGGATTAACAAATATGTTAATCTTGAGGGGAGGGGTTAAGCAAAAGAATTTTTGATTGCGTTTAAGGATATGTACAGTTCTGTTAATCCTACCTAAGGTTTATTAATGAGATTTTTACGATAAAATAATTGTGCAAAAACTTCAAAATACTGAGAAAATATTGATAATATTATCTCATGGATGTGCTACTTTAGAGCGTTTAGAGGAAAAGACTGGAATACCAAGAGAAGAGCTACTAGTTTACCTGACCAGACTGTATAATAGGGGGTTAATCTATAGAAAGTGGCAAAAATATGGAGGGAAAAAGTTCAGGGAATATTGTTTAAAAAACAGAGATGAGATTTTACGTTAACCGGGGAGTTAACGGAGAAACCCTCTTTCCTTTCAACTAGAACTTGAAATTCCATTTTACATTACTCATTTTTTGCATTATTATAAACAAGTAAACCGGAAAACTTGACGAGTTTCCAAAACGTTTCTGAGAAAACAAAACAGCTCTCTCGAGCCCGTGACCTGGGTTCAAATCCCGGCCGCGGCACTAATTCCTCATAAATAGACCGCCTACATAGCTAGGGAAGGTTAGCGTCAGTAAATGTTAAGAATAAGCGCAATTTAGCTATCCACCTTTCCTAAAAAATTGTTTAGATACAACGAAATGACGAGTATGAACTCTTGAATTTTGAATATGCTATTACGTTCTTACCTACTAGAACTTTTTACATTGATCAAGAGTAAAGGAAAAAAAAAGGTGTTTAAGATAAATCTAATTGAGGAAAATGGGGAAAAAGTTTAAAGTTAATATTATAGGATTGATTGTCATAGCAAGTTATTACGCGGATACGGGTAGTAGTTGTTAGAGGTGTTCGTAGTGTTTATTGACGACCCAACCTTCTATTATTGGTTGGTTTTACAATCGTTGATTAATTATATAAGTGGTACAATAGTTTTTGTACCAATATATTTTAAACTAATGCAGGAAAATTACCAGAGAAACTTAAGAATAGTAGCTTTAGGATGGTATGGTATAAATACGTTATTAGGTATCTTTGGATTTTTAATATATAAATACTTCTATCACCAGATCGTGCCACTATACGTCCTATTCGGGATCACCCTAAGTACTATAGCATTTTTTGCTATTTTAGGTTTCATGTACTCTGGTATTAGTTTCGACTTCTTCAACAATCCCCACAAGTTAGAAACAAAAAGAGTTATAATCGGCATGATAATTTCTGTAATAGGGATAATATTAACTGTCATCCTATTTCTTTGACCAATATCATAGTTATTCAATTTTTAATTGGTTGGCTCTCTTTATCCAAATTAGTATTTTCCGTACACCACAAATTCATTATTCCGAAATTAACTAAAAGAATATTATATCAAGAGATCCAAAGTGTATAATTATAGAACTAGCATGGGGAGATGGAGCTACTTCTAAGCCTAATGAGTGGATTGAACTGCTAAGACAGAAGGGATTTAAAATATTTTTATTCAGATTAACTGCTAATAGAAAAGATATTGAAGAAAGAGTTAGGGAAAGGTATGAAAAAACTCATGAAGGACCTACCGTTAATAGTGCTCTTGAAATTTATGATTGGTATATGAATAAAAAATGTTTTATCGATTTTCCTAAAAAATGTGGATTGAACGAGACGTTATCCAAGTTGATTAAAATGGCAATTCATGAGTAATATTAATAAGAAATTAGGATGAGATAATATTATGGTAAAGGCAATTTCAACTGAAAAGGACCTCTTGCTCAAGGTAGATAAATCCTTCCCTTGAGAAACGTTTAGGAGTAAGCTTAAGTCCCTTTACTCCAAGAAGCCTAAGTGGAACGTCATCTCACTCCTCAAACTCCTCCTAATCAAGCTCATTTTCGACATCTCTTGGAATAACTTGGAGGGAGAAATTAGGGACAGTAAGATGTTTATGGACTTCTTGGGCGGGAAAATTCCACCAAAGAGCACAGTATTCTCCTTCTACAAGAAACTACAACAAACAGTTATTCAAGAGGGCGAGACGATGAGAACAACACTGATGGATGAGTTAAACAAGGCTTTGGACAAGGCGATCAGCGAGTATAGGGAAAAGGGCTTTGAACTTGAAGTTGGGAGAGAAAAAACGATAGGTTCGAGGACTACCACATAATTGACACATTCTTCCGTGAAGCCTACCCAGGAAAGAGGAGTCTTCAAAACGGTCTTGAGAAGATCTCACTTGACCTTAAGGAGATGGGGTTCAATGACGTTTTTCTCCTCATGGGTTATACTACTTCCAAGCTCAAGAGCTTCACAGCCTTTAGGAAGTATAAGGGTTGGGGTAGGAAGCACGGTAAGTCCTACTTCGGGTTTAAGGTCTGTAATCTTGTGGAAAGGAGGACTAATTTCGTTAGGGACTTCAAGGTTGGATTGGCTAATTTGAGTGATCTAGCCTTTTCATTTGATAACGTTAAGTTAATGGCTGATAGGGCTTGGATTTTTAGGGAGGACGTCTTAGTTAAGGGTGTTGGTAGTGCTGGACTTCCGGTTGAGGGTAGTGGTGTTGAGATTAGGGAAGGTAAGGCTTCGTCTACAACCTTAAGGGGAGTGGTTATGGAGGTATTCTTCCTTAACCTCTATCGTGATCTCGAAATTCTTTCGACGAGGATTAGGACGAAGGTACTCGTTAATTAACGAGGTTCGTTTACGTGTTTACTTGTTGTTATGGCAAATTTTATTGCAAAATTGTACAATTATCTGTATTTCCCCTTATTAATACATATTATATTATTTTTTATACTTGAATATAATGAAGAATAGTATAATCTGAGATGTTGTAATTATAATGGTTTTTAATTTTGCTCAAATCGGACAACGTCTCGTGTATAACTGCATGTCCAGTAAACGTTTTCAGATGGTTTGATACTCCGGGAAATCCAGTATCTGAAAAGAAAGCTGATCCGTTCAATGAGCAAGCTTGCATATTCTGTATGGCATGTGTTAACGTTTGTCCAGTAGCTGCAATAGATGTGAAACCACCGTAATTCCGACATAAGAAAATAGCAGTAATAGAAAATCTTTTTCTTTTTAATTTATTCTCTAGTTATCAATTAGGTTTAGTTAGATACGTCTTTCTACCTATATTTATCAATCCTACTATTCCAACTATTTTTATTACATCCCCTATTACCGCAACTATTCCCAAGTTAGTTAGATATAGAGGCAATCCGATGGTAAATAATAGTGCACCCCAAAAGAATAACGAGGAGTAGATTTTGGAAAAGCTTAACGTATTTAAATAAATCGATATTCCAGCAATAGGTTCAAATATATACCCTAACACTATAACTTCTATCCCCAGGAAATTTCCCATATAAGCTAAGATCATCCCTATAAGCGTTATTACTATCGCAGGAATTGCAAAATAGTTCAAGATCCATTGTTTTCTTAACCCGCTTCTTCGATAGCTAAGATAAGATGGGATTGCCAAAATCCACACGAACGTAATTAGGATTAAGAATGTTTTGGACAAGGCAAAGTAGATACCATTTTCTAGAAGTAGAATTAGCCCATATAGTATGATTATTGAGGCGATAAAGCTAATTACATTCCCTTGGAGTAAGAATCTACCATTCATATTTATCTACTCGTTTTTGTCAAAATAAACTCTTGTTAAAAGGTTTTTATGAAAATTACTCTAATACGATTCTCACATCTACAGCAAAGGCACCGTTCTCGTTGACGAACAGAGGATTGATATCCATTTCCTTTACGTTCAAATCAACTATCATTCTTGATACTCTAGTAATTGCCCTTATTATTGAGCTCTCATCATATCCTCTCTTTCTTGCATTCAACATATCGTGAATCTTGCTCTCAACTAATAACTCTTGTGCCTCATCCTCGTATACTGGTGAAAGAGCATAAGCTACGTTCTTAAGCACTTCAACGTAAATTCCACCACTGCCTATTAATATTACATGACCAAATACTGGATCTTTCAAACCTCCTATAAATACTTCCAGTCCGTTTAATTGCTGTTGGATTAGTACTCTGCTAGTTATCTTTGACAATTCGCTATAAACTTTCTTAACGTCCTCTTTCTCAACGTTAACTACTACTCCCTTAAGTTCAGTTTTATGTAGTGGGGTATCTGGAGATATCTTCATCACTACCGGATAACCTATACTATCTGCAACGTTTTGTGCCTCATTCTCGTTATTGGCTAATCCCCATTTCGGAGTCCTAATCCCGTAAATTTCCATAAGTTTCAGAGCTTCAAAATCCTTGAGAGTCTTTTTCCCCTTAACTAATTCTAAAGCAGCCTCGATCGGCTGTACAGTCCTTATTTTCTTTCTGGGTGTTGGTCTAGAAGTGTAATATTTAATCGCTTTTACAGCATCCTCTGGAAAAGTATATCCTGGAATTCCGGTCGTTTCCAATATTTTTAATGCCATATCCTCATCTAAGCCCATGGTTACGCCAATCACTCCTTTCCCTTTGAAATTGGATATAACCCTAGCAACGTCACTACAACTTACCATGGGTAAGGACTGTACTATCACCAATTTAGTACAATCTAGACTGCTAACGATTTTCAACGCATTGTGATATCTCTCCCTATCGGCGTCTCCAGTTAGATCAAGGGGATTTTTAGGAAGGGATGTAGGTGGGAGTATTTTAGTTAGTTCTTTCTTCATCCATTCTGGGATTTCCACCAGTCTAAGCCCATTTTTGTCTATCTCATCAGAAACTAGTACACCATGTCCACCAGAGTTAGTTATAACTAAGAGTTCCTCACTTATCGGTTCAGAGTACATTAATATCTTAGCCAAGTTTAACATGTCGTGAAGGTTATCCACTAAGATCCCACCTATTGTATTAACAGCTGCTTTAAACACCTCAAATGATCCAGCTAAACTGCCAGTATGTGTTTTAGCAGCCGAAGCTCCGCTACTACTGACTCCTCCTTTCAAAAAGACCACAGGTTTTCTTCTAGTAGCCTCGGGTAGTTCTTCAAGGAAAGCATTTCCATCTGATACCCCTTCTAAATAAACGAATATTGCTCTAGTCTCAGCGTCCTTTGATAGGTAATTGATGACTTCATATTCCTTCACATCAGCTTGATTGCCTAAACTCACCATATAGCTTATCCCTATCCGATACTTCTGAGCCCAGTTCAACATATAAACTCCTAGCCCACCGCTTTGAACCACTAAACCTACATTTCCTCTCTTTACGTCGGTGTAAGTAAAGGTCGCATTAAATTCCGGTGTAATAATTCCAAAGGTGTTTGGTCCTAAAACCCTAATCCCTCCTTTTCGTGCGATACTTATTACCTCGTTTTCCAATTTTTCCTCGCCAACTTCCCTAAATCCGGCAGTAATTACTATGGAAGCTTTCACTCCTTTTTCTACAAATTCTTCCATTGTTTGAGGAACAACTTCTCTGGGAACAGCAATTACGCCTAAATCAATATCATCAGGGATTTCCTTTACGCTTTTGTAAGCCTTTACTCCCTCAACGTCTTCCGCTTTGGTATTAATTGGATATAATTTACCTTGAAATGTAGAGAGCAAATTTCTAAATATAACGTTTCCAACTTTCTCCTTATGCCTTGAGGCACCAACAACTGCAATGCTCCTAGGCTTAAACAAGTAGTTTAATTCGTCCATACTATCCCTTTATCACCTCTTTTCTTATATATCTTTTTAGTATTTGCAAGTGTAGGGAACAATTTCATGCATTTGAAATTTAGTTTAAATTCCTCTAAACCTCTTTCGTCAAATGCTTCAATTGTGTAGCAAAGTTTCTGAAAAAGGGTTTAAAAATCGTAACATCTTCTCCTTATCAACATCTAAATCATATGTTGAGTTGAAGATAAACGGATACTTTATACAATTTATGCTAAATAAACAAAACTGTTATCAATACTTGTATTTGTTGAATTGAAGCGATTCACTTGTTATAACTATCTCTCAAGTAAAAAGGGTAAAAATAGGAAAGAAAAAATATTATCTTTTATGGAGGATGTGCAAGATGAGCTGGGATAGTCTCAACTGCAATGAACGCACCTATAATCCCTGCAATTATAACAAATATCCAGAATAGTATGAAGAATGCGTACATCCATCCTTCTAGCTTTGGATCCTTAACTCCTTGTTGATCTCTAAGTCTGTCCAACGCTAAGGTTACTGGGTATCCTAGAATACCAGCTATTCCATAAGTAGTGTATAGGGCTAATAGTGCTAACGGTTCTTTAGTTAGTCCCAAGTTATAGCCTGAAGCACCATAGTATATAGTTATTAAGCCTACGAATAAGGCGAAAATTCCAGTACTCTGTAATCTCTTTCCCATGTATACGGTAACTGAATAGGAAAGGATCGTAATGCCCAGCAATAAGTACACGTCATAAAACAATATGTTATAGCTCCCTGGTAAAGTCCAAGAGAATTCCCCCCATAAGCTCAGTATTATAATTATCGTACCAAGAATTGCAGCCGGAAGTATTGAGTCATCAAGACTTCTCTTTATTGCCTCATAACCAGTCTTTCTAAATCCTATGAAAGCTTGAACTGTAGTATAAGCTATTAACACTGATACTAACGGTAATATAAATAACATTAAACCCAAGTTATCAATGAAAACCATTTAATCACCAAATATATACTTATCATGGTAAATATATATAGATGATATGTCTAAACATAAACAAAAGTTAAAATTTTTACACACGAGGTAGATTCAGTTATCCATTGCGAATTCACTTTATTTCAAAGGTTGTTACGAAATTAACTAAACGAAGACGACTAATTAGCAGAGAAACACGATTGCCAATATTAACATTTTTACAACCGCATTATTTACAAATTACAATTCACAAAGGAGACCCGAATAGCTCTCTAGCCACCTCTATTCTTGCAAAATCTACTCCTTAGGAAATCCCACTACGAAATAGAATAAATTTAACGCCCTTTCCTCATATACTTTGATGTCAATATATTTTTCGAAAATCCTTTTATGTTGAGAATTGGTGGGGACTCTCTCGTAAATATAATAAATATATTTGAAATCCCTCGCCTTAGCTCCTCCTAAGACTGCTATGTATGGCATAATATACTTTAGATATATACTCAAGTAAATCCTCCTTACCCAACTGTCAGGTTTCCCCATAGCTATAAATCCCACAATTTTTCTTGAAACTCTGGTGATCTCCCTTATTACATCCTCTATATTGTCAGATGCGTGTAAGGCAAAGCTACTCATTACAATATCGAATGTCTTTTCTCTAAACGGCAGTGCATCAAATGAGCAAAGTACCTTATCGTCTTTGATTAGCGCCATTTTAAGCATGTTTTCAGCATAATCCGATAGTATAATCTCGTAATTAGAGTTATCTTTGTAAATTTTCTTAAACGTATATGAGAGTTCGCCTTTTCCACTTGCGACGTCTAAGATTAGCTTTGGTCTCTTACAGTACTTCAGTATGGTCTTAACGAGATCTGCCCTCCATTTCACATCTTGATTAAAGGAAATAAACCTATTAGCCCTATCATAAGCTTTCGGTATATCGTTGTAAACTTGTTGCAGTTCTTCGTTTGTCGCCTTAATGGCTTTATTGGTCATTTCACTGGTTATTAAAAAAAGAACCTATTAAATTTTTTCGGTTATATTAAAGTTGAGTTTATTTGACTACAGAGTTTTATTTTCATTATTACGTATTAGATTATCTGGGATGAACTGATTGTGTTTAAAGTATAGAGATTCAGTTAAAACATATCTACTAATTTACTAAATTAAAGTTTTTCCACAATAATTCTCAACAATTTGGCATAAAATTTAATAATTATCGTTACTAACATTTACATATGGGGAATACTGAAATAATAGATAGAGCTAAAAGTAAATTAGAGCGATTTCTCGGATTTTCCTTTCCAACTCCGCTCGTAATCGAGACCAGTATTCCCTTTTATGGATCCTATAGATACGATGTAGTGATAATAGGCTACTTTGATAATGATGAAGATGCGTTGGAGAGAACATTAATACACGAATTAGCTCATTTCGTTCAAGATAAGATCTGTAAACCTAAGTTCCCTTATCTCCACATGTTAATTGAGGCTATTCCTTTAGCTTTCGGAATAGGAAAGGGGAAACTATTAAGGTATTTCCAATTTGTTGAGGGTTTCGCCACATGGATTGACGAGGAGATTATGGGTTATAGGGGAGATGAATACTGGTTTTCAGTACCAAAATATTACTTCAAGGTATATTATAAAGGAGCTGAAATATTTAGAAAAATGGGAAAGGAGAAAGCCATAGAATTCGGATTAACTAATAGGGAGTTCTGTAAGGAACCGCAAAGATACAAATCATTAAGAACTATCACCATCTCAAATTGATAGACTTTTAATGTCATAGACTTTAAATGCTTTATGAATGGTGTAGATATTTTATGGCTTGCTTATAAAGGTTTAATGGCAAGGAAAACTTTAGCCATAATATCTATAATAGCTATCATGATCGGTATTACAAGTGTTTCCTTTATCGAGGCTTTTAGTCAAGGAGTAGAACGGTCAGTAATTTCTACACTTTTTCAACTTAATCCTACAAACATTTACGTTTTTAACGAGATAGGTTATGTATCTCCTACGGACGTATCACTCATGAGTTCATTGCCCGGGATAGATGCAGTATATCCAGTGATTGAAGCCCATGGAGTAGTTCAAATAGGGGGGAGGGTTATTAATGTTTTAGTAGTAGGTGTGGATAATATATCGTCATTGCTAGGAAAAGTAGAACTTGAGAACGGTACGGTATATCCTCCAGTGACAGTACCATACGCAGTAATAGGGCATGATATAGCCCATCCTATACCAAACGTAACCGTTCAGCCTGGTTCCACTATAATTCTAAAACTCTCTAATGGAAATGCTTTACCATTAACAGTATATGGAATTTTGCGCCCAACCCAGTCTGTTGTAATAGGTGACACTTCCGATGTTATTTTCATTCCATTAGGTGAGGCTAAGGCATTGATAAATCCTCCCGGCTATTTTCTAGTAGTATTGCAAGGTAGTAGTATAAGTGAAGTTAATACAATTACCACTCTGTTAAACTATATTTACGGCAATTCATTAACAGTAACCACAATACAACAAGCAATATCCTCTGTTCAAGTTATAATAACCAGCTTCTCGTTCCTAGTAATATTAATAGGGTCTATCTCATTATTTGTTGGTGCTGTTGGAATAATGGGAATAACCCTAGCTAGAGTCTATCAGAGGACTAGGGAAATAGGAATAATGAAAACTGTAGGATTAACCACTAGGCAAGTCTTATTAGTCTTCCTATTAGAAGCGTTAATTGTGGGAGTAATAGGTGGGATAGTGGGGTTAACGTTAACTATAATGGGAACGTATATAATGGACATAAATGGTATACCATTTAATGCAGGATCCAGTAATGGTTCAAATCTAATTGTGGTCATACGTCCGTTTCTCTCAATGTCCGATGTCGCAATATCAATCCTAATAGCCCTAGTGACAAGCATTATAGCTGGGATATATCCGGCGTGGAAAGCATCGAAATTGACCGTTATAGAAGCGGTAAGAAAAGATTAGTTATTCTTGGTATAATCCATAACCAGTATACAACTTACCATCTTTAATGACATATGAGACATTATTAGGTTTCAAGTTCTCAATATCTCTAGTGGGGTCATCCTTTAATACTATTAAGTCAGCCTTATATCCTTCCCTTATGTAACCCACCTTGACACCAAGACATTCTGAAGCTATTGATGTTGATGCTCTTAGTACTTCTAAATTACTCATATATCTAGATAGGAGAACGGACTCTCTATAATTCTGTCCATGAGGTCTTTTCTTAGATCCCACATAATCCGTACCGGTAGCTATTTTCACCCCGTGGGAAACAGCAATCCTAATGTCCTCACTAAAATGTCTCTTGACAAGCTCTTCTCTGTAAATCCTAACCTCAGGATCCCTTACCTCAAATGGTACTTCATAAGTAGCTAATGTTGGAATATAGCAAATTCCCCTCTCTTTAATCATACTTGCAGTCTCATCGTCTAACCCTAAACCGTGTTCTATTGTATCCACACCAGCTAGAATGGAGTTCATAATTGCCTCTTTTCCATAGGCATGAGATGCGACTTTTAAACCAAATCTGTGAGATTCGTCAACTATAGCCTTGAGCTCATCCAATGCAAATCCAGGCAGAATTTTTCCACCTTGGGAAAAGGCTCCAGACGCGTAAACTTTTATTACCCTAGCCCCTTGTCTAATTGCCATTCTCACAGCTTTTCTACACTCATAAGGAGAATCACAGTAAAATGAATATGAGAGCCTCTGCGCAATATCTATTGGCAAATCCTTTGGATCATCATTACCGCCAGTGATTGCTAAAGAGTATCCAGAGGCAATGACGGTCGGTCCCAATATCTCTCCCCTTCTCTGAAGGTAATCTAGCCTTACAGCAACCTTACTTCCTAAATCCCTAACTAGAGTGAACCCGGAACGTAGCAGTCTCTCCATGTCTCTAGTACTCCTTATTGCTACATCAATTTCGTTTACTATATTCCAGGAAAGGACGTTATCCTCTTCAACTCCGAAGAAATGCAAATGGGCATCAACTAAACCAGGCATTATGAAATTAGCTTGAATTACTTCACTTCCTTGCGGGATATCAATTCCTTCACTAACTCTTTCGATTTTATCATTCTCTATAACTACAGTACCTTGTTCAATAATTTTTTCTCCGTCGAATATTTTCCCTACGAGAGTTATCATCTTGTTAAAATAAGAGATGAAAGTATAAAAGTCATTACATAAAAAAAGATATAGTTTATCTAGTGTCTTAGATCGACTTCTGCAATACCATTCATAGCTGCTTTCATTACCTTTTCGTGATCTTCTGGTGAGGGACTTGGTACAACTATGTGAATGGCCTCCATATAAGTATCAGCTTTGACTCCTCTCTTAATACCTCTAGGTACTATTACGATCGAACCCTCATGCACTTCATATTCCCTATTGTCTACGCTAACTTTTCCTTGACCTTGTAATACGTAAAAGATCAGATCTGAATCTGGTGCATGTATTGGGATATATTGTCCAGGCTTAAAAAAGACTAGAATAACACCATATTCATCTTTCCTAAGCACCGGAATTGGAGTAAAGACGTCTCCAGTCTTTCTAAATTCAGAGATATGCGAAATTATCGCTTTATTAGTACTTCCCTTCTTTTTTGTAAGCTTTAAGACGAAATCACCATTCGCAGTTTCTTCAACCTTATACTTCTCAATATAGCCGGATAATAGTTGTATTAAATGAGATGGATAGTGGTCAGCTATTACTGTTAGTTCCTCTCCTTCTTTTAACTTACTGAAGCTTTCTAACACTAACTTATGTCTATATTCTGGTTGTATGGGTCTCAGATCTAATTCCATGGGATAGTGTATTATCTTATGTTATAAAAAATGGTGCACTAAAGTATTAGGGTTACTACGTTTTTAGAATACCTTCTCATAACTGCGAATAGATTCAGAGGTATGTTATCAAGTGATAGAAGGCATTTAAAGTTAAGGATAAAGGCGTATTTGGTGTAAGTTTAAGTAAAGGATCGCATTTCAGTAGAGTTCTCTAAATTCCTTTATCGATAAGGGATAAGTGTTGATAACAGTTTTGTTAGTTTAGTATAAAATCACATAAAGTATCCGTTTATCTTCAATTCAACAGATGATTCAGATGCTGGAAAAAAGAAGATGCTGTAATTTTTTAACTGTCTCCAAAAATTTTTGTTGTCCAATTAAAGCAGTTGGCTAGATTGTGCTTTGTTGAATACTTCGATTTTCTAAGATGTTAAGCTCATCAATTTTTCTTAAATCCGAAATCAAGCCTTGATTTAAAAATAAACTCCACGTTAACTCAGATAAAAATTGAAGAGATCCACAAAGCAGCTAGATTGGTATTAGGTGATTTTTAACTAAGTTTCAAATAAATGAAATTATTGTCCACTCTCTCATAAGATTTCACGATATTTAACATCAATCCTCAGCCCTTAGGCTTTACCAAAGTCGCGGAAGAACCCGTTCATCCTTCAACCCCCTTATTTTTGTATCAACTTATATGTTAGGTCTTCATTTTATATTATGAAGAAGAGGTAATTTCTTGTGATGATAAGGTATATAATTGACACTAGAGTTTTAGAACTCCCCCATTACGAGATAATTGAAAGGAAGATTGACGAGATAAGAGAGAGTGAAGGTATAGTAATAATTTCAGAGGTTGATCCAATTAGAGTACTTGCAAGGTTAAAAATTCAGAAAAAGGTTGACATTATAGTAAGACTCATACATAAAAATAATCAAGAAGAAAAGAAGTGGATAATATATTTGATTAAGTCTTCTTACCGCTAGTAAGTGCTAGGATTCCAGCGATCAACAATAGGATAAATGATATTACTCCGATCAATCCCATTGCAGGTATCGAAAGTACCGAGGCCAAAATTAATAATACGCCAGCTACTGTTTTATCTGAAATTAATGAGCCAACAATACCCAAAACAAACGCAGGTATTACCAAAAATCCCATAAAGCCAAAGAACATCATTCCTCTACCCATCATTCCGTATCCATTAGCGCCCATCATCCCATAACCTGGATAGTAGAAAGCGAAAGGAATAGCTATTCCAACAATTAGAAGTAAGGAGCCAATTAATCCCAAAATCTGATAATTTTCCATTTTCTACACCACTATTATTTTTCCGTACATTCCCATTTCAGCGTGTCCTGGATATTCACAAACATAATAATATACAGCTGGCTGGCTGAACGTGAGAGTGTCCGGAATGTAATTATCTGAACGAATAGATAAACAGAATGATAAATATTAATATTGCCAGAAGGGTGAAACCCGGATAACCGAGAAAAACTTTATAATGGAAAAATATCAAGACGAGAGGATTTACCTATCGCGCATAGCGTTGCCTGATCGCGAGGAGGCGCGTCTCAGAGCTGAACGGCTCTACGTCCTGGAGGAGTCCTCCGTTGGATCGCGAGGAACATCTTGATGTTGTAGATCACTCCCAGGACGTGAAGGAAGACGTCGTTCCTCCAGGTCGTGGTCCCGTAGGGCCTCCAGAACGCGTTCAGGTAGGTGCCGAAGAACTCCACGTGGGCCCTCAGGGTAGTGAAGGGCTTCTCCCGCGCTATGAGCTGTGTCGGGGAGGGAGAGAATCCCCTGTCCGCGATCTTAATCCCCTTGAGCGGTGACTTGAACCTCTTGTCCGAGAAGTTGGCTGGCTTCACCGTGATGGACCTCACGAAGAGGGAGACGGAGATCACGGCCACTGCCTTGAGCCCGTAGTGCGAGACCCCTCTCTTCTTGGTCCACCTTCCCTCGAACCTCCTCTTGGTTCTCCCCAGGGAGAGCAGCTTCCTGGCCCTCTCCAGGTTACCTTCCCTCCTCTCCAGCTCCGCCTTCTCCCGAAAGGTCTCCACGCTCCTCTTCCCAGGAGGTAAGTCCAGTAGGAAGGAGTCCACTAGCCACGCCATGAAGTCCACGAGATGCGCGCTCGCAGGGAGGTAACTGGGTAGGCACTTCTCCTCAAGCTTGAAGGAAATCTCCAACAACTTCTTCCTCACCCCGTACAACCTGCCCACGAAGTCGTGCAGCGTGCTCTTCCCCACCTTCCTCCCCACGAACCAGGCCACGACCACGTTCACGTTGACCATTTTCACCGCGTCCCTATAGGAGCAAGAGTAGAGCACCATGACGATTAACAACTTCAGGTAAACCAGCGCACCCTCGCCCAGAACCCTCTCCAAATCCATGGTGTCCAGCACGGGCTTGATCTCCGTTAACCATTTTTCCCTCCACGGCATATCCTCTATTGGGGGAAGAGGGTAGTACATCAGGTTTGGTATGTGTCTTAATGTTCTTGCCATGGTACTACCCTCTACTCCCATAACTTAAGTGTTACTCCAATTTAATCCAAGATAATACTAGAAACCAATTTATTCTTGCCAATAAAAATTCAATTTTTTACATTCCGGACACTCTCACGTGGTCGTAAAACTGAACTCGTATGCTTGTCCAGAATTGTAGTTTACATATGGTAACATTGGTGTCATTCCTACAGTATTCATTCTAATGTACATCATCGGATAATAGGGGTAAGGCGGCGGAACTGGTGTGATTGCAATATTATGTAACATATCCTCATCTAGATTAATGAATACAACTTGAACTGTAGCTCCTCTCGGAATTATGAGTGTTGGGTTAATTAAACCATAGATTACGAAGACATCGTGCTGTGCATAGGCTGGCGGTTGCTGTCCAGTTAAGTTAGTTGCCCTCTCATGACCCATTCCTAAGACTACTAATACTATATTTGAAGAAGTGAAAAGTAAAGTATTGTTATTAGGAAATACCTTAACATATGATGGTACATTTCTCATCATGGATATTGCTTCGCTTATTGTTATAGTATTCTCATACAGTGTAGCATAACCACCATAATAACCCATCATGTGATACGCTCCTCCACCTCCCATCATCCCTCCACCCATCATTCCGAAATTTCCTTGTGCATAATATCCCATGTACTGTAATTGTTGGTTGTAGTATGTTACGGAACTTTGTACCGGTAGATAGTAACTATAATAATAAGCATATCCTACTACACTTGCAACTACAACTGCAATTATCACACCTATTAATAGGAGTTTTTTGCTTTCCATAAGTATTATTTAGTATACGGCTTAAAAAATTTTTCTGATTAGTGTGACACACAAATTAAAAAGTTAATTTAAAAACTAGAAAAACTAGTTAACTAATTTATTCTTTTATCTTTCATTTGATTTTTTATTGATATATCTACCGTAAAGTGTGTCAATTAGTTCTATATATCTCTCGTGTCTTTCTTTACCGAACTCTTCTTCTATTCTCTCAAATTTTTCGTAAATTACTTTGTTCTCGTCATCAGATAGCAAACTTTCAGCTGTTGGAAATAGGACGTTATTTTCCTTATCAATATGACTAGCTAATAGCACAATAAGGCTATTCAAATCCTCTCGCAATTCCTCAAATTCATTGTATCTAGCCTCTATCCTATTTATTATATCCCTCAACTTGTTATGCTCATATACCATGACGTAAATTGGGCCTCCTACCATCCCTTTGTGTTCTAAAAAGTCGAATAGTACTTTCTCTTCCTTAACGTGATGACAATTATCCACGAAATTCTTTATGAAATCTATAATGATTTTAATATCTTGCATATTATTCTCGTTTATATCTATAACGTTAAGTATCTCTAACGCTTTTAGAATAACAGTATGTTCTTCCATTAAGGTCTTTATGGAATTTAACATCATTGTGTTTTTTCTCCTTTTACTATTATACTGGACACCTAATGGTTAAGGGATAATAGGGAATGTTAAGTAGTATGAAAATTAACAATAAAATATAAATACTAGTTTTTTCAAATAAAAATATATGAAAGTAGTTGTAGTGCATCAGTGGGAAGATAGTCAGAAGGAAATCGTAACAAACTTCTTTAACCAACTAGTTAGCATGGCGAAAGGTAAAAAACTTCCTAAAGGAATGAAATTGGAAAACATAAAGATTTCTCAGGATGCAAAGACTGCAATTTGTGAATGGGATGTAGAAAATATGGATTTGCTAATGCAAGCAGCAAAACAATTTAATATCTCATGGAAAATTACACCACTGGTCCCACAAACCTTATACGAGCATAAGTCTTTCTTCTAATACAAGAATATACTTCTTTCTTTTTTCCCACTTCCTTCTCTTTCTTTAAATATTCCGAGTGTGGATAACATTTTTTAATTTAGTATAAATCATAATAAAATATTAATTTGTTTTTCAACTCAACATGAGATTCAGATGTTGACAAAGAGAGATTCCAGAATTCTTAATCTTCTTCAAAAATTTTTGTTACACAACTGAAACATTTGGCGGAACTGGTATTAGAGGAATTTAAACTAAGTTTCAAATGAATGAAATTTGTTGCTTCCATTCAATATTCCAAACAAAAAATCTATCTTACCTTATCTAAGTAAAACTTGACAACTTTCCTTAAAGCCCTACGCAAAATCTCCTCTAAAGTTGGTGTAGAAATTCCCAATTGTTTTGCTAGCTCAGTTAAAGTAACCCTCCTATCGTCATCGAAATAACCCATCTTATACGCAAGCTTCAATATTTCCATTTGTCTATCAGTTAACTCATTACTACTTATTTCAGAAGTGCTTAGCACTGTAAACTCTATATCTTGACTTATGAGGCTTGCCAGAAATTCCTTAAGTGCCATCGTATTAGGGATTAAGAGAGTATAGAGCAATGTCCTCTCTCTTACTACCTTTATTTTCTCTACAACGACGTTTGAAGTATATAGAATCTTACATACTGCACATCCGTAAGTTCTAACCCATATCTTGTTATCGTTAAGCCTTAAAACCTTAGTACTATGCGATTTAAGCTTAATTAGATCATCTTTTTGGACCTCTTTTTCGAAAAGTACTATGTGATCGGTTGTATTATCTCCAAGTTTAACGTTATCAACAACACCTTTAAGCCCAGTACTAGATATTATCTTCATTACTTCACAAGGGTGCTCCTCAATTAGGATTGTTGCTTCAAATGGTGATTTTAACATCTAATAAAGAATCTCAACTATTGTTTTAATATCTTTTTTTCTAGATACTCCTTTAACGCTACTGCATTATTATACGGTGACTTTGAAGCGTAAAGTAAAGTAATATTTTCACCTTTTTTAATTAATTGTAATAGTACGCTTATCTTTGGATTAGCATCTAATTCTTCAAAATATTTCTTTTTGAACTCGTCCCATTTACTAGTATCGTGACTAAACCACTTTCGTAATTCATCACTAGGCGCTATGTCTTTGAGCCACAAATCGACTTTATCCTTGCCAATACCTCTTGGCCATAACCTATCCACTAAGATCCTTATTCCATCATCCCTTTCTATTGGATCGTAAACTCTCTTTAATTTAATCATAATTTAAACCTCTCATATTGGTTTAAAAAGGAAAACACTAATAGATTAGGTTTGCTAGAGTTTGAATCACTATTGAAGTTCCACTCTTAATGGCTTGTTAGTTATATGATGCAATCCAATGTGTGTAAGCATACTAGCAGCTCCTCTTCTCTTTTCATGGCAAACAGGACATTCATATCCATCTTCCCTTACCATCGGTTTATAGCTAGAGTGCTGAAGTACCTTATGCTGATAATATAGGGAATTTGAACTAAACGTTTCTCCGCACACTTCACATTTCAGAACTATACGCTTAACCATAATTATAATCTCCTTTTCTAATATATAAATATTCAGTACCTAATTACTTAGGGGTATCATATAAATTTTCTAAAAGCATAGAAGAAAAATGTATGAACAAGAAGGAAAAAGGTGAATGGAAGAAAAAGATAATTCAAGGATTACATGAGGTTTATGACCCTGAAATACCAATAGATATAGTTAACTTAGGATTAATCTATCAACTAGATATTAGTGATGAGGGAGATGTATACGTTAGGATAGGAGCTACTACACCAGCTTGCCCAGTTACAGAAGATTTGGAATATACTGTGGAGCAAGTAGTTAAGGAAAGTGTACAAGCTAAAAGTATAAAAGTAGAGTTGGATTTGGAGACAGAGTGGACGCCATTAATGATGACTGACGAGGGTAGAAAAGAGTTCATAAGAAAATTTGGGTATGATATAGTTAAGAGGTGGGCTGAGAGAATGGGCATAAAATTAGAGGAAGAAAAAGTTACTTAACAACTAATACTGGTATCTTGGCCTCATGGACAATTCTAGATGAAACACTACCTAGGAATATCCTCTTAACAGTTGATAATCCCCTACTTCCAGTGACTATTAAATCAGCTCCTGTCTTTCCAGCGTAGTCCATTATTGCAGCTGCTGGGTCTCCCTCAATGTTTACAGCTTCAACGTTTTTAACTCCACTATTTACAGCTTTTTCCTTAGCCTCTTCAACGTCTCTCTTAGCCTTATTATACATTTCATTTATTACCTCACCTGGAATTGGACCTAAACCCATTCCAGCAAGTACTGAAGTATCTATTACCTCTATTATAGTAAGTTTAGCCTCATATCGTTTAGCCAGATCTATTGCAACATCTAACGCTCTTTTAGCGTTTTGCGATCCGTCGTAAGCCACTACTATATTTTTAAACACCATATTTTAAGTCACCGAAATAATATAGACATACAAATATAAAAAACTTTATCCATGTGGTTAAGAGCCATACGATAGGAAAGAATCAAAATCATATTTAAAAGATTAAATAGTGTTTAGTCAAAGTATAAAAATTTCCTCCATACTTTTAAATGAATTGCTGAAACAGTATGAATCTGCTACAATATGAAATCTGGTCATGATGGACGAGTAAACACTTGACAAATGGTATAAAGTTTCTCATTTAAAGAGTGATTGTAGTGTGTATTGTTCTATTTAACAATTTTTTCCTCTTCACTTTGTGAACTTGTTGAATTTTCACTAAAAGTTGAGGGATATTACAAACCTAAAAACGTTAATTGAAAGGAAGATAATATCTTAGTTAAGTGTAAAAAACTAAATAGGTCAACAACGCCTTACTATCATTATCAAGATATATTCTCTTTTATAACTCTGAAAGCGTTCTTCCATAAAACTTCTTCCTCGTGTCCTTCTATTGCCTTGGTCAACTCCTTAACCTTCAAGATGTTCTCAAATCCCTTTGGAGCTTCACCTATGCCAAGGAAATCAGTCCCTATGGCGACGTAGTCCCAGCCAAATGATTCACCTAAGTATTTTATACTCTCAACTATACCACTAATGGACGCTTCTTTTAAAGTGGCAACAATTGCGGTAATGCCTATAACGCCTTTAGTCTTAACTATAGCTTCTATCTCCTCATCGTCCAAATTCCTCCTATGCTGTTTTAATCGGGTAAAGTTAGTATGAGAATCTATTACTGGTTTTTTAGAAGTTGACGTTACATCTAGAACAGTTCTCTTACCAGCATGAGCTAGATCGATTATTATTCCTAGTTTATTAGCTAATCTGACTAACTCCTCACCCTCTGAAGTTAATCCGTAATCCTTCTTAGACATACATGATGACGCGAACTTATTATCGTAATTCCAAGTTAGACCTAAGTTGAGAACATGAAGTTCTTTTAAGAGATATATATCGCTATAATCCCTTAATACATCAGCACCTTCTAGTGATAATAACAGTTTAACACCTTCTTTCTCAAGATCATTAGCACTTCTCACAATCTTCACCAAATTCTTTCTCTCTAAATAATAGTAAAACTTAACTTGATCTAAAAACAGTTCAATGGAAAAATTAGTCGATCTAGTGGGGTTTCCGTAAAGGGCAGTCAATCCCTCACTCCTCTCATCTAGGGTATCCACATGGGGGAAAATGGAAGCAAAGACTAAAGAGTCAAACTCCTTGAGCATTCTAATGCTAGACTGTCTATCACCTTCAATTACATCAATCCCTTGTTGGTTTGAGTAAGCTAGATCCTCGTGAAGGTCTATTAACTTCATTTTTACCTCCAAAGAATTTATAGTACATGTAAATATTTAAAGCCATTATGATCCCGGAGGCTAAGAATGGTACATCAATCTGCGATTCCGAGAATAAGTAACCAGTGAGACCAGTTGAACCAGAGGATGCTGCTAACCTAGTCACTTGATTAATTCCCATGGCTCTACCTACTTCATCTTGGCTCACCATTTCCGTCATAGCCCTTTGTTGTATGGGTAGCGCTAGCACTCTCATTCCCGGAAGTATAAGGTAAATTCCTAGGGATATTGGGAATACCCTTATGAGGGGCATTATAATTGAAAGAAGTGCTCCTATACCCCTAGTTATAGCTATACTCTTCAAAAATCCTATCTTCTTATCTAAAACCGGGGCCAAGAGGATTATTGTTGAGGCGATAAGACTACTAAGGAAAGTGTAGATTGACATTTCGGATTTTGGCGTGTGATATACGATAATGAAATACGGAATTAGGAATGGAGTTATTAGACCTACAGATATGCCATTTAATAACCCCGTAATTGAGAACTTCCCTATGACAACTTTACTTTTCAATGAGGCTGACCTAGCCTTTATGTTTTTAGCCCTTATTGGAAATAGTGCTAAAACTGACAGAAATCCTAGTATTATCGCAAACAGAAACCCTTGCTTTGAAGTAAAGAATCCAGCTACGAGGGAACCAATTGAAGCGGATATTCCAGATAAAAATGTGAATAGGGAGAAGTAAAATGTTCTATCCTCGTTATCAGTTAGCTCAGTAATTAGCGCGTTCTGAATTGGAGCTACTATTCCCCCAATTCCACCTCCGGCGACTGCACCAGTGGCGGAATACCCTCCTAAGGCTGAGGCAATAAAGAGCGCTATTAAGGAGTGATTTATGAAAATAAGTAATACACTTAAAGGCAGGAAAAGTGAAACTAGAATTAGGGAATTTTTCCTTCCATATAAGTCTGCAAGATAACCTACAGCGAGTCCAAGTATAGCTGTAGCAAATGTGCCAACGGTGTATATAAATCCTAGAATTAGCGATGAGTATTTCAATTCAACTAGAACCAAGTAGGGTAGGATTACGAATATTATACCTGCTGACAAACTTCTCAAAATCCTTGAGATTGTTAGGGAAAAAACGCTTATCTTATTCATAAGTTAAAAGTTATATTGTTTATTAAATAACTAACTCTACTCCTCCTCTTCTTTTCCCTCAACCTTAACCTCAACTTCCTTTTCGGCTTCTTCAACAGCTTTCTTCATCTGGCTAATCTCATTTTCTGGTAGGGGCTGAATTGAAACTGACCAATTGCTTATCTTCAAATACTTATCCCATTGTACTATAATTCCATTATCTGTTATATCCATTGGGTGTCTAACCATAGATATCTTAGTATCCCTCATCTTCCAAATTATAATTGACCTATACATTACGCCCTCAACTTCATCAAGGTCTAACCTTATTATACCATCAACTGCGTGTTCCACGCCTGGCCCACCAAATCCCCTTTCCCCAACTGAAACTTGACTTACGAAAATCGCAGTACATCCTAGACCGGAAATAACTCTCTTCAATTGCATTACAATACTCCTAGCCATCGCTGGTTTCGTTAAGTAAAGTGTACTTACTGAGTCCACAACGATTCTAGTAGCATTTATATCCTTTATTGCAGCTCTAATGTTTTCTGATAACTCCTTCACATCATCTATGCTTTTCACAACGTACTTCTCCCTTTGTGCGACATTACCAATTCCACCTGTAAATGTATCAATTATTGCGAATTTCCCTTCCCTTTCATATTTTCTCACATCCCATTTAAAGTGCTCAAAGCTTCTACGTACGGAGACGGGATGTTCCTCTAAGGCTATAAATACCCCTCCTTCACCCTTTGTTAGCCCGTTATATAGGAATTGTTTTCCTAGAATTGATTTACCAGTTCCCGGTCCACCCGAAACTAATACTATGTGTCTTTCTGGAATTCCACCGTAAAGGATTTCATCAAGCCCAGGTATATATGTCTTTACTCTTTTCATAAGATATTATAATTTGTAATGCATATAAAAGCTGCTTGATGATTGCTTCTTTGTTCATAACAAGTTACATTCCTACATTATAGCTTCTATATAATTTATTTGTCATATATATTATATGTAGATAAGGCTTATTTCCAAACATAAGACTTCTTACATATGAACTATATATTAATTGGCGTAATCCTAGGAATCGTACAAGGGATAAGTGAGTGGATACCAATAAGTAGTAAAACCCAAGTATTAATCGTCTCATCAACACTTTTAGGTCTTTCCTTCAACGTAGCATACTCCTTTGGTCTATTTATGGAAATTGGGACAATTGCTGCTGCAATATTCTACTTCAGAAGTGAGATTTCAGGATTATTAAAGGCACTTGTTAGGATGTCCTCCAGAAGAGAAGACTATTTACTCTTGAAGTTCTTAGTAATTGTAACGATAATTACTGGGCTTGTGGGAGTGCCCCTTTACCTTTTCGTCATCTCTTTACCAATTTTAGGGTTACCAATGACAGTACTAGGAGTAGTCTTATTAATTGACGGAATTGTAATCTACTTATCAAGGAAGAATTATTTCCCTAGAAAAGGGTTACACGACTTGAAGTTAAGGGATATAATAATCGTTGGGATCGCACAAGGGTTGGCAGCTCTTCCCGGAGTCAGTAGATCTGGAATGACCACATCTGCGTTAATATTGTTAGGGGTAAAGCCAGAGGAAGCGTTTAAACTATCCTTTATTTCATTAATACCAGCTGCATTAGGTGCCATAAGTGTGACTGTACTTTTCAGCAAGCACGAGGTTTCACAAGCAGTTCACTCGGTAAGCCTATCTGGTTTGCTAATTTCAATCGTAGTTGCTACATTTGTTAGTATCTTCTTCATCAACGCATTATTAAGATTTGCTAGGACTAATAAGGTAGTTTTACTCGTAATAATCTTGGGGATTATGGCAATTATTAGTGGAATCTTAAGTGATATTGCAAAAGGTTTTTATTAAAAGATATACAAGGTTTTATCATGGATGTAAGACAAAGGTTGATATCGAGCATGGTTATCTCGTTAGGTCTGACCATTATATCGGAGGGTATAGTATTGATTGGAATAGCTTCTCTACTTCATATATCTTTATTTTTTATATTTCCAGCTCTCGTAATTTTCTGGCTATTTCAATGGATTATATCTCCTTATGTAGTGGGAAGAGGTGGCTATGAAGTTTCTCCAAATGACCCACAGTACGGCTGGCTTTACAATTTAGTTAGGAGAATAGCTGAGGAGTCCAAAATTAAGCCCCCTAGAGTTTTTGTAATCGACGCACCTTATCCTAATGCATTTGCTTACGGTAATAGATTAGGCGGGATGAGAGTTGGAATAACTCTACCCCTCTTGAACATTCTGGACGTTGATGAGTTAACCGCAGTTATAGCTCATGAAGTAGGACACATAAAGCACAGGGACGTTGAGATAGGTATGACAATAGGTCTTATTCCTACAGTGTTAGGATATATAAGTACACTACTGATGAATTTCGGATATTTGGCATTATTCCTTGCAGCAGATGAAATTGAACTATTATTCGCCATAGCGGCTTTAGCAATAGGATTTGTCATATTCGTAGTAACTTTCATCTTGCAAATTTTCGTCTTATGGTTTAATAGGCTGAGAGAATCCTATGCAGATTATAATTCTTTTCTAGTATTAGGAGAGGGGTCGAAGGCTTTAGCTACTGCGTTAGCTAAGATTGAAATTTACATGCAAAACATTAGGATTGACCCATTCACTGGAATTATAGTGACAGCTCCACCAGTTAAGGTGGAAGAGAAAGATCCTCACTTGCTAGTCGAACAGTGGTTGAGAACTAAGGTTAGTGCATTTAAGGACATTTTATCAACTCATCCCTATCCAGCTAGAAGAGCTCAAATGATTTATCGATTAATATATGGTAGTAATATATAGTCTACATGCTTCTAAATATAATATAATTTCTCTATACGGAATCTTTATAAAATGATTAATGAAGTGTATAATATGGGATTCAATGGGATAAAATTCGATACATCAGTTCCGGGAATGATACCATGGGAAATAGTAGTTGCTTATTTTATACTAACGCCTTTAGTAGTTTACGGATTGAGCAGAAGACTAGTTAAGTCATCTTTCACAACAATTGACTTCGTGTACATTTCAATTGGCGGAGCATTTAGTGTAGTCTGGGAATTCTATGTAGGGAGTTTCATAGCGAGGTTCTTTCCTAGCTCTCCATTTCTAGGTATTGGATTCTGGGGAAGGCTTTTCATACTTCTAATAGTCGCATCGCTGGTCAGAAAACCCGGAGTCGGTGCAATGAGTTTAACGATTTATACATTGTTGGCAGATTTGTTCCATTACGGCTTTGCTGGCCAGCCATTATATTTTATTTATGAGGCATTTACTTACGGTCTTTTCATAGATGCTGTGATTATAGCTACTAGGGGTAACCTATTCAACATTAGGTATAGCGATAGCATTGGAACTTCACTCAAGATAAAAAGAGTAGTATTGATTGCAATTGAAGGTGCCATAATTGGTATACTATGTGCTATTCCAGACCCAATATTTTACCTAGGATTTCTAAATCCTTTAATACATGGTGCTATAGTGAACTGGGCTACTATACAGTTCGACGTATTAGCTTCTGTACCTGGAGATGCAATTGTGGGTATCTTAGGAGCTTTCGCTGGGCAGAGGGTAGCTAGGGCAGTTGGTCATTAATACTTATATTTCTGTATTTCCTTATTTTTTATTCACATGAAGATACTAGCAGTTTACAATCATCCAGTAGAAACGTTAGGAACGTTAAAGAAATTCCTACCTCGCGTTAATGAAATAATGGCTGAGGAACTTAAGGGAGATGAGCAATTTGAAGCTTTAATAATAATGGGAGGCCCAATGGGAGTTTATGAAAGGGATAAATATCATTTTTTAAAAGTTGAAATAGATTTAATAAAAAAGGGATATAAGGAAAATAAGAGGATTTTAGGAGTTTGTTTAGGCTCTCAATTAATTGCAGAAGCCTTGGGTGGTAAAGTGATAAAAGGTGGTTTCGGGCAAGAGATTGGTATACAAAAGGTAAAGTTATTAGGGGAATTGAAGGATTTCATGAGAGAAGACGAACTTTCAGTGTTCCAATGGCATGGGGATACTTTTTCGTTACCGCAAGACGCAGTTCTCTTAGCTTATAGCAATAACTACTTCCAGGCCTTTAAGGTAAAGAGAGCTTTAGGTGTACAATTCCATTTGGAAGTTAATTCAGAAATGGTTAGTCAATGGATTAAGCTTTATGGTGGAGATGAAAGTGTGGCGAACTATGTGAAGAGATTTGAGGGAGAACTTGAAGATGCTGCATTTAAGTTGATACAGTACTGGATGCAGTTATAACATTTTTATTAACTCTGAACTTGGCATTGCCCTTTTTCAACAAGTCCTTATCATCATTTACTAGTATTATACCATAACTTTCTACTTAGGTAAAGATATACCGCATCGTAATAGGTTAGGTTTTCTTCTATACTTAACTTCACAACTTTTTCATTTAATCTAACCTCTCCATTTCTATAAACTTCAACACGTTTATAAAGAGTGTAGTAAGCCTCTCTAATTTCCTCTTCCATAAGAAGTTTTCTATTTCGTATACAGCTAAATCTGCAGTTATACTCCTCTTAAAGGGGTCTATTGCTTTCTCACCTAATAACTCAGTCAACGGTATTATGGAGCTTGCATCTAATACGTCAGTATGGGAATCTCTTTTTTCTCGTAAAAAACGAGATGAATGGAATACAGAAAAAGTTGAGAGGATGAGAATTTCTGGAGAAAAGTTTGTATATACGAGGGCGAACTTGAATATATGAAGCATGAGAATACAACTAAACCGGCGAAGTTCAACCGGGACTTCGCCAGGTCCGCCCTCAAGATAATTTACTCGATCCTCACTAAAATACTTTTCCCTGAGGAACTCCTCAGTGCCTTGCTTAAGGCAAGTGGGAGCTACTTGAGCAGGTTGGGAAAAGATGGGAGAAGAGCGTTGAGAAAGTTGAACGCGGTTCAAGTTGAGGACGTGAGGGATGCGTTGAGGAAGATGGGGAGGATGACGTTAAGGGGAGTCAGGGACAGGAGGGTAGCAGTGGACTTCCATGCCATACCTCAATACCACGCTGACAAGAGTTTCTTGAGTAGGATAAAGCCAACTAAGGGGACGTCGTGGGGACTGGTTCAAGCTGCGATCTTCCTCCTGGGGAGGACGAGGAGCTTCTTGGACGTGATCCCAGTGACCGTGAAGAACGTAGCTGAAGGTTTCAAGGCGGTGATGGAGGTAATCGTGAAGGAGTTGGAGGAGGACAAGCTGAGGCTCGTCATGGTCTTCGCGGACAGGGAGTTCGCAGTGAACGAAGTGATTAGATACCTCTTGGAGTTGGGCTTGGACTTCGTCATATCTGCCAAGGCCCAGATGTACAAGAAGTACAAGGGGATGTTGCAAGATGTGGATGTGAGTTTTAGCGGAGTTAGATATACTGGATTTCTCTGCGTGAGACATGGGAGTGGAGCTTATCTCATTATTCTGAGGAAGGAAGACGGCAAGATTATTGCCTTCCTCGTGAGGAGGGAGATGGATCTTTATGATGCCATAGTCCTTGCCGAGATGTACAGGGAGAGGTGGGGGATAGAGAACGCCTTCCGCTCCCTTGAGGAGTTCAGAATCAAGACTAGGACTTGTGACGTGAGGAAGGAATTGGTTCTCGTTCTGCTTTCCTATCTTCTCTTGAATGTCTGGTTCTTGATCCGTTCTTGGAGGAAGGTAAAGTTGTGGGAGTTCTCGGTCTCCCTCTCGAATCTCCTCGATCGGGAGGTAAGAGTGGAACAAGAACGCGCGTTCCGTGAAGTGAAGACGTCATTCCCCCAGACTCCAGCTAACCCTATGCACCTCCTTCCAGCTACGTGAAATTAATTCTATATATTTATATTCTTCTGTTCAAAACTGACTTATTAACTGTCATTTTCATAAAATATATGCAGTTATATTTGAATAAAACTGGTGTGGTTCAATCTTACATATATTATCATTTATATCAGAAAAATGAGATTCCCATACTGACGTACCATGAGTCGAAGACCTTGGATTTCACATTCAAACCTGAGAGGGAGGAGAGAAACTCCAAGAGGGCATCTATCTTGGTCCTGAACTTCACCTCCTCACCCCTACGCTTGAGCTCCTCCTCCACCTTTCGGGGTATGTAGGCAATTATGTGGATCACGTAGATCTGGTTGTTCACCAGATCCTTGACGCCAATCACAAGGAGCTGGATCGCGGACTCGAACCTCTTGTGCGCCCTACAGTAGAAGATCTGTGCCCCGTTTCTGGAGACCGGCATGACCCTAGCGTAGAGCTTGTGGTCGTGGGTGTCGTCTATTATGAGAAGGACGGGATGGTCTCCAACTAACTTCTTCACGACCTCGATTAGTTTGGCTTGAGCTGCTTTGTCCAAGTTATTCAGTACGGTCTCGTAGTCCATCTCGGCCTCTTGAGCTATCTCGGTAGCATTTCTTCCCACAACCGCCCCCAAGAGTAGCCTCTTGGCAACGTCCTTCCTCGTTCCAGTCATGGATAGTATGACCTCGTTAACTGCCTTTTCCAATGCCTTATAGTACTCCTCCCTCGCAGACTCTTTGGTCATACCAAAATTAAAGGCTCTAATTTTAAAAAGTTTTTATGGGCCTCTTGAACTGCCAGGATTTTCCGATAAATGCTATCTGAACTTCTGCGATTTCCTTAGCGCTTCTCCTCGCCTCCTCCTCCCTTTTCCTTATTTCCTCCTCTAAAGCCTTTCTTAAAACTTCAGAGACGTTTATTCCGTATTTCTTAGCCTTTTCTAGTACATCCCTTCTGACTTTCGTTGATATTGTAAACCCAACTCATACCAATTTTATACTGTGAGCTACCCCCTCCTAAAAGAGGGAGCTTCCTGCTTCACAGCTCTGCCATGCCAGTACCGAAGTGCTGGTACTGGTAGAGGGCGGAGCTCCACACTAAGGGTCGCTCCGACCCCGATCCACGTAAGATGTTAAGAGAAGCATTATAGTCACGATCTGCAATCCAACCACAGTTGGAACAAACGAAAACACGATCAGATAGAGACAGATCTTCTTTTACGTACCCGCACCTAGCACAAGTTTTGGAAGTGTATGCAGGATTAACTAGGATGAGTTTCTTACCGTATTTCTCCAACTGATACTTAATCAAATCTCTAAGCTCGCTGAACGCGACATCACTCAATCTCCTCCTCAGAGACCTTAATGACTTACCTATCAACTGCTTAACATGAATGTCCTCCATCACCACAACATCATAATGCTCAGCAAACCACTTACCCAACTTCATGTAAAGATCCGTTCTTAGATTCTTCAAATGCTCATAAGCCCTAGCAAGCTTAACCTTAGCCTTAAACCAATTATTAGAGAGGAATTTCTTCCTTGAAAGTTCTCTGTGTAGATGCTTCACTTTCCATAACGCTTTCTCGTAAGGTCTCAAATTAGGAAAATACTCACCATCTGACGTTACGATCAGCTTCTCTATGCCAACATCTATCGCCACTACCTTACCAGTGTTAGGTAACTTGGGGAATTCGTAATCTTCTACTACGAAAGTGATGTATATCCTCTCAGATCTTGTTAGCTTCACTACTACCCTCTTTACTTTGTCAAGGGGAAAGTCCCTGTGTATAATTACCTTGAACGTACCAAGATTTGATAGTTTAAGCGTTATTAGTTTCTTCTTATTCTTCTTGCTTCCTTTTCTTATTTCTCTAACGTGAAGTATTTTCCAACCGCTTTGCGTATAGACAAGGGAGTAGTATTTGTGAGGTTTCTTTTCTTTCGGGAAACGTGCTAAACCTTCGAAAAACCTCTTCTTAGCTTCGTAATAACGGTCGGCTATTTGTTGAACTACTTGCGAGTAGAGTTGCTTATACTCATCATCTTGTTTTCTCAGATCTAGAGCCAACTGTCTTAACTCAGTTTGTGTTAGTCCTTTCCCATCCCTCTGATAGAAATAGATGTCTGCCCACCTTAAGGTGTTGTAGATTTTGCACGCTAACTTCAACTGGGCTTTTAACGCCCTAAGGGTTTGTTCGTCAGCGTAAGCACGGAAGCGAAACCCTAAGGTGGGTATTGATGTGTATTTTGTTATTTTCCTATTTTTAACTTTTCTACAGAGGGATCCATCTTGAAGAGGCGAAGTTTTCCGCCCCCTTTGAACCCCCGTCTGTTATAAAATATGTAGTAAAAGATTTTACCACTTAAAGTAATGTGATAGCAATTAACTTATTTTCAGTCATCTCCAGCATTGTCTCTCTAACTCCTTCTCTCCCAATACCAGTCTTCTTAAATCCGCCAAAGGGTAACGAGTCCCACCTCAGCCTAGTACTATCATTTATGATAACAGCACCAAACTTCAATTCCCTACTTAACTTCAAGGCCCTATTCACATCGTTCGTAAAGATTGCTGATTGTAAACCATACTCAGTTGAATTGGCTATTCGTATTGCCTCCTCATCACTCTTAACGCTCACAATTGGTACTATAGGCCCGAAGACTTCACTCTTTAAGACCAGCATATCCAGTGAGGGATTGGTTACCATAGTCAGTGGGAAGAAACTTCCACTTTCTGGCCCCCTATTGAGGATCTCAACCCTTCCTCCCTTAACTTTAGCGTCTTCCAATACACTGTTTAAGTTTTCAACACTCTCCTTGTTGATTACTGGTCCAACGTCAGTAGTCTCATCCAAGGGTTCACCTACCTTTAATGCTTTGGCCTTCTCGTTAAACGCCTTTACGAACTTGTCATAGACCTCTTGCCTAACTATAATTCTCTTACCAGCATTACAGTTCTGTCCAGCATACTCAAACCTAGCTCTAACAGCTATTGAAGAAGCCCTCTCTATGTTGGCGTCTTCTAAGATGATTATGGGATCTGAACCTCCCAACTCCATTATTATCCTCTTCCCTAATGAAATAGCTTTAGAGGCTATTTTAAGACCAGTTTGCGTAGAACCAGTTAACGTAATCAGACCAACTAATGGATGGGTGATTATCTCATCCCCGATCTCACTACTATAACCAGTGACCACTCTAACTGCACTATCAGGTAATCCAGCCTCAACCAATATCTTCTTCATCTCTACGGCTGCTAGAGGCGTATTTATACTTGGCTTAACCACTACTGAATTTCCCACTGCTAAAGCTGGGGCAACCTTGTGGGCAAAGGAGTTTATGGGGAAGTTGAAGGGTAAAATTGCAGTTACAACACCTATCGGTTCCCTAGTACTCAAAACTATTCTATTCTCATTCCCAGGAGGGTACTCGTAAGCATCTACCCTATAATTCTTGCCTTCTAGAACTATTCCCACCTCTTCAGCGGCTTGTCTAAACAGTCTAGAAGCCCTTAATACTTCAACTCGGGAATCACTAATCGGCTTACCGGCTTCCATTGCAAGTAGTCTAGCTAATCTCTCCTGCTCTCTTTCCAAAATTTCCGATATTTTCCTCAATATAGCTGTCCTCTTATAGAGGGGCATTCTGGAAATTATTTCAAATCCCTTATATGCCTCCTCTATCTCTCCCCTAACCTCATCTTTACTCATTCTCTTCACAGTTCCAATTACCTTAAGATTGGAGGGTGATCGAACTTCAATAACCTCTAAGCTCATCAAGTATATATTTACATTTGAAGTTTTTAAGCGATTATGAAATACTTAATTCGATTTCTAAACCCATAGTACTTATAAGAGTTTTTTAAACACATTCATTATTAGTTTAAAATAATTTAAAATAAAAGCGTATTAATATGGACACATTGGATCCTCTGCAAATGGATTATTATACACTGCAAAAGCCCTAGCCCTACTCCCTCCACAAATATTATTGAATTTGCAAACACCGCATTTTCCGTCAAACCGTCCATCTTTTATAATTTTCAAAACCTCTGATTTTCTATAGATATCGACGATACTCTCCTTCCTAACATTACCTAAGTACAATGGTAAGAAACCACTAGGATAGACATCGCCGTTGTAGCCGATAAATATGACACCAGACCCATCCCTTGTAGGTAAAACACTCTTATCAACATCCTTTACTGGTTCACCTAACAGCTCACGTAATTTTGAAACCAGCTCGTTACTTTTGATAGTGCTTGGGGTATACTCAAGTTTAGCTCTCCTAAAGAATGGAGCTTCAACTGTTCTAACGACTAAATCGTATCTTGTGGTTTCGACAAGGAAGTCTATAACGTCTTTATACTTCTCTTTAGGAATATCTAGTTCTATTACACCTCTCCCTACTGGAATCAAGAAGAATACTTCCCAGACTTTCACTCCTAATTCTTTAAGCAATTTTACTAGAAAAGGTAATTCGCTATAGCTCTTCTTCCAAACTAGGGTATTAACTTGAACTTGTATCCCGTACTTTAATCCAAGCTCTATTCCCCTTAAAGCGTAGTTGTAACTACCAAGTCCCCTTAACCAATCATGGGTTTGTGAGGTAGCTCCGTCTATGCTGATTGACATGTATCTTGCGTAATTACTTATCATCTTCATGGTCTCATCTCTTAAACGATAAGAAGGGGAAGGTGCTATTGAAACTATTAATCCTAACGATTTGGCATATTCCATTATTTCGAAAATATCACTCCTACTTAACGGATCACCACCAGTGAAAACTATAACAACCTTTCCAAATCTCGCTATATCTTCTAATAATTTCTTACTTTCTTCAGTACTAAGCTCCCCTGGTAATGGCTTATCTATGGCATTAGCTCTACAATGTTTACAACTCAATGGACAAGCTTTAGTTACTTCCCAGAAGACTAAATGTGGAGCGTTTTCAAAGGGCATAACGGATCATCTCCGTAAATGTCTTCATTCCAATAATACGCTCTAGCTCTATCTCCTCCTTTACAAGCAGATTTATATTCACACTTATCACAATACCTTCCTTTCAAATACTTGTCCGTATTTATGAACAAGTCTGGAATATTCTTAATTATCTCCTTAAGCGGTTTTTCCCTAACGTTACCCAACTTGTAAAAGTCAATGAATTGACAAGGATAAACGTCACCGTTTGGATATATTGAGATCATTTTCCTCCCACATCCCCCACTATTTTCGACAAATTTCAGGTATTTTTCAAGTTCTTCCTCATTTCTGGCTAACTTTTTAGCAATGTAAACTCCATCAAATTGCCCTAGTGTAGTCTCAATTTCTATCTTCCCACTTAGCTTAATTGCATAATCAATCATTTTGTTTATGAAACTAACATATTCCTCCAGAGTATACATCCACTCCCTTAATTCCCTACCCCTACCACTGGCTGATAAATGGTAAAACGTTATTCTCTTAACTCCCAGTTTCAAGGCCAATTTCATGTACTCGTCTACTTGATGGATGTTTTTAGCCGTAATAGTGAATCTAAGTCCAACGTTTAATCCAACGTTTATTGCATTTCCAATTCCCTTAACTGTCATGTTAAAGGCTCCATTTAGACCTCTAAACTTATCGTGAAATTCCGGATCGTAACTATCTAAACTTATACCTACGTAAGAGAAATCCAATTCCTTCAATCTCTTAGCCACACTCTCGCTTATCAATGTTCCATTAGTTGATAAGGCTAATTTTATTCCCTTACTCCTAGCATATGATGCCAATTCAAAGAAGTCCCTTCTCATTAAAGGCTCTCCACCACTCATTATAATTAATGGGATCTTCATTTCAGCCATCTCGTCTATTAGCCCTAGTGCCTCTTCTGTAGTTAACCCATCCTCACCTTCTGGTGATGCGTTAATATAACAATGAAGACATTTCAAGTTGCATTTTCTTGTGAGATTCCACGTTACAACTGGTCTAAATACGTCACTGAATTTACTAGGTCTATCCCTATTATACTCGCCCTTAATGTGAAATGAAACTGTACCAGCATTAGTTACTAGAACGCTTATTGGAATCATAATAATAAAAAGGCATCTTAGTCATAAAAAAGCGATCCCTAATATTTTAGCAATTATTTTCTTAAACGGGGTTGTTTTGCACAACGACTCTTTTTACCCTCCTACACTTCTGCAATAGTTTTAACTTATTGACACTTGAGGGTATTATAAGCTCATCAACATCACTTATTTCTTGAATATATTTTTCTATATCGTCATCTGAAATACCAACTAGGCTTAATTTCTTTATGCCTTTAAATGCAATGGGTTTACTTGTTTGCATTATCTCCTCTTTGTTTACTGATAGTTCATCTATGTCGGAAATTATTATCAAATTACCCATTCCTTCCTTAAATCCTTCGATAAACGTCTTACCACTTTCAACTACTCCACTAGCAGTTCTTTTGGCAGCATCCGAGATGTCTAGAAATGTCTTGAAGGCTTGATTGGTAACTTCCCCGATGGTCTTACCAGAAGATCTAGCAATTTCTGTTAGCTTTCTATATATTTTCTCATCTACTCCTCTTATTGTGATTGTTTTCTTATTGTTTTCATTGTTTTCTTGACTCATATGTTAAACGTGTATTACACACTTATAAATTTTTCCTAACCTAATGCTTTGTGGATTGCTTCAGAATTGTACAAAAAGTTTATAAATTATTCGTTTAAGTATTACCTATGGGAAAGAGTAAGTACAAGAGGGACTGGAGCAAGTACGACGAGAACGTCATTACTAGATATAAGTTGATGTTCCCCTTCTACGTATTCGAACATTGGTGGGACTTATTAGCAGAGGAGAACAGGAACGCTAGGACAAAGTATAAAGCTCCGAAGGAGTTCGACGAATTCCTAGCCTTCCTCCACATCTTCCTACCTTACAGAGCAATAGAAGGAGTATTAAGAGCCTTAGAACAATTGAAGATCATCCCCACAAGCCTCGATTACTCAACAATATGGAAGAGAGTGAGGAACATGAAAATAACCTTCCCCGAGGCAAGTGACGAACTTGAAGTAATTGCAGACGCTACAGGCATTAGCACAAACACGGGAGGACAATACATTGTTGCCAAGTGGGGTAAGACTAGGGATTCAAAATTCCTCAAGATCGAGATAGTAATGGACAATAACGAATTCAACGTGATAAACGCTGAGGTCACTAGCAACGAGGTTGAAAGCGCTGTAAAAACAGTTAAGGATCTTCAAGATAAGGGAAAGAAGGTCAAGAAGTTTTATGGAGATAAGACATATGACGCCAATGAGGTTTACAAGACCGGAGTTGAGGTTGTAGTTCCTCCCAAGAAGAACGCTTCTACTAAAAGGGGCCATCTTGCTAGACGTAAGGCTGTGCGGGAGTTTAGGAAGTTGGGTTATGATCGTTGGAGGGAGGAGAAGGGTTATGGCGTTAGGTGGAGGGTCGAGTCCTTGTTCTCTGCGGTGAAGCGTACTTTTGGGGAATCGGTTAGGGCAACAAGTTTTGCTGGACAAGTAGTTGAGGCTAAGCTCAAGTTCTGGGCTTACGCGTGGATGGTTCACTTGGCGAATTCTGTAGTCGGTAGGGCTCCGGGCATTAGGGTGTAAGCTTGAGAGGAACGTTGAAATAAATATTAATTACTGAAAAATTAGTGTTATACAATATCGTTTTAATGAGACAAATTGAACAAATCAACAAAGTACTAACCTAATGCTTTGTGGACTTGTTGATTTTTAGCAAACGTTTAAGAGATCTCACAAGCCTAAATTGTAGACCTTGAGATTAATTGAAAGGAAGATAATAGTGGTTTGGTGTAGAAATATTCAACATATCAACTAAGCATTAACCTAAAAGTTGTGAATTACTTCAAGATTATGCAAAGATTTGTAATTAATTCCATCTAGTCTTATCGATTGGAAAGAAGAAATGTATGAGGAATTTAGAATATGATAAAAGGAAGACAAGCCTCGCCCCTACTAGGGGTATAGCCTTTTAAACTCTGAATACTTTAAAGTATCGAGAAACTGAAATCCACAAGACATACTAAGTACCTATGTAACTATTATTTCGTATAGATGCCAAAGTATCTTAGAAGCACATTAGTCGATGAAGATGTGGAATACACTAAAGAGATTCTAAGATCTATTGCAGAAGAACTTAGTTGTAAGATAATATCCCTTGAAGTGATGCCAAACCACATACATCTCTTCGTGAATTGCCCATCCAGATATGTACCCTCATACCTAGCAAAAACTACTTTGCGGTTATTAGTTACGGTACAGATAAATATGGGAACAAGAGGTATGGGATAACGATACCTGCTAAGCTAAGAGAAAAGGGAAAAATATACGGAAAAGAGGTGATAGTAACTGTCATCTTACCAATTATGAATAGAGTGATAGTGCCAAGGAAGCATTAGAGAACTTCCAGTTCGTAATAATAAACGGTAGGGTGGAGTTTAATGATATACCTAGAGATCTCATCTTGATTGTATCAAAAGATGATTGATTGAGAAACTATCTTTACCAGCTCTACAGCTCCATATATTCCCAGAGCTTTCCTTTTCTCTTGAATTTTCTTCTAATTTCACTATATTTTTTGAGAACCTCTTTTTTGAATTCCTCGTCTCCGCATAATATTTTCCCATCCTCTATGATTTCTAGTATAAACGTAGAACCTCCTTCTAACTTCTTTAGGAAAACTTGAGTATTCATAGCTATTGGCATAACCTTTGGAAATTCTATGCTATAAGTTATTGCAAAACCTTTTCTAGGATCACGTGGAAAGACGTCGGAAACTATTAAAACGTCAATATCACTCTGATCAGTATAGTCTCCTCTAGCATAAGAACCAAAGATAACAACTAGCTTAGGAGTAAACTTAGAATATATTTCACATAGACGTTCCAACAATTTCTTTCACCCAAGCTAAAATTTTCCTAGCACATTCTAAACAAGACGTAGCATCATCTTTGCTGTAATAATCTAATGGAGCCCCTTGATCGTACACATCAGGATATCGAGAAGGAATATAATTCTTATCAAGCTCTTGTGCACATTTTAATATCCAGTCGGGAATAGATATAGATGAGAATTGTAAAAGAAAAGTAATAGAGTGTCCTCTCATCTCCTTATGGAAATAACTTAGCAAGGATTTAACGGATTTTTCAGCAACTTGTTGTGCTTCATAGCAAGTTTCTTCATAAATTCCATTTTCGAAATTGAGTTCTGCAGACTTAAGGTTTCTCTCTGCTTGCCTCAGCCAATCATAATATCTACTTACCACTGAGTAATAATATAACCTAAGAGCTTATTAAGTTTAGCACTCTACTGTTTTCATTAAGTTTATAATCTAGTATTAGTTGATAAAAATAATATTAGAATATGTCTATTCTATTATGATGATCTCCGTAAGCATATCGATCTTGTGAGCTACCCCCTCCTAAACGGTAGACTCAAAATCATTTTACAAAAAATAATTTCGGTTGGGTAATATCAGATTCTGAAAAATAATAGAATTTATAGCTTTAATAAGAACGCAACTAATTGAAGAAAGATTTAAGGTGAGGAAGCCGGTATTATCACGTGGTGAAGACAAGGTGATAACACCTGGTCTTCCTCACCAAAATAATCTACAACAAGTAGGGTATAAATTACTTTCCATGTTGAGCTTCAAGGGAAGAAAGGCTGAGGAGGTATCGAGAGTTCTGGTCTTCGCGTGCTTGTGGAACGACTCCGTGGAAAGCAAGTCCAAAGGGTATAACGTGTCACCACAGACCGTGAGGAACTACGTGGAGGAGCAGGGAACTGAGGTGATCGAGAAGCTATTAGAGTCCATGAGGAGGATTTCCATGGAGATACTCAAGGGAGTGAAGGAAGTCGACATCTCCATAGACTGGACAACCAAGACGTGGTATGGTAAGCCGGTGGAGGGACTGGGTAGTTCAGCCAAGGGGAACTCGTGGAACTACGCTACCGCGATCACGAAGTATCAGAATATGGTGCTCCTCCTAGCTTTCGTTCCCCAAGTTAACGGGATGAGCAAGGATGAGATCGTGAAGTTCCTCATGGAGCAAATTGTGGGAATGGGCCTCAAGGTGGGACTCGTAACCTTGGACGCGGGATTCTACACCGTGGAAGTCCTCAAGTTCATATCGCAGTTCAAGTTCGTGATAGGAGTCCCTGTGGGGGACGTGAAGATCTACGAGGAGTTCGACGGAGAGTACACGACAAACAGTAAGAGGCATAAGAAGGAAGAGTAGGTCAAGTTCAGACTCCTGGTGTATGGTAAGGAAATCGTTTAGTAGTTTAAGGATATTCCCTTACCATAAAAAGTCAAAATATTTATCCATGTATTTATAAATATCTTTCATTGTACTTCTTAATATTATAGCTTATCAATAAACATTTTTCATCTAACCAGGAAAGATTCGTTATATATTTTTAACGTAACGTAAAAGTGTAACGATTTTCCTATAAATGCTAATCGTTAAGAAGAGGAAGAAGATCGTGGTGTACTTCGCGAGGGCGACCAACCTCGACCTACCCAAGAGGGAAGTGCTGAAGTTGTACAACAAGGTTAGGAGTCCCATTGAGACGTCTTACAGGAACATCAAGGCCTTCCTTCCCTTCACGAGCTCCACCAAGTTCATCTTCCGCGAGTTGATCTTCGTGCTGGCCATGATCTTCTACTCGCTTTACACCGTGTTTAAGAACGGCATGACAAGAGAGGAGTTTAGATTGCTGCTCATCCTCTGCTTTCTAGACGATTTATCTGATCTAAAGGATTTTATATTTAATTTTGAGGAAACACTTATTAATACTATAGATTTATTTTTATGGAGGTGATTTTGGGTCTACCGGTTAGGGCGGGGTAGCTCACGAAACTCTTAATTCCATTAGAATAAGATGACTGTATGAGACCTCCCATTATCTATGTGTTTTTAAAGTCTTTACCTAATTTAACTCTGATTCCCTCAATTATTATTCCCTTATTTTTCATCGTTTTTAGGTATGCAGCGTATTCTTCTCCTAAATCTTCTCTAACCTTATCTAAGGTCGTTTCTCCTCCCGCAGTTATTAAATAATTTATCAGTTCCGCTTCAATTTTATCTGGAGTCAGATTCTTTTTTTCTTCTATCTTTTCAATATCCTCTTCGTCTTCATCTTTTGCTAGTTCCTTACTTCTTTTATACTGTTCATACGAAAGCTCGTCCAGTTTAGCGTAAATTCTAACATGCCTCCTATAAGCCTCTATTATCCTGTATGCTATATCTAAGGCCTCTTGATCAGATAATCTAATTATTTTGTCACTTTTATCGTCACCAATTCTTATAAAAAACCCACCATCAATTACATTTCCCTCCTTTATCACTGGAGGAGATTCGCCTATCCTAATCCAAACAGTACTTCCATCATCCTTTTTATGAACTTTCCTAACTATAATTGGCATACCTAATAATATATAGAGTTGCCACTTTAAAAATCATTTTTAACTGAGATCAAGTATTACTTTTGTTGATAAACTAACGTAGCCGTTGCCAACAGTTTCCGATAAACCGTAAAGTTTATATTATTTTGCCACAAACTCTTATACAATGCTAAGACCTAAGGAAGCATGCCAAAGACTAGGAATATCCTATGCAACACTTAGAGAATACGTTAAGAAAGGATACATAAAACCAGTTATACTACAGAGCGGAAAATGGAGATTCAGAGAAGAAGACGTAGAGAGGCTAATGGGAATTATTAGAAAAAGAAAAGTAATACTTTACGCCAGAGTATCATCTTCCACGCAAAAAGACGATCTAGTAAACCAAGTGAAGTACCTAGAGGAACAAGTCAAAGAATACGACCAAGTAATTACTGACGTAGGTTCAGGGTTAAACATGAAGAGAAAGGGGTTCTTGAAGTTGTTAAGAATGATATTAAACAACGAAGTATCACGCGTAGTTGTTGCTTACCCAGACAGACTTGTTAGATTCGGCTTCGAAATCCTAGAGGAAGTGTGCAAAGCACATGGTTGTGAAATAGTAGTACTAAACCAAGAGGACAAAGAAGAAGAATTGGTCGAAGACTTAGTCTCAATACTAGTCTCATTCAGTGGGAAACTCTATGGCATGAGGAGTCATAAATACGAGAAGGTGAAGAAATGTGTTGAAGAACTTAAGAATTAGAAAATTTGAACCGGAAGAGGAATACGTGTACTTCACGTACTCCATCAAGAATAGTGAGAGGGAGAAGAGCAAAGAATTAATTAAAGAATACAGAACACTACTACAGAAAGCAATTGACCACCTGTGGAATTTAACAAAAATACAAGTAAGAAAGAACGGTAATTACAAGATAACACTACCGAAGAAGAAGGAAGTGTACAAACCACTTAGGGAAGAGTTGGAGAAGATCAATCACCTCGCGTCACACTACGTCGATAAGGCAATTAATGACGCATTCTCGATCCTCACATCGTGGAGGAAAAGGGCTATAAAGGGGAGAGCTTCGATTGAAAAACCAAGGGTGAAGAAGGCTTACGTTAGGATAAAGACGACTTTGAGGAAGGTTGTGGGGGAAAGCGTTAGAATAACTGTAAGACCTTATGAGTACATCACCTTCTCGTGGAGTAAGTCATGGTTCTCAAGAAGGGTTAGGGAGTTGGAACTCGGCGAACCTATAATTAAGGAGGAGAAAGTGTATTTGCCATTTCGTTACAAGTTACCGTGGGTAACACCATTAAACTTTCTGGCCATTGACTCCAACCTTTATACTCTAGATGCTTATGATGGTGAGAAATTCGTTACAATCTCACTAAAGCAGTTGTACTCCCTTAAGTACTCCATGGAGGTGAAGAGGGCTAAGGTGCAATCATTTGCATCTAAGCACACGAAGAGGGGGAGAGAGTTGATGAGGAAGTATTCGCATAGGGAGAGGAATCGCGTTCTTGACTTCGTTCACAAGTTTGTTAACACTTTGTTGGACCTGTACCCCATGACGTTTTTCGCTGTGGAAAAGCTTAACAAAGAGAGTATGTTTAAGGATGCTAATGACTCTCTTTCGAGGAAGATTTCTAGGACTGTTTGGAGGAGTATACACAGAGTGTTGAAGTACAAGGCTCCGCTTTACGGTTCTTTCGTTAAGGAAGTGAACCCGTACCTCACCTCGAGGTCTTGCCCCAGATGTAGGTTTGTATCCCGAAAGGTTGGTAAGACCTTTGAGTGTGAGAGGTGTGGGTTCAAGTTGGATAGGCAATTGAACGCTTCACTGAATATTTATCTCAAGATGTGCGGTTTTCCTCACATCCGTTCACGGGTGTGGGTTGGGGTTATTCCGCTAATGGGGCGGAGAGGGATGAACGTCCGCGACTTCGGTGAAGCCCAAGGGCTGAGGGTTGATATTAAATATCATGAAATCCTATGAAGCCCAAACCCCTTATACACTAGGTATTAACACTTCGTGATAATATCCGCTTATTTTAGGAAAAACTTGTTGCTTCCTTTTTTAGTGAAGTATGAGAAAAAGTTTGGTGTTAAGACTCCCTAGGAACGGTCCAGCTTGTGAAAATTCAACAAATCCACAGAGCATCATCGAGATAAAACTTTAAAGTGAACCTACTTTAGTTTAAGTAAAATGGAAAAGTTCAGAGAAGAGGCGATTCTTGGAACTTTACTATTCCTTTCCTCATTTCTGCTCCATAATCAATATTTCTATTTATCAATTATATTGGTCTATGCCCTAGCCTCTTATCTAGGTTTAAAATACATCCCGCCTATTGTCTCCTCGATTCTCTTGATTTTTTCATCATTACATGCGTTCCTTGTACTAATTCCTTATCCTCTTTTATTCCTAGATAAAAGATTTACAATATCCTTTTTACTCTCCACATTCTTCGCAATGCTTACAGAAAATTACCTTATATTGTTATTAGCATTTGCCTTGGATAGGAGGGGGTTGATCTCTTCGGGTTTGTTTCTCTTAATATTGGGAGGGGTCTTCATGAATGTTGAGTATGGTAATGCTGCCTTTTTCCTAATAGTTGCTGGTGTAATTTCAACCTTAATAGAGACTAAAATTAAAATAGACCATAAAACTTCAGCAGTAGTATATCTCTCATCGCTCCTAATCTTCTATAAAATTCCTTACTTAATTCCACTCTTATTATGCTTCTCTCCACTAACGTCTTTACTTTTCTCATGGGTAATCCATTTTTTGCTTTAATTAGTACAAAGTATATTGCAAAACGGTTTAGTAAGGTAAGGATATTAGATGTGTTTACCCGTGGCGTAACTTCTGCTTACTTTTAACCACTTCTAATTCCGCCACGGGCACCCCTCTTGAGGGCTCATACACACTCACCCTCAACTCATTGGGGCTAGTCGAGGGAAACACCACTACCCTCCCATCCGTATTTGTCGCCCCCAATACCTCGTGAGCATAGCCCGTCATCAGTATGGAGTTCATCAATTTATAATGTAGAGGAAATAATATATAAACATAATCATAATAAAGATCATATTGTGAAATGATTAAAAGTATTTAAAAGTTATGCAAATGTGTTACAGTCTTACCTACTGTGTTGTCTTTTCTTTACCCACCACTTAGCTTATCGTCTTCTTATGATATGATAAAAAATAATGATAAGGGAAGATTCTTGACAATTTTGTACTACACGAGACGTTATCCAAGTTGATTAAAATGGCAATTCATGAGTAATATTAATAAGAAATTAGGATGAGATAATATTATGGTAAAGGCAATTTCAACTGAAAAGGACCTCTTACTCAAGGTGGATAAATCCTTCCCTTGGGAAACGTTTAGGAGTAAGCTTAAGTCCCTTTACTCCAAGAAGCCCAAGTGGGACGTCATCTTACTCCTCAAAGTCCTCCTAATCAAGCTCATTTTCGACATCTCTTGGAATAACTTGGAGGGAGAAATTAGGGACAGTAAGAGTTTTATGGACTTCTTGGACGGGAAAATTCCACCAAAGAGCACAGTATTCTCCTTCTACAAGAAACTCCAACAAACAGTTATTCAAGAGGGCGAGACGATGAGAACAACACTGATGGATGAGTTAAACAAGGCTTTGGACAAGGTGATCAGCGAGTATAGGGAAAAGGGCTTTGAACTTGAAGTTGGGAGAGAAAAAACGATAGGTTCGAGGACTACCACATAATTGACACATTCTTCCGTGAGGCTTACCTTGGAAAGAGGAGTCTTCAAAACGGTCTTGAGAAGATCTCACTTGACCTTAAGGAGATGGGGTTCAATGACGTTTTTCTCCTCATGGGTTATACTACTTCCAAGCTCAAGAACTTCACAGCCTTTAGGAAGTATAAGGGTAGTTGGGGTAGGAAGCACGGTAAGTCCTACTTCGGGTTTAAGGTCTGTAACCTTGTGGAAAGGAGGACTAATTTCGTTAGGGACTTCAAGGTTGGATTGGCCAATTTGAGTGATCTAGCCTTTTCATTTGATAACGTTAAGTTAATGGCCGATAGGGCTTGGATTTCTAGGAAGGACGTCTTAGTTAAGGGTGTTGGTAGTGCTAGGCTTCCGGTTGAGGGTAGTGGTGTTAAGATTAGGGAAGGTAAGGCTTCGTCTACAACCTTAAGGGGAGTGGTTATAGAGGTATTCTTCCTTAACCTCTATCGTGATCTCGAAATTCTTTCGACGAGGATTAGGACGAAGGTACTCGTTAATTAACGAGGTTCGTTTACGTGTTTACTTGTTGTTATGGCAAATTTTATTGCAAAATTGTACAATTATCTGTATTTTCTCTTGTTAATACATATTATATTATTCTTTATACTTGAATATAATGAAGAATAGTATAATATGAGACGTTGTAATTATAATGGTTTTTAATTTTGCTCAAATCGGACAACGTCACGAGGTGGCGACACAGGGTCTTCCTCACCAATAGTATATCACCAAGAAAGAGAGTTCTTATCTCCGCGTGCTTGCGAATAGCAACAAGGTACTGGAAGAGCAAAGAATTGACGTGATCGAGAAGTTATTAGAGTCCATGAGGAGTGAAGGAAGTTAACATCTCAATAGACTGAACAGTTCAGCCAAGAGCAACTACGCGACTGTGACCACGAAATATCAAGGAATGGTGTATAAATATCTCATGTAGCATTTGTTTAATGTGAGGTGCTAGTGTAAATGGCACGCTTAAAATTATTTATATACATGTCTCTTGATAAAGATATATGGAGAAATATATTAAAGATCCTATATATGGTAATATAAAGGTCGAGTCTAAGCTTATCGACAACCCTTATTTTCAAAGACTTAAACATATTATTCAGAACGGAATGGCGTATATGATATTCCCGTCAATGAGGCATACAAGGTTTGAGCACTCCTTAGGCACTTATTATATAGCATCTAAAATGATTGATAGAATAGAAGGAAATATTGATAGTGATTTTAAAGAGATTATCAAAAAACTGGCGCTATATCATGATATAGGCCATTTTCCATTTTCCCACACGTTTGAATTTGCTTTAGACGTCCTTAAGTATTTGAATGATGATAAATATAAAGAAATAATTGGACTTACAGAGTATAAAGGACAACTACATAAATTTCATGAAATGATGGGAATAAAGATATTAAAAGATGGATTAGGCGAAAAGGAAGTTGCTGATCTTATGGAGAACGTATACACAAGTAGTAACCCGTTAGATGATAAGATAAAGATTGCTAAACTTATAGTTAATTCAGATTTAGATGCTGATAGGCTAGACTATTTGCAGAGGGATTCATATTATTCCGGAGCAAAATTCGGAATTATAGATCCAGAAAGAATAATTATTACAATGACGATTACTCCGAAAGGGTACATATTTCCACCAAAGGCAATTGATGATCTTGAACATTTCTTTCTAGCAAGATTTCACATGTATAGTTCTGTTTATAATCATCCTGTGATTGAAATTTATAATAGAGTTATGTCATATTTTATTGCTTTTGCAATACATAAAGGTCTTCTGAAGATTCCTTCAAACTTAGAAGAGATTAAGACATTTACTGACGAACAAGTATTTTTAGCGTTGATTAATGCTAAAAATGATAATGAGCTTTCTCACTTTTATTTCTCTTTAGTGGAAAGGAGGAAATATAAAAGAGCTGTTTTGCAAGGATCTGAAGCACGTACTTTGCATAAATATTTAACTGAAGACGAAGATGCAAAAGAATTTTACGAGTATATCTTAGGGTATAAAGGAAAGGTAGTAATAGGTTCTACAGAACTGAAAACTAGTATAGATAACATACAAATAAAGGAAAAACTAGGTAAATATGAGTATCTTAATAACCTCAAAGAAGAGAGTAGTGTAGTTAAACCGCCAGAAAGATTTAGGGTTCATATAGGCGTTTATGACGATAACGTTGCAAAAGAAATATCTGAATACTTTAGTAAGAATTTTTCCATTACCCTAGATTTTAGAAATTTAGAGTCTAATCCCTAACTGTGATAGGAGTTTTTTCTCTTCGTCAGTAAATTCTACTTTCTTATTCGCATAATAATGCCATAATTTAAGGCTAGCACTTTTTATAATATCTTGTTTGTATGAAGAGAAAAGTTTAACATATTCCTCGCATCTCCCCTTTACATCAGTTATTAATTCTTCAGTGTATATAATGCAGTCTGTGTCTGGAGCAAAAACATATAAACTATCTCCTTTAGAAGCAGCTATTAAGAATGCCATAGAACTTACTAATTTATTATCATTGAAATAGTCTTTCAAGCAATTTATGTATGAAGACGCCCTCCATTTAGTTAGAGAAATCATATATATAGTATTGTAGGGTAATATTCTAAAGCCTTGTATCTATATAAGTGGAAATAGAGAGAGAGCAGACCGAAACTAAAAATAGCGTTCTCGTATTATGGTAATAAAAGCCTAAAATCTTTAATACCGTATAGCATTCATAGTAAAATCCTTGCACTCTTGAAAAGATGGGAGAAGAGCGTTGAGAAAGTTGAACGTGGTTCAAGTTGAGGACGTGAGGGATGCGTTGAGGAAGATGGGGAGGATAACGTTAAGGGGAGTCAGGGACAGGAGGGTAGCAGTGGACTTCCATGCCATACCTCAATACCACGCTAACAAGAGTTTCTTGAGTAGGATAAAGCCAACTAAGGGGACGTCGTGGGGACTGGTTCAAGCCGCGATCTTCCTCCTGGGGAGCTTCCTGGACGTGATCCCAGTGACCGTGAAGAACGTAGCTGAAGGTTTCAAGGCGGTGATGGAGGTAATCGTGAAGGAGTTGGAGGAGGACAAGCTGAGGCTCGTCATGGTCTTCGCGGACAGGGAGTTCGCGGTGAACGAAGTGATTAGATACCTCTTGGAGTTGGGCTTGGACTTCGTCATATCTGCCAAGGCCCAGATGTACAAGAAGTACAAGGGGATGTTGCAGGATGTGGATGTGAGTTTTGGCGGAGTTAGATATACTGGATTTCTCTGCGTGAGACATGGGAGTGGAGCTTATCTCATTATCCTGAGGAAGGAAGACGGCAAGATTATTGCCTTCCTCGTGAGGAGGGAGATGGATCTTTATGATGCCATAGTCCTTGCCGAGATGTATAGGGAGAGGTGGGGGATTGAGAATGCTTTTCGCTCCCTTGAGGAGTTTAGGGTCAGGACTAGGACTTGTGACGTGAGGAAGGAACTGGTTCTCGTTCTGCTTTCCTATCTTCTCTTGAATGTCTGGTTCTTGATCCGCTCTTGGAGGAAGGTAAAGTTGTGGGAGTTCTCGGTCTCCCTCTCGAATCTCCTCGATCCGGTAGACCCAAAATCACCTCCATAAAAATAAATCTATAGTATTAATAAGTGTTTCCTCAAGATTAAATATAAAATCCTTTAGATCAGATAAATCGTCTAGAAAGCAGAGGATGAGCAGCAATCTAAACTCCTCTCTTGTCATGACGTTCTTAAACACGGTGTAAAGCGAGTAGAAGATCATGGCCAGCACGAAGATCAACTCGCGGAAGATGAACTTGGTGGAGCTCGTGAAGGGAAGGAAGGCCTTGATGTTCCTGTAAGACGTCTCAATGGGACTCCTAACCTTGTTGTACAACTTCAGCACTTCCCTCTTGGGTAGGTCGAGGTTGGTCGCCCTCGCGAAGTACACCACGGTCTTCTTCCTCTTCTTAACGATTTCCTTACCATACACCAGGAGTCTGAACTTGACCTGCTCTTCCTTCTTATACCTCTTACTGTTTGTCGTGTACTCTCCGTCGAACTCCTCGTAGATCTTCACGTCCCCCACAGGGACTCCTATCACGAACTTGAACTGCGATATGAACTTGAGGACTTCCACGGTGTAGAATCCCGCGTCCAAGGTTACGAGCCCCACCTTGAGGCCCATTCCCACAATTTGCTCCATGAGAAGCTTCACGATCTCATCCTTGCTCATCCCGTTAACTTGGGGAACGAAAGCTAGGAGGAGCACCATATTCTGATACTTCGTGAGAGTGTCCGGAATGTAATTATCTGAACGAATAGATAAACAGAATGATAAATATTAATATTGCCAGAAGGGTGAAACCCGGATAACCGAGAAAAACTTTATAATGGAAAAATATCAAGACGAGAGGATTTACCTATCGCGCATAGCGTTGCCTGATCGCGAGGAGGCGCGTCTCAGAGCTGAACGGCTCTACGTCCTGGAGGAGTCCTCCGTTGGATCGCGAGGAACATCTTGATGTTGTAGATCACTCCCAGGACGTGAAGGAAGACGTCGTTCCTCCAGGTCGTGGTCCCGTAGGGCCTCCAGAACGCGTTCAGGTAGGTGCCGAAGAACTCCACGTGGGCCCTCAGGGTAGTGAAGGGCTTCTCCCGCGCTATGAGCTGTGTCGGGGAGGGAGAGAATCCCCTGTCCGCGATCTTAATCCCCTTGAGCGGTGACTTGAACCTCTTGTCCGAGAAGTTGGCTGGCTTCACCGTGATGGACCTCACGAAGAGGGAGACGGAGATCACGGCCACTGCCTTGAGCCCGTAGTGCGAGACCCCTCTCTTCTTGGTCCACCTTCCCTCGAACCTCCTCTTGGTTCTCCCCAGGGAGAGCAGCTTCCTGGCCCTCTCCAGGTTACCTTCCCTCCTCTCCAGCTCCGCCTTCTCCCGAAAGGTCTCCACGCTCCTCTTCCCAGGAGGTAAGTCCAGTAGGAAGGAGTCCACTAGCCACGCCATGAAGTCCACGAGATGCGCGCTCGCAGGGAGGTAACTGGGTAGGCACTTCTCCTCAAGCTTGAAGGAAATCTCCAACAACTTCTTCCTCACCCCGTACAACCTGCCCACGAAGTCGTGCAGCGTGCTCTTCCCCACCTTCCTCCCCACGAACCAGGCCACGACCACGTTCACGTTGACCATTTTCACCGCGTCCCTATAGGAGCAAGAGTAGAGCACCATGACGATTAACAACTTCAGGTAAACCAGCGCACCCTCGCCCAGAACCCTCTCCAAATCCATGGTGTCCAGCACGGGCTTGATCTCCGTTAACCATTTTTCCCTCCACGGCATATCCTCTATTGGGGGAAGAGGGTAGTACATCAGGTTTGGTATGTGTCTTAATGTTCTTGCCATGGTACTACCCTCTACTCCCATAACTTAAGTGTTACTCCAATTTAATCCAAGATAATACTAGAAACCAATTTATTCTTGCCAATAAAAATTCAATTTTTTACATTCCGGACACTCTCACTTCGTGGTCGCGGTAGCGTAGTTCCACGAGTTCCCCTTGGCTGAACTACCCAGTCCCTCCACCGGCTTACCATACCACGTCTTGGTTGTCCAGTCTATGGAGATGTCGACTTCCTTCACTCCCTTGAGTATCTCCATGGAAATCCTCCTCATGGACTCTAATAGCTTCTCGATCACCTCAGTTCCCTGCTCCTCCACGTAGTTCCTCACGGTCTGTGGTGACACGTTATACCCTTTGGACTTGCTTTCCACGGAGTCGTTCCACAAGCACGCGGAGACCAGAACTCTCGATACCTCCTCAGCCTTTCTTCCCTTGAAGCTCAACATGGAAAGTAATTTATACCCTACTTGTTGTATATTATTTTGGTGGGGAAGACCAGGTGTTATCACCTTGTCTTCACCACGTGATAATACCGGCTTCCTCACCTTAAATCTTTCTTCAATTAGTTGCGTTCTTGTTAAAGCTATAAATTCTATTATTTTTCAGAATCTGATATTACCCAACCAAAATTATTTTTTGTAAAATGATTTTGGGTCTACCGGATCGGGAGGTAAGAGTGGAACAAGAACGCGCGTTCCGTGAAGTGAAGACGTCACTCCCCTAGACTCCAGCTAACCCTATGCACCTCCTTCCAGCTACGTGAAATTAATTCTATATATTTATATTCTGCTATTGAAAACTGACTTATTAACTGTCATTTTCATAAAATATATGCAGCTATATTTGAATAAAACTGGTGCGGTTCAATCTTACATATATTATCATTTATATCAGAAAAATGAGATTCCCATACTGACATCAAAAGGATAAGCGAGATCTCTCCTAAAACTAAGTTATACTCGCTTCTTTTACATCCGGACCAAGCTGGTAATTCACCTTTAGAGATTTTAATAAAGGCTCTAGCTCTAGATAATAAAGTATATAACGATATTGAGAGAGGCAATGTAGAAGACCTTGTTAACAATGTTAAAGAACTTGAAATAAAACTTGGTGAGTTGAAGTCAGTAATGAACAAGATAGATAAAGACGAAGCGTTGGAGCTATATAGGTTAACGAATTTTATAAATAGTGAAAATTTAATTACCAGTTTAGAGAAAAGGTTAGATAATTACAAGTTATATTTGGCTAATTTGCTGTATAATAATTATAGCCCTAATGAGGATTTAAGAAGTGCTTTAAAATTGCTTGATAGTTTAACTTTGAGCAGATGTCAATTCTTAATTGGCCACAAAAAATTCCTATTCATGGAAGATGATATTAATGACCTTCTTTTCTGCTATAATATAAAGTTAGCTAAATCATTAATAATGGGGAATAAATACGATTATAAGATTACCCGAAGCGACATAATTGAATTATCGGATATTTACGAGGATTTTAATTTTATACAAAATAATGCAATTATTGCGAAAATAGCACTAGGATACAAGGAAGATTACTTAAAAAAGCATATTAATCTAACGCCCTTAGCGTTAGGAGCATTAGCATTAACTGGTGATGAGTTCCACAAGGACATATTTAATTCAATAATAGAATCAATTGTGGAAAAATATGGAGAGGAATCTCTTCTCTACACTACTGCAATGAGAGAGTCTTATATGATCTATTTACTACTACACGGTAAAGACATATCTAAAATTAAAATTAATGAAGCTTATCGTATGGATATCTCCTCTGTGTTAGCTCGCAAGTTCTTATTAAATTATAAACAAAGATACTTAGCATCATTAGTTCTTTTTTAATCATACATAATTTTTATCTATTTATATATCCGTGGTAGTGTTTAGTTGATCTGTTGAGTATTTTTTTACATTAAATCACTATTATCTTCCTTTCAATTAATCTCAAGGTCTACAATTTAGGCTTGTGAGATCTCTTAACTCTTTGGGAAAATTCAACAAGTCCACAAAGCATCGTAATAGTTATCAATTAAATACCTATTGTGGGGTCTTTGTGATAATACTTTTAACTTTTATAAATATAAGTATTCATAGGGTAAAGGAACGTGAGTGAAGAGATAATAAATGAAATCATAAGCAACCCTAGATTGCTTGATAAAATAACTTCGGTAATTTACGAGAAGATGAAAAATGATATAATTCTACAGCGGCTAACTAAGCTAGAAGAGACTGTTGCAACTCTGACGAGGACTGTGCAAGAAAATAACCAACAAATAGTGTTGATTTGGAAAAAATTGGATGAGATGGAAAATGAAATGAGAAAAAGAGATAGTATTCTAGAAGAACACTCAAAAAGAATAGAAGAACTAACAAAGAGAGTGGAGGAATTAGCTAAGAGGGTAGAAGAGCACTCAAAAATTCTAGAAGAACACTCAAAAAGAATAGAAGAACTTTCTAAAAGAATAGAAGAGCACTCAAAAATTCTAGAAGAACACTCAAAAAGAATAGAAGAACTAACAAAGAGAGTGGAGGAATTAGCTAAGAGGGTAGAAGAGCACTCAAAAATTCTAGAAGAACACTCAAAAAGAATAGAAGAACTTTCTAAAAGAATAGAAGAGCACTCAAAAATTCTAGAAGAACACTCAAAAAGAATAGAAGAACTAACAAAGGCTTTTTTGATGCTGAAAGTTAGTTTCGATTCTTTTACTTCTAGAGCTGGAATTTACGTACAGAGAACTCTCATGGAGCTTTATAAAGAGGCTTTGAAGTCACATGGCGTCGATCCTTCCAATGTTAAACATGGTTATATTGTGGACGATATTGGTGTTATTGAGAAGGGTAGGAGATTTGAGGTTGATTTTTATGAAACTAACGATGAGATTCGTCTGTTCGAGATAAAGAATTTGGGTGATATGGATGGAATAGAACAGCTGATTGTAAGGAGGAGAATTTTAGAGTCAAAGGGTAATAAGAAACAAATAAAGATGTACTTGGTTTGCAATTCTATACCGAAAAAGGTGTTATTAAAGGCGAAAAAAGAAGGAATTGTAGTTATTGCTGGGAACATTTTAGGTGAGAGAAGTAGTTATTAAGATTATGCGGAAACATGTTGTTGTCTCTAGCTTTTTCACCTCTTCTCTTAAAATTTTTAAGATTTAGTCTAATCTAGAATCTATTACGGCAAATCTGCTATTTCAAACGCATGAAACTATTAACTGCACCCATAATACATGTAAGTTAACTTAATATTCGCCTTGGCTGCGTGCGGTGACAATTTCATTTATTTGAAACTTGTTTTAATTCCTCCAATGCCACTTTCATCAAATCTTCAATTATATAGCAAAAATCTGAAAAAGATTAAGAATTATGATATCTTCTTCTTTATCAACAGTAAATTATACATTAAATTGACAATAAATGAATATTTTGTATAATTTATACTAAATCAACAAAATCGTTCTCTACATACTCTCGGCTTAAAATAATGGACTTTAACACTCACAAAAGTTTTTATACGAAACAAATATAAGGTTTGGGTAGAATGTAAAGGTAAAGGGTAATTTAAAAACTTTTCCTTAAGTGCAAAAGTTGCACAATTCAGTAGAGATATAAATGACAAATCTCAATATATACTAGGGATTTAAAGATGAGCCAAACTTTACAACAAGGCGTAATTGTAGATAATAAATGGGTATTAGAGCACTTAAAGGACCCTAATGTAAGAATTGTCGAAGTAGACTACGATCCAAACACGGCATATAACGTATGGCATATTCCAGGCTCAGTTCTCATAAGATGGAGGGAGGATTTAAGGCATCCTGTGTTAAGGGATTTTATAGAACCTAGTCAATTTGAAAAATTAATGGAAAGTAAAGGGATAAGTAACAATACAACAATTGTGCTATACGGTGACTACAATAATTGGTTCGCGGTCTATGCATTTTGGTTATTTAAGGCTTATGGACATGAGGATGTAAGAATATTAAATGGCGGAAGAACAAAGTGGGCTAAGGAGAACTTACCAACAGAGCAAGGACCTAAGGAAACTCAATACCCCAAGGGTAGCTATAAAGTTAAAAAAGTAGATTGGGGAAATCATAGGGCATTCTTCTGGGAGATCCTTCAAAAGGTTACTAAGGGAGAGATAGGGAAAACTACATTATTAATTGACGTGAGATCTCCTAAAGAATTTACTGGCGAAATTAGAGCCCCACCGGAATACGCTGATGAGCAAACTCAAGTAGGTGGACATATACCCGGAGCTATAAGTTTTCCATGGGCTCAAGCTGTTAATCCAGATACTGGAGAGTTTAAGTCCGTAGAGGAATTAAGAAGATTAGTAGAGAATGTAGGTATAACCTCAGATAAAGAAATAATAACGTATTGCAGAATAGGGGAAAGAGCTTCTCATACATGGTTTGTATTAAAGTATTTATTAGGGTATCCATCAGTTAGAGTTTATGACGGCTCTTGGGCTGAATGGGGAAATATAGTTGGAGCTCCAGTGAAGAAAGGAGCTGAACCATGAAGGTAATTGAGAAAATAAAATTGGATAGAACTGAGAGTTGCGGATCTAAAAGTCCATTATCAATAATGTTAGATGCAATAAGGAAAATAAAAGAATGCGATGAAAGTGTGGAAATTCTAATGAATGATTATGATTGGCTATTAAGCCTAAAATATATCTTACAAGTAAATGATAAGAAAATGAAAGTTGAAGAGAAAGGTAGTGAAGAACATTACCTAAAAGTAGAAGTGTCAATGGACTGTTCTCAATCTAATTGAGCCATATACAAATTCAATCTCAAATATTTTTTAATAATCTTGAATAATTAAGAACGGATTATATTATATTAGTAAAAAAATTTATTTAAAATTCTATCTTTTATACTATCTGTGACCTTCTCACCTCCCCTTAGGCAACTCACAAGTTTTACCTTCATCTTCATCACTTCATAACTAGTGGAATTAACTAACCTCACTACGCTCATCTTTGTTAATGGATAAAAAATTTACAACTAACACTTATGTCGTTCCCCTATGCTTAAATTGTATTGGATATAGCTTTTCTTTTATCCATGATCTTACGTCGTAAAATGTTATGTTATTGTAGGGACATACTTCCACGCAATCCCCAACGCCTACACATTTAAATGACTTGAATTCCCCTTTCTTTATGAACCACGCTCTCATATCGGTTAACCCAACTGGACAAGCATTGGCACAGTCAACTGTTTTACAGTTTAAGCACTGTTTTAGATCTCTAACTTTAAGTTTAAAAAACCCTAAATAACCGAAAAGTTGATTAAAAGATCCCCATGCGCATATTCCACTATTTACACACGCGTAATTTCCTAAAAACGGCATTAACATAAATTGGAAGTACCAGATCACATTAAAATATAAGCTAGTGTAAAACATTGTAGGATCATTACCTAAGATTGAGAATTTTAAAAATGATAAAACTGCTAGAATTATCAATGAAATCCACGTTATACTCATTACCCATTTATACCAAGAAGACATTCTTGACGTTAATGTTTTTCTACCGACTTTTGATGATCTATTATACTTCTTCATAGAATTAAGGAATGTATTTTGTAACATATAAGGAGCTGTGCACGTTACGGAGCATATTTGTCTCGAACCAAACATGAAAGAAAGAATTGCTGTAACCGTAAAGGTTCCTATAATACCATCAAGTAGGTAGGAAGATCTTACCGGTCCGTAAGTTCCTAAGCCGTTAAACCACATATAAGGAATATATTGCACTTCACTCTGTAGGGGTGAGAATGATGGTAGGTAAATACTATAGAACGCATAAGCAAACATCATTAGTAAATACCTTATTTTGTTCTCCAACTTATTATATTCTATTATTCTAAAAATGCCAATTACCCCAAGCCATATCCCCATGTCTATCATGAACCAAGGACTAGCTGTAATGGAAGCGAAAGCTGATATGAAATTCATGATAGCTAAAAAGGGATAGGAGAAATAGCCGAATTGGCCAAAAACAGAGAAGTTACCTTGGGTTAAATCTAAAAATCCACTGATAAACCAATTTAACAGAAAAGCTAGTAATAATAACGTAAAAGCTACTTTTGAATTTTGCAAGTAATTAGTCTTCTTTTTGATTATCCTCTTCAATCTATATAAAGAGAGAGAAATGATTATTAGGTAAGATAAAAAAACAATATCCGTTGCTTTCAATAGATGTGTAAAAAACTGAGCAGCGTAAATTAAGGACAACATGGAAAGTATCTCTAATACTATATAAGGACTATTTGTTGAACTCTGCCTTCTTAAATAAAGTCCTTGAAAGAGTAAACCCACAAATATGAGACTAATAAATGCGGAAATTATGGGAAAAATTAAAGATATAAAAATAATAAATAGAAGAAATATATAAGATCTATCTAAGATATAATGAAAAACAGTTACCTTTATATTCACTTTTACTCCCCTCTAATCGATATTAAATTGGGTATGGATAAACAGCTGGATCACTGAAGAATAATACCATATTGGAGTTAGTAGCAGTGAATAGCTGAGATGGTGAAGTTACACCAGGTACCACTACGTCTAATCCCGGTTTACCTAGTGCTTCCCATATGGGATTATTTGCATTGGCAGCTGCAACTGCACTATCATAAGTTCCCATTGCTTGTTCCAATGCGTTAATGTTATTTAAGCATAATCCAGTGGGATTGCTCTGATTAGAAGGCACTACTTGTTGACATTGTCCAGTTATTGGATTAGGAAAGATATTAGGGTTGAATACTAATACTACGACGATGTACCATGGTATTGAAGTATTAGTGGCAAAAGTTACTAAGTGATCGTGCGCTGGTGTAGGTAAAACTCCTTCTGGTAGTCCGAAAACTCCATTCTTTATGCCTAAGTATTGCTCGACTACAGTAAAAGCTGGAGAGTAAATTAAGCTCATATGGTCTGGACATGCAGTTTCAGTAAGTGCCGCACCACACTGGGTTATTATTGTGTAGTTTAGTCCGTTATAGTGGAATGTTGGAAATCCTTGAGGAGTCGCGCCTAGAGCTGGAACTCCAAATATGGATAAGCCAGCAAATGCTGGTACTAATACAAACACTGGTGCTGCTCCCTTAGGGAAGGCTGATATATTACCTGCACCTACTTCGCAACCCATAGCTACCTTACTTTGATTTACAGCATTAGGGAAGAATACAGTAGCATTAGGTGAGAGTGTCCGGAATGTAAAAAATTGAATTTTTATTGGCAAGAATAAATTGGTTTCTAGTATTATCTTGGATTAAATTGGAGTAACACTTAAGTTATGGGAGTAGAGGGTAGTACCATGGCAAGAACATTAAGACACATACCAAACCTGATGTACTACCCTCTTCCCCCAATAGAGGATATGCCGTGGAGGGAAAAATGGTTAACGGAGATCAAGCCCGTGCTGGACGCCATGGATTTGGAGAGGGTCCTTGGCGAGGGCGCGCTGGTTTACCTGAAGTTGTTAATCGTCATGGTGCTCTATTCCTGCTCCTATAGGGACGCGGTGAAAATGGTCAACGTGAACGTGGTCGTGGCCTGGTTCGTGGGGAGGAAGGTGGGGAAGAGCACGCTGCACGACTTCGTGGGCAGGTTGTACGGGGTGAGGAAGAAGTTGTTGGAGATTTCCTTCAAGCTTGAGGAGAAGTGCCTACCCAGTTACCTCCCTGCGAGCGCGCATCTCGTGGACTTCATGGCGTGGCTAGTGGACTCCTTCCTACTGGACTTACCTCCTGGGAAGAGGAGCGTGGAGACCTTTCGGGAGAAGGCGGAGCTGGAGAGGAGGGAAGGTAACTTGGAGAGGGCCAGGAAGCTGCTCTCCCTGGGGAGAACCAAGAGGAGGTTCGAGGGAAGGTGGACCAAGAAGAGAGGGGTCTCGCACTACGGGCTCAAGGCAGTGGCCGTGATCTCCGTCTCCCTCTTCGTGAGGTCCATCACGTTGAAGCCAGCCAACTTCTCGGACAAGAGGTTCAAGTCACCGCTCAAGGGGATTAAGATCGCGGACAGGGGATTCTCTCCCTCCCCGACACAGCTCATAGCGCGGGAGAAGCCCTTCACTACCCTGAGGGCCCACGTGGAGTTCTTCGGCACCTACCTGAACGCGTTCTGGAGGCCCTACGGGACTACGACTTGGAGGAACGACGTCTTCCTTCACGTCCTGGGAGTGATCTACAACATCAAGATATTCCTCGCGATCCAACGGAGGACTCCTCCAGAACGTAGAGCCGTTCAGCTCTGAGACGCACCTCCTCGCGATCAGACAACGCTATGCGCGATAGGTAAATCCTCTCGTCTTGATATTTTTCCATTATAAAGTTTTTCTCGGTGATCCAGGTCCTATCCTTCTGGCAATATTAATATTTATCATTCTGTTTATCTATTCGTTCAGATAATTACATTCCGGACACTCTCAGGTGTGCACATGAATTGGCTAGTGTATAGGAATGTTATTACCTTTCCGTTGTAAAATGCCCCACTTGCATTTACTGTAACTGGTCTAGTTATCACTTGAGTGGATGTTACAGTTTGTGTAGATGTCTGAGTAACAGTGGCTGTCTGTGTCGATGTCATAGTTTGTGTAGAAGTTTGAGTATACGTCAATGTAGTGGTAGATGGTGGTGTTGTTACAGTGGACGGTGCAGTGGATGGCTTTGTAGCGTATAATGCGAAGCCTACGGCTGCTATTATTACCAATACTATTACTACTCCCGCAAAAACCGCATTAGATACAGCTCTTGGTTCTTTTTTCATTTCTTGAATCACTAATACACTACTAAATTACAGAAATTTAACTATGCGTTTGAAAGTTTCTAACGCAAACTAATATTCAATTTTTAATTCTACTATTCTATGAGAAGGCAAACCTCAAGATACCTCTTGATTACTATAGTAATAATAGCAATTATTGTAATAGCGGGTAGTGCATTATCACAGCTTAGGAGTACTAGTTCACCCTTAATAGATAAACCAATAGCGGGTGATGTATATAATCAGTTAGTGGAAATAAGTAATCAAGGTTATAATATAACTGCATTACCTACAAATGACTTTAAAGTATTGCCACTTAACTTTTCATCTAATGGTAAACCTGCTATAATATATGTTGGTGCAGAGTGGTGCCCCTATTGTGGAGCTGAGAGATGGGCTCTAATCATAGCTCTTCTTAGATTTGGCAATTTCTCGAACTTGGAGTACATGGTTTCAAGTCCCACTGATGTATATCCCAATACTCCTACCTTCACTTTCGCTAACTCCACATATAATAGTCCCTATATATCATTCTATGGGATTGAATATCAAGATAGGAATTATCAACCGTTAGACAAAGTGCCGACTCCAATATATAACATGTGGGAGAATTATGGAAATCTATCTATTCCCTTCTTGATAATAGGATACTATTATAAAGTAGGAACAAGTATAGATCCGGGCCTATTATCTGGACACAACTGGACATATGTCTTAGATCAACTTCACAACCCAAATAGCCTAGTTTATAAAGAAATTTACTCCGAGGCGAATTTAATAACTCAAATGATTTGTAAAGTGGATGGATATAAGCCTTACAACGTATGCTCTCACTTTATGCAAGCTAGTGTTAATAGTGATAGCAGTCTATTTTATGTGAGTACAAGTCTAAGGATCAACAGTGGTGATGATTTATGATTAAAAAGATTGGTATAGGTTTTTCTTTAATTGGGTTGATAGATTCATTATACTTATTTATATTAACTAGGTTGGAAAAACCATTAATGTACTGTAATATATCAAGCTTAGTTAATTGTAGCAAAGTAGAATTTAGCCAATTCTCTACCTTTCTAGGAATACCTGATGCTCTCTTGGGAACAATCTTCTTCTCAATTATGCTGATTTTGTGGATATTAATGTTTACGGAGGAACTAAAATATTTATGGATTGTAGGCAGCGTCTTTACGATCTATCTAATTTATACTGAAATTTTAATAGGGAACATATGCCTATATTGTACGATAGCTCACTTATCTTGCCTAATCCAAGGATTCATAATATTCCACAGATCATAGTACAAATTATGGAAATTTAAGGGATTAACAAACCTGATAGTCCATAATGCGTAATCTGCTAGCCTTTTACGCTTCATCTGATACCGTGAGTAGAATTGATGTTTATTAAATAAATAAATAAAAAAAAGAATTTATCTTTTATCAATAAAGATGCACGCTGTTTTATAATGAAATCATATGCTAAGTGAACTTATATTCTTAGACAAGTACTTATCAACAAACACTTGTGGAGTTACCATTTTCTGTAATTCTTTTATGACTGCACTTGGTAATAGTCTACCAAGAATTCCTATATTAACCATCATTGAAGATAAAATAACCAATTGAGAGTTTTCCTCGTTTATTTTCCTTACTTTAAATCCGAAATTATATATTAGTTTATCTGAAGTAAATTTGTATTCAATAAGGTCGATGTTCAATTTCGGACCTTCTAGCTTTCCCACAATACTTCGCTTTAAAACTAGTCCCGTTTTATCTTTACTTAATGGTAAATATACTATAGCCTTATCTTGAATTGGGACAATTACATTCGATATTCCGAATAACAATTTCGGATTTCTCAAGATATTATACAAGACATCATTTCTTATTCTCAAGTTTAGGCTGTCTGAGTGATTAATCCTGTGCCAATACTTGCTTCTTATATGTTTTTTAAAATCTCTTTCTGTTTCAAATGTCGTCTCGCAGCACCTATATGCCATGTGCTTTTCTATAAAAATCTTACTTTAATTTTTGTGTTAGGAACTTTTTAATGCCTTATTAAGACTAAAATTACATATTACTGAAACATGTAATCATATATAATCATTACATCTGCTGTATTATCTATCTGCCTAGCTAGATCTATATATTTCCTGGCTCTCTCCATATTATCTGCATAACATACTGTTATTCCGGCATAGCCGTCAGTGAATTGCCATAATTTACATTCCTGCAATACCACTGATATCTCGTCTATGTTTTTAGAGAAAATTGAGAATATTATGATGTCGGTTTTACCTAAATCTATCTGTGGGGCTACTAGAATTAAACCCCTGTGCCTTAAATACCTTATGTGCTTTTCAATGATTCTAGAATTAACGTTGATTTTCTTGGAAATCTCAGAGGAAGATAATCTAGGATCTATCTTTAGTATTTCAACTATTTTTTGATCTAAATTAGATGCCCTAAATAGAGACTGCACAGGGAAGTAGGACAATACTGGGTCTCCTAAATTTTTGGTCATGTAACTAATTTTGTCCTTCAATTCAGTGTTATCTGAAGCGTATATTCCGTAAACGTTTAGCCATTCAAGACATTTCAGTTTGAACGATATCCAATCCGCATCTATATCGCTATAGTTTTTAAAAGCTATGAAAATTTGATATTTCCCAAAGAAATTGGGATTGACGTAAAGTTTAAAACCCTTTAGAATCCCACTATCCGTAAGTTTCTTAAATCTATAATTTAGACTAGCTGGCGTTAGATTTAACAGCGAGGCGATTCTCCTTTGCGATATTCTTCCGTCTTTTAAGAGGTAAAAGAGGATTCTCTTATCAATAATGTCCATGCCTTTTTCACACTTTCTTTATGTTTTGTTTTATCTTATTTTTTATATCATCTGAAATTTCTGTCATGTTATGAACATCCTTAGCGTGGATCTTTAAAATTTCTAGTACTTCCTCTTCCGAGCTCGCGCCTTTTACTTCAAAGCCACAATCCATACCAACACTTCCACAACTGAAGGCAAACTTTTTCTTCCTCCCTATACCAAATACCATTTTTATCATTATATAATAGGTAGAATTAGTATATAACAGTTAATTAGAAGAATTCTTACGCTTTTTTATATACTTAAACTGAAATAATAACATATGCCAAAATATACATTCAAATGTGAAGATGTAGGGATGGATTGCGGTTTTGAAATAAAAAATGCTGGGACTGAGGACGAGCTATTAGAAATGCTTAAGATTCACGCTAAATCTAGTCATGGAGTTACATCTATTCCACCAGATCTATTAAACAAGATAAAACAAAACATAAAAAAGGTAGGGAAGTACTATTTCAGTTGTGCTAGCGTAGGAATGAACTGTGGATTTGAAATCATGGGAGCCCAATCTGAGCAAGAACTATTAGATGAATTAGCGGTACACGCTAAGATGTCACACGGCATGTCATCTATTCCACAAGACACGTTAAACAAGATAAAACAAAACATAAAAGTAATGTAAAGGTAATTTTTCCCCTTTTATTTTTCCCCTTCACTTTAGATTTCTCCTTAAAAGCTTTCATAATTATAGGAGGCGCATCTACTCCTTAGTAGACTAATTCTGACCTCTTCCCCACACCAAGAGGTTCCTTTAGGATTGTTCACGGGTTTGCAGTTTTACCGTCTTTATAACTTCACAGCTAGTAGGATTAGCCTATCCTTAACCCTCTATATTTTCATTTCAATAACTTCATGTATATAAGTGTATGTAGGGAATTAGCACTCAATAACCTTATAGGTGGCTCATAATGGTCCTTTATATCCATATAAATATTTGAGAACCCATTAGAAATTCTACTACGCTACGAACATTTTAATTTATTAATTTATTACTTCTAAATGTTACTTATGAAAGTGATAACTCTTTTTCTATTTCTCTTTATAATTTTAATTCCTATTGTCAACGCTGGATATGACTATGGGTATGAGTTTGGATATGTTAATATGAATGGGATACAAGCTATAGTCACCCTTTACAATATCTCTCTTCAACCAGGATCTCCTCCTATTTCAATTCAACAAAACGTATGTCTTAATTTAAATGGTAGCGAAATTTTAGTTCAAAACGTTATTATTCCATTAATTTTAACTGCAACTAATCAATATGAGATCAATTGGGTTAATAGTGTTTTCTATAATGGTTCGTATCACACTTTCTCCTATAGTTTTGTGGTCGGTAATACTTTCAATTTAACGACAGTATGGGTAAATAGTAGCGATAAGCTTGTAATTACATTTTATCTTTCAAACTGCAGTACAAGTTTGAATAGGACTTATGTTTTATACGGGAATTATATAGGAGTAGTGTATTCTGGATATGACGCAGGGACTGTAATCGTAGGGTTTAGGAATGGTGCTACAGCTGATTTTGTAAAAGGCTTTAACGTATCTATACAAGAGTTTTACAGATACGATAATAGTTGGTACGTTCCACCGGTAGCGTATAGCGGGTATTCAAATACTGGTGAGAGCGCTACAAATGGTTACGCATATTTTTACGACGGGAAGGTTTGGGTGATCTATGGTAATGCCAGTACCCAAATGTTATATAATTTTAGCGTGATAATTGTTAACAACACAATTTTCACTTTTCCTAAGGGTAGTTTATGGTTATCAGATGGAAATTTCTTCACCGACTCTATACCTCTCAAGGGAAACTTAATTATTAGTCCATTTTATTACTTTAATTATTCATTTAGCACTAAAAAACAAATATTATTGAAATTCAACAATTACACTGTAGTGGATGGAATAAAGGGAAAGGCGTTTTATCTCCCATCCTCTGAGAACGTGTATATAAGGGAGAACGGTAAGTGCGTAATGGAGTTCATTAATCAAAGTAACGTAAACCAAAGAGAAGGAGCAAATCCAATGAAATTGTTATTTGTAATTGTTGTAATAATAGCTGGTATCTTAAGCCTATTGTATTACAAAATGATAAGAAAATGAAAGTTTGTGATTATTCTATATATTTAATCAACTCTCAGCCTAATTAGAGGTAAAGGGTTATCCACCTTATGGATACCTTGTAACGATAATATTAAATATTGAGGAGCTGTCAGACGCATTGCGAAGTTTAGCTGAGTACTTACGCTCCATAATGAATTAACAGAATAAGGTTATAGAAGCGGAATGATAAATGGCTAACTTTATCACCTCAATACATTAAATCTATATTGTGACATTTGACGACTTAAATAAGTTAATCAGAGAGAAACTTAGCGTAGAAACGTACCCTTATCAAAAGTACATCAGCGAAGAAATAGAGAAAAATCTGGACAGAAAGAGATTCATTATTATTTCAATGCCCACTGGTAGCGGGAAGACATTAATCGAACTATCCGTTGCCTATCATTTGACTAATAAGGTTAGCAACATAATTGTATTAGAACCCACTAGGCTTCTCTGCGACCAGATGTACCATAGATTCTGGAGGGAGGTCTTTGATGATGATGTTGGTGTAGAGTATGAGGGAGATTGTGAGTCCTTTGAGAAAGGCAAGAAAATAGTAGTGTCAACCCCATTTACAACAGCCAAATGTCTAGATAGAGCAGATGCAATAATAGTCGATGAAGTACATCATGCCTTTGGAGACGCGAGATATGAGGAAGTATTAGTAAATTTAGAGCCTAAATTCTTAATAGGCTTTACTGCCTTACTACCTTCTTATAAAAAGTATCTTATAGATCCCCGATTAATTAAGTTATTAGGTCAACCTGAGTATTTAGCGTATGATTTCAAGAGCCTCACTAAAATAGATCCATCTTTTAAGCTTCCTAAGGCAATAGCTGATATTTTCGATTCAGAGTTTAATAACTTAGAGGATTCTGTCTACGAGGCCTTCTTCAAGGGACTAATAAAAGGAAATAAGGAAACGGTCAAGTTCTTAGAACTCACGTTCTACACTTATGGCAAAGAGGCTTTCTGCGAAAGTTATAGAAGATTGATTGGGAAAGTAGAGGAGAGTCCTTACATTGATTCCATTTGCGATTCAAAGGATTTAAGCCACAAAGCTAGAGCATTAAAGAGCGTCTTAAACATTTATAGGGTTGATGAATTTAAACCAGTACTAATATTTACCTCCAGGAAGTCAACAGCATATGAATTCGAAAGGGCTATTTCTGATCTGGGGAAGGTGAAAGTAATAACTGGAGACTCACCTAGATATGAGAGGCTGAAAGTTGTACAAAATCTCAGAAAAGGGGAAATTGACGTTCTAATATCAACGATTGTGGGAGAGGAGGGTATTGATATACCCGAAGCTAAATTATTAATAATGACAGACGTTCCTCAAAGCCCATTGAGGTTCTATCAACGATTGGGAAGGTTAATAAGAGGAAAGGAGAAAGAGGAAGGAGAATCAGCTATAAAATATTTGGTTGTGACGTTGACCCCAAAGACTTCAGAATACGATAATCTAGATGAGGCGTTAAGGAATCTTTACTTAGAGGGAGTTGATGTGAGCTACCTTATTGAAAAGAGGGAAGATAAGGGGCCAGTTGCTAGAGTAATAGATATTATTAACAAAAGTGGAGGGAGAGTCCTAATTAATCAGATAGATGATACGAAAAAGAGAACTCTCTCGTTACTCTCACTCCTCGAATCAAATGAAAGTAGGTCTCACATAGACGAATACGTTGACAGAACACTGAGGGATGGTAAAGCGTTATATTATTACGATGAAGAGATGATGGGAAAGATAATTAGCCAAGTCCTATTGGGGAGTTATTGTAACATAGGTTTTGGAGAGACTTACATGAGGTTATGTAATAGTGAATATAAGAAAATTGGAGAGATTTTATGGAAGAAAAAAGGGAGTATAAAATTGGATAAGAAAAGTTCTCTTAGGCTTTTCATGAAGTTATTTCTCTCCAGTAATTTGGATGAGGTAATTAACGAGTTAAGTAGAAGGAAAAGTGAGTACGAGAAGGAGTTGGAGGGAAAAGATTATAGTGTTAAAGTCACTATGGGCAAAATTTGGAACGGCCTTATGGCTCAAATCCTCATCTCAGCTAGTGTTGATTCAGTTACTGTGAATCCTAAAGTTCAAATAAATTACTATGACCTCAAAGATGAAAAGCTAGCTAAATTAAATTCTCTTGTGATAGCCTATAATAGCTTGGTTAATTTTTATAAACTAACTTCTACTAGTAATGGTAAGGTAAACTCCAAATAGTGTTATTAACGATCCAATTATTTGAGGTAGCGTAGGAGCTACACCCAATACTGCGAAACTAGTAATATAAGCCATCACTGGCACTAATAAAGATCCAGTACTGGCATAAACAGTTCCCAATTCCCTAACTCCATTAAACCAGAAGTAGAACCCAAGTATTTGTGCTAGGATTGCCAATAGTAAAAGTAAGGATAGTGTAACTAAACTAAATCTGAAATAATAGTCAATCGGAGTAAAGGCTAGAACTATGGGAAGTGAGGTTAAGGTCATGAATGCGTTAAGTTTTACAATATCTTCCTTAGCTAAATTTCTGGAATAATAAATGGTACCTCCAGCCCACAGTATCCCAGCCAGCAATCCGAAAACTAACCCAATGTTAAAAGATAAAGTTGCTGAAGATATCACTCCCACTACTCCTAAAAGTACGCCGACAATCCCTTTAGGTGTGATCTTATGTCCCAGTAATCTCTCAATTATTAGAACGAATATCGGCTGTGTATAAATCATTACTGCTACCAAACCCGGATCTGGAGATAATCCAATTCCTAGATTTATGAGGATTAGGAAGAACGCGAAATTCATTAAACCGTTTATGAATTGCTTTTTACCTACTGATAGTCCTCTACCTAATATTAAAAAGAAAATTGCTGCTATCCCAATTCTAAATGCACTAATAATCATGGGAGATGCCGAGTATGCAATTATTTTAGTTAAGGGGAAGGCAAATCCCCAGAACAATGATAATGGAACTATCCATCTAAGGAACGAGATTGTGGTTCTCTGCATGTGGTAAAACAGAAAAGATTTAAAGATTAAAAAACTGAAGTCTCAATTTGCTTTTTGAAATTAATGATTTTTCATAAAGAGTTAATAGATGCCATTTTAAAACTAAATTGCAGACCTTTGGGGTTAAAAGAAAGAGAGGTAATAATCCCAATTTGGTGGAAAAATCTAATAGATTAGTAAAGCAGTCGATTTCATTTATAATAACATGTGATAGATAGATTGTTGCAGTGATAATGAGGGCGGAACTGCTCCACCTTTTCAGCAGAATAAGAAATGAATAAAGAATCGATGCTTTGCTATTTTATAGGATAGGCTAATTTATATGGTATATACTACTTTTAAAAAAGAAATGTATAACATTTATTGCTAGCTAACTTTATAAACTTATAATGAGATATAGTTTATGATGATAAATTATGGCGCAAGTCACGATAGAACAAACCCAGAAGTTTCTTCCCATGCTTAGAGTAACGTTAGGATTAATGTTCTTCTCAGCCTTCATTAGAAGAGCTATCAACGTACCGGCAAAACTTGACCCAAACAGTAGTGCCTACGTAGGAGGAAAATTAATAACGTTTTTGCCACATGCTTGGTCTCCAATAAAGGGAATGCTAGAAAGCATTCTGTTAAACCCTAGCTTACTCTACGACTTTATAATACTATTTACCGCAATAGAAGCGATTTTCGGACTTTTCATGATAATAGGATTTTTGACTAGATTATCCGGGCTCGTACTAGCCGGAATGGCTTGGGGAATTGGTTTAGCTGCTGGTTGGTTAGGTTCAACTTGTGTTGATGAATGGCAAATAGCCTCAGTAGAAGGTGCTGCAGCATTCATGTTCGTCTTCACTGGAAGTAGATGGCTTTCAATTGACTATATCTTAGCTAAAAAGTCGAAGGGAATCAAGATTGGTAAATACTACATACCCTTGTGGTGATAAAGGATGAACGGCAAGATTATAACACTAGTTGCAATTATTATGATAATATTTACTACCGGAGTTACATTAGGACTATATCAGATAAACTTTCAAGGACTAGGAAATTTGACCAACTACTCTAAAACTCCAGCCTATTCTCTAGTAGGTACTAGATTATACGAAAATGGTACATTGTTCCTACAAGTTGCTAGGACTGCCGGTCCAGATACTTATGGTGGTTTCGTAGTATTAGTCCAACTTCTATATTCCAACGGTACGGTATTGTACCAATGGACTGGCCAACAACTAGGTATGTTATCAAGCAATAATATAAAGAACGAATTCCCTTTACATCCATCTAAGCCGATCAAAATAGAAAATTATGGTGTTGGAATAGAAGTACCATTGGGGCAAAATTCTACAATAATCTTACAATTGCCTCACCCAATACCATCAGGGACTTATATTATAAAAGTTTGGGATGCTGATGGACAGTCAACGGCGTATGGGAATAAGTTCCAGATTACTGTAAAGGTAGATTCATAGCAAATTACTTTTTCTCTCTTTCCCCTCTTTTCCATTAATTTTAAATAGTTAGGTCCCATTATTTACTATAGTAAGAGTAGGAGATGCATTATTTAAGCTAATGAATGAGATAGAAATTAGACAAATATTTGGAAATCCCGGTACCACGCAGCTCAACTTTCTAAAATATATGCCAAAGAATTTAAACTATTATCTGGCACTACAAGATGGAATTTCAATAGGAATGGCTGAGGGCTATTACTTGGGGTTTGGATTTCATAGGATTTCATGATATTTAATATCAATCCTCAGCCCTTAAGCTTCACCAGAGTCACGGACGTTCATCCCTCTCCTCCCCATTAGCGGATGAGATTAGGTCTTCAACTAGTTCTTCTGATGTCTTGTCCTCCTTGTTTAGCGCAACTATTTCGTAGTTATGTACTTTAGAAACCTCCTTAAGTATTTCAAGACCAAATCTAACTAGTCTGTCTGGGTGTGCTATTATTACTCGTGATACTTCGTTGTTTAATATCATTTTCAGAAGCTTTAGGAATCCCTTATCTTTTCATATTCAACGCGGAACCTACGTCTATAATTACTAGGTCGTATTCTTTCACTTGTTCCTCTAAATACTTTACTTGGTTCACTAGCTCATCTTTCTGTGTGCTCGATGGTACTCTAGCGTAGAGTACTATTTTTCTCCTTCTCACTATTCCCATTAATTTTTCAACGTCTTCTTCTCTGAATCTCCACTTTCCATTCTGTAATATGACCGGTTTTATGTATCCTTTGTTCACATACTCCCTAAGTGTTGCATAGGATATGGCTAGTCTTAAGCATACTTCCTTTGGCCTTTAGAATTGTATAAAAATTTTTGACGAAATGATATAAACCTTATGATTTATCTGAAATTGTTGACCACGCCCATCAAAGTCCAAATACCAAGGAATGTGACTAGATAAAGGTAGAGTGCCTCTTCAGCTAATATTGATGCTATATCGTAAAAACCATGTTCAAAATCAAGTTTAGATGCTTGTAAGTGTTCTATTACCTACTTTGCTGAGATTTCTCATTATTTTTATTTTCTTCCCTTCCTATTTATAACTGTGAGCGGAAATAGAGTCAGATTGTTTAAAAGGAGAGCATTACGCTTTTTAGATGAAGCTAAAAGAGATCTTAATGAAGGATATTACGATATAGGCTCATTTCATGTAGAGCAAGCATTACAACTATACATTAAGGCCGTAATTTTCGAACTTTTCGGAAAAGAATATGAAGGGCATGGAATAAGGGAACTTCTTGGCTACCTCTCAAAGCTACTTAAGGAAAATGAATATGAGGAGTTAGCAAAAAAGGTAAACGAGAGAGTGTCCGGAATGTAATTATCTGAACGAATAGATAAACAGAATGATAAATATTAATATTGCCAGAAGGGTAGGACCTGGATCACCGAGAAAAACTTTATAATGGAAAAATATCAAGACGAGAGGATTTACCTATCGCGCATAGCGTTGCTTGATCGCGAGGAGGCGCGTCTCAGAGCTGAACGGCTCTACGTCCTGGAGGAGTCCTCCGTTGGATCGCGAGGAACATCTTGATGTTGTAGATCACTCCCAGGACGTGAAGGAAGACGTCGTTCCTCCAGGTCGTGGTCCCGTAGGGCCTCCAGAACGCGTTCAGGTAGGTGCCGAAGAACTCCACGTGGGCCCTCAGGGTAGTGAAGGGCTTCTCCCGCGCTATGAGCTGTGTCGGGGAGGGAGAGAATCCCCTGTCCGCGATCTTAATCCCCTTGAGCGGTGACTTGAACCTCTTGTCCGAGAAGTTGGCCGGCTTCACCGTGATGGACCTCACGAAGAGGGAGACGGAGATCACGGCTATGGCCTTGAGCCCGTAGTGCGAGACCCCTCTCTTCTTGGTCCACCTTCCCTCGAACCTCCTCTTGGTTCTCCCCAGGGAGAGCAGCTTCCTGGCCCTCTCCAGGTTACCTTCCCTCCTCTCCAGCTCCGCCTTCTCCCGAAAGGTCTCCACGCTCCTCTTCCCAGGAGGTAAGTCCAGTAGGAAGGAGTCCACTAGCCACGCCATGAAGTCCACGAGATGCGCGCTCGCAGGGAGGTAACTGGGTAGGCACTTCTCCTCAAGCTTGAAGGAAATCTCCAACAACTTCTTCCTCACCCCGTACAACCTGCCCACGAAGTCGTGCAGCGTGCTCTTCCCCACCTTCCTCCCCACGAACCAGGCCACGACCACGTTCACGTTAACCATTTTCACCGCGTCCCTATAGGAGCAAGAGTAGAGCACCATGACGATTAACAACTTCAAGTAAACCAGCGCGCCCTCGCCCAGAACCCTCTCCAAATCCATGGCGTCCAGCACGGGCTTGATCTCCGTTAACCATTTTTCCCTCCACGGCATATCCTCTATTGGGGGAAGAGGGTAGTACATCAGGTTTGGTATGTGTCTTAATGTTCTTGCCATGGTACTACCCTCTACTCCCATAACTTAAGTGTTACTCCAATTTAATCCAAGATAATGCTAAAAACCAATTTATTCTTGCCAATAAAAATTCAATTTTTTACATTCCGGACACTCTCACGAGTTAGTCCACAATTACAGACTAATAGATATTGAAACTGCTTATATAGATTCTAGATACGGTAATTTAGAATATGAAAGTGAAGACTTGAAATCACTAATTCAAGTTGCAGAGAATGTAATAAAATCACTAGAGGAGGTTGTAAAAGTTGTCAAGTTGGGTTAAGTTTAGGTTTTCTCACTTAAGGAGATGGAGAGAATACGCCGAAAAAATAGCAAAAGCCACTGCAGATTTAGAACCAGACTCAGAAGTTTATGTAATAGGTGGTGTTGCAGAAGATAGAATAACGGTTTTAAGCGATATTGATATACTAATACTAATAAAAAGAATAATCGATAGCAAAGAGAAAAAGAAGTTACGAGAGGTAATTCTTTTAAGGGCTATGGACTTCTATGGTTTGCCCTTTGATGCACCAGTTGAAATTCATATAGAAGATGAAGAGGGAGCTAAAAGATTTTTTGAGTTATCAAAGAAAGTGATAAAAATAATGTGAAAATCGCCTTACGAAAAATTACCAACCTTAGTTCTTAATCTTCTTATGCTAATTTTTTGTGAAAGATGACCTTCTGTAGACAATGTGAACTACTCTACGGGCGATTCAGGTCTCCTTTGCGAATTGTAATTTACAAATAATGTAGTTGTAAAAATGTTAGCATTGATAATTGTGTTTCTCTGCCAGTTAGTCGCCTTCATTTAGTTAATTTCGTAACAACCTTTGAAATAAAGTGAATTCACAATGGATAGTTGAATCTCCCATTAAATTTTTACTTGATAACTTTTCTTCTTTTTACTATTCAATTTTCAATGGAAAAAGATTTAATTGTTCAAAGATTATAACCACGAATTAATTGATTTCATGTTCCCATAAAATTTATTATGGCGAGAAAAGGTAACAATTTAATATGAATTTAAACAGTCACATACTACTAGCCTTGGCGTTTGGCTTAATTTTATTTCACAATGATATAGCCTTAGCTGTATTAGTAGGGATAGGAGCAGCGATACCTGACTTAGATAGGGAATACGTGTTCACTAAGAGGAAAATATTTGCTAAATATCAGTTACACAGAGCTCTCTTCCACAATATCTTTTTCGCATTAGCAGTAACTTATTTCAACCTATACTTAGGATTGGGAATATTTCTTCATATAGCCTTGGATCTACTCACCTCACCTACAGATAGGGGTGTAGAATTATTTTTCCCTTTAGGTAGACTTGTTAAGAACTTTGAGCTGGACTATGATGGAAACATAAGGCAAAGTAAAGGGATGATGTGGTATCTCGAAGACCCCGTGAGAATTATAAATAAGACAGCCGACCCTGGATTGAAAGTCGTTGTCAAAATGCCTTGGATAAGAATTTATGGTCCTTTTAAAAACAGTAGACTAGTTGATTGGATGATATTTTATTCCTCCTTTATTTTCATTCAATTGTATGAATTGAATAATCTAATTACATGGTGGGAGACGTTTCTATACACCGTTTTCGTAAAGTATGTTTTTATTGATATTGGAATAGTGCTGTTTTACGCTACGGGAGAATTGTGGAGGAGGAGATTACAGTTTCGGAATCTTAACAATAAGATGAAATATGTAATCATTGGAGTGATGACTTTCGGTCTATCACTCATTATATTTCAAGGTTTATATCTATATTCACCAATGAAGCCTATAATAAACCTTAATACATCATTGCTTATAATTGTCTCAATGCTTATCGGTCTATCTTTAGCCTATATCCATGTAAGAATTAGATTCAAAAAAATTACGTTATGATTTTTATCATCTTCTTCGCCTCAATACCAATATGGCAATTGCTACTACTGCTATTACTATTACTGCCACTATACCCATTAGTTCAGTATTGATGGATAATATTAAGGTCTCAACTATTGGCCCATTTACCGTTATAATGCTCCCTGGTGTTACGTTATAAGTCCCCGTAAATATGCCCTTTTCGTAAAAGGGAACGTTAGCACTTAATTGAATGGAGGAACCCGCGTTAATCCATACACTTCCATTCACTCTTTCACCATTTAAATATACGGGTAGATTGGAGTCTACTAAAACCCGATATTGTTTTATTGTGCTTAAGGTTATGTTTAAAGGTAGACTAACGTTGAATGACGATGACGGTAAAATTGATGATATTATGTACCTCTCATTGCTACCGTTGTAATATGTATAATTGAGTATGCTGATTTGAGTGCCTTGAGCAAACCAATCTGTACTGTTCAAAGTTATTTGTTTACCATTCACATTGGCAATAACTGGAATTTGTGAGTTTACTTTCACCAGATAGTAATATGTATAATTGGGAATAATATTCAAAACCTTAAACCAACTAACGTTAGGTTCTATTAGGCTGGGATAGTTTCCATTAAGCACTGCAAATGACGATGAGTTAATTGAATAGTTCTTAAAGAATCCTAATTTAATTTGGGTGGTAACGTAGCCGGAGAATGCATGTGAAAGGCTTTTATTTAGTAGAAATGGTATTTTGCTACTAATGTTTAAGTATAGGAAACTTGGATATGAAGGGTTAAATTTTGTAGTCAATAGACCAGGGTTCTGTCTGCCTATTGTAACGTAAGCATCACCGTTTTTACCTATCAAAACTTGCAAATTATTAGTGGATTCTGCGGTATCACTTCCGTAATTGTATACTTGTGAAAATGGAACCCATTCGCCACTTTTCATATAGAGTAATGCTAAGTAAGAAGACATGTTTAAGAAAGTTGTGCTTTCACCATTCCCAAATCCTCCCCATACTAACTCAGCATCTAAATAATTTCCCAGATATGTAACAATACCAAAATTCGCGCTGGGGGTGGTTTGATTAGCTATTATAATTGAAGCAAATGATAAATTTTGAATTGGAATGAAGACCGTATCGTAAAATATTGGGTTAGGTGGACTTATATTTCCGTTTTGAAGAATAACATAACCGAAACTAACATATACTCCTTGAGTATCATAGCTCTCATTTATTATAAGGTAGAACGAAAAGGGGAAATTATATTTAATATAATAAGTCCCATAAGCGTAGTATGAGGAATGAGAGAAAAAGTCTGAAGTAGAGTATATTTCACCTTTGCCAACTATATTGTTTATTCCAGCAAAGGGAGTAGTCGAGTTCCAAATATTGTCGCCAAAGAATACCTTACTCTCATTTGTAATGAAATCAGCTACATTTTGTAACCAGAAATAGTATTCTCCACCGCTAGTATTTACTTCTAACATAACGTTTAATTGAAGCGAAGCGCCATAAGGCGGAACTCCAAGCTGTGATGCAGAAGTGTTATAAGCCAACAGCGATGATATATTTGCATAACCTAGTACTTCATTTGTACATATAGGACCATTATAAGCTACTACTCCAGTTGGAAATGAAATGGCAACTAACGGTGTTAATAAGAGCAAAAGAAGGACTAACACTATATGCTTTAGCACGAAAGGGAAAATGAATTTTTAAAAATAAAAACGTTTTCCTAAATTGTACTTTGTTGATTTGTTCAATTTGTCTCATTAAAACGATATTGTATAACACTAATTTTTCAGTAATTAATATTTATTTCAACGTTCCTCTCAAGCTTACACCCTAATGCCCGGAGCCCTACCGACTACAGAATTCGCCAAGTGAACCATCCACGCGTAAGCCCAGAACTTGAGCTTAGCCTCAACTACTTGTCCAGCAAAACTTGTTGCCCTAACCGATTCCCCAAAAGTACGCTTCACCGCAGAGAACAAGGACTCGACCCTCCACCTAACGCCATAACCCTTCTCCTCCCTCCAACGATCATAACCCAACTTCCTAAACTCCCGCACAGCCTTACGTCTAGCAAGATGGCCCCTTTTAGTAGAAGCGTTCTTCTTGGGAGGAACTACAACCTCAACTCCGGTCTTGTAAACCTCATTGGCGTCATATGTCTTATCTCCATAAAACTTCTTGACCTTCTTTCCCTTATCTTGAAGATCCTTAACTGTTTTTACAGCGCTTTCAACCTCGTTGCTAGTGACCTCAGCGTTTATCACGTTGAATTCGTTATTGTCCATTACTATCTCGATCTTGAGGAATTTTGAATCCCTAGTCTTACCCCACTTGGCAACAATGTATTGTCCTCCCGTGTTTGTGCTAATGCCTGTAGCGTCTGCAATTACTTCAAGTTCGTCACTTGCCTCGGGGAAGGTTATTTTCATGTTCCTCACTCTCTTCCATATTGTTGAGTAATCGAGGCTTGTGGGGATGATCTTCAATTGTTCTAAGGCTCTTAATACTCCTTCTATTGCTCTGTAAGGTAGGAAGATGTGGAGGAAGGCTAGGAATTCGTCGAACTCCTTCGGAGCTTTATACTTTGTCCTAGCGTTCCTGTTCTCCTCTGCTAATAAGTCCCACCAATGTTCGAATACGTAGAAGGGGAACATCAACTTATATCTAGTAATGACGTTCTCGTCGTACTTGCTCCAGTCCCTCTTGTACTTACTCTTTCCCATAGGTAATACTTAAACGAATAATTTATAAACTTTTTGTACAATTCTGAAGCAATCCACAAAGCACCTAAATTGCAAGCAAGTTGTTGATTCTTTTAATCATATCAGCTTCTCTGAACGTGTAGAACGTTACTGCTTGACCTACTCTACCCATTCTACCAGTCCTTCCTACTCTGTGTATGTAAGTCTCCACATCTCTGGGAATATCGAAGTTTATTACCTTGTCAACGTCTACTATGTCGATTCCCCTTGAAGCCAAATCAGTTGCAACTAGAACATTGTATTTCCCTTTCTTAAATCCGTAAAAGTTCTTCAGTCTAACGCTTTGTGGCATATCCCCGCTTAAAAGTCCTACATTTACTCCCTTCCCCCTTAATAAGAAATACAGTTTCCTAGCCCTATCCCTAGTCCTAGCGAATACTAGAATTTTCTCACCACTAATCTCCTCAAGTAATTTCGATACCTTATCACTCCAATCATTTCTGACCTTTACGAATATCTGTTTAACCTCCTCTACTGGTTTATATTCATCTAGTACGATCTCTCTAAGATCCTTGGAGAACTCTTTGGCAAGGGTCATGATTTCATCTGGTATTGTAGCTGAGAAGAACCCTGTGATCTTGGCATTAGAATGGTTTAATATCATCCTAATATCGTCTATAAAACCCATATCCAACATTCTATCTGCCTCATCAACTATGATGACATCGTAACCGGAGAAGTCAATCTTGCCCTTACTCCACAGATCCAAAAGTCTCCCTGGGGTACCAACTACTATCCTAGATTGTCTTTGGCCATCGTAACTCATTCCACCTATTATCAAGCTAACATCGATTTGTTTATATTTCCCTAATTTCCTTATCTCATCTAGAATCTGCGTTGCCAATTCTCTAGTAGGTGATAAAATTAAAGCTGTACTATTTCTTTCTAGAATCGGAATAACATAAGCGGCAGTCTTACCAGATCCGGTCTTAGCTTGAGCTATCACACTTTTACCGTTTAGCAATTCCGGAATAACAACTTCTTGAACTTTGGTAGGCTTAATGTAACCAGCTTCACTCAAAGCCTTTCTTAAATCCTCACTTAAATTTTCAAACATATTGGGTTAGTGATCGTGCTGGTCTAATAAAGCTATGCTTATCTGAGCAATAAAAAATTAACATGTTTACTACTTTTGTAAGTAAGTTTAAATTTAAGTTGTCAACTACTTATATATCTACAATGGATAGCTCAAAACATTCATTAATTTACTCAGCCATAATCCTTGTACTGATGACGATCTCAGCTAGAGCTACAAATAACATGGTTACTACAACAGTTCCACTCTTAGCGAAATATAGTCTTCAGCTATCTAACTCTATGGTAGGCCTTTTATCAGCCTTATTATTTACATTCAACTTCATTGCCACAACATTTATTAATCCTGAACTTAATTCGAAGCTAAGAAAAAGGGCGTTCGTTATATCGAATATTATAATTTTACTTTCCTTACCACTCTATTATCTGTCTAACGTAATATCAATATGGATAATCTCAATCTTCGCTGGGATTGCTTTTGGTTTAGTAATGCCTAATCTAATAACAGCAGCGAGTTTAGCAAATGATAAGAAATCAGTTGAGAGACTACTATCCCTTTACTCAACTAGCCTTAGTACCAGTTTGATCCTAGGCCCTGCAATTGAAGTCTATTTACTAACTAGATATGACTATAGGGATGTATTTCTATGGTTTATTCCGATAGCAGTTATAGGTGTTATAATTGCTTCAAGAATTAGATTCCCAGATGTTAAGAGAGAAAGTAGTGGGATGTCAGTGATTAAAAATAAGGGTTTAATGGCAGCTTCCTTATCGATTACAACCTATAACGTGCCATTCGCTGCATTTACAACATTCTTGGCTATATTGGCTAAAGATAGATTCAACTTGCCGAGTTTTGATGCCTATTTTGTCTTTTTGCCATTCTATATAATGTCGTTCTTAACCAGACTCACAATGACAATAAGGCCTTTTGAAAACCTCAGAATGCCCATGTTAATTTCAATTATTATAACGATTTTAGGATTGTTTGGACTACTATACGCTCCCAACTATTCTATTTTCTTAGCAGTTATTGCACTACTGGGAATACCTCATGGTTCAATATTCCCCATGGCTACCATAATGATAAGTAGGGCTACGAGCATTGCTGAAAGGAATGCAGTAAATTCCTATTTTTCGGCATATAACAACTTATTATTCTTAATAGTACCAGCTATAATTGGATTTGTATCAGAGATAATTGGATTAACGTTCTCCATCTCAGCATTAGTAATACCAGTTGCCATTACTGCAGTAGTTTTCTTCAAGATGTTTTGGAATGATAATATTATGGTCAAGAGATGAAAATTTAAATAACTTCAAGGCTTTCCATATCCACATGGATAAGAAAGTCTTGATTTTTATAGTATTAATAGTTATAATATCTTTTGCTTTAATAATGGTATATCCCTCAGATAGCCTTTTGCTTTCTCCACAAGAGGCCGAAACTATTTTTGGCGGGAAATGGGGAGTTTTGCTTAACGACACAAATCTAAAGTCTGTCCACACGATAACAATATATCATGTTAATAGTGCAAATCTTACTAAACAACAGTCGCTAGAAGTCAAATCAATTGAGGAGGAAGTACTCGTGGGAGACGTAAATAGTACCAATGTGGAATTGACAATAGTTGTCGTAAAGTTTTCTTCAAACAATAGTTGGAGTGAAATTTTAGGCAATAATACTAATTATTATAAATACAACGGATATTATGTTACTTATTCCGCTACTTCCTTTACGTATCCTAAAACAATTATAATGGCTTATAATGGCTCAACGTTAATAGAGATAACTTTAGATGGGTACCAAGCTTCATTTACTCAAGTAAAGGAGATATTAAGCGATCTCAAAATTTAAGACTTTACGTAATCCATCGCCGTCTTCTGACGATTCCCAAAAATAATTTTTATAAAATCTCATTAGCTTCAACTCGCTGTAGCCTTATATGGGTTTATAAAGAAAAAATTAAAAAAAAAAAAGTTAAATTCCAACGTATGGTATTGTTCTCCCAAATCCAAGTAAATTAGCTAAAATTGCCATAACTATTAACGCTATAATTATTGCAACACCGTAATAGTCAACTCTTGTAAACTTAAGTTCTACTAGGCTAGTCCTACTTGGATAAGCCCTAAATCCTCTAGTATCAGCCGAAATCGCCAAATTCTTAGCTCCCCTAAACAAGTACACCATAGTCGGAATTATTGCCTCAAATATTGCATAAACTATTAGAAGTGAAGAAATTAATTTCGGTTTACCGTATCCTAAACCCCTCATGTACTGCATTTTTACTGAAGTGTCTAACAGTTCAAATATTCTAGGTATCATCCTTATGCCAACTAATACCGAAAACGTAATTGCAATAGGTATCTTTATTTTGGTGAACATCCTGAAAATATCAGATCCAGTAGTCGTAGTAATTAGCAGTAATGCTGATAATAGGACTGGGGCTATTCTAAATGAAGTTTGAAGACCATAGATTAGTGCTTGTAACGTTAACTGTTGCTCATATCCCATCACTTGGAAATAAGATGGAAAAGTCCAAACTACCGTAAACTGTTTTTCATTAGGAAATGCGAGTTGTAGTGTACTAGGAGGTGTATATGGTGCAACACTCCACGTTCCACCTAATATTGTGGAAAGGGTTAAGAAAGACACATATCCAAATTTCCTTACTCCTTCATTTAGAGTTAAATATGATAATAAGAGGATTAAGGTCAATATGGCACCTATCCACCATACTGTAGTAGCAGCTACAGTCATAACTACTATTGTGAGTATTACTTTTGTAACGGGATTTAACTTGTACATAAACGTATTTCCAGTCTCATAACGCGTTATTTCCTTTAAACCAGTTATACCTATCAAGAAGATTACTAACAATGCTGGGACTGCTGAGCCATAAAGCGCAATTATCCAACTTATTATTTGATCAACTAAACTGTTCATTTTTTATCAACCCACCCAATTCGTATTCTAATGGAGGTTCTATACCATGATTAAGTGATTTACTGAAAACCTCCTCTGGTTTTCCTTCTAAAACTATTTTCCCATCACTCATCACTAATAAATAATCTGTAAATCTATCAACAAATCTCGCATCATGAGTTACAACCAGTATCGTATATCCTTTATTCCTTAATTCCAAGAGTTCTTTCCCTAAGATTTGCCTATGATACCAATCTTGTCCACTTGTCGGTTCATCCATTAGTATAACCTTAGCTCCACCCGCTATCACTGAAGCCATTGCAACCCTTCTCCTTTGTCCCATGGAAAGGACTAAAGGATCTTCCGTTCTATAGGCATCTAATGAAAATATCCTCAAGATCTCCCCTAACCTCATCTCATCATATACGCCTCTATTCTTCATCGAGAATTTAACCTCATCCTCAACCGTCCTCTTTATAAACATAACATCGAAAAATTGTGGTAAATAAGCCAAATATTTTCCCCTTTCCACAAGTTTGGCCTTACTTAAATCTTTCCCGTTAACTATAACCTTCTCCTCCTCTACTATTAGCCTCTTCTTATCAATTAAACCAACAATAGCCTTCAATAAGGTAGTCTTTCCGGAACCGTTCTTACCCATTAACGCCGTTATAGTACCTTGTTTTAATGATATTTTAGTATTAATCAGATACTTTCCGCTTTTCGTCTTTACCTTTACGCTTGCAAAAAGTATTTCTCCTTTCCCCTCATTTCTCGAGGGTGGTTTATAATTATATGTTTTCCTTAAATATTCGTAATCTATTCTCCTAAAACCGCTTTTCTTTAAAAATAGCATATAATCTGGTATTTCAAGACCTAAAGAATGGAGAAGATCAGCCCTATCTATAATCTCATCTTTTTTAATATCCACTGCAATTTTTCCACTTTCTACTACAATTATTCTATCAATAAAGGGTAATACTCTCTCTATTTTATGCTCAACTAAAACTAGACTAATCCCCTCAGATCTAAAAGTCTTTACTAGCTCTAAAATTTCCCTAGTACCTTGTGGGTCTATATTGGAAGTGGGTTCGTCCAAAATCAGTGCCTTAGGTCTCATGGCTAGGACTGAAGCTAAAACAGTCCTTTGAAGTTCTCCCCCAGATAGGGTATTAATCTCCCTATCCCTTAAGTGTGAGATCCCACAGATCTTCATTGACTCTTCAACCCTGTTTATCATCTCCTCTCTACTTACCATGTAGTTCTCTACACCGAAAGCTACCTCATCTATCACAGTGTAATTAAAGGCTTGAGTGTCTGGATCTTGTAACAGTGTACCCACATATCTCGATATTTCGGACGTTGGTGTAGTCTTAATGTCCAACCCAAAGACCCTAACTTCACCTTTCACCTCAGCGTTAATGAGGTGGGGAATTACGCCATTAATCACACTTACTAGTGTAGACTTTCCACTCCCTGATCTACCAGTTATTAAAACAGACTCCCCTTCTTCTATATCAAGCTTATCTATAACTATACTTGGTTTTGTTTTCCCCATATAGGTTACTTGGAGGTCCCTAATCTCCACGAATTTCACTGTCCCACCGCTTTGGCTATCCTCTGCCCAGCTAATGCTCCCAAAATTCCTATTATTACGTCACCTGGTATAAAGGCTAAAAAGTCAAATTGGATAGTAGCCCAATTCACTATTGCCCCACTTATCAATGGTTTAAAGAAGCCTAGATAAAATATGGGATCTGGGATGGCAAACAATATACCAATTATTATCCCTTCTACTATAGCTAATCCCACAGTAGTTCTAGTTGCAACCGATGATCCATCAGCACTTTTATATCCAATACCGAACAATTTACCTCTACTACCGATGATCACAAGGTCAAGAAATAGTCCATAAGTCAAGGCTTCATAAATCGTATACATCGGCTCTCCACCAAAACCATAGAAAAATAGGTCTGATAATATGTTAAAAATTAGCAAACTTAGTATTCCAGTACCGGGTTTCCTAACTAAAGCCGCTACTATTAGGAGTATGAACATCCTTCCCCAGAATCCAACTCCTATGAAAGGCGTACTAGGTAAAAATCTCCCGATAAAACTGCCTATATAGAACTCCCAAACCACGCTAAAGGCAGCTCCTACTGCGATGTAAACTAAATCAATTGTTGTAAAACTCTTTAAGCCAAACCTCTTAGCGAAGTAGAATAATATTGCAAGCCCTATGATGAAGTATATTACAACTATTTCCCATGGCAACATGCCTGGAACTGAAGTATCGAACTTTATCCCATTGAATGTCATAATTAATTTTAGCTACAAATATTTAAAAGGATTTCCTATATTAGAATTATAAACTATATAGTTTACTTATGGTAATATCTACTTATAATTTAGAGATTTTTCATGATCGTTGGTATTATCTCCCGTAAATCCCTTACTTTTTCTTTTATCTCAGGATAAAAATCGTATCTATCCAGTAACACTGCATCTAGATAACTCCTTCTAGCTCCAATGTAATCAATCTCATATATATCCCCTATATGTAATGCAGGATATCCTCCCTTTGAAATGGCAATAGCGAAGATCTTTGGGTTGGGTTTAACAATACCAATTTCGTGGGATAAGACCAAATTATCGAAATATTTAACCAACCCTAACTCTTCCAACAACTTTTTAGTTCTAGGCGACGAATTGCTCACTAGGATTAACTTCAAATTAGCACTTCTGATGGTTTCTAAAAACTCAATCACTTCATCATACACAAACGCTTCACCATCTCTTATATCAGAACTCATTATACTATTGATCAGTTTCTCATCTGGAGGAATACTCAAATTGTATAAGAACTCCTTAATATCAGTTGGTTGCGCGTAGTTGTTAATAGCCATGGCTTTTACATACGCTCTGAAAACCTTTCTAATTTCAACATCATAACCATGTTCTTTAAGAATAATTTGCAATTTCTCATAAAATGCTGGTTTAAAACCCACAAGCGTGTTTCCGAAGTCTAAGAAAATTGCCCTATACACGTGATCTCACTAAATCTCTTAGGTTATATACTTTTGTTCTTCTTAAAGGCTAAGATTATGTACTTCATTATACTTCGTCAGACTTTAAAGGGCAAGAAAACTTCACTCAGTATTGACGTCCAAGGTTCACCGCACCTCTTCACACTATACGTAAGGTCATTTACTCTCTTGGATATGGAGCGTAGGAACCTCGTTGCATCCCACATTAAGGTCTCGAAGTCCGTGTAAATCTTCGAGTAGAGCCTTTTCTTGAGGACTGCCCACGGCCCCTCCGCCGGACTCTTATCCGGAGAGTAAGGCGGCAGATAAACAAACTCCACCCCATTTTCCTCAAGGAATTCCCTCACTTCATTACCGTGTATTCTAGCATTATCCATCACTATCACGGTCTTCTCGTCCTTTATTACCTTCCTCAAGTAGAGTATAATATCTTTTGAGTTCAGCGAGGGCTTCTTGTATGTCGAATAGGAGAAAGTTATTCCCTCTTTACTAATCGTTATCCCGCCTACTACTGCAAACCTCTTCCTCTTAGGGTTGACCTTTATCCCTCCTCCGACCTTCATCCAGCCTTTACCCTTGTTTATGTAGGACACGTACGACTCATCGAAGATGTGTACCTTGTACCCTTCTCTTATTTTTTTAAAAAGCTTCTCCCCTTGTTCCTTCACCCACCTTTCTACAGCGTTATCGTCTCTAACGTAAGTTCTCTTTCCTTTCTTGTACTTGAAGCCTAACTTCTTGAGGACTGGGCTTAAACTCCTCGGGTTGTACTTTATCCCAAATTCCTTGTCAAGTATATACGCTATGAGCTTCAAGGTCCAGAAATCGTAGTTCAAGCCGAAATCTCTTGGGCTCTTTTCTAAGATTCGGACGAGCTTTTCCTCGTCCTTCAGTTTCGTGGGTCCCTTCCTCGGCTTAGCGCTCAGGTCACCTTTCCTCAACCACTTGTACACGGTAAAGATGGAGACGTCATACTTCTTGGCAACGTCCTTTATACTCATCCCGTTCCTCACATCTTTTACAGCGTTAATCCTCCTCTCTTCCTCTTGTTTCTTGTTGAGCCTTATACCGTGCATTCTGGATTTCGGCATAACAATTTAGTATTACTCATGAAATATAAATCTTGCTCTTTAAAGTCTGACGAAGTATAACAAACTAACTACAATTGTATCTTCAACTAATATATGATGAGTAATTTAGGTTAGTAATGCCCTAACCCTTTATGAAAACTCAATAAGTTCTCAAAACAAAAAATGGGAAAAAATTTAATTAGTGGGGAATAAATGCAAATAATAATGAGTGAAAACGATAGGTACATTAACCCTCTAATTCTCGACAATCCTTTAAGATTTCTAGTCTCATCTCCTAATAAGATAATATCGAGATTTTCGGAATATCTTAAAGAGGACTATACGATAGTAGACTTGGGATGTGGCCCTGGGTTCTTCACAACAGTCCTTGCTAGGATGGTGAAAACGGTATATGCAATAGACCCGGATGAAAGAGCAATTAGCAAGCTAAAAGAGAAAGTTCAAAAATTATCTTTAAATAACGTTATACCTTACGTTGCGCCTGCTCAAAAGTTAGAATTTATTAGAGATAAAAGTATTGACTTTGTTTTCTCTAACTTAATGCTATGTTGTACTTCAGACCATGATGGAGCATTAAGGGAAATTAAGAGAATTCTAAAGGATAGTGGTTTAGCGTATATCAGCGTTACAAGGAGTTTTATCACGAAAGACAAAAAAGACGTTAGTGGAAAGGAATGGAAGGAAATACTTAGCCAGTTTAAAGTGGTAAAGGAAGGGAAGAGTTTATTGGAAAGATGGGCTATAGTACAACAAAAGACCCTTTAATTAACTTAGCCTTCTCCTTACCCTAAATAGTTACTATGGGGCGGGTTAATAGGTTGTTTACTAAGGGGTTTAGTATTCATAAGATTTCATGATATTAAGTCTGAGCCCTTGGGCTTCACAGAAGTGTTTACCCGTGGCGTAACTTCTGCTTACTTTTAGCCACTTCTAATTCCGCCACGGGCACCCCTCTTGAGGGCTCATACACACTCACCCTCAACTCATTGGGGCTAGTCGAGGGAAACACCACTACCCTCCCATCCGTATTTGTCGCCCCCAATACCTCGTGAGCATAGCCCGTCATCAGTATGGAGTTCATCAATTTATAATGTAGAGGAAATAATATATAAACATAATCATAATAAAGATCATATTGTGAAATGATTAAAAGTATTTAAAAGTTATGCAAATGCGTTACAGTCTAGGAGCTTTATCCCATTCATCCTTCTTCGCTCATTAGTAGATAATCTCTATCAGCGACTATCCTATAGGTGAACCGGCACTCATTAACATTTTCAGCACTAGCCTATCGAGGTAAATAGTCCATTTGCTGATGTCTTATCACGAGAACGTATAAGCTTTATAGTTTGTCTGAAACTGTTGGTCACAGTTTGTCGTTCTCTTATCATAAGTAAGCTAAATATATCATTATGATACCGACAATTATTGCTAGACCGTTAATTGCGGGATTATCGTATTTGAAATGAGCTAAGGCAAATCTCCTCCATTTCCCATACTTTTTAACGTAAATTCCCCTTTCAGTAAAAACGTCTAATAGCATGTGTGAAGGTCCCACAACTATACCGTTTAACAGTGTAAGTAATATTACCCTATTGTTGATGGAAAAGAGATAGTACTCATGATAGTTCAGCCCATAATAGTAAATTAATAAAAGGATAAAAATTGGTATTATGGATATAATTCCCCAGACCACACTTCTAGGAATTGTATGAGTCAATGGAGTCCTCATTGAGATGTAACCGTACCTAGTAATGATCTCCTTATGGCCAATCCTATCAATCAAGGAGTTCCCTATTACTGAAACTATTCCACACAAGATTAGAGTGTAATAAAAATATTCGTGAAAGATGCCAGAGTCTAGAAGCGTTAATAAGCCAGTCGAGAAGACGTAATGGGTTCTAAGCCTCACAAGATTTATACCCTTTTCTCGTTTATAAATTTCACCTTATTTCTAGCAATTGATATATGTTTACACTTTCCTCTAATTGCAAATCCCTTACAACTGCACGAATAGTTAATTACCCTTTCTTTTTCATCATACACTATTCTTATTAGATAAGACTCTAATGGGTTCCTCTCAGATTCCACGATAAAGTAGTAAGTATTTTTACTCACTCCAATTAAGTATGGGTACATTCTAATGCTTCTTTCTTAATAAAGAATTAGATTCAGTTCACTGAAAGTATTATCCATTGAAGATGGGAAAGTATTCCTAAGATTTTATATGTTTTAACTCTTTTAACTCATGTTAGATAAGTTTATAAATTAGAAGCAATATATATAGATAGGGTGAAATGTATGATAGGTCTCAAAATTAGTCACAAAAAAGATGATAAAAGGAATGATCATTCCGTTATTAACACTCCCATTACTTACGACATGGCAAGGCTCCCAGAGGAGTACTTAAGAAACGAGTTCCCAGAAGAATGGCGCTCATTGCAAAAAGAAAAGAAATCATATTATAGTTGGATCTGGTATTCCTAACCTTAACTGAAACCTTTTTAATTCCTAATCTCCTTCTAACTCATTCTTTTTGAACGCTTGTTATTTAGAATCTATATTTCTGAAAATTAGTTATATTCTTCTCTTAATAGATTAATCCTTTTCAGTCTTATGATATTACCTTAAGTTATACTTAAGTTATAACCGTAAAGTATATTTAAGAGAGTAACATAAGGATAACTTGAAGAAATATGGCAACAGTAAAGTTCAAGTACAAAGGAGAAGAGAAGCAAGTAGATATAAGTAAGATAAAGAAGGTATGGAGAGTAGGCAAAATGATAAGCTTCACCTATGATGAGGGTGGAGGAAAGACTGGTAGAGGAGCTGTAAGCGAGAAAGACGCTCCAAAAGAACTACTACAAATGTTAGAGAAGCAAAAGAAGTAAACTAATATAATTTTTAAGGAGTAATAAAAGCTAAAATTCCTTTTTGTTTTTACGTTCACTTTTTGATAAGTTATGAAGTCATTTGTATAGGATTTATGTTTAACAGCGTTAGTTTCTAAAAGCCACTCGTGATGACAATCTTCATGCTTATGAACCTTAACCTAATAAACTATTTCGACTTCTTGATAAAGATATTAATAGTGGTACTTTAGGTAGACATACCTTGAATTCCTTTTGCCTTAAATAATTACGCAAATTCTATTCAAGAAGATTTCAATAATCATAAATACTAAAAATGCGTAGACTAAATATTGGATATCTTGGATAGAACTAACTTAAACATCGTACACATCATTTTCACAAAACTGCTTTTATAGCACTAAATATATATCGTATCTCCCTAAAAGGAGTCTAGGAAACTATAAGGTATTTACGGTACACCCCTAAAAGCGATAAATGAAATTAAGTTTCTTAACAATCTCGTTCTTATGCTTTCTGATTTATTGAGCATTTTTCAACTGAATTTCTATATTATTATATCTTTATTTCAATTAGTCTCAAGGTGTTCAATTTAGGTTTTTGATACCTCTTAACTCTTTATGAAAAAACTCAACAACCTCCCAAAGCATTGTTCTTAATAAACTTTATATACAGAGTTAGTGAAACATATTACTTTGAATGATTAGAGTGGCCAGGACTGAAAAATGTGATGACATGTTTTTAATATGACTTAAAGCTCCTACCTAACCAGTAACCTCTTTGTATAGCTTTACCAATACTTGGCTGATCATCGACAATATCGTGTATCTCCACATCAAATTTGATACTGTTGCTTTCCTCTATAAACTTCACACCTACCTCACTTAACTCCTTTCTTAACAAGTACTCCCTAGTTCTATCCAGCCCCTTAAAGGACCTCTCAGTCATGTAAACTTCGTTATATTTGGCCAATTCGAAGGCATAGTCGTGATAAACGTAAAGGTTAGAATCTATTAGTACTTTCTCCCCCTTAACATCTGGCATTTTAGGTATTTCATAGTCCGGTATAGCCATTATACAGTCAGAACACTCCATCTTAACGTTAAGCTTAATCTCTACATTAAGTCTCCTTAACTCTCTCTCGTAGTAATCAATTAACGCTTGAAACTCATTAACCTTCCAAGGATCTCTGTAAAGTAGAAACTGCCCTCCCAACTTATTGTTTTGTTCATATAAGGTTACTGCAAAGCCCCTTAAGGCCAAAACCCTAGCAGCTTCTAAACCCATTACTCCCCCACCCACCACAGTAACTTCTCCTCTACCCTTCTCTAGCGGGGGCAGTAGCTCCCAACCTAACTCTGGATTAACATCACATCTTACTTCCTTATAGACAACTCCTCTACACGACTGATTACACCTAATACATGGCCTTATTGGCAAATCCCTTTTAGCTTTCTCAAGCCAATAGGGATCAGCTAATAATTGTCTCCCTAACACAACGACATCGGCAATTTCTCTGGCCTTAATCGCATCTTGTGGAGTTATTATAGACCCAACGAGAAATATTGGAATCTTGACCGTATCCCTCACTACCTTCGCCTCCTCAAGGAATGATGTTCTCTTATAATAATATGGCATGCTAGAACCTAAAGGACCATCTCTTCCAGCTGATAAGTGAATGTAATCTATTCCAGCCTTTTCTAACCTTTTACCTATTTCAGCCACAATTTCTGGAGTTAAGCCCCCATTGTCGAATTCGGTTACACTGATCCTTATACCTACAGTGATTCTAACTTTTTCCCTTATACCCTTGAGGATTTCCTCAACGAACTTTACACCGTCTTTGTATTCATCACCCCTTTTGTTAGTTGCAGGGGAAAGGAATTGTGCGATTAAGTATCCGTGAGCTCCGTGAAGTTCTATTCCGTCAAATCCAGCCCTCTTAGCCCTTATTGCTGCGTTTATGAAATCGTTTTTAACCCTCTCTATATCCTCTTTAGTCATTTCCCTTACTTCGTCCATTATTGGAATTGGTGAAGGAGCTATGGGTTTGTTACCCCAAATTATATCCTTCCTAGTCTTCCTGCCAACGTGAACTAACTGCACGAAAATCTTACTTCCCAAAGCGTGAATTAACTCAGTCAACCTCGTAAACTTTGGTGTTAGCTCATCTGAATACATCCCCAATTCGTTAACAGACCCCCTAGCATCTACGTGGTTAACGTAAGTGTACTCCGTTATTATTAACCCAACTCCTCCCTTAGCTCTCTCAGCTAAGTAAGCTATATGAGCATCGCTCGGGTAACCCTCAGGTGTACCTAGATTGCTAATCATTGGTGACATGGCTATTCTGTTCTTTAAGACCACATCACCAACTCTTATTGGAACCAGTAGCTTCGATAGATCCATGAAACTTATTAGAATGTGATAGTTAAAAAGTTAACTATAAGGTTCCGTATTTTCCTAGAATTACTAAATTTCAAATTAATATAATATATAAAGAGAGCTCTATTTAGCTAATAAGTGTTATGAAGATTTCTCGTATAAGAAATTTCCAATACTATCATAAGTTGTGTCGACCTTTGATAATTTAAATCCCTTACTTCGTAATAAATCGTCTATATTTCTCTCGAATTCCTTCCTAACTTCTATCAAAATTTTATCAGTTACATCTAAAGTATTCATGGCTCCTTTTAATACTTCCAACTCTGCACCCTCAACGTCAACCTTTAATAGATTTACCCTCTTTAAGTTGAGAGAGTCCAAAGCAATTGCATTAACGACAATCTTATTGCCCTTGTTATTATAGGCTGAAGTCATATCATTATTAGCAAATAGTTCGATTTTACCAGATCTACTCCATACCGCATTATTGAAAAGTTTAACCTTGCTTTCTATCTCGTTTTCCTTAACGTTAAGCTCTAGGATTTTAAAGGAAACAGGATTGGGTTCAAAAGCAATAACATTTGCACCCCTTATTCCAGCCCTTATGGTATATGAACCTATATAAGCTCCGACGTCAACGAATATCATATCCTTCTCGAAGCTAATCCACTTCCTAACCTCTGGTTCATTGTGAAGCAGTATAATCCAAATATCGTGGACAAGGTTTTCCTTCCTTACGTACCAATACATGCCATCATATTTTACCTTTAACAGTTTAGTATATCCTTCATTTATTTTAGGAAATCTGTTAAAATATCTCAAGTTAATGTAAGTTTTTAAGTAGATATAATATAAAAATAATCCGGATGAAAAGCCTAAAGGTTTAACCTTAAGGTATTCTTTAAGTGATGGAGGTTTAGGTTTTAACTCCTCTATCCTCAAATCAGATCAACCTCTTCCATTAACTCCCTTAATCCTTAAACATTAATTTTTTTTTTTCACCGACAAAGTCTTATTAACATCCCACGAGTCTAACTTCAATGGTAATTAAGGTGGAGAAAGTCTCCTTCCGTAAGGGTGAATAGCCCCTTAACCTATATAGATTAAAATCTCACGGTTACTATTCATCATAAGCGGAACTTGTAAAAGATGATAGAGACGACAATCGTTGATACTTTAGCTCCATTTATTTCTGAGATTATCCGCTTCCCAAAATCTCATACAGTTGGTTAAGATTCTCTACAAACTCGTTATTCTCAATCAAATTCTTTACTACTTGTACTTTTACTTCAAGGAAGGACATAATTTTATCTTGATTCTCTACCGCATCATCTAATAGTTCCTTTTCACTCTGCTTAGATTCGGACGAGATACTATATCTTGTTATCGTATTTAAAGGTTCTAAGTAGGATGTTATAAGAATCAAGTCTAAGAATTCCTTTATGAATATATCTACCATTATAAATGAGAAATTTACAACGTAAGGGTTTTCTACTAACTTTTTAAGTTGCTCATTATTAAGCCCTAGTTTCTCACATACTTCTAATTCTCCTCTAACGCATCTGCCAATTAACGTTTCGATATTTAATTCGAAAAAATTGATCTTTTCGCACTCTTTAATAATATTCCAAAGTTTTTCCCATCTTTTATTCTTAGCGCTACTCGTGATAAAGTCTTCTACTCCTTTAAAACATTTAGCTATATCGACCATTTTGAGGTATTTCCTATAGTTATGTTGAATAATTTCCAACAGCTTAGATAGGTTAGAGGCTTTTGTTCATAAATTCAAGGTAGTTGGAATCATCTATAATGAAATTTAGTTGAAAAGTATCTCGATAAAAATAACGAGACTTTTAGATTTTGTATTTCGTTTAACTAGAAACTTTTTGACTATATTGGAAAATTCTATTCATTTTCATAGATTAATGTTTAAGTTTTAATGAGTAAAAAACGATTAGTAAGATATGAAGGAAGAAACTAAAGTTCCAATCGCGGTAGTGACAGGCTGGGATAAAAACGTTAGAACACGGTACCTTACTTAAGGACGAGACGCTAAAGTTAATGAGGGAGATAACGTAACCTTAACCCCAACATTGACAATTCAAGAGTTAATATTCAAAAATGGTAAACAGATTGGAGTTGATGAGTAGAGACTTCAAAAGATCATTTCCGTAAGGGAGAGTATTGCAAATGTTGTTAGAAAGGCTAAGGAGTATGGGGTTGTGATAATAAGCGGTACTGATCTGGGCTTTGAGACCTGATTTGGAAGAGATTGATATGGGGAAGAATAGGATGGAGACTGTGTTCCTTGTTGAAAGAGGAGGACTGTCTCCAGTTGAGGCTTTAAGAGTTTCAACTTATGACGCTCGAAATAGCTATTGGAATCAACGTTGTTGGTATAGAGATTGGAAGAGATGCTGACATCATAATTATTAATAGCGATCCTACGCAAAATGTGAGGAAATATCTAAGGTAACTCGTGTAATTCAAAGCGGAAGATTGGTAGTGAAGAATAAGTTAATTAAAGATTAAGTTTATCTTCTCTTTTTATAAAGTCTTTTAAGTTTTGAATGTATAGTTAACCTATGGTGAGTTATGAAGAAGTTAGAAGGAGTTTTTCATGGAATGAGGTAATTAAATTTTTAGATAAGAACCCACTAGACGTGTTGACTTCTCACGATGGCATAGCAATTAAAAGGTTCACTAAGGACGTTGTAGAGGACATAAGCTTCTCAGATCTTAAAAGAAAGGCGTTAAGACTTGCCTTATATTTAAGAGAGTTCCATGACGTTAAGAAGGGAGACGTGATAGCTGTATTGGCTTCAAAGAAAATAGAACAAGTTATAGTACTTTTGGCAACGTTCTCTCTGGGAGCAATTTATCAGCCATTATTCACTGCATTTGGACCGGAAGCGATTAAGATGAGGACTAGGGATGCAAAGCCAAAAGTTATCTTTTACCAAGATGATCAAAAGGATAAGGTAAGTGACGCGATACCTTTCTCCAAGTTCGATGAATTATTAAGTTATGGTGAATTGAAGAATATTGAAAAGATAAATTGGGATGACCCAATAGTTTTACTATACACTTCTGGTACTACTGGAGCGCCTAAAGGAGCGCTAATCGCTAAGAGATTATTACTCAACACTTATGTTTACATGAAATATGGTATAGGTATTAGGGATAGTGACGTATTTTGGAACCCTGCAGATCCTGGATGGGCTTATGGATTGTATTATGGTATAATAGGACCACTGATGTTCGGAAAGACCGTTATTTTCCTTGACGAGCCGTTTAACCCGGAGAGGACAATGGAGTTTATGGAGGAGAAAAAGGTTACTAATTTTGCCTTCGCACCCACGGCATATAGGATGATAGCTGGAACGATTAAGAGGAAATATGATTTAGTATTAGAAAGAGCTAGTTCTGCTGGTGAACCACTTAACCCAGAAGTTATAAGATGGTTTATGGACAATTACAATGTTACTATCAAAGATCATTACGGACAAACCGAAGTTGGAATGGTTGTTTACAACGGCTGGGGATATGAAACAAAAATAAAAATAGGGAGTATGGGACTACCAGCTCCCGGTTATGAGATAGATGTAATAGAGGATACTATAGCTGTCAAAAGGGATTCACCGGGTTTTCACTTCTTAGGATATTTAAATAATCCTGAGAAGACCAAGGAGTCATTTAGAGGCGATTGGTACTTAACCGGTGACAACGCGTATAAGGATGAGGAAGGATATTTCTGGTTTGTTGGAAGGAAGGATGATGTGGTTAAGGTATCCGGTTATAGGGTTGGACCATTTGAAGTTGAGAGCGTACTTCTAGAATTTCCCGCAGTACTAGAGTCGGCTGTTGTTGCCGACGAAGATCCAATACGGGGACAGTGGTGTTTCACCAAATTATTTCATTTGAAAGATATAATATTAGTCCTTTCAAAAAGAGATTGATATAGAGAAAAACAATAAAATTATTATGAAACATAACATGTTAAAATAATTTGCAAAAAATATAGCGTACAATTCTAATAATAAGAGGAGAATTCTGAATTTTTCTCACGTGGTGAAAACGACGTGCATAGTCTCCTCTGAACACCGAGAAAGTTAGAGAAGCTTGACGAATGAATCGAAGGACAAAACCTTCTTACACGTGGACTTGAAGTTAAAGAGAAGATGATTCACTAGATTCCACGCAGAATCCAGAACCGTGTAATAGAGGAACAAGAAGATCTTATTACTCAACTTCCTAACATACCTTATCCTTGCCTTCCTAACCTTAAAACCCTCCTCAACCTGCCACCTCAACCTATAGAGTTCAGCCAGTTCATAGGGATCTCCCTCGAAGTTCGTCACGAAGATGAAGTGCCTCGGCTTCCCCTTAACGTAAACCACATCGTAATAATAAAGCCCTTCAAATTCCAAGACCCTATACGCAACGTAAACCTTGTCCTTAACCTCATATCTCTTCTCAACTAATGGAACGTTAGATAGTTCCTTGAATCCCTTCAAGTTCGACTTTCCTCTCACAATGGTCTTCACGGGCATTTCCTTGATGACCCCTAGGTTCAAGAATCCGGCGTCAGCTACAACGTAATCTATTTCCATGTATTGGCTTACTTCCCTCACGCTCCTGAGTAGGAACTGTGATGGACTGTCGCTTCTCAAATCTGCTACCTCCACTAGGAGGGGTAACCTTAAGGGATATACGAGGTCCAAGGATCTCATCTTTACTCCTTTTCTCTTCCAGTTGTAGAGTAGAAAGCCCTCTGCTTTTTCTTGTTCCTTTTCTCCCACGGTTAATCCGGTCTCATCTACAGCGACTACGTTGATCTCTCCCTTTACTTCTCTGTAGATTGGGTAGAACTTGAAGGTTCTCTGACCTTTACTAATTACTTTCTCGCCTCGTCTTACTACCTTCAAGTAGTATTTTCCTCTGTTTCCGGTTAGCAAGGATGGTGCTGCTTTCACTATTTCCGGGTCTAGATCTTGAGAGATAACGTTAATATTGTTTGTTGCTAAAGTTATAGCGAGGGACTTCAGCTCCGTTTTGGGTAATATCATGGTTTGCATAACGGAGTTATGGAGTCCCTCGCTTTAACCTTTTCTTGTTCATCTCGTCCTTCCACCTACTTTCCTCTATTGATAATACTAGACAAATGGTATTACTCTTTATATATAAACTCGTTTTCTGTTAGTTTCTTCAACAAATATGAAAATTTTTTGCTTCTTGTGTTGAAATAAGCCGATTTTTCTAACTCCGCTCTGATATTTTTCTCTTCCATAGAAATTGTATCATTTTGAGTAAAATTGGTGAAACACCACTGATACGGGGACATGTATTACACGCTTATATTGTACTTAAAAGTGGATATACGCCTAGTGAGGAATTGAAGAAAGAGATCATTAATTTCGTTAATAGCAAATACTCTAGACATGTACATCTTGAGAAGGTTGATTTTGTGGATAAGCTTCCTAAAACCGAGAGCGGTAAAATACAGAGATATTTATTAAGAAAGAAATAAAAATCCTTTAATTTGCCTTATTAATTTCGTATATGCATTATGTTATTCTCTTTTTCTCTAAACCTAAGTATATCATTAAACTCAAAAATAGTCCTAAATACCAGCCGTAGTCGTATAGCAAAGCTAACTGAGGAACTAGAAACCCTATTACTGGAACAGAAAACCCTATTACCATTGCAATTAATGCATTAATATTATAACCCGATACATACCAATACCTTCCATTTGGCTTAAATAGCTCTGCTAGTTTAATTTCAGTTTTTTCTAAAATCCAGTAGTGAGCTATCATAACTCCAGCGACAGAACCTAGTCCAGCACCAATTAAATTTATTACATTTTCTATACTTGAAGCATTGTTATACCATAACCATGGTGAGTAGAGTAAACCTAGAATTGCAGACACAATAGCAGATTTTGACCAAGTGTTTAGTCTCTTCGGGAATAAGCTTATCAAATCATAAACGGGTGATACAATGTTTGCGGCAACGTTTACTGAGATTGTCGCAATAACAAGACTAATTCCAAGAACTAACGTTATGTAAGGATTATTAGTAAATAGGAACATTATATTAACCGGATTAACGTAATTAATCGCCTCACTACTTGGAATATTGTAAATGTAAATTACTGCAGACGTTAAACCAACTGCTATGAAGCTGAAAAGCAACGTAAGTATAGGCAGACCAATAGCTTGTCCTATTAATTGATCCTTTTGGCTTCTAGAGAATCTCGTAAAGTCCGGAATGTTCAAGACCAAAGTTGCCCAAAATCCCGCCATTGTGGATATCCCTAAGGCTATATTAGGTAACGAAACGTTACTGGCCTTTATTTGAAACAATGGTGATAGGCCATTTGCAAGGGTAGCTACGTGAATCATTAGTCCCCCTAAAATTATTATTACCAAGGGACCAGCAATTAGTTCGAACTTCTTTATCTCATCCATTCCTTTAAACAAGACTAATACATTAAGTAACCAAAAGAGGAAGAACGAAAGCGCCATATGGAGTGGCATTCCTAAGAGGTTTACTGAGAACGTTGACCATAATGGGTAAAAGATTGAGATGAGAGCGTCTAAAATTAGACCACCGGCATAGGTCTCAACTGAGAACCAAAACAATGCTGAAATTGCCCTCATTATTACTGGTATTCTAGCACCCCTTATTCCAAACATTGGTCTAATTGACGAGGGAAATGGGACTCCCCATTTTACACCAATGTGCCCATTTAAATATAACGCTATTAGCAAAGTGAAATATGCTATTGCAATAACAGTTAAGGCTATTAGCGGACCGAACTCAAACGTTAATAACCCAGCAAGCATGAATGCAGGGACGTTATGAATCATCCCAGCCCATATTGTAGTGTAATTTACCCATGTCCACGTTTTTGAGTTTTTAGAGAGGGGCGCTATATTTGGATTGTAGTAGTTGTCTGGTACTACAGCTCTTCCTTGATTATATTCTGTTAGGTCCAAATTAACGTGATTTATTTCTTGATCTGACATCTTTCAGTATTGCTAAAGAGCGGTATATAAATTAAACTGATTAAAAGGTGAAGTATTTTTAATCTAATTATGAACTAGGAAATACCAAAATTCTCCAATATTCTTTAATTATATTTCCCTAATTTACTAGAATTGACGTAATTAGATAAGAGGGAAAAGGACTTATATGGTATTATATATACATTATTTATGCAGTATGTTTTTTGACATATAATAATTCTGAGAAAAAATTGAGAATCGGTACTAGTTCATCTCTCCATAGGTTGCCAGTTTATTAAGAATTCTATCGCACATTTGCGAATTACGAAATCATTACTCATTAAACTGTACGATTACAGTATGCTTCTTTAGATGTAACTATAAAAAGACCTTTCTTAGTTCGTAAATAAATGGTATGACAAGCGTTACCAACTCAGATAAGTTGCTAAGGAAAGAGTTAAGTCTCTTAGATCTGACCTTTTTATCTTTAAGTGCAATGATAGGTTCAGGTTGGTTACTAGCTTCCCTAAGCGTAGCATCCTTAGCTGGACCTTCTGGAGTTTTCTCTTGGACAATAGCTGGGATAATGGTAATGTTTATAGGGTTAGCTTACGCCGAACTCGGAAGTTCTATACCTAAAACTGGAGGGATAGTAAGATATCCATTTTATTCCCACGGAAGTTACACCGGATTTGTCATAGCGTTCCTATATCTTCTCTCGGCGATCTCTACACCTTCTATAGAGGCTTTGGCAACGATTGAATACTTGACTAGTGTGAACCCTACTTTGAGTAAATTGCTTACTAACTCAACAGTTGTTAACGGCACACAAGTTACTGTATTAACGCTTCCCGGATTACTTCTTTCAATCCTTCTATTATTTATCTATTTCGTAATAAATTATTATGGCATAAAGATCTTAGGGAAAACGAACTCGGCTATAACAGTTTGGAAGCTGATCATACCGGTTGTTACATTTATATTACTATTTTTTGCATTTAAATCAAATAACTTTACAAATTATGGAGGAATATTCCCACAAAGTGTTGCATCTAATTACGTAGGTCCAGTTGGTATGCTGTATGCGATACCCTCGGCTGGGATAATTTACTCATATTTAGGGTTTAGACAACCAATAGAGTACTCTGGAGAGGCTAAAAATCCAGAAAAGAACGTATGGAGAGCCATAATTCTCTCAATAGTAATTGCCATACTAATTTACACTTTCCTACAAATAGCCTTTATAGGTGCAATAAATTGGGAATCTGCTAGAATAACCCCCGGCAATTGGTCAGCATTGCTAAATAGTAAGTGGGCTAATAGTCCATTTTACAGCGAGCTGGAAGCTGAGGGCATAGCAGTGACTGGAGCCTGGGGATACGTACTATTAATAGATGCAATTCTATCTCCCACTGGAACTGGATTAGTCTATACTGGGACATCAGCTAGAACGCTTTATGGCCTATCAGCAGAAGAATATTTTCCATCAATATTTAAGAAATTAAATAGCTATAGGATTCCTATATGGTCCTTGGTTGGATCCTTAATAGCAAGTATAATATTCCTACTTCCGTTTCCAAGTTGGTATTTGTTAGTTGGATTCAACTCCTCAGCTACCGTACTTACGTATATTATGGGTGGAATAGGTTTACAAACGTTGAGGAAGACTGCTCCCGATTTAAAGAGAGGAATTAAGATACCATGGGCAAGTCTAGTAGCTCCAGTAGCTACAATAGTTTCATTGTTAATAGTGTATTGGGCAGGGTTTACAACATTGTTTTATATCGTATCAATTTTATTTATTGGAATTCCAATCTTCTGGGTAAATTATGCTGTAAAGGTTCTAGGACTAAAGAAGTGGGTTGGTGTTAGCTTGGGAATAACACAGCTAATTGTAAATATCGCATTAACCATTTTTGGTTATTATAACCTAGTTTTGAATAACGATAGTCCTATGTTATACTTCGTTTTATTCATATTGATGGAATTGGTGCCCTTGGTAGTAGCTTATCTAACTATAAACGATAATGGGAAAGTACACTTGAGGAGTGGATTTTGGCTTATGGGCTTAATTTTTACAATTTACATTATTAGTTATCTCAGTGAGTTTGGACCATTGGGTAGCTCTGCTCCTATAGAATTTCCTTATGATATTGCAATAATTTCGATAGTAGGTCTAATATTCCATTATCTAGCAGTTTTAAGCGGTTTCAGAACCAAGGAAATAGAGGAAATTATTGAGGATCAGAAGGAGAGAAGAGATTAATTGAAATAATGCTATTACGAATCCTAATGAAAACTTTTTAATCAAGAAACTATACCTTATTTTAGATCGATAAATCACACTGAAATAATGAAAAGTAGAAATTATTTATTATAATGGCTTGGACTTTATAAAACAATTTTCAAAAACACATAATAACTAAAAATCATTTATTACATTTTGCTAGCATATCAATTAATAAATTCCTTTTTTATATCGTTTTGACTTTTTCACCTAAAGAAAATTGTGAGTTAAGAAAATTTTAAAGCTGTGTTGGAATAAATTTTTATTCTGGGAAAACGAATTTATATTGATGGAAGAAGTTCTAAGTTCGAGTCTATATACTCAACAAGTGAAAAAGTTATATAAAGTCGGAGAGTTGTTGGGCCTTGATAATGAAACTTTAGAGACACTTTCTCAGCCCGAGAGAATAATTCAAGTTAAGATACAAATTAGGGGTTCTGACGGTAAATTAAAGACATTTATGGGGTGGAGGAGTCAACACAACTCCGCCCTAGGTCCCTATAAGGGAGGAGTGAGATATCATCCTAATGTTACGCAAGATGAGGTAGAAGCACTATCTATGATAATGACGTGGAAGAACTCGTTATTGTTATTGCCATATGGAGGAGGAAAGGGTGGAGTTAGAGTAGACCCCAAAAAGTTAACTAGGGAAGAATTAGAACAATTATCCAGAAAGTACATTCAAGCTATTTATAAATATTTGGGTAGTGAATTGGATATCCCAGCCCCAGATGTAAATACAGATTCACAAACCATGGCTTGGTTCCTGGATGAGTACATAAAGATAACCGGAAAAGTTGATTTCGCAGTGTTCACTGGGAAGCCGGTAGAGCTGGGTGGAATAGGGGTTAGGTTATATAGTACTGGACTTGGAGTTGCTACCATAGCTAAGGAAGCTGCAAATAAGTTTATAGGAGGGGTTGAGGAGGCTAGAGTCATAATTCAAGGTTTTGGAAATGTTGGGTATTATGCAGGTAAGTTCCTAAGTGAAATGGGAGCTAAAATAGTTGGAGTTAGCGATTCTAAAGGTGGAGTAATTAATGAGAAAGGAATAGATGTTGGAAAGGCTATTGAGATAAAGGAGAAAACTGGAAGTGTGATAAATTATCCTGAGGGAAGGAAGGTAACCAATGAGGAATTGTTAATATCGGATTGTGATATATTAATTCCAGCTGCCCTTGAAAACGTCATAAACAAGTTCAATGCTCCGAAGGTTAAGGCAAAGCTTATTGTAGAAGGTGCAAATGGTCCGTTGACAGCAGATGCTGATGAAATAATGAGACAGAGGGGAATAGCAGTTGTACCAGATATACTCGCCAATGCTGGTGGAGTTGTTGGGAGTTATGTGGAATGGGCTAATAATAAAATGGGAGAGATAATAAGCGATGAGGAAGCTAAGAAACTTATAGTCGATAGAATGAATAATGCCTTCAATACGCTATATGATTATCATCAGAAGAAGCTAGAAGATCATGACCTAAGAACTGCTGCAATGGCATTGGCAGTAGACAGAGTAGTAAGAGCTATGAAAGCTAGGGGCATATTATAACACTCTTTTTTATCCTTATCTCTTTCCTTTTACTCGTAACCTACTATTAAAAGTCTGTCCTTAAGCTTATAAGAATAAAGAATTGTAAAATTAAAGCTACTTTTAGCCATGGATATAAGTTCGTCTTTTACTTTATCGTTGTTTATATCAGCTGGCACTATCACTACGTAATACTTAGCAAACGGTATAAAGGTTTTGAAAAATTTTTGGGCATCAACTATCAGACCGGGACTAACGTACTTAACGAATTTCACACTTCCACTTTTACCTATCATTTCAATTAAGTTATCCTCAATGTATTCTGATAACTTATCAATTGGAAAAGCCGTCATTGCATATACAATAATTTTCTACAGTAATAAGCATTTATGTATAATCCATGATTAGGAATATGTATAATTTATACAATTTGTAGTGCAATCCTTAAATAGAAAAAATAAGTAGAAAGTTTACGCATGCTGCCCTGCCTTAATTACGTAATTTCTGGTGAATAGAGCCACTATAAGATTTAGGAACATTATACCAACTGCAGCAGTATACATGTAATGAAAAGCTGAATAAGACGGCACTTGAGCTACTGGTACAATTTGGTTATTAAAGTCATATATTATCCAAGTAGTATAAGTGTCCATAAACACAGTTGAGATTACTGGACCAATTGAACTTCCGATGGTTCTTATTAAAGTGTTCATACCTATTCCTATTCCCCTTTGCTCCTCTGGTAAAGATACGGCAACCATGTTAACTAATGGAATCATAATATTGACTAATCCTACAGCAGTTATCATGACATCAACTACCACCTCATATATGCTATACCTAAAAGTATCTAGAAGTAAATAGCCAACAATGCTAATTATAGAACCTATCATAAGTAATGGCTTAGGACCAATATTGTTAATTAACCTACCTACTATTGGTCCAACAATCATCATCACTAATGCTACCGGTGCCATTAAGAGCCCAGACTCTATTATTGATAAGCCTAGTCCATAAGGCTTAGGCAATTGAAGATAGTAAACTAGTCCCGTAAACATTAAAAACATTCCAGCTCCAGATATTAACCCAGCTATATTTGCGACCATTATATTCCTTATTCTAAATAGATCAAGTCTCATCAAGGGTTCGTTGGTTCTTCCCTCTACCCATAAAAATATGGGAAATGCTATTATTGAAATTACAATTAATAAGAATTGACTAGTTGAAGTCCAACCGACGTTAGGACCGTTAGATAAGTATACTAATAACGGAACCACTGTTAACATAAGGAACGTAGCTCCTAAATAATCTATCTTCTCCTTAGTCTTCTGGGGTATTTCGACTATGTACTTTGCGGAAACTATTACCAAAATTATCGATAATATAAACGCAGTATGAAATGCATAAGGCCATCCCAGATCTTGAACTATATAGGAACCAACTAATAGTCCTAAGGCTGGGCCGGCTGCAAGTGTAGCACTTAAAATACCTTGAGCCCAGGCTACTCTCTCTTTGGGAAATAGGTCAGTTATAATCGCTATCGCAAGAGGAAACGTTGCATAACCTAATCCTTGAATCGCCCTAGCGAAAATTAAAAAGTAGATGTTTGTTGAGAACCCAGCTAATAATACGGCTAGCGAATAAAAGCCAATAGATAAGAGATAAACTTTCTTCTTTCCATACCTATCACCTAGCTTTCCAAAAAGCGGCGATGCAATTGCACCAACTATAAGATAAGCTGATGTAACCCACGCAACAGTTGTTGCTGTGGTAGAGAACTGATCTTCAATTTTCGGTAACGCAGGTATAACCATTGTCTCTACGTAATTTACTAAAGTTAGCATGAGAGTGAGGGTAATTAAAGTACGCATGGTTCCTTTTGGATCCATAGAGTAAAGAACATTGTAAAGGCAAATAAATTTTTCGATATATCTTTTTCAATAGACGTTGAGAAATAGCTTACAAAAATGTGAAAAGATAGCTTTTAGGAGTTTAAGAAGCTAGATAGAATTTCCCAGTAAGAAATAGTCTAGTCGTAAGTCTCCATTATTACTAGAAACAACTAAAGAAGTTAAATTAATATATAACTTTAAACAGATTATACATGATGAAGAAGTTGAGTGTTAAAGAACTTGGAGACTATCTTGACGATGACTTATTAAAGCTTTTAAATAAAGAAGATATAAGACATATATACCTTATAAACGTGAAACTTATATCGAACTTCGAAAAATTCTTTACCACGTTCCTTCCGGATAGTATAAAATATTTCGTAGTAATCTCTTCTGATTTGCCGATTAAGCTAATTAAGGAGAGTTTAGCTAGGGCTAAGGACGCTTTAGAAGTCTCTTGCTATATCTCATCAAAGTTACCCCCGAAATCAATGATAGTAATCGGATTAAAATCGGTAAGTAAGAAAGAAGAAGTAAAGGAACCTTCCAGTTCCCTTGCCTAATCTTTTTTCCTTATTTTTTCTTCTTCCTATTTTGCAAAAGTATATATAGACCTAATGAAAATATTGCAACTAACACCATCACAATAACCCTATTATTATAAAAAGTGTTTAAGGTTAATGATGACGAATAAGTAGGTATTAATGAGATATTTGTAAGGCTTTTATCAAAATTGCCATTATCGTTAACTTGTACAGAGCTTATAGTAATATTTGCATAATAACTTCCATTATAAATTATTAAAAATGTACTGTTAATAATATAATAAGGTGCTATTATTTCAGAGAAATTCGTGCCATTCTTTATTGCTAATAATCCCCCAATTGTTTGAGGCTCTATTGTAAAATTCTTTACACTTATTATAAATTTTATACCAATCGTGGAGTTCTCAACATCTTGAACTAACGGAAAATTCTGGTTTACGTTAACGCGTATTATGTAATTGCCCAACATAAACGTTTTCGAAATTACTGCAATAATTGCTAGTATTAGAAGTAATAAAAATCTCATTATTGTTTCTACACTTTACTCCCCTTAATATAAGTTTTTTTAATATCCCAAGATTAATGAAAATTATGGATATAATAGAACTCCTTAAATTCGAACATGGTGTATTTAGGATAAGATTCTATTTTTTAGAAAAAATTGGCGATTTCTGGCAGGAATTGGAAGCCCTACATAACTTTATAGTTAATGTTCACGCTAAGATGGAGGACTTATACGTCTTTAAGGATATACCAGAAGCCAGGCCTTATTCGAATGATCATAAACTAATTGAGAAGTATGGGGACTCAATAATAAAGGAGAAGAGAAAAGATTGGGTACCCAGATATGTGAAGATAGTGTTAGATCATAACTTAAATGAGGAGAAATATATCTTTCCTAAGGTAAAGGAGAAAAAAGATCTAGTCTTGGATATAATTGAACAATATGGTTTTGAAAATTATCAAAAAGCCACTGGTATAGATATAAGAAATTTCTAAATGTTATAGACAAAATTGCACGTCATGCATCTATACAGCCTTTTCTTTTTATTAAGCAATATAGCTCTTACTGAACCACATCTAGGACAGAGTGAGATAGCAACTCTACCTTCTATGGTTTCGCCATCTGCAATTATTGTCTTATCATTTTCATGAGCTACATTCTCCTTTAATATTACTTTCTCTACATCATGATCAGAATACCCACACTTACTACAAACCATTTTGTTACCTTTTACCTTCAAGAAAGAACCACATTTAGGGCAAAAACGCATATCTAGAAATGAGTCTTTTAATCATAAAAGCTTGCGGCTAACATACTAACTCCGGGCCAAGGTGTGTCATATCCTAAAATCTCAGCCCTCTTCGGTTTAACAAACCCTAAGAGTATGTATAGAGTGTTTAAATTTCCTTCAGGCATAGCAGTTTGATATTCCTTAGGATATAGCTCGTTAATTCTTAATATTTTGTCAAATTCGCCAGATTTTATCATATCCATTAGTATGATATCGAAGTTTGTAGGTTTAGGAGTTATCTTGAAGTAGAATAGGTCTAGTCTGTGAGTTGGTGAACCTGTAGCTAGGAATAATACTTTTCTTCCTAATTTCTCTACCGCGTTTCTAATCTTTTCACCTATAGCATAGTGTGATTCTGGGCTATTGTCGGTAATGGATATTGTTACTACTTTTGGCTTATACTCGGGAAACATGAATAAAAGGGGAATCCACGCACCATGATCTAAACCCCATCTGTTATCCTCTTTTATGATTCCATCGGAAGCCATTACAATTTCGTTTACTAGTTCTACATCATTATATGCCTCATAACAATATTTGTAGGTCTCTTCTGGGAAACCGTAATAGTCTTGTATACACTCTAATTTCTCACTGTTTTCTATATAATAATCCCCAGACCATGATATAAAATGAGGACTAGATACGATTATTGTATCTGGCTTATATTTTTCCATAACATCCTTTCCTATATTTCTGAGTAGATCCTTCCACTTATTTTCCTCAGTAAGGATAGTAGGGGAACCATGAGATATAAATAACCCAACTGTCATCATCATATCCTCTCACTAAGTTAAAATAAAAATCTAAGTTAACTTATGGTAACCAAGACTGAATCTTTTTATGTTCATATATGCTTGTTTTCCTTATCCTATTTTTCCAATTTTTATCACAAATATTTATAAATTTTGCTATATATTGTTGTGAAGACGTTAGTTTTCATATCTCCAGTTAGCGTTTATAGGAAAATCGTTACACTTTTACGTTACGTTAAAAATATATAATGAATCTTTCCTGGTTAGATGAAAAATGTTTATTGATAAGCTATAATATTAAGAAGTACAATGAAAGATATTTATAAATACATGGATAAATATTTTGACTTTTTATGATAATGGAATATCCTAAAACTACTACTCCAGTCTTAAGGAAAATGTGGATAACAATTTCATTCCTTTGAAACTTAGTTTAAATTGCCCTAATCACTTTCGGCAAATGCGTTTAATTCTACAAAACTTTTGAAGAAGATCATAATTATTGAATCTTTCCATTGTCAACATCTGAATCTTATGTTGAATTTAGAGCAAATTAAGACTTAATCTAATTTGAAATTCTTACATTTTTATCGTAACTGTATAGTGATATTCGTCAGAAAATCTTTAATTAGGGAAAGATGAAATATTTTGAGATTTCTGGAAAGTTTCTAATCCCCCTTAATAGTTTTTCATCTGCAGTTAATATTACGTCTCCTACTTTCTTTGCCAAAGCTATTAATGAAGCGTCATAAGTTGTTAAGCTATACTTTAAGCTAATCTCATAAGCAGTCCAAGTTAATTCCTTTCCACTTACTATCTTACAAAGATCAATATAAGATAAAGCCCTAAGTAATATCTCATCTGCTTTCTCTCTACTTAGTTCATTCCTCACTATCCTTTTACGAATTACGTTAGGGAATTCATAAAATATTAGATCAAGAAAGTAACATTCCTCAACTCTTTCAATCTCTCTCCTTATAAAATCGGTCATTTTCTCTGGAAAGTAAATTGCAAATAGGGCAGAAGTATCAATGATAGCCATCTCTATCTTCTCTTACAAGTTCTGCTGAGGGCGAATAATATCCATGAGATTTTAAGAGTTCCTCTCTAATCCCGTTTGCCTCTCTTAATTCTCTCCTCATTTTTTCCTTCCTCACGACCTCCTCTAAATACCTTCTAACTAGCTCCGGATAATCTATTCCTAGCTCCTCTAACTCCTTCTTTAACCTCTCGTCAACTCTTATCGATATAACAGTGCTAGTCATAGTGTTTTCTTTTATTGTAAACATTTAAAGTTTACCCAACATTATTGGTGTAAAGAGAGATGCCAATCTCCTAACCTTGGAAGGATCGTGATGAATACCTGACTCATCCGTGAAAAACACCTTAACACCCTTCTTAATAACACCCTTTAACCTCTCCCTCAAGATGTTATCTGCGTTAAAGGGCCTCTTCTTGTTATATGGTTTTATGTAGGGGATTTTCAATCTCTTTCTAGCTATTCTCCAAGCTGTTACATGGCTTAATTTAACGTCAGTATGGGAATCTCATTTTTTGCGTAAAAAACGAGATGAATGAAATTCAGAAAAATCTAATTTTTGCTAATTTTTTGTAGAAAAGTTTGTATAAGCGAGGGCGGACCTAACTATATGCCACAAACTAAAGGTGTTAAGCAAGCTAATAGGGACTTAGTCAAGTCCGCCCTCAAATACAATACTAGCTCAAATACTTTTCCCTTATGAACTTGAACAACTACTGAGAACCCTGAAGTGGAGGTGGGCTAAGCTCCTCATCGAGCTTTAAGCCCAAAACGGCCTCACCCAGTCAGATCTGTATTACACAGGTCTGACTAATATGTTTTATATAAGGGCTGAATCCTTTCTCACGTTAATAGAAATCTTTTTATATTTATTTATTATCAACCAATTTTGTGGAGAGACTACTGAGACCTAAGGAGGCTTGCCAACTACTCGGCATTTCATACTCAACACTCCTACGGTGGATTAGAGAAGGAAAAATAAGGGTAGTAACGACTGAAGGAGGGAAGTATAGGATACCTTACAGCGAGATTAAGAAGTACTTAGAGAAGAGGGAGGAAACAAGAGCTGTAATTTATGCAAGGGTCTCCTCTACCGATCAGAGAGAAGACTTGGAAAGACAAATAAACTACCTAACGAACTACGCAACGGCAAAGGGTTACAAGGTAGTTGAAGTACTGAAAGATATAGCTAGCGGGTTGAACACACAAAGGAAAGGATTGCTTAAGTTATTCAAACTTGTTGAGGGGAGGAGTGTCGACATCGTATTAATAACATACAAAGACAGACTTACAAGATTTGGATTTGAGTACATTGAGGAGTTCTTCTCAACCATGGGAGTTAAGATTGAAGTAGTTTTTGGTGAGGAGCCCAAAGATGACGCACAAGAGCTAGTTGAGGACTTAATCTCAATCATTACCTCATTCGCTGGGAAAATTTACGGTATGAGGAGTCACAAGAAAACACTCCTAGTTCAAGGTGTAAAAAAGTTGATAGGTGAGTTAAGTGGAGAGGACAGTGAAGTTAAGGGTTAAGGTTGATTATAAAACTTACTCAGCACTTAAGGAGGTCGAGAAGGAGTACAGAGAGGTTCTAGAGGAGGCAATAAATTATGGGCTGTCAAACAAAACTACCTCCTTCACCAGGATTAAAGCGGGAGTTTACAAGACTGAGAGGGAGAAGCATAAGGACTTACCCTCCCATTATATTTACACAGCTTGTGAGGATGCAAGCGAGAGATTAGACAGTTTTGAGAAGTTGAAGAGGAGAGGGAGGAGTTACACTGAGAAACCGTCAGTGAGGAGAGTTACTATTCACCTCGACGATCATCTGTGGAAGTTCAACCTTGATAGGATTTCAATTTCCACAAAGAGGAGTAGGATTCTCATTTCACCAACCTTCCCTAAGATCTTCTGGAGATATTATAACAAGGGCTGGAGGATTGCGAGTGAGGCCAGGTTTAAATTGTTGAAGGGGAATGTTGTAGAGTTCTACGTCATTTTTAAGAGAGATGAGCCTAAACCTTATGAACCTAAGGGTTTCATCTCAGTTGATCTAAATGAGAATTCAGTCTCTGTATTAGTTGATGGAAAACCGATGCTTTTAGAGACTAACACTAAGAGGATTACTCTGGGCTATGAGTATAGGAGGAAGGCAATAACTACTGGTAAGTCAACTAAGGATAGGGAAGTGAGGAGGAAGTTAAAGAGGCTGAGGGAGAGGAATAAGAAAGTAGACATTAGGAGGAAATTAGCTAAGCTGATCGTTAAAGAGGCTTTTGAAAGTAGGAGTGTCATAGTTTTAGAGGACTTGCCAAGGAGAACTCCGGAGCATATGATAAAGGACGTGAAAGACTCTCAGCTTAGGTTGAGGATTTATAGAGCAGCATTTTCCTCAATGAAGAATGCTATTATTGAGAAGGCTAGGGAGTTTGGTGTCCCCGTGGTCTTAGTTAATCCGTCTCACACTTCCACTGTTTGCCCAGTTCATGGAACTAAGATCGTTTACCAACTCGATGGGGGCGATGCCCCAAGGGTTGGTGTTTGTGAGAAGGGGAAGGAAAAGTGGCATAGGGATGTAGTTGCACTGTACAACTTAGCGAGGAGAGCTGGAGATGTGAGCCCCGTGCCGTTGGGCTCGAAGGAGTCCCATGACCCACCTAAAAGGTGGTTGAGGGCTAAGTCCCTACACTCGATCATGAATGATCATAAAATGATTGAAATGAAAGTGTAGGGACAAACGGGTTATTGTTCGTGTTTAGGAGTAATTATTTTAACTTATACTAGAATGAAGTGGTTGTGGAGAAGGATCTTTATAGGGTTGGAGAGGATTACGTGGAGGCTAGGATAATTGAAAGCTTATCTGACCTTCTCCTATCTCTTACTCTATGGAAGGAAGGATATACTAGGAACTCTGCGGAGAAAGCTTTTAGTGCGGTAAAAGCGTTATTAAGCGCTCTCATAGTAACTAATGAAGAGAAGTTAATTAATTTAGCTAAAGATGGAAAGGAAATGGATTAAAAAGAAGGCCCACATAGTGCCTACACACGCCATGTACGGTTTAGCACAAGTACTAAAGGATATAGGAATTGACGTTATAAGCCTTGTGAACTATGCTCTAAATCTTCACGATTATCATTATAATGGTTTTGAACCTGGCTTTAGTAGATATAGTAAAAAAGAGGAAGTATTTAGGGATTTAATTACGTTAGTAAAGGAGACTAGGAAAGTGATAGACATTTATTACTCTAAGTACGAAGTTAAGGAAATATTGGGAAAGATTAACGAGCTAATAAAGGAATTAACAGAAGGTAATAAATAAGAGAGTTCAGCCTTGAAACAGTTGCTCTGATCGCTTTATTACCCCTCCTAGCCATTAAGGAAATTTAGAAGAACTCATATTTAAATATAAGGGGGCTATACATTCCCGCTGGCGAGGCTTTTTGCACCTTAACGCCCAATTTTTGTAATTTTGAATAAATCTCAAATAAATGAAATTATTGACCATACTCTAGATTAATATATCTGAATTTTTTTTCCTTTCTAAGTATTAAGAATCTTATACGTTTTATAATATATCTTTTCATTTTAAGTTCTATACCATTGTTCTAGCTTTTTGAGATCTATAAACTCAGCCTCTTCATTAGTTTTTGAAAAGCTTTTTGCAAATATTATGTATTTTTTAACGTCTAGTCCTAAATCTTCAACTTTTCTTTTTAATTCGTAAAGTACTTTCTCCCCATTTATTCCTTCACTCCACTTACATTCACCAGCTATTCCATCTCCATATATATCTATTTCCACATCCTTAAACCAGAGCCTTTCTACCTTAACCTTATATACGTCCTCCACGTACTCTCTAGCTATTTTCTCAAAAATTCTCCCTAAGTATACGTTATACTCGTCCTCTTTTATCTCATAAATTCCTTCCTCTATTAAGCTTAAGTTTGGATAAATGAATGTGAACCAGAACAGTGTAAAATTATCCTTAATATAATACCTAGCACCCTTCTTCATCTTATAGGGGAACTCCTTTCCTATTATTCCTATTTTCTCAAGTTTATTTAAATATGAAGAAACGTCTCCACTTATTCTAACAAAGTCCTTTATTTCCCCTAACGTATTTTTGCCAGAAGAAATTGCGTGCAATATTTCCTTATACGTACCAATCTCAGAAAACTCGTATCTTAACATAAAGTCTATCTCATCTTTTATAAAAGAGTCAACTTCTTTTAATTCTGCATTGATCCACTTTAAGAATGGAGTTTTAGCCTTTGTGAGGTAAAAAGGCACTCCACCGGCAAAACCGTAAACGTGTATCGCATCAATTAGAGAGAAATTAAATCCTTTCAGATCTTTAAATTTGAGCTCTTTTAATTCGATAGACGCAGTCCTCCTACCGTAAAGAGGGCTTTTATAGGATATTGCGTCTTCCATCATGGAAATGGAAGAGCCAAGTAAAATTAGCTTAGTTTTACTACCTTTTAGAGTCTCATCAACAATTTTTTGGAAGGTTGATAATATGCTCTCATCCTCTTTTATCATATACGGAAATTCATCTATTATGATAATCTTATCTCTCAAATAGTGAAAAATTGCCTCCCAATCTTCCTTTACGTATTTTATGTCTTCGTATTTACTTTCCGTCAATTCCTTGAATTTTCTTAAATTGTTTTTTTCTGTAGCTAAATAATATATGAAATCATAACCATTAACAGCGTTTATGATGAGGAAAGTCTTTCCTATTCTTCTCCTTCCGTAAATTATTATAAGCTCTAAATCATTTGATGAAAGCCTTTTCTTCAAGGCTTGTAACTCTCTTTCTCTATTTACCATATTCATAAATATCATATTCTAAAATATGATATTTAAAATTATGCTTAACGTCTAAGAATAGTAAATGAACAGTAGTTCACGGAAATTTCCTTACCATAAAAAATTATAATATTCGCTCATGAGGGGTCATTCATGCATCCTTTGCGAATTCAGTTTATTTAAAGAATCGTAATGAATTTAATCAAATACCACCCCACTGACTAGGTGGAGATCCACGCTCAGCAGTTTACTTTGTTATAGTCTTTTTCATAATAGCTGCAACGGGGGCTAAAAGGGAGTTAAATCTAGTGTTAGTAATGGAAGCTGTTGGGCTGAGTGTGCTAAGGACCTTAAAAAGGGAGATAAGGAAGCTAATTAGCAAGAAGCCCAAGAACCTAAACGAGACAAAAGCTAGGGCAATACTACTACACTTGGAAGGAATGAAAATTAGCGAAATAGCTAAAATACTACAAGTTCACAAAAGCACAGTATATAGATGGATCAACGAATTCGAAAAGGAGGGAGAAAAATGCCTATTCTACAAGCAAAGAAAAGGAAGAAAAAAGAAGGTAAACGAGAGGGAAATAAAGGTAGAAGAAATACAAGGAAAAACCATATGGGAAGCAAAAACATAGAGGAGAAGTTCAACGTGAAGATAAGCTACAGCTTGGAGAATAGCGAGAAAAAGACTGAAAATACCCTACATAAAACCCTACAAGATCAACAAGAAGAGACCAATAGATGCTGACTTAGGGAGAGGTTGAAGGGCGTTATTAAGAAGGGCGTAAAAGTGTTTTTCATGGACGAGTCTGGTATTAGTCATGATCCGTCTAGGGTTTGTATGTTGTTAGGGCTGATTATCCAAGTGTTAATATTCTAGCTTGTATTCCCTTGTTTGATGGTAAGCCTTGTTTTATGCTCATAATGTTGATTTTAGGGTTTTCGCTGATTTTCTTTACTTGCTTAGGGTTAGGAATTCTGGTAATGTCGTGTTGATTCTTGATAATGCTAGCTTTCACAAGTCTTCTTATGTTCTCGCTACTGCTTCTAGGCTTAACATTAATTTGCTCTTCTTGCCTCCCTATTCCTTGGATTTGAATCGTATTGAGTTTGGAAGGATTTGAAGCGTTGGGTTAATACTTATTATAACTTGGATTATGTTCTGGAGTTTATTGAGGATGAATTCTATTATTTGGTTTTTCAAGGTAATTACACTGGTTATTGGATTAACAAGTTTCACGATGTGCTTGAGGACCCTGAGGAAGATAGAAGTGGGGAGAAATTTTCTTCTATTTTGTTTATTATCTATTATCAAGTTTAATTTCACAATAATATAAGCTTTTCCCAATGTTTTTCTATATTTTGTTTTAAGAAAAGTATAAGCTCGTTGCATCTATTATGAAAAAGAACTCTGGTACTATAACTCAGAAACAGATATCTTAACAATTTTTTCTATGAGATCCCTCTTTTTCAATATGTCCTTATCGAAAGTGATAAAAGATTTCGCATTAAGTAATAGAGCTGAAGATATCTGAAGAACATCTAGTGTCTTTAGTTGCAATTTAGTGGAGAGCTCTAATGACTTTCTAAATAGCCTGTTCATATCTAGTTCGACAACCTTAACGTTACTGACTTTAAGTGCGTATTTTGTTGAGGCTTCTGCCAGAATTTCGTCCTTTAACTTTCTTGAGAAAAAGGAATACAGTTCTAGTACTGTAACCTCTGATGTCATTAGATCGTTAATTTCCCTAATTTTTAAGGCCTTGTTATAGTTCACATCTTGTTCCACAAAAGAAATTATGACGTTAGTATCAACAAATATGCTCATACTCTTTCTTCCCTTAAATCTGAAGTGTCTAAACCCTTATACGGGAAACCGTCCTTAAGCCACTTATTTATCAGTTCCTCAACTTTCTCCTCTTTGTTTATCCATTTCTCGATCTCATTTCTACCATACTCTATTAGCAAGTTTACGGCCTCGTTTTTGGTTTTAGCAATGCCTAAACTTATCATCTTTTCTATTAATTCTGAAATACGCTTGTCCACTTTAATCGTTATTACTACTGACATATAATATATTATATAGGTATACCAATATAAGTTTTTGTCTAACTAGCTACTTTGTTGATATCTTCAATTTATTTCATAAGTATGATACAACGTAAGGAGAATTTTTCAGTAATTAATATTTATTTCAACGTTATTATCAAACTCATACCCCTCTACCCGGTAGCCCCAGCCTCTCTCTCACTCTTAAGCGAATAACCGTAAGCTACAATCAAGTTACTACCTAAGTCACTTTCAACTGAGAAAGACCTTTTGCTCAAGGTCGATAAAGTATTTCCATGGGAAACGTTTAGGGGTAAACTTGAGTCACCTTACTCCAAGAAACCCAAGTGGGACGTTATATTACTCCTCAAAGTCCTATTAATCAAGTTCGTCTACGAAATCTCTTGGTTAGAGGGAGAAATTAGGGATAGCAAAATGTTTATGAAATTCTTAGGTGGGAAAGTCCACCAAAAAAGCATTCTTCTTCTACAAGAAACAGTTGTTGATGAGGGGGAGAGAATGTGGACAACTCTAATGACTCAACAAGGCCTTAGACAAGGTGATTAACGAGTATAGGGAGAAGGGTTTCGAACTTGGGGTAGGAAGAGAAAAAACGACAAATTCGAGAACTATTACATAATTGATACATTCTTCCGCGAGGGAAAGAGGAGTTTTCAAACCGGTCTAGAGAAGATCTCACTTGACCTTGATGAGATGAAATTTAACGACGATTTTCTCCTCATGAGTTATAGTGTTTCTAAGCTCAAGTACTTTACAAGCTTTAGTATAAGGGTGGTTGGGGTAGGAAGCATGGTAAGTCATACTTTGGTTTTAAGGTTTGTTGAAAGGAGGACTAATTTTGTTTAAGGTTGGGTTGGCTAATTTGAGTGATTTGGCCTTTTCCTTTGATGGTTTTAAGCTCTTGGCTGATAGGGCTTCTAGGAAGAACATCTTGGTTAAGGGCGTTAGTTCTGCTAGGCTTCCGGTTGAGGGATCAAGATTAGGGAAGGTAAGGCTTCAACAACGACTTTGAAGGGTGCTGTGATAGAGGTCTTCTTCCTCAACCTCTATCGCAATCTTGAAGTACTCTTAACGAGGATTGGGACAAGGGTAGGGTTAATTAACAAATTTCGCTTACTAGTTTTAGTTGTGAGTATAACAAATTTTATTGGAAAATTATACAATTATTTGTATAATACTTGTTAATATATATTATATAATCTTTTCTAGTTGAATATAATGAATAATTTTATAGCAAGAAATATTATATTCAAGATAATTTTTCAATTTTGCTCAAGCTTGATAACGTCACGTGAAAAAAATCGTAAAAAGCAACTAACGGTTGAAATAAAGAAGAACTGAGAAGTTAAACTCAATAGACAAGAATGTCGAATTTTTGTGAAAATCTTTATTAATGTCTACGGCTAATAGACACGTATGTCTACAGTGATAAGCGTGAGGATAAAGAAGGAGATAAAGGAGGAATTAGAAAAACATGGAGTAGACATTGATCAAGAGGTAAGAAAATTTTTAGAGGAACTTTACCTAAAGGTTAAGGCTAAAGAATACATAAATAAATGGATTGAAGACCTTAAGGACGTTAAACCTAGTGAGGAAGGGTTCTCATCAAATTCCGTGAGGGAAGATCGTGAGAGTCATTGACTCTTCTTCTTTAGTAAAATTTTTCTCTAAAGAGAAGGGTTGGGAAAAGGTTGTGGAAATTATATCTGAAGGAGTGATGACCTTGGACTTATCGATTAAGGAAGTTGCTAACTCCTTGTGGAAAAAGATCCTTTTAGGCGAAATGAAAGAGGACGTCGTAATTAAAATACTTTCTGACTTATTAAAAAGAGAGGCTCTATTGATTGTAAGCCAAGATGAATACTTGATTGAGGCATTTAAGATCGCTAATAGGAATAAAATAACTGTTTATGACTCCTTGTTCATCGCATTAGCTAAGTCGAATAACCTTGAGTTAGTAACGTCTGATAAAAAGCAGTACGAAGTTGCGATAAAAGAAGGAGTTAATACGCGATTAATATAAGGACTAAAAAAGGCAGTCCTTTTCCACTTACTTAGCTTGTTTAAGTTGAAATTATCGAGCACTTTATTTATGTCAATTTACCTCTTGTAGGCGAAATTATTACTAAGTCTTTAATGTTAAATTTCTCCTTAACTTTAGGCCACGCTTTAAATACTCCTCACCCTCAGCCATATACTTCTCAGCCAATTCAATTCTTAACTTAATGCTCTCTTTAGGGTCAATGCGGGACAAAGCTGAAAGTATTAACTCCTCGACGTCAATGCCTTTTTCCTCAGTCCTCTTTATTAACTCCTCCATAAGTTAAACTCTCCCAAAGAGATTAAAAACTGCAGAATATCAAATTTACAGAAGAAGGGAGTTCAAAGAGGCGGAAAGTCCCCTTATACTTAAATACTTCTTTTGCTGAAATTCTCTTAGTAACCTCTTAGTAACATTAAAGATGCTCTTTCCCAACTCTATGGGACTGTTGAAGGGTAATTAGAATCTCTTCCTATGGGAACTACTAATCTTAGCCAAAACCTTCTTAATTGACATACTAATAACTACTCTCGTCTAAGAAGAATACCAGTTTTACTTTCAATTCTTTTTAAGAGTCTTCCAATTTTCCCTTTCAGCTTGAACGTTTGTTGGTCTAGGAGTATTATACAGTACTATCGAGGAAGTTGGTTAATTATTCTCCTCCCTCACATAATGGTTTTTACGCTGTTGGTGAGACAAGGGTTAGGTTGGTTAATAATGTACTTTATTGGCAAAACGGGCGACAAGCCTCGCCCCTTCTAGGGGCAGGGTAAAAGTTTTTAAATTTTCAATTCGCTTTTTCCATCATATGTATACATATTTAATAAAAAATTAAAGAAAAATTATAATATTCCACACTTTTTATAATGAATTCCACGTTAGACTGAAAATTGCTATAATTTATTAAGATTAAATTAATAAAATTATTATTTATATTGAAAATTCATATAAGATATTTTATATTTACTAAAAGATTTTTATCATTTGTATTTTCTTATGCTAAAACTATCCCTTTAAAATCCAGTAAAAATACGATTATTAAGAATAGACGAAAATCTTGTAAATGATTACATTTCTCTTAAAGAAAATATAGGGAAAGAGTTCCCCCGTATACAATCGTTGTTTTCCTTATTCGCTAATTCGTTTTGGGCTAGGTTGTTATCCTAAATTCATTATCTTTATGAAGAATTCGTTAAAATCCCGGGAAAACCCGGGAATAGTAAAAAAGAGAACAAAAATAATAATAATACTAATGAAAGAAGGGAGAAGAAAAGATAAAATAGAGGGTTTAAAATCCTAAGATAATCTACTATAGAATTGAAAGATACTGCAAGCGAATTGGCGGAAAATTGGCAGCGACGTGGATAATCTACTATAGAATTGAAAGTTATCTAATTTTAATAATCAAGGAAATTCATTAACTCAAATAGATAATCTACTATAGAATTGAAAGCCCATTCATCTCTTTCTTTGCAGCTTTGTTCTAACATTAGATAATCTACTATAGAATTGAAAGTGGTAAATAGCTCTGTTAGGCCCAGTTATTCCATATTCTGAGATAATCTACTATAGAATTGAAAGATTTTCTAATATATCTAATTCACTCTGCGTATCATTATGGATAAGATAATCTACTATAGAATTGAAAGTTAGCCCAACAATTAACTAAAGATCCTGAAGCAGTCAAGATAATCTACTATAGAATTGAAAGAAATTTATCAAGTCGAAGATTGCACTAGAGTCAAAAGGTATCATTTCTTTCTTTCCTTCATTTCTTTAACTCTCCGACTACTTCATCAGTATTGATTTTTACTATCTCTTTAGATGCTAAATCCAATAATCTTCTTGCTTGCTCTTCTTCCTTCTTTCTAACTTCTTCTTCCAAATCCTTTCTTAAAACCTCACTTACATTAATCTTATATTCTTTTGCTTTTTCTAACATTTCTCTCCTAACCTTTGTCGAGGCAGCAACCCGTTCGCCTATAATGACCTTCTTGAATTATAAGGTAATAAATATTCTGTAGTAGAATGTTTTCTACCTTATGCTTTCTAGGCTTAAAATTTAAATTCTTTAGGATGATAGATATTAATTGTGGAATGATTTCGAGGCTTAGACTAACCATAAAAGAAACCTCATAATCTTTGTACATAACGTTTGTTAAACTGTATTTAGCCTTTACATTTCTAGGTTTTTCTGCATGAGTATCTTTAAAGAAGTAGTTTTGTATTATGCTAATAATTTTAAAGCAAATATAGAATAAGATAACTGCATAAGAACACTCTAAAATGCAGAGCCAACAGTATGTATTGCTATAGAGTAGCTTAATTAAAGACGTCTGCCTTTTCTAAGGGCGGGCACTGTGAGTCCTTATCGCTTATAATAAATTCCTTTATTGGCCAGTCTACATAAGAGTAATTTACGCATCTCTCGTCAGATTTAGAGTATTCGTTATGGGTTAGGAAGTAGACTACTATTGAATCTTCTAATGCTTGAAATCCATGGGCAAAACCCGGAGGTATCCATAGTATGTAGTGGTTCTCATCGTTAAGCTCAACTTTAACGTATTTCCCGAAAGTAGGGGATGATTTTCTTAGGTCTAAAGCAACATCCAATATTTTACCTTTAGGAACAAATACTAACTTACCTTGTTCCTTGGGAGTTATCTGATAGTGTAGACCTCTAACTACTCCTTTAAAAGAGAATGACATATTAGTTTGTACGATATTAGGAATTTCTGCTTTAGTGAAGTCTTCAGATTTAAATACTTCAAGAAAGAAGCCTCTTTTATCTGGGAAGACTTTCGGCTTTATGAGGACAATACCCATTCCTAAGTTTTCAAATTCAAACGGCATATGATTATATTATACACGATCTATAAAGAGCTATCTGAATGATTACGGGCTATCCATCCCTTAAGGAAGGAGGACTTTCATCCCCTTAACCTATACAGGTTTTATTAGTCGGGTAGAGTAATACTCTCCTCGACTGGGGAAACATGGTCGAGACACTATCTGAAGCAAAGTCTTCGGCTACGGGCGTGACTAACCCCTACCGTCGGACTGAACATTGTGATAAAATTCACGAATATAGGTGTGACAAAGGGGTAGGGGTAATAGGAATAGACGTATCAAAAGATTATTTAATAACTAGTAGGGGGAGGGTGAGAAAATACGAGAACAACAAAGAGGGATATGAAGAGATACTTGAAATGAAACCTTGTACAATAGTCCTAGAACCTATGGGAGTTTACGCAATAAGGCCTTCACAATACTTCAAGGAGAAAGGAATAAAAGTACTACAGGTTAGTCCAAACATGTTATCAAGAGAAAAGGAGTTTAGGGGAAAGAAAACAGATTTTTACGATGCTGAAAAAATAGAAAACATGGTTGATAAGGCAAAGGAGTACGAGTATAACCCCTTAAGAGAACTAGTAACACTTTACCTCTTCCTCAAGGACATAGAAGTAAAGTACAAGAACAGGTTAGAGAGAACACTATTCCTAGTAAGCGACAACAACAAGATAAGCAAGGAAAGGTTAGAAAAACTCGCAAAAGGAGATTTTACACAAGAAGAACTATACCAACTAGAATACACACCAATAGTAGTTGAAGAAATCAAAGTCCTAGCAAAAACACTCCTAGAAACGCAAGAGAAATTGAAAGAAGTTAGGAGGATGATCGAGGAACAAGTACCGGATAATCACGTTTTATTAACAATCCCGGGAATTGGGAGGCTTGCAGCTGGTATTATTATTGGTATTGTTGGTGATATTAGGCGTTTTCCTAAACCAGAATCATTTGTTGCCTATTGTGGTCTAGATCCCGTAGTGGAGAGGAGCGGGAAGGCTGTGGTAAGTAAGGGTATTTCGAAGAGGGGTAATAAGTACTTGCGTAGTTTGCTTTACTTCTTGGCAGGGAGGAATTATTCTAGGAATCCTAATTTGCTGAAGTTTTATGAGACACACAAGGATAGGCTTCACGGTAGGAAGTTGTATGCTGCTTTGGCTAGGAAGTTGGCAAGGGTTGTATGGAGTGTATGGTATAATAATAAGCCTTATGAGCCTAAATAGGTGAACCCTTCCCCTTAATCGCCACCTGGGTTGAAAGGACCCACGTGGCAATGTTAGCTAATACTATGCTTGAAGTTTGACCGAAAGGTTTATTACTGAACGCCTCTCGCTTGCATCTTCACAAGCGGTGTAGATGTAGTGTGAGGGTAAGTCCTTGTGCTTCTCCCTCTCAGTCTTGTAAACTCCAGATTTAATCCTAGTGAATGAGGTAGTCTTATTTACGAGTCCATAATTTATTGTGTCCTCTAGTATCTTTTTATACTCTTCTTCGACTTCCTTCAACTTCTGGTAGGTCTTATTGTCTACTTTAACCCTTAACTTCACTGTCCTCTCCACTTAACTCACCTATCAACTTTTTTACACCTTGAACGAGGACTGTCTTCTTATGACTCCTTATTCCGTAAATTTTCCCAGCGAATGATGTAATAATGGAAATCAAATCTTCCACAAGTTCTTGTGTAGCATCCTTAGGTTCTTCTCCGAGAACAACCTCAATCCTAACCCCCATCGTTGAGAAGAACTCCTCAAGGTACTCAAATCCAAAACGCGTTAGTCTATCTTTGTATGTTATGAGGATAATGTCGACGCTCCTTATATAAAACATATTAGTCAGATCTGTGTAATACAGATCTGACTGGGGTGTAGGCCGTGACGCTCCTTGGGCTTAAAGCCCGATGGGGAGCTTGGCCGCCTCCAATTCGGACCGGAAGTTGGGCAAAAAGCCCGAATAAAACATAAGGGTGAGTATACATGGAGGCCCCAGTTGCAGGAATAGATGTATCAAAAGATAAATTAATCGTGTATTTTCAAGGTAAACTCTACGAGTTTACTAATGATAGGCAGGGGTTTGAGGAGATAAGGAAGATCTTGCCTAGTGGTTGCAAAGTGGGTATTGAGAGTACTGGAGTTTACCACGTTAACCTAGCAAAGTACTTGAATAATGAGTATGATGTTAGGATTATTAATCCCTTTATACTCAAGAAGTTCAAGGGTTTTAGGGGTAAGAAGAGTGATAAGAATGATGCTAAAAAGCTAGCAGAAATAGTTGTAAGTATGGGTAGTGGGTTTGTAACAAGTGATGCTAGGGAGTTAACAAGCCAGTGGGATTTTGTTATTAGGAGTATTGCTAGGGTTAAGAATAGGTTGAGGAGGGATTTGGTACTTTTAGGCTATAGGGATAGTTTGTCTAAGAAAAACTTGGAGGAGGTTTTGAGGGGTGGTGGGGATAGTGTTGTCTTGTCTGAGGTTAGGTTTCTTTTGGAGGAGCTTGAGAGGCTTGAGGGTAGGAAGAGGGAGATTGAGAAGGAGCTTGAGGATTTTGTTCCCAAGGATAGTTTGATTTTCACCATTCCCGGTATTGGTAAAACCTTGGGTTGTATTATTTTGGCTAGGGTTGGTGATGTTAGGCGCTTTAGTGATAAGAAGAGGTTTGTTGCTTATTGTGGTCTCGACCCAGTTGTTGAGTCTAGTGGTAAGAGTGTTGTCTCAAGGGGTATATCCAAGAGGGGTGATGCTGTTTTTGAGGAGGGCTTTTTACTTGGCAGCTTTGACTGCTATTAAGGTTAATCTTATTATCAAGCGTTTTTATGAGGAGCACAAGGGTAGGCTTAGGGGTAAGAAGTTGATTGTTGCGTGTGCTAGAAAGTTGGCTGTTATTACTTGGGCTGTGCTGTATTATAATAAGCCCTTTGATGCTAGTGAGTAAAGCAGGTTTCATTGCGTAAGTAGTGTGAATTATGCTCGATTTTCAAGGAAAAGTTTTTATACCGGAAGCTTCCCTCAACCAGTTTGAAGAGCTTCAGCAATCCTTTCCTTTGCGTGTTCAATCCGCTTGCAATATCTTTTAGTACTTCAACTACCTTGTAACCCTTTGCCGTTGCGTAATTCGTGAGATAGTTTATTTGTCTCTCCAAGTCCTCTTTCTGGTCTGCTGATGAAACTCTTGCGTAAATTACTGCTCTTGGTTCTTCCCTCCTCTCTAAGTACTTCTTAATCTCGCTGTAAGGTATCCTGTACTTCCCTCCTTCAGTTGTTACTACCCTTATTTTCCCTTCTCTAATCCACCGTAGGAGTGTTGAGTATGAAATGCCGAGAAGTTGGCAAGCCTCCTTAGGTCTCAGTAGTCTTTCCACAAAATTGGTTGATAATAAATGAATATAAAAAGATTTCTATTAACACGAAAAAGGATTCAGCCCCAGTTAGGTCTGTATTACTCAGACTTAACTAATATGTTTTATATAAGGAAGTCAGACTCAAGGGTGCGTAAATTAAACATTAGATATTTTAACTAGTTTAACTCTATGAAAGTGCTTATAAAAGATGTTGATGAAAAGCTTTACAGAATGTTAAAGGCTAAAGCGTCAATTGAAGGTATTTCCGTAAGTGAGGCAATAAATGAGGCAATAAAACTTTGGTTAATAAATAAAGATTTAGACAGAATTATGGTAATAAAGAGTAAGGACTTTTGGGACGCTGTAAATGAGGGGAAGTATGCGTTATTCTGTGATGGTAATTTTATAGGCAGCTTTGAAAACGAGGATGAAATGATAAAGGAGGCTAGGAAATACAATAAGTGTTACGCTCTAAGCAAAAAGTGGCTAATTGGAGAGGGTGAACTCACTGGAGTGTTTTGATATAAATGAAAAGCCTATACTGCACGTAAAAGTATCTGACCCTAAGAATGAAAATTCTGCTGAGATAGATGTACTAGTTAACACTGGATTTTCTGGTTGGTTACTCCTCAACTACGAAATTTATACGAAACTTAACTATATGGAGATTCCTATTACTAGGAAATACAGAAGCATTTTAGGTAATATTGAAGTTTACATGGCCAAAGCTAGTATTTCTATCAATCGTTTAAATATAGATGCATTTATTGAGTCCTCTCCTTATGTAGAAATGAACCTACTAGGGAGAGAAATATTAAAGAAACTAAATATATGCTTCTATAGAATGAATAAAATATGCATCTACTCTGATGTAGTTTAACACTCGCAGAGACTAAATTTTCCTTACAAATTTAGAAGAGAGGAAAAAAGAAGAATATAGTTCTTGATTATAATAGACCTCTGGCCTTCATTGCCTTTACTACTCTATCCACAGCTAAAGCCATTGCCACAGTCCTCAAATCTTGATCAGCAAACTTCCTCTTATGAAAATCGTATAAAGTGTTAAAAGCGTTAGTCATTCTATCAATAATAAGTTTCTTAGCCTCCTCATCACTAATTATCCCACCAGACTTATTGTTAGCCCACTCCACGTAACTTCCAACGACTCCACCAGCATTAGCCAAAATGTCTGGTATAACAACTATACCACTTTGTTTTATTACATCGTCTGCATCTGCAGTCAATGGACCATTTGCACCTTCAACAATAAGCTTAGCCTTAACCTTGGGTGCATTAAATTTATTTATGACATTTTCCACTGCGGCTGGAATTAATATATCACAATCACTTATTAGCAACTCTTCATTTGTAACCTTTTTACCCTCTGGATAATTCACAACACTACCCGTTCTCTGAACAACTTCCAACGCCTTATTAACGTCTATTCCATTCTCATTAATTACCCCTCCCCCAATATCACTAACTCCAATTATTTTAGCCCCCATTTCGCTCAAGAATTTAGCGGTAAAAGAACCAACGTTTCCGAACCCTTGAATTATAACCCTTGATCCTTCAATTCCTCCTATGAACTTATTAGCAGCCTCTCTAGCAATTGTTGCTACACCTAACCCTGTACTGTATAATCTAACACCTATCCCTCCTAGTTCATAAGGCTTACCGGTAAACACTGCGAAATCAACTTCACCAGTTATCTTTATGTATTCGTCTAGGAACCAAGCCATAGTTTGAGGATTAGTATTAATGTCAGGCGCTGGGATGTCCACATTACTACCCAAATAGTTGTGAATTAATTGAATGTATTTTCTAGACAGATCCTCCAATTCCTTTAATGTTAGCTTCTTAGGATCTACTCTTATCCCACCCTTTCCTCCACCATAGGGTAATAATAACAAGGAATTCTTCCACGTCATAATCATTGATAATGCTATTACTTCTTCTTGTGTAACATTGGGACTGTATCTAACTCCTCCCTTATATGGGCCTAAGGCCGAATTGTGTTGACTTCTCCAACCCACAAACGTCCTTAACTTACCATCAGAACCCCTAATTTGTATCTTAACTTGTATAACCCTTTCCGGCTGGGAAAGGGCTTCTAGAGTATCAATATCTAAACCCAACAATTCTCCAACTTTATACAACTTCTTAACTTGTTGGACGAACAAATTCGAGGTAAGGAGTTCTTCCATCGCTTTAATCAAATACTTTAAGAATAAAAAATTATTCCAACTCAATTTTGAAAATTTTTAATATACAGTTCTCCTAAAGTGAGAAAGACAAATTGATATTAGAGGTCTTCTCAAAGTGCAGAAACTAAATATAAGGTTTTTAGCGACTCTTGAATACTTTTAAGTATACTTGAGGTAACAAGGACTTTCCTATAAGCACTTTTTTCGATCAAAAAGTTTAAATATTTACTCTACCAAAGTAAAGTTGAGTGAAGAAAAAATGAGTGAAGAAAGTCCATTTGATAAGATTATGCATATGCCTCTTGATAAAGTAAGAGAAATACTTAATAGAACAAACCTGGAGAGGCAAGTATTTAATGAAATTGTCGGAGATAACTGGAAGGTAAAAATCATAGAAACAAAAGTGAATAAAAATAATTATGAAACTATATATAGATTATATGGTATTTATCTCGGAGATAAATCCGTAGCAGTAAGTGTTACAAGTGACGGAAAACTTAGACATATAATATTAAATGACGTAAAAGTAGTTAGTGAAACAGACCAGACTGTAAAGAAGAAAAATACCATGCTATTACTGGACTATGAAAATCAGAGGGCGATATTTACTGAAGGTGAAATGGAACTATGGAAAGGTAAAATTGGTTTTGACGCAATTAAGTCAATTAATATCCTAAAGAACGAATCAAGGGACTTTCAATGAATATAAGTAGTCAGAATAAAATTTATACTGTGAAGAGAAATTTAATACTTGAATATTGCAAGACTCCTAAATCCTTCACGGAACTAAGGGATCTAACTGGGATGTCTGATGCGGGTCTATCTAAGGCACTAAACGACCTTATAAAGAAAGGGTACTTGCAGAAGACTTCGGATGGAAAATATGTGATAACCGATAAGGTAATGCAAAGCTATAAGGAGAGAATTGTTAATAGGATTTGGTTTAAATATCAAGGAATCTCAGATGAGAAAATTGAAAAAATAGCTGATCTTTTGAAGGACGAGGGAGAATTTTATATTCTAGCTTCTAAAGGCAAGGATAAGACAGACGACTTAACGCTTCTGCTACAATATCTATTTCTACTTACATACGAAATTGAGGGGTCAAAGGAGCTGAAAGTCACGCAATAGAATAGATAGCCAATTTTGTAAATTAACATACAATATAGCTATTAACCTAAAAATTCGTCACTTAGCTGATCTTCATAAAGAGAAGTCTTACACTGATATTCGTATATGTGTTTGAGATATAGAAATAAATAATATGATTATAAAATTAACTTTGACTCTTCCTCCAAGCACTATGGACGATTCGTTTTATTCTTTATGACAGAAAAAGATTAGATACTAAAGAGTTTGGACTTTATTTCGTGCTTAGCATTAGTTACTGTACTAAAATATAGATATCTTATTAAATTTCGATTAAGAACTGCCTTTATAGAATCTTAATAAGATGTAATTATAAAAACTTTTATAAAAAGATTATAATTCCTTTAATACTTCGGCCAAGCTTATTTCTTGATGAGATGTTATGACAATGCTATAATTATCTTGTTTATTTATCCCTATCATTACGAATAGGCTCCTATTGTAATAAGTTGCATTTATTGAATAGACTACAACAGTAGCATTCTTAAAAACGACTTTCCCGGCTACAGTAAAGTTACCTATGGTTATGTTAAAGTACTTTAAAAGTTTGGTCACACTACTAAAGTTACCGGTACTCTTCAATATTAGTTGGCTATTTGACGAGAATAATTGAAAACTACCATAAGTTGTATTGCCATATGCTATTACATTAATAGATGGTTGAGATGCAAAGATTTTCTGTGAGGTGTAAAGGTACTTTAGGAGAAAGAAAGTAGTGTTAAAACTTGCGTTATCCTTGACAATATAAAAGTAATGTCCATCAAATCCAAAAGCACTAGTGTTTTTATAATCATAAAGTAAGGTATTATATTGGCCGTATACAAAGCCGTGTTTCACTAAAGTTTTATTTATTATTGTGAAGGCAAATGATGACAAGGGACTAGAAGCCTTAAAATAGCCTATTATTGCGAAGGTGTTATTGAACGATATGAAATTTATTGTACCATTACCAATTATTTGAGATGCTAGTGATAATGCTAGTGTTGCATTAGTATTATTAACATAGTATGAGATGAAATTGGTTATGGGTGAAATATTATACGTATGTATTTCATCTAATGTGGAATAGTGGAATGTATCGGTTGTAGAACCACTCTCTTGAGTAGTTGGGTGTGTGCTGGCCAAGACGACGATAAACGCAGATATCAAAACAATAATTGTTAAAATAATGGGTTTTTTTGCATTCATACACTATAATCTTTTGGTTAACAAATAAACTTTTTGCAAACCCGTGCTTTGTTGAATACTTCAATTTTCTAAGATGTTAAGCTCATTAAGTTTTCTTAAATTCGAAATCAGGCGTTGATTTAAAAGTAAGTTCCACGTTAACTCAGATAAAAATTAAGTAACCCACAAAGCAGCAAACCCGCTATTATACACGCTTTTAAACAGGAATATAAATTATTATACAGTAAAATGATCGTTGTAAGCAGTATTGTCAAGAAATACGGCAATAAAATAGCATTGGATAACATCTCATTAGAGGTTAAGAAAGGGGAATTCGTCTCACTTATAGGCCCTAACGGTGCGGGAAAAACTACACTTATCCGAATCCTACTAACTCTAATGAAGCCAGATAAGGGGGAAGTGCAAATACTAGGAGAAAATCCTTTTAGAAACAAGAGAATCTTTAAGGCGATTGGCTACGTTCAAGAGATCCCCAATTACCCACCATTTCTTACTGGAAGGCAAGTGTTAGAACTTTCAGCTAAGATAAGAGGAGTAGATAAAAGTGAGGTGAAGAGGGTTTTAGAATTTGTTGAAATGGAGAACTACGCTAACAGTCCCATAATTAAATACAGTAAGGGAATGGTTCAGAGAATAGCAATAGCCGAATCCTTACTTGGGAATCCATCTATTCTAATAATGGATGAGCCGAACATGGGAATTGACCCTATTTTTTCTTTGAAGACAAGAGAGTTACTAAATAAGTTGAAGAGAAAAGATAACGTATCGATTTTGATGACATCCCACGAATTAGAGGATGTAAAGAAGTTATCTGATAGAATATTCATGATATATAAGGGGAAGATAGTTTTTAGCGGTACCGTTGAGGATATGATTAAGGAGTTTTTAGGTATACAAGTAATAGTTGAAACTGATGAAATTGAAAATGCTGAAGAGGCACTAAAGGGGATAGAGTATGTTAAAGGGGTATTCAACGATGGGAATAGGTTAATAGTTAAACTTAACGAGGATAGAAGAGAAGATCTGTTAAGGGATTTGGTTACAAGTGGTGTTAAGGTAAAGGGTTTCTATATTGACCTAAACTTGGAAGAGGCTTACATGAGGGCGTTGAGGAATGTTTGAGATAATGCTTTACGAATGGAGAAGGGCAATAGCTAGGAAGAAGGTTATAGTACTATCTATAATAACGTTTATATTTGAGCTTGGGATTTATTTAGCAATATACTTAGCACCTTCACACTCACTTAAGACCTTAATAATCCCTCTCTCTCCCTATTTATGGGCTCTTGGAGTATTATTACCACAAGTGCTCCTAATACACTTCTTAGCAATATCAATAGCTTCTGGATCGATGGCAGAGGAATATGAACAAGGAACAGTGGATTATTTCATATCAAAACCAATAACGAGGTTGAGGTTTGTTATGGAGAAGTGGCTTGGTTCATTCTCCTTACTTTTAATCATTTACCTATTCATGGTAGTGCTTGCCTTAATCCTTTCATCTCTTCTCTTTGGAGTACAAAGTGAGTTAATACTATTACCTGAGCTTTTCTTTTCGATAATATTCTCAACACTAGTTTTCCTCAACATTGCATTTGCAATAGGTGAAATACTAAGGAGGAGCAATCTATCCTTTACAATTAGTGGATTTATCTTAATAGCCTCAATAATAGTATCTGACGTACTTGTCTTCGTGTCTGTAATAACGCACAACAGCAACTATGAAACGATTTCTGAGTACTTACCAACCTGGGGTTCCACGGAGTTACCATTTATGCTATTACACAACTCTCCATTTTCAGCAATAGCTAGAGGACTGAACATTTTACCTTCCATAAGCAATAATGTGAGTTTAGCAATTGTGTCGATTGTTGTGTACTCCCTTATTCCCTTAGTTTTATCGATAATAAATTTTCTGGGAAGAGACATATCGAAGAAGGTAAGTTAGTAAGGTACTTTTTATATCATGAAAAACAATAATTTCTTGACCTCGGGGTTTGGGCTTCATAGGATTTCATAATATTTAATATCAATCCTCAGCCCTTGGGCTTCACCAAAGTCACGGGGCATTGCCCCACTCATACCCCTCCGCCCCTTTAGCGGGATAACCCCAACCCAACGGACTATCCGTTGGGGAAATCCGTACATCTTTGATTTTTATTGTCACACCTCGTCGTGACGTTGTCCAAGATGATAAAAATGGGAAATTGATGAGTAATATTAATAAGAAATTGGGATGAGATAATATTATGAAGACACTTTCAACTGAGAAAGACCTTTTGCTCAAGGTCGATAAAGTATTTCCATGGGAAACGTTTAGGGGTAAACTTGAGTCACTTTACTCCAAGAAACCCAAGTGGGACGTTATATTACTCCTCAAAGTCCTATTAATCAAGTTCGTCTACGAAATCTCTTGGTTAGAGGGAGAAATTAGGGATAGCAAAATGTTTATGAAATTCTTAGGTGGGAAAGTCCACCAAAGAGCACAATATTCTTCTTCTACAAGAAACAGTTGTTGATGAGGGGGAGAGAATGTGGACAATTCTAATGACTCAACAAGGCCTTAGACAAGGTGATTAACGAGTATAGGGAGAAGGGTTTCGAACTTGAGGTAGGAAGAGAAAAAACGACAAATTCGAGAACTATTACATAATTGATACATTCTTCCGCGAGGGAAAGAGGAGTTTTCAAACCGGTCTAGAGAAGATCTCACTTGACCTTGATGAGATGAAATTTAACGACGATTTTCTCCTCATGAGTTATACTGTTTCTAAGCTCAAGTACTTTACAAGCTTTAGTATAAGGGTGGTTGGGGTAGGAAGCATGGTAAGTCATACTTTGGTTTTAAGGTTTGTTAAGATGAGTACTAATCTTGTTAGGAATTTTAAGGTTGGCTAATTTGAGTGATTTGGCCTTTTCCTTTGATGGTTTTAAGCTCTTGGCTGATAGGGCTTCTAGGAAGAACATCTTGGTTAAGGGCGTTAGTTCTGCTAGGCTTCCGGTTGAGGGTAGTGGGATCAAGATTAGGGAAGGTAAGGCTTCAGCAACGACTTTGAGGGGTCCAATAGAGTCTTCTTATAGGAACATTAAGGCTTTTCTTCCATTTACTGGTTCTACTAAGTTTGTTTTCCGCACGTTGATCTTCGTGCTGGCCCTTGTACTCTACTCCTTATATACCATATTCAAGGGGGAGGTGGGGAGAGAGGAGTTTAGATTATTATTAATTCTTTTATTTCCTGATTTATTCAATCCAGAGAATTTTACATTTAATGTAATTGAAACACTTATTTACACTATAGATTTATTTTTAAGGAGGTGATTTTGGGTCTACCGGTGACGGTAGACCCAAAATCATTTTACAAAAAATAATTTTGGTTGGGTAATATCAGATTCTGAAAAATAATAGAATTTATAGCTTTGACAAGAACGCAATTAATTGAAGAAAGATTTAAGGTGAGGAAGCCGGTATTATCACGTGGTGAAGACAAGGTGATAACACCTGGTCTTCCTCACCAAAATAATCTACAACAAGTAGGGTATAAATTACTTTCCATGTTGAGCTTCAAGGGAAGAAAGGCGGAGGAGGTATCGAGAGTTCTGGTCTCCGCGTGCTTGTGGAACGACTCCGTGGAAAGCAAGTCCAAAGGGTATAACGTGTCACCACAGACCGTGAGGAACTACGTGGAGGAGCAGGGAACTGAGGTGATCGAGAAGCTATTAGAGTCCATGAGGAGGATTTCCATGGAGATACTCAAGGGAGTGAAGGAAGTCGACATCTCCATAGACTGGACAACCAAGACGTGGTATGGTAAGCCGGTGGAGGGACTGGGTAGTTCAGCCAAGGGGAACTCGTGGAACTACGCTACCGCGACCACGAAGTATCAGAATATGGTGCTCCTCCTAGCTTTCGTTCCCCAAGTTAACGGGATGAGCAAGGATGAGATCGTGAAGCTTCTCATGGAGCAAATTGTGGGAATGGGCTTCAAGGTGGGGCTCGTAACCTTGGACGCGGGATTCTACACCGTGGAAGTCCTCAAGTTCATATCGCAGTTCAAGTTCGTGATAGGAGTCCCTGTGGGGGACGTGAAGATCTACGAGGAGTTCGACGGAGAGTACACGACAAACAGTAAGAGGCATAAGAAGGAAGAGCAGGTCAAGTTCAGACTCCTGGTGTATGGTAAGGAAATCGTTAAGAAGAGGAAGAAGACCGTGGTGTACTTCGCGAGGGCGACCAACCTCGACCTACCCAAGAGGGAAGTGCTGAAGTTGTACAACAAGGTTAGGAGTCCCATTGAGACGTCTTACAGGAACATCAAGGCCTTCCTTCCCTTCACGAGCTCCACCAAGTTCATCTTCCGCGAGTTGATCTTCGTGCTGGCCATGATCTTCTACTCGCTTTACACCGTGTTTAAGAACGTCATGACAAGAGAGGAGTTTAGATTGCTGCTCATCCTCTGCTTTCTAGACGATTTATCTGATCTAAAGGATTTTATATTTAATCTTGAGGAAACACTTATTAATACTATAGATTTATTTTTATGGAGGTGATTTTGGGTCTACCGGTGAGGGCGGGGTAGTTCACATTTTTAGTATGAGCAACTAACTATTAGTCTAGCCTTACAATGATCAGTAAATTTAATAAATACGGTGCCGTAATTTATACGGTGCCGTATAATTGCTATTTAACACGAGACCCAAGGAAGATAGGAAAGACCTATACGATAGGGAGAAGGAAATTGAAATGATTAAGGATAGCATTGCAAGAGGTGAATGGATTGCCGTATTGGGCATGAGAAGGATAGGAAAGACAAGCGTTGTTAACGTTGCAGTAAAGGAAATTGGGGCAATAAAAGTCTCTATTAATCTTATGAGAATACACGATTCAAGAAAGAAGCAGTACCCAAAACACGTTTTAATAAGTTTGCTAATTGAGGAGATAAATGAGGCTATAAAGAACTACACAATTTTAGGCAAGGTTGCAAAATTACTTTCAAATATTTTAGGCGTTGAGGAAATACAAACTAATAAAGTTAGGGCTAAGTTAACGAAGATTAGGGGTACAGACATAACTTACATTATAAGAGAAATGGACTCAATTGCTAGGGATAATAAGAAACAACTTGTGATAATTTTAGATGAAGCTCAAGAGTTAGCAAAGGTGAATGGCCTAGACTTTCCCTCAATTTTTCACGACGTATATGACAATTGCAAAAACACTGTGATAATTTTTACGGGAAGTATGGTCAAGTTAATCGAAAAGACGCTGAAAAACATTGAATACACAGAACCATTCTTTGGGAGATACATTAGAAAGATTACACTAGGGAGATTTTTACCGGAACAAAGTAGAGAATTTCTAGAAAAGGGATTTGAAGAGGAGGGGATAAAAGTGGACGAAAGCGTTATTGACGAGGCAGTAAAGAGGCTAGATGGAATTCCAGGTTGGCTAACACTATTCGGTTCAGAATATACCTTTAGCGCTAAAATGGGTACTAAGCCTAGGATTGATGAAATTATAGAGAAGGCTATAAACGAAGTGAGAAATGAGGCTAGGAATTTCATATTTTCAACGCAATCTCCCTTAAGGTATTCAGCAGTGATTTTAGCGCTAGATAGATTAGGGGGTAAAGGTGAACTCCACGAAATTGTTAAAGTCTCAAGCACAATTTTAAACGAGAACATACCGGAACCTAGAGTCTACGAGATTCTCAACAGATTGGTTGAATTCGATTTCATAGAGAGAAGGGAAGATAATGAATATTACTTACACCAAGATGAACCAAATAGAAAAGGCTTAATTTTAGCAGCTAAAGACTCTCCGGCATCTTATAGTATATAATAATCTTTATAGCTTAGTTATATGAATATTTCTTATGGGCATCATAGATGAGGCAAAAAGGGGTCAGATAACAGATGAGATGAGGGCAATAAGTAAGCTAGAAGGTATACCAGTAGAGAAGGTCAGAAATAGGATAAGTGAAGGTAAAATAATGTTGATAAGAAATGCGAAGTACCCCAGTAGAAAACTTGTCCCAATAGGTAAGGGACTAACTACTAAAGTTAACGTAAACATAGGCACTTCAAGTGAGGTTGTAGACTTAGACATGGAATTACAGAAGGTAAAGGTTGCAAACAAGTGGGGAGATACTCTAATGGATTTATCAACGGGAGGAGACTTAGATGCCATAAGGAGGGATATAATAAAGGCATCAGATCTACCAGTTGGTACAGTCCCAGTTTACCAAATTTTCATAGAGTCCTTTAAGAAGAAGTCTGGAGGAGCGTATTTTACTGAAGATGAATTACTAAACACAGTGGAAAAGCACTTAAAGGATGGGGTTGCATTCATGACAATTCACGCTGGAATAACTAAGGATTTAGCTATTAGGGCGTTAAAGAGCGATAGGATTATTCCAATAGTCTCAAGGGGAGGGGACATGATAGCTGGTTGGATGATACACAATAACTCGGAGAACCCCTATAGAAAGAACTGGGATTACGTGTTAGAAATGTTTAAGGAATATGATGCTGTAATCTCTTTGGGAGATGCCTTAAGACCTGGAGCTACTGGAGACGCTCATGACGAGTTCCAAATTGGAGAACTATTGGAAACCGCTAGGCTAGTTAAAAGTGCGTTGCAAAAGGGTGTGCAAGTTATGGTTGAGGGACCGGGACACGTACCGCTGAACGAAATAGCTTGGGACGTTAAGTTAATGAAGAAGTTAACTGGTGGTGTACCATATTACGTTTTGGGTCCCTTGCCCATTGATGTAGGTGCACCCTATGATCACATAGCCTCTGCAATAGGTGCGGCAATATCATCAGCTAGTGGTGTTGACTTATTATGTTATCTAACCCCAGCTGAGCACTTAGGGTTACCAACTGTTAAGCAAGTTGAGGAGGGGGCAATCGCTTATAGGATTGCTGCCCATGCAGGTGATGTGGTTAAGTTAGGCAGGAAAGCTAGGAAGTGGGATGACGAGGTCAGTTATTATAGGGGGAAACTGGATTGGGAGAACATGATTTCTAAGCTAATAGATCCGCAAAGGGCTTATCAAGTTTACACTCAGTTTGGTACTCCTAAAGTGAAAGCTTGTACCATGTGTGGTGGATATTGTCCAATGATGTGGGCTATGGATCAAGTTAGGAAGATAGGTTCTTCATCATCCCTATAAGTACGGATTCGTATTTTTATTTTCAAACAACAACACTTTTTTATGGATAAAACAGTTTTAGACGCGAGTTTAGAACCTTTAAAGGGAAAGACAATAGCCGTAATTGGTTACGGTAACCAAGGGAGAGTTCAAGCTAATATTATGAGGGAAAATGGTCTGAACGTTATTATAGGAAACGTTAAGGATAGGTATTACGATTTGGCTATAAAGGAAGGGTTTGAAGTTTACGATATAGGTGAAGCAGTGAAGAAAGCTGATGTTGCCTTTCTCCTAATTCCAGATGAAATAATGAAGGAAATTTATGAAAAGAAGATTGCCCCAATTTTAGAAGGCAAGAAAGAGTTCGTATTGGACTTCGCCAGTGGATATAATGTGGCCTTTGGACTTATTAGACCACCTAAAAACGTTGATACTGTTATGGTTGCTCCCAGAATGGTTGGGGAAGGGATTATGGATTTGCATAAACAAGGGAAAGGTTATCCCGTATTATTGGGAGTTAAACAAGATGCATCTGGAAAGGCATGGGATTACGCTAAGGCAATAGCCAAGGGTATAGGTGCAATTCCAGGAGGGATTGCAGTTATTTCATCATTTGAGGAGGAAGCGTTATTAGATTTAATGAGCGAACACACTTGGGTGCCAATATTGTTTGGGGCAATAAAGGCTTGTTTTGACGTTGCTGTAAAGGAATATGGGGTATCTCCAGAAGCGGCGTTGTTGGAGTTTTATGCCTCTGGGGAATTGGTTGAGATTGCTAGACTAATTGCTGAAGAGGGTATATTTAATCAAATGGTTCACCACAGTACTACTAGTCAATACGGTACTTTAACGAGAATGTTCAAATATTATGACTTAGTCAAGGAAATTGTTAAAGATGAGGCAAAGTACATATGGGATGGTAGTTTCGCTAAGGAGTGGACATTAGAACAACAAGCTGGATACCCCGTATTTTATAGATTGTGGGAATTGGCTGTACAGAGCGAAATGGCTAAGGCTGAAAAGGAGTTGTATAAAATTCTAAGAAGAAAGGTAAGCGATTAAAAATTACGCTAAGACATTACAGCGTTTACCCGTTGCGTAACTTATCCTTACTTTTAATTCCGTCACGGGCACCCTATATAGGTTGAAAGGACCCACGTGGCAATGTTAGCTAATACTATGCTTGAAATATGACTGAAAGATTTATTACTGAACGCCACTTTTTAAGGGATCATGCACACTCACCCTTAAGTCATTAGGCCCTAGTCGAGGGAAACACCTATATAGGTTTATTAGTCGAGGAGAGTAATACTCTCCTCGACTGGGGAAACATGGTCGAGAGGGAAACTGAAGCGAAGTCTTCGGGTAGTGGCGTGACAAACCCCTACCATCGGACTGAACATTGTGATAAAATTCACGCATATAGGTGTGATAAAGAGGTAGGGGTAATAGGGATAGATGTATCAAAGGACCATTTAATTACAAGTAGGGGGAGGGTGAGAAGATACGAGAACAGTAAGAAGGGTTATGAGGAAATCCTCAAGATGAAACCTTGCACAATAGTCCTAGAGCCTACCGGAGTATATGCAATAAAGCCTTCACAATACTTCAAGGAGAGAGGGGTAAGAGTACTACAAGTCAGCCCAAACGTGTTATCAAGAGAAAAGGAGTTTAGGGGAAAGAAAACAGATTTTTACGACGCAGAAAAATTAGAAAACATGGTCGACAAGGCTAAGGAGTACGATTACAACCCCTTAAAGGAATTAGTAACACTCTACCTCTTCCTAAAGGACATAGAGACGAAATACAAGAACAGGCTAAAGAGAGCACTATTCCTAGTAAGCGATAACGATAAGGTAAGCAAGGACAGGTTGGAAAAACTTGCGAAAGGAGATTTCACACAGGAAGAACTATACCAACTTGAATACACCCCCTTAGTACTTGAGGAAATCAAAATCCTGGCTAAAAACCTCCTAGAAACGCAAGAGAGGTTGAAGGAGGTTAGGAGGATGATTGAGGGGCAAGTCCCTCAAGACCACGTCCTATTAACGATACCAGGTGTTGGGAGGCTTGCAGCTGGGGTTATTATTGGTGTTGTTGGTGATGTTAGGCGTTTTCCCAAGCCAGAATCATTTGTTGCCTATTGTGGTCTAGATCCCGTAGTGGAGAGGAGCGGGAAGGCTGTGGTAAGTAGGGGGATTTCCAAGAGGGGTAATAAGTACTTGCGTAGCTTGTTCTACTTTTTAGCAATGAGGAGTTATTCTAGGAACCCAACCTTATTGAAGTTTTATGAAACACACAAGGATAGGTTGAAGGGTAAGAAGTTGTATGTCGCTTTGGCTAGGAAGTTGGCAAGGGTTGTTTGGAGTGTTTGGTATAATAATAGGCCTTATGAGCCTAAATAAGTAAGCCCTCCCCCGAATCACCACGTGGGTTGAAAGGACCCACGTGGCAATGTTAGCTAGTACTATGCTTGAAGTTTGAGCGAAAGATTTATTACTGAACGCCACTACCCTCCCATCCACACTTTTATCACTTCCCAAACCTCGTGAGTAGTACCCGTCATCAGTTAGGGGGATCATCAATAAAAAATACATTAGTAATAATATATAGACATAAACTCACATCAAAACGATATTTAGAATTGATTAAAACTAACTAGTAGTTACGTAGAGGCGTTATAGTCTTTTTCTTGTTAGCTTAGTCAATTTCCATAAATCCAATTATTATGACCTTTTCGTTTTGGAAGGGTAAAGTTTGGCGAAAAGTGCCAATAGCTAATAATAGTCTCATTTAACACTGCTAAGCAGTAATTGTTTAAATATATATAAGTTAAGTATACAGTATGACCTTCTCAATAGTCATTTACGACCCAGAGGAAAAAGCTTGGGGAGTGGGAGTGGCAAGTAAATTCTTAGCTGTAGGAGCTTTCGTACCTTGGTTGAGACCGAATGTGGGTGCAATAGCTACTCAAGCCTTAGCCAATTTAACTTATGGTGTAAATGGTTTATCATTACTAGAAAAGGGCTATAGTGCATCAGATACCATAAGAGTTCTAACTGAGTCTGACCCTTTAAGGGAAAAGAGGCAAGTCGGTATTGTCGACACTAAGGGAAGTGCGGCAGCATTTACAGGAAAAGAATGCTATTCATATGCTGGACATATTGTTGGAAATAACTTCACTGTACAAGGCAATATATTGGCCGGAGAAGAGGTTCTAGAGAGAGTGTCCCAAGCGCAAATAATTGAATAAATATAGTATGATAGAAAAATAATTTTATAATTAATTAAGAATAAAATATAATTATATCTTTCAGTATAACGAGAGATTAAGCTTATATTGTAATGGAAAATAATCAAGTATAGAGAAAAACAGAATTTCCAACATAGTCCACACTACCTTGATCAACTCTCGCGGTACAAGTTAGTGGGCGAGTTGACTCTCCGGAACACGCGATAACACAGAAGTGTAGATGTAGGAGTTGTAAATCAACGCGATAACGTAGACAAAGAACTCGACCATACCCTTTTCAGTAGCGTAAGGCCTCCAATACCTCCTCAAGAAGATCCCAAAGAACTCCACATACCTCCTGAAACTAGAGAAACCTATCAACCAGGTCGAGGACTTCCCCACGAAGCCCCTATCCACTACCTTATAACCGCTGCGAGAGAAGCCAACCTTATTGTCCGGAAAATTGGCCAGTTCCACTTGAATCTCGTGAACTATCATTGTTGGCGACATGAGGTTGAAGACCTTGAAGCCGAAGTAACTCCTGTTCCTCTTCTTTGTAAACTCTCCCTTGAACCTCCTCCTCGCTTTGCACTTAATGTAAAAGAAGAGCGTGTTAGCCGCCTCCCTGTACTTCCTCTGCCTTAGGTCTAGCTCAAACTTCTTCTTCAATGTTTCCTTGTTCCTCTTCCCGAAGGGTACCTCGATTAGGAAGGAATCCACGATCCACAGCTTTCCAACCTTTCCGTATAACGCACTGCTAGGTAAGTAGTCGGCAAGTCTACTCATCTTCCCCTCCAACTCCTTGGCGTACTCCTTGAACAGAGTCTTTACCTCTCCCCTAAATTTCTTTGCCCTCCTATGGATCTCCGACTTAGACTTGTACTCGCCTAGGAACCACCTTACCACCACGTCTGACTCGTAGTAGCTCCGCACGTCCCTGTAGGAGCACGTCCACACAATCATTACTATTAACGCTCTCAATATGAAGAGGTCAGAGAGACGCGACAGCACTTCAGACGTGATCAGCATGTAGTTCATTTTCACAAGTGTTTTATGCCTTGCTGATAAATGTTCATAGGGAACCGGGCCGTTGTAGTATTCTATCCAATGCTTCATGTGAATCGGTACTACATCGTCCCGGTTCCCTTTAAGTATTACGCGACTTTTTGCTTCAAGCGAAAATTCAAAATTTCTCAGTAATTCACGATATCTTTTGAATTATTATCTATAAACCTTTACATAGATTTATTCAATTATTTGCACTTGGGACACTCTCTAGAGGCTATGGCAAAGGAGGCAGAAAGTAAGGGCAAAATTTACGAGAAAATTCTTAGAGCGCTAAAGGCTGGGGAAAGTAAGGGTGGAGATAGGAGGGGAAAGCAGAGTGCTGCAATCATTGTTGTTAAAACTGTTGATAAGAGCGAGAAGGAGATTGATCCCTTGATTGTAGGGAAGTATGTAGACTTAAGAGTTGATGATAGTCAAGATCCCTTAAAGGATCTGGAAAGGCTTCTGGACTTATGGGTAGCTACTTTTATAGAAGAGGAGATGGTTAACGTTAAGGATTATGAGAACCAAATAAGACAAGCATTAAACAAGTGGGGATATAATGATTTGAGAACTTGGGTTGAGATGAATAACTTAGAGGGAAAATATACGGGGGATAAGATAGGTAAAACGGTGTTGAAGATCTTGCTATCCAAAGAATAGGTAACTTACTACATTTATGACGAAAACTGATATTTTTATCGAATTATATAATATAAACACTAACAACATAATGAGATTATTAACTCAACTATTTTTTCCTTAAATCTATTAACTATCTTACTAGATGGCATTTCGTTCTATGTCGAAAGGTTAAGAGTTTAAAAATTAATCTTCTATATAATGAGAAATAAAAAGATTAAATAATTAAACATTCATCTTTTAATTATGCAGTATAAATGGATTGCCTTAAGCAATACGACAATTGGAGTGTTAGTGGCTTCAATAAATGGTACAATAATACTAATCTCATTACCGGCAATATTTAGAGACATTAGCATTAACCCTTTCACTTCCTTTCAATACTTATTATGGATATTAACGCTAATGAAATACTTAGGAATTTAGTAGACGAAATGTTAAGCGATGTGGAAAATATCCCAGAACTACTACAAGGTTTAAGTAAAATACTTTCTAAAATAGGAAGCTCCAAAGACTAGGACTGCCTACATAATGGTCTAGATAGTTAATTTCAGGCTTCCCAGTATAACAATTTATCCTGGACGGCTGATCCCATACCATACCGTTTCTCACCAAGTTATCCCATTCCTTCTTGCAAAAGCTTAGATCACCGACACCCTTCTTATAAGCTAACCAGCAAATGGCAAATACTAGTCTAGGCCAAGAGGAGTAAGTTTGAACACTCAAGTTAACAATCTTACCGTTTTCATCAACTAGATTGGGAACACAATAGGGAGAGGCATTACCATTAAGTCTTATAATACTTTCTAAAGCACTCTTTATCATATTTTCATCGACAATATTTTCCAATTCCAATAAAGTAGTAAACCACTCACCGTATAGTTGGGCAAGAAATGAAGCCTTATCAACACCGTCCCATGCCTTGAAATACTTACCGTTGAACATTTTCCTAAACGCTTCTCTAGCAACATTTAACTTTTCATTAATAAAACCAACATAATTGCTGTCGCCAACTAACTTTGCAATTTCTCTCATTGCAATTAAAGAAGCTATGAAAAGTGAAGAGGTGTAACTATCATGGCCCTTAATTATGGTAGCGTCAAATGCGTTATCCATTTCTCCTTCCATGAAAGGCAAGCCGTCTCTACACTGTCTTAACTCCCAATCCATGACTTTAACTATAGTTGGGTAAACCTCTTTCAAGAAGTCGATATCGTTAGTGAACTTAAAGTACCTATAAACCAATAATATTAAGCTAGGATTCATATCCTTCCACTTAGGAGGAGAAGTAGTGCCATCAATGGGAGAATCCAAGGAGTGAAAACCCAGATCGTGGGGAACATAACCATCATTCCTTACGTAACTAATCAATAGCTTTAAAAACAACTTCTCCAACTCTGGGAACATTAAAATCACTGGTAGGGAGCCAAACTCATAACAGGTACCAATTGTACCTAAATATGGACAATTCTGCGGGGCTTCATAAATTGCAAATCTACCCTTCTCATCTAACCAAGTATTGGAGGATAGAATGTATGAACTATTTATTATTGCATCCCTTAACCACTCCTCCTTCACATTTACAATATTGTGAAATATATCCTTTCTCAAGTGATCAAAGTTGTCCAAGAAATATTTCGCAATTTCTGAGGAATCCTTAAAGAAGTTCTCATAGTAATGCCCATAGGGGTAAAAGACGTGTTTACCATTGAAATACCATGCAAACACATATCTCATTTCCTCCCCTTCTGATATTATAATACTTGCTGGATCATCCCTATGACCAGTTACCTCGTGAGGATTGTCCTCAATTTCCTCTCCCCTATTCAATTTAACCCAAGGCTCCTCGTTTTCGTATTGTGATAGCCAAAAGTTCATCGTCTCACTTGGTTTCCTCTTAAGGTTGTATTGCGTTATAATATCACTCACGTTGTTTGATATTAACGTAGTATTTCCCTTTGCCGGATCGTAATCGTTTGCCTTTAAGTTCTTATGAATAACGCCATTCCTTATACTTTCATTTACCCTCCCAATACTCACACTACCAACAATGTTTGGGAAGGATATTGCTACCTTTCCCTCCTTAATACCCTTAACTTTTAAACTAATTCCTATTGCAGGTAAGGATGAGTTCTTCAAGTCATTGGGGATTATTGGCGAAAACGCTTCCAATTCCACTTCAACTTCATTACTCTTTCCCACTACTTTGACAACTGGATATTTTCCCTCATAAATAATTTCCCCTGGAAACTCACTTACCTTATATATTCCACCGTCCTTTTGGAAGATGAATCCCCTCTTGTCTTTAGGTTTTATGAATACGTGGAATCCTCTTAAAAGCTTAATGGGATTGCCCCAATTATTCCTTATCGTAACGTTGATTATTCTCACCTTGTTGTCGATTTCCAGTTTTCCAGTGCCAATTCCTCCCAGTGGAACTCCAGCCACTATCCTATCCTTGTCAGTGTATTTAACCATGTCTTGTTATTTGAATAATAAGGTAAAAAAGGTTTAGAGTTTTTCGTTATTAAAAAATTATTAGAGGAGAGTTTCATAGAAATTCGATATTGTCCATGAGAAGTAGGCTGTACCATTGGAAGTCATTGTTCCCCATTCCGTACCGAACTCCCAATCCGTTAAGTAATAGTTTGTAATGTTGTAGCTTGCGAAATTATTTAACGCTTTGATGAACAAGTTGGGCTCATATGCGACGTAACCATTTGTGACTTTCCAGCCATCTGGTCTAAATGCTATGTACTCCCAACCTCCCCATGGGACGTTCTTCATCTTCCACACTTGGAAAGTGGCGTTGACTAGAGTGTGATTAATATATATTGGGATTACTACTTCTCCAACTTGTTGCCCAGCAGGCTGTAAATTCTGACTAAATAACCAGACCATTATCTCAATGTCCCCATTACCTGGAGCAGTTCCGGGACTAAATGCTATTTGAGGCCTAACTATCCAAGCGTCAGACGCAATATCGAAATTTATTGACGGGTCTAGCTTAGTTAAGTTTATGTAAAACGATACCATAAACGGTGTCATATTGCCTATCCTCATTGGGAATATGTTACCTGCATATGAAGTATCCCAGGGTTTTCTGCCCACGTAAATTTCCGGATAGCCATTAGTCCACTGTAATGGATTAACTTGCGTTAAGTTGAAACTAACAGAGAGCGTACGAGTAAGCGGGTTAAAGACCATGGTATAGTTGCCATTCCAAGTTTTAGCATTCCACATGTTCACTTCAAGATAAAATGATGGTACAGTTGAGTTATTTAGATAAACTGGAGTTGGTGAACTAGCAGAGGATGTAACATAGATTAGCTGAGGAATAGAAGATGTAGTGGGCGTTACTGTTGTAGGTACGGTATTGGTTGTTATGCTCATTAAAGTTGTGGTTTCGTTAGTGGTGACAGTTATCGATGATGTTTTGACATTAGGTGACTGATGGTGTAGGTAAATAGCTCCACCAATTACACCCACAACTATTATTACAATTATCGGAACTATAATGATATATAATTTATTCATTATCATATATCACCTAGCTGACTTTCTCCCCGCCCTGAAAGGGCGATGGTTCCCCTTCCAGAGGGATCATCGTTCCCACCATCGATTCGGGTTTACATCTCTCATCTGGTGGGCAGTCGAGTGGATCAGAGATCCACTCCCATTCGAATAGGGGACTTTCATCCATAACGTCTAGTCCCTTAAGAAATACTAGATGCTCCTCCCACAGTCCCATTAAGCCCTCAATCGAGCTGGGGAGCTTCCGGTATAAAAACTTTTCCTTGAAAATCGAGCATAATTCACACTACTTACGCAAGTGATGAAACCTGCTTTACTCACTAGCATCAAAGGGCTTATTATAATACAGCACAGCCCAAGTAATAACAGCCAACTTCCTTGCACATGCAACAATCAACTTCTTACCCTTTAACCTACCCTTGTGCTCCTCATAAAAACGCTTGATAACAGGATTAACCTTGATGGCAGTCAAAGCTGCAAGATAGAAAGCCCTCCTCAAAACAGCGTCACCTTTTTTAGAAATACCTCTCGATACAACACTCTTACCACTAGACTCAACAACTGGGTCAAGACCACAATAAGCAACAAACCTCTTCTTATCACTAAAGCGCTTAACATCACCAACCCTAGCCAAAATAATACAACCCAAGGTTTTACCAATACCAGGAATAGTGAAAATCAAACTATCCTTGGAAACAACATTCTCAAGCTCTTTCTCAATCTCCCTCTTCCTAGTTTTAAGCCTCTCAAGCTCCTCCAAAAGAAACCTAACCTCAGCCAAGACAATACTATCCCCACCCCTCAAAACCTCCTCCAAATTCCTCTTTGACAAACTATCCCTATAGCCTAGAAGTACCAAATCCCTCCTCAACCTATTCTTAACCCTAGCAATACTCCTAGTAACAAAATCCCACTGGCTAGTCAACTCCCTAGCATCACTTGTTGTAAACCCACTACACATACTTACAACTAATTCCGCAAGCTTTTTAGCATCATTCTTATCACTCTTCTTACCCCTAAAATCCTTGAACTTCTTGAGAATAAAGGGATTAATGATCCTAACATCATACTCACCCATCAAGTACTTTGCTAGGTTAACGTGGTAAACTCCAGTACTCTCAATACCCACTTTGCAACCCTTAGGTAAGATCTTCCTTATCTCCTCATAACCTCGCTTATCATTAGTAAACTCGTAGAGTTTACCTTGAAAATACACGATTAATTTATCTTTTGATACATCTATTCCTGCAACTGGGGCCTCCAATTATACTCACCCTTATGTTTTATTCGGGCTTTTTGCCCAACTTCCGGTCCGAATTGGAGGCGGCCAAGCTCCCCATCGGGCTTTAAGCCCAAGGAGCGTCACGGCCTACACCCCAGTCAGATCTGTATTACACAGATCTGACTAATATGTTTTATATAAGGAGCGCCGTTAGCATCACTAAAAGATATCTCAACAAGGAAGTATTTAAATATAAGGGGCTATCCATCCCCGCTGGCGAGGCTTTCCTCCCCCTTAACCTCCAATTTTTGTAAAGTGAAAAGGTTTACGGTTAACTTTTATTAACGAATTAGCTTTTTATTCTTAGCTCACTATATCTCTTATGGATTTAGTTGAGAAGTTGAAGAACGACGTGAAGGAAATAGAGGATTGGATAATTCAAATTAGGAGGAAAATTCACGAGAATCCTGAACTTTCCTATAAAGAGTATAGCACCTCTAAACTAGTGGCAGAAACGTTAAGGAAATTGGGAATAGAAGTAGAGGAGGGCGTTGGATTACCCACTGCAGTAGTTGGTAAGATTAGGGGAAATAAACCCGGGAAGACAGTTGCCTTAAGAGCGGATATGGATGCCCTCCCCGTAGAGGAGACTAGTGACGTAGAGTTCAAGTCCAAGGTTAAAGGGGTAATGCACGCGTGTGGTCATGACACTCACGTAGCAATGCTCTTAGGTGGAGCTTATCTCTTGGTTAAAAATAAAGATTTAATCAGTGGCGAAATTAGGTTAATATTTCAGCCCGCAGAGGAGGATGGAGGATTAGGAGGAGCGAAACCAATGATCGAGGCTGGAGTCATGAATGGTGTAGATTACGTATTTGGTATACATATATCCAGTAGCTATCCATCTGGAGTCTTCGCAACTAGAAAAGGTCCAATAATGGCTACGCCAGATGCGTTTAAGATTGTGGTTCACGGAAAGGGCGGTCACGGTTCTGCTCCTCATGAGACCATAGACCCAATTTTCATATCATTACAAATAGCCAACGCAATTTACGGTATAACAGCTAGGCAAATCGATCCCGTTCAACCCTTCGTCATATCCATAACTACGATACATTCTGGGACAAAGGATAATATAATACCAGATGACGCTGAAATGCAGGGAACGATTAGAAGTCTAGACGAGAATGTTAGGAGTAAGGCTAAGGATTACATGAGGAGAATAGTTTCATCAATATGCGGAATTTATGGTGCAACTTGTGAGGTCAAATTCATGGAGGACGTCTATCCAATTACAGTAAATAACCCAGAAGTAACTGATGAGGTGATGAAAATTCTATCTTCAATATCCACAGTCGTTGAGACTGAGCCAGTTCTAGGAGCTGAGGATTTCTCTAGGTTCCTACAGAAAGCTCCCGGTATGTATTTCTTCCTGGGAACTAGAAATGAGAAGAAAGGTTGCATATATCCCAACCATAGCTCTAAGTTCTGCGTAGATGAGGATGTGTTGAAACTAGGTGCTTTAGCCCACGCATTATTGGCAATAAAGTTCAGTAACAAATAAAGGATTTAATAATTAAGTGATTATTGGAAATGGATAAGGAAAAGGTTCTAAATATTTTGAGGAATTCCTCAAACTTACCCTTAGATTTAATTAGGAGACTCCTTTCAGACAAGGATAAGGATATTAAACACGAAGCGTGGAATTACGTTATTTCGAACGTAAGGGATAAGGATTTCCTATTGGAACTTTTATCATTTCACGATACTGGGACTAGGTATAGAGCGTGGAATAGTGTTCCTGAGTTCGTAGAGAGGGGTATATTAACTTTGGAAGAGGTTATCAAAAGAAAAGAACATTTCCTTGAAATGCTAAAAGATAGCAATAAGGTCGTAAGGGCGCTATCTTGGTATGTTACGTTAAAACCCCTACTAGAAATGAATGTGGTAAGTCTAGGAGAAGTTCTTAGCTATTCGCCTTTCCTATGTGAGTTAATTAACTCAGAATTTCATGAAGTCGTAGAAGGAGTTATGCAGGAGTTTAAGATCACGTGCAAATTTATATAGAATAGAAGATGTGGTTATTCATATAAATATATGAAATTTATTTTCGTCTATTTTACTTATGAAATACCTTATATAAGTATTATAGATCTTTTCCCGAAATCCTTTTATTTCTAACTTATAATTAGCTGATTAGATTGATTTCAATTATCATACCGGCATTTAATGAGGAAAGAAGAATTGGTAGGACGTTGGAGAAAATATCGTCAACACTACCTAATGCTGAAATAGTGGTAGTATTTGATGGACATGATAATACGCCAGAGGTTGTTAAGAAATTTCCCGTAAAGCTCCTAATAAGTGAGAGCAGACTTGGTAAAGGGGGAGCGATAAAGAGAGGAATTAATGAAAGCAATTTCCAGAGAGTTTTGTTATTAGATGCCGATTTTCCCATAACTGAGGAGGAATTAGATAAAATCTTAAGCACTGACGCTGACCTAGTCATACCTAAGAGGAAAATTGTGGGGATGCCATTAAAGAGGAAGTTCCTACATAAGGGATTTATAATAATTACTAAGATACTCTTTCCGTCGCTAGCAAAATTTTCGGACTTCCAAGCTGGTGTTAAGCTAGTAAATAGGGAAAAGGTTTTAGATATATTAGACGAGTTAATAATTAACGATTTTTTATTCGACGTTAACTTAATTTACGGATTTAAACGTAGACATTATAAAGTTAAAGAAGTTGAAATAAATTATATTCATGATGAGAGTGATAGTAAGATATCTAAAAAGTTAATAAAAGTCATAATTCTAATGTTCCTCTCCTTGATAAAATTAAGAGTATATTATTCTCCGTTTAGGAAAATTCTATACACTAAAACTTACCTTAAAGCACAGGACTACATTTTACGAAAGCTTAGATAGCCTACTAATTATTATTCTTGAAATCAAGTTAAAGGTACCTGCAAAAAGGGCGATCCAGTAATAAGTTGTGGGATAACTTTCAACTAAAATTGTTACCATAACGTTTTTGTAAAATACAGTCATGTTCTGGCTCCCTATTATAAATAATGGATATTTCGTTGGAGTAACATACCCTACCACGTAATTAAATAATAAGTAAAATAAAAGAGGATCCAACAAGTAAAGATAGCTTATCCAAGTTATTAATAGGTAGTTATTGATTACGTCCTTTTTCAAGGCGAGATAAATGTAATAGAGGGAAACACTTATCACATAAAATCTAAATGCGAACAAAATATAGTTTATTATTATACCTATTTCCAACTCTTTACCTAGAAATTCTAGATAAAATGAGAAGAGGCTATCCTTAATTACTACCATTCCTCCAGCGGAATAATACCACCAATAACCTGGTAATAACGCTACAAGTACATTTAGTAACATGCTTATAGTCAATATTAACGTTCTTTTTGTAACTATCATATCATCTCACTTTGTGAAAAAGTTGTGTTGAACATCTTCATCACTATCGTCAAGTTATATGAATTATCGTGAATAGCCCTCTCGAACATTTCCAAATTAGTCACAACCACACTAATGTTCTTTACCTCATTAGGGTTAATTGTTACCGGTTTTGATAAGTAAGTGTAATCCCCAGTTACGTTTAGTAAGGTTATTGGGAAGTTGAGAGTATTGTTAAAAGTTAAGATTAACTGGTTATTGGAAATAACTAGACCTATTTTTGGTTGCGAAGTGAATAATATGAGTATGGTGGAGTTGATTTGGTTCAAAGTTGTTTGAAGTAAACCGTTGAAGTTATTAATCATGGCAAACTGAACAATTAGTACTGAAATGAACACTATTAAACCTATAATTTTACCTAAATCCACGTTTTAATATTATATGAAAACCACTATAAATGTTTCAAGGATAAAAGTGATATGATAGATATTATACACCCAACGTCCAAGGCTAACATTGATATAGAGAAGCTATGGGTCAAATACAGTGTCAAACCTACAAATGATGGAGCGATCATCGTCCCAATTTGGGATACGGCGTTGGCGTAACCTATTGAAGTTCCCGCACTAGATTGCCCAGCTATTCTCATTATTAGAGAATCAGTTGGAGGTCTATATGAGAACGAGAAAATCCCCAATAAGAAGGCCTCGGGTAATATATCGATGTTATTTGAGAAAATTATTGAAAACGTTAGTAAGATGAATCCTATCAGATTTATTAAGATAACGGTTCTATCGCCAAATCTTTCCACTAACCTTTCCACACTTAAAATCCCTACTAGCTGACCAACTCCGAAAAGAAGAAGAAATAGGGCTGATAAAGTCGGAGAGATGTTTCTATAAAGTACTAACATTGGGAAAATCCACGTTGTTGTACCCCACGTGGACCACAGCTCCCCTAATCTAATTAGCGTTGCAATTGTTATTTTTCTATCAAGGATTATCTTGAACGACCTCTTGATTTCAGTCCTATTGACATCTATCCTATTGAAATGACTGAAAATTGCAATTAGCCCGAAACTTATGGCCATGATTAGGTAAATAAATCTCCATAAATGCAACAGAAAACTTGCTATTATACCCAAGGTGATGATAGTTATTGGTCCTGCACTTTCCACTAAAGCCACGTAAAATGTGAACTTTGAGCTGTTGGAGTAACTAACTGCCACTATTTTCATGGCTGATGGAAATATGGCAGCTGTTATAAGTCCTTCTATGAGGTAGGCTACGAGTAGAATAGCGTAACTTGTAAGGAAGAGAAAGAGTAATAGATTCATTCCTACTAAGAGAATCGATGCGTACTCCACAGCACTACTTGGGCCTATTCTATCTATAATCAAACCCCAAGGGATTGAGGAAACTACATAACCTATGTAAAAGACTGTGGCAACTAGCCCAATCTGTATGGAGTTTAAGTGAAAAACTAAGGCTATTGGCAATGATATGACTCCCCAACTGAGCCTTAAAAACAACTGAAGAAAAGTACCAATCCAACTCACTATTATATTTCTTAACACAAAATGACAATGAGTTAAATCTCTCTTTTATGATTATCGTTCTAAAATATATTTAGCATAAAATAATTTTATAATCTCCTAGGCGTATATTCAATTATGCCAAGAGAGTTAACCCCCATTGAGCAGTTACAATTACTTTTACCAGGTTATAGGGGGTATAAAGCAAAAGATCTAATTAGACAAGACGATTTCCTAGTTAGAAGAGCAGTTATTGATAGATTAGAACAAACGATAAGGATAATCTCAGAAAAGGAAAGCTTTATTGCCTCAACCGATCCATTTTCACCCCAACTTAAGGTAATGGAGTTCTTGATCTCTAAAATCAGGGAGTTAATAAACAATATAATGTCAAGTCAGGGTGGAGGTGCGGATATTTACGCCAGGTGGAAAGTTACAACTGAGGAGTTGGATCAAATAGTTAATCACGATATGAAAATGATTGATATTGCTTCACAATTAGTGGAGCTTGCTAAGAATAATAGAATTGAAGAGTTCGAACCATTACTTAATGACCTAAGAGCAGTATTTTATGATAGAATGAAATTATTTTATCCTCCAGAACTTAGAAAATAGTTACGAAAAAATTTAAATATCAACACTAGAATAATTCTAATATATGTCTTTAACCATTAGAGGTCAAGTTATTTCGACAGAAAAAGAAGATGGATCGAGTTTTATGACAGCTGATGCTATAATTTTCAAATACCCAAAGGAGGCAATTACTTCGAAATCACTTATAATAGTACAACCCACAGAGAGAGCCATAGTTTTAATACAAGGACAAATTGTTGCAGATTTACCTCCCGGTAGTCATAATATTCAAACTCCAGGGAATCCGGTTTCAGCTTTTCTATCTAAGTTTAGGTATAACACGTTACCATATGATACTGTAGTTTATTTCATCTCGACCACCAGACATGAGGTTAGAGTAGCGGGTGTTAGCCAGACAGATGACCTAGTACCCTTAGAGTATGAGACCGCAATATACTTTAGAGTTCAAAACCCTGCAGCCTTAGTCACAAATGTCCAGTTCGGTTCCCTATATTTCAAAGACGCAGATCTAGCTCATTATATTTCACCAATTGTAGATCAAGAAGTTAGTTCAGTACTTAATCGTGTAAATCTAACTGATGTTTTCAAGAAGTTCTCTGAAATTTCTACTGCAGTTACGGCAGCGTTAAAGCAATTCCTAGCAGAAATAGGTGTAGACCTAATATCTGTAAGAATAACTAGACTTCTGCCTCAAGATCCAGAGCTGAGAAGAATAATACAATTAAGGGATATGGGAATACCATTAATGGATGCAGTTCGAATGGGTTTGGCTAGAATATTAGCTGAACAGCAGAACGCAGCAGCAGTCAATATGGCAATCGGAGTGCCGTATTATCCAAACCTATCAACAATAGTTAATCTACCAGATGGCCTAATAAGAGTAGGTATAGGTAGAAGGGGGCAACAACAGAGTGGTGGAGCACAACAGTAGAATTTTAGGTTATAATATTGCCACGTCAATTGGGTATTCTTTTATCCTAACTATAATTATGGCCATAGTATCGTTAATAGTTAAGGCATTTTATCCTCCAAGTACCTTTGATATTTCACCAATTGAAGCCATGATTCACTCCCCTGCGGAAGGAATAGTGCAGATTTTAATATTGGTAATATTAGTAGTATTTGTCTTCCCTACGAGAACAAATCTTGAAAAGTCGTCTTTAATTCAAGTTAGAAAGATAGCGTTAATCACTGCATCATCTTATTTGGTATTTTCCTTATTGCCATATGCCTTCCAAGTGTCTTATCCTCAAACGTACTTAGGATTAACGATAGCTTATAATTTATTAAACGGTACATTTGCTGGATTTATAAGTACCATCGTATGAATGCTAGTTTTCTCGTTATAGAGGAATAATCCCTATTCTTGTTAATCAATATTTAGGAGTCTACTCTATTATATTATGTTTATGAAATAAATTGAAGAGATCAACAAAGTACCTTGTTGGTTGTTCTCTTATTCAAGTACTTCACGGGTTTGAACCTCGGTACCAAGAAAATTGCTAGGTTGATAAAAAGTACTTATCAGACTTCTGAAGGGATAAAGAAATTGTTTATGCGGAGGAGAAAAACATACACTGCTAAACGGTATTTAAAAGCTCCTCAGAGTGAGATTAATGGCAAAACTTTTATTTTATTAAAAATAATTTTATAATTTGGAAAGATTTTCTATTTTGTTAGAAATATTTCTATAATTTAGTTTTTTATATAACCATAAAGAATTAACTGAGTAGAGCAACCATCATCCCAAAATAACTTGGGACTTGATATTCCATCAACTTAACGCTATACTTATTATAACTACTCTCAAGAATTCCGAGCATTATGAGCAATTGCCAATAGCTATCGGGCTTCGCCTCACTAATAACTTTATCATCAATCTTCATCAAATCCTCAAATCTTTCGCTCTTAAAAATATCTACAATAGTGGAATCGTAAACCGCAGCGTATTCTGAATAACCATAAGGTCCCTTAGGATCGTGGGTATGAGCGTGATCCGCACTAACTATTACTCCAACCCTTTTTCTATGATCTCTTAAAACTTCACCAATTACTACTCCAAACTTCCTCAATATCTCCCTTTTAACTCCCCTAGCTGGAGTCAACAATACAATTCTCCTCCTTTTCAAGAAGTAAAGAGGAATCGATGACCCCCAATCTAGCGCGATCTTTGACTCCTTTCCTTCTAAAGCCCCGAAATTAACACCAACCACCGGTAGGCCACTCCCTTTTGCCCTTTCATATATTTCGTAAGCCAATCCCCTATCACAAAGGTACTTTCTCTTGATTTTACCCCGCTTTCCTTCAGCGTATTGCGTTAATATTACCGCCATGTGATCGTCAATTCTTATATTATGGGGAGTAATTACGATGTACTTATCAGCCTTAACTAAACTTGCAGCTTCCCTCATTGCCTTATTTAACAACGATGATTTTTCATCTTTTGGATCAATTATCTCATCTCCATGAGGTGCTACTAAAATAAAGCTTATCACATTTAACTCTTGCTATTTCAAACTTTAAGTTTTGTACTGTGTATCGCATTTCAACAAGATCTCGTTAACTTACTGTAGTATAATATGGTAAGTTTATAAAGAGTTACTGTAGCATAGTACATAATGAATGTTGAGGAATTAAAGAGAGTTATTGTTAATCAAAGGGAAATTATAGAGGAGAAGAGGAATTTAATTTCACCTTAGGTCGTTACACGATATAAAGGTGAGATTACTTTCTTACTCTTGTCTATCTAATCAGCTCAATAAAAACTTGTACAAGGGGACGAGTTTTATCTTCTTACCCTCCCTTTCCTCTTCACCCTCAATATCGTAAGTGATCATTATTAACTCCTTAGTTCTTAACATTTCCTCAGCCTTTAGAAGAGATCTTATCTCCCTCTCTTCGATCTTATCTGAAGCGTAAGTCACTTGCAGCAGACGTGAGTTAACCTCATCATAAAAATCTATTTCGAAGTCCTTACCTTTAACGTAATATAGCCCTTTTAATTGGTTATCTCTTAACAGCTTTAAAGCAACTAAATTCTCCATAACCCTCCCCCTATCCTTAGCCCTCAGAGCTACTCTCGAAATTATGCCTTGGTCTACTACATATACTTTCTTATTAAACGTCAGCCTCTCCCTAGGCTTTTCACCGTACCTAGGCCTAAATGCCGTTGTCAATAGTTTCCGATAACCGTAAAGTTTATGTTATTTGATATCATTTAGCATTCCTAACTATCTTTTCACGAAGTTTATAAACTTTTATGTTAACGTTAGAATAGAGAGCACCACCATGAACTCTATGAGCAATGTGAGAGGGAGGAAGATGCTCAATGAAACCCCCATGTCCTCGAAGGGAGTGGTTTGACTACCGCTCCCGTAGACGGCACGGGGAGGGAAATAAGGGCTGAATCCTTTCTCACGTTAATAGAAATCTTTTTATATTTATTTATTATCAACTAATCTTGTGGAGAGACTACTGAGGCCTAAGGAGGCTTGCCAACTGCTCAGCATTTCATACTCAACACTCCTACGGTGGATTAGAGAAGGAAAAATAAAGGTGGTAACGACTGAAGGAGGGAAGTATAGGATACCTTACAGCGAGATAAAGAAGTACTTAGAGAAGAGGGAAGAGACGAGGGCTGTAATTTATGCAAGAGTTTCGTCAGCAGACCAGAGAGAAGACTTGGAAAGACAAATAAACTACCTAACGAACTACGCAACGGCAAAGGGTTACAAGGTAGTTGAAGTACTGAAAGATATTGCAAGCGGGTTAAACACACAAAGGAAAGGATTGCTTAAGTTATTCAAACTTGTTGAGGGGAGCTTCCGGTATAAAAACCTTTCCATGAAAAATCGAGCATAGTCCACACTACTTACGCAAGTGATGAAACCTGCTTTACTCACTAGCATCAAAGGGCTTATTATAATACAGCACAGCCCAAGTAATAACAGCCAATTTCCTTGCACAAGCAGTAATCAACTTCTTACCCTTTAACCTACCCTTGTGCTCCTCATAAAAACGCTTGATAACAGGATTAACCTTGATGGCAGTCAAAGCTGCAAGATAGAAAGCCCTCCTCAAAACAGCGTCACCTTTTTTAGAAATACCTCTCGATACAACACTCTTACCACTAGACTCAACAACTGGGTCAAGACCACAATAAGCAACAAACCTCTTCTTATCACTAAAGCGCTTAACATCACCAACCCTAGCCAAAATAATACAACCCAAGGTTTTACCAATACCAGGAATAGTGAAAATCAAACTATCCTTGGAAACAAAATCCTCAAGCTCCTTCTCAATCTCCCTCTTCCTACCCTCAAGCCTCTCAAGCTCCTCCAAAAGAAACCTAACCTCAGCCAAGACAATACTATCCCCACCCCTCAAAACCTCCTCCAAATTTTTCTTAGACAAACTATCCCTATAGCCTAAAAGTACCAAATCCCTCCTCAACCTATTCTTAACCCTAGCAATACTCCTAGTAACAAAATCCCACTGGCTAGTCAACTCCCTAGCATCACTTGTTGTAAACCCACTACACATACTTACAACTAATTCCGCAAGCTTTTTAGCATCATTCTTATCACTCTTCTTACCCCTAAAATCCTTGAACTTCTTGAGAATAAAGGGATTAATGATCCTAACATCATACTCATTATTCAAGTACTTTGCTAGGTTAACGTGGTAAACTCCAGTACTCTCAATACCCACTTTGCAACCCTTAGGTAAGATCTTCCTTATCTCCTCATAACCTCGCTTATCATTAGTAAACTCGTAGAGTTTACCTTGAAAATACACGATTAATTTATCTTTTGATACATCTATTCCTGCAACTGGGGCCTCCAATTGTACTCACCCTTATGTTTTATTCGGGCTTTTTGCCCAACTTCCGGTCCGAATTGGAGGAGGCCAAGCTCCCCGTCGAGCTTTAGGCCCAGAGGAGTCAACGGCCTACACCCCAGTCAGATCTGTATTACACAGATCTGACTAATATGTTTTATATAAGGAGTGTCGACATCGTATTAATAACATACAAAGATAGGTTAACAAGGTTCGGTTTCGAGTACATTGAGGAGTTCTTCTCAACCATGGGAGTTAAGATTGAAGTAGTTTTCGGTGAGGAGCCCAAAGATGACGCACAAGAGCTAGTTGAGGACTTAATCTCAATCATTACCTCATTCGCTGGGAAAATTTACGGAATGAGGAGTCACAAGAAAACACTCCTAGTTCAAGGTGTAAAAAAGTTAATAGGTGAGTTAAGTGGAGAGGACAGTGAAGTTAAGGGTTAAGGTTGATTATTCTACATACTCAGCACTTAAGGAGGTCGAGAAGGAGTACAGAGAGGTTCTAGAGGACGCAATAAATTATGGGCTGTCAAACAAAACTACCTCCTTCACCAGGATTAAAGCTGGAGTTTACAAGACTGAGAGGGAGAAACATAAGGACTTACCCTCCCATTATATTTACACAGCTTGTGAGGATGCAAGCGAGAGATTAGACAGTTTTGAGAAGTTAAAGAAGAGAGGTAGGAGTTACACTGAGAAACCGTCAGTGAGGAGAGTTACTATTCACCTCGACGATCATCTGTGGAAGTTCAACCTCGACACGATTTCAATTTCCACAAAGAGGAGTAGGATTCTCATTTCACCAACCTTCCCTAAGATCTTCTGGAGATATTATAACACGGAGTGGAGGATTGCGAGTGAGGCCAGGTTTAGGCTGATGAAGGGGAATGTTGTAGAGTTCTACGTCATTTTTAAGAGAGATGAGCCTAAACCTTATGAACCTAAAGCGTTTATTCCCGTCGACCTTAACGAGAATTCGGTCTCGGTGCTCATCAACAGTAAACCCTTATTGCTTGAGACTAACACTAAGAAAATTACTCTGGGCTATGAGTATAGGAGGAAGGCAATAACTACTGGTAAGTCAACTAAGGATAGGGAAGTGAGGAGGAAGTTAAAGAGGCTGAGGGAGAGGAATAAGAAAGTAGACATTAGGAGGAAATTAGCTAAGCTAATCGTTAAAGAGGCTTTTGAAAGTAGGAGTGCAATTGTCTTGGAGGACTTGCCAAGGAGAACTCCGGAGCATATGATAAAGGACGTGAAGGATAAACAGCTTAGGTTGAGGATTTATAGATCTGCATTTTCCTCAATGAAGAACGCTATTATTGAGAAGGCTAGGGAGTTTGGTGTCCCCGTGGTCTTAGTTAACCCATCTTATACTTCCACTGTTTGCCCAATTCATGGGGCGAATATCGTTTACCAACTCGATGGGGGCGATGCCCCAAGGGTTGGTGTTTGTGAGAAGGGGAAGGAAAAGTGGCATAGGGATGTAGTTGCACTGTACAACTTAGCGAGGAGAGCTGGAGATGTGAGCCCCGTGCCGTTGGGCTCGAAGGAGTCCCATGACCCACCTACCTTAAGTGGGTGGTTGAGGGCTAAGTCCCTACACTCGATCATGAATGAACATAAAATGATTGAAATGAAAGTGTAGGGACAAACGGTGTGAGGACGAGGGTTAATACGAAATACTATGAAACCCTATGAAAGTCCGACCCCTATCAAAAACCCTTCTCCTTTTTTATCCCTATCTCATAACTCGATTATGCAGGGACAAATTGAGAAGGTTAGTGAATTTCATTTAAATCCATATTCTCTTTATTTCTGCAACTTTATCTAACTCCTTATCTTCACTTAAGATCACGTTTATTGAATTGTTTAACATTACGGCAATATGAAAGGCATCAGATGGCTTAACTGAGTATTTTCTCATAATTTCTTTAGCCCTCTCATATTCCTTTATCGTGATTGGTAAAACTGTTAAGTACTTGAGCACTATTTCATCCAAGAATTCTATGGTATCGCAATACTTAACTCCATACTTCTTCTTAGACACGTATATTACCTCATCTATAACTAAAGGATCTGAAAACAAGCTTTCATATGTGAGGAGTTTTATATAATACTCTTTTACCTCACTTACACCCGAGTTTAAGTAGATTAAGAAATTAGCATCAAGAAAAATCAATCTTCAATTCCTCTTCAAGACTTATGTTCTCAAGTTCCCCAAGGCTTGCCCTTTTAGCATAAGATATCTTCCTCTCATGTTCTTCTAATTTTTTGACAACTTCTCGTATGTTAACCTTCCTCTCAGGTTCTAAGATTATCTTATCTCCAACGACTGTCAAAATTAAGATATCCCCCTCTTTTATTCCCACCAAATCCCTTACACTTTTAGGAATTATTATATAACCCTTCTTTCCAACTTCCACTCTTAGAGTCAAACTCATTCTACTATAGTTTAACTGGCTAAACTAATATTTAAAATTTAACGCTAATGAGCAACAACAAGTTTTATAATTTGTATAAATAATGTAGATTATGCTAAATTTTCAAAGAAAAATTTTATAAAAGAAGCTTTATAATCCATTTTACTACACAATTCGATACATTTTTGGTCATGTCATTATATTCGACAATTGTCTAAAACTTTCGAAAAAGACTGAATTAGTAAGGATTAAAAACGTTAATACTGAAGGTTAAATGGTTTTAAAGTATTGCTTTCCCTTCACCGAGAAATTCTTCAGTTATGTCAAACTTGCCTCATGGTTTAACTCTATTGTAAGTTAAACTTTAATAATCGTTAAATGAATATATCTCATGGAGGTAAAAGTTCACAAGAAAGGGATTATAGTTATCCCCGCTGAGGTTAGAAGGAGGCTTAATATTAAAGAGGGTTCTGTTATAGAGTTGGAAGTTGAGGGTGATAAGATTATTTTAAAACGTAAATTAACCCTCTTGGACGCTTACGGCATAGATAAAGAGATGGGAGATTCTGCTGTAAAGGAGTTGGAAAAGCTGAGGAAAGAGGAAGTTGAGAAGGAAAATTCTGTTTGACACCGGTTTTTTCCACGTATATTTTTCCGGGCTTAATGAAGAGGCTAAGAAAGCTGTGGAAGAAGTTTATACGGGTAAAAGTGTAGGTTATACTCTAGATCTTAATTTAGCGGAGTTCCTTTATACTTATGGCAAACTTAATGGGGTAGAAGAAGCTAATGTTAGACTCTCCTTAATTCTAAATTCACCAATAAAGATTGTTAGTACTAATAAGGAACTTGCTTTAAGGGCAGGTGAGCTCAAAGTTAAGTACCAAAACCTTTCCATAGTGGACTGTTTTCTAGTAGCCTTTGCTGAAAAAGAGAATACTGTAATATATACTACGGACTCTGAGATTAAAAGAGTATATAAAAACACAATAATTCTACATAGTTGAGAAAATTATCCTGAGCGTAAATAATTGAATAAACCTATGTCCAAGTTTATACAGTGTAATCAATAATTTCGTTCATTTGAAATTTGGTTAAAATTTCCTTAAAGTCGTATCATTTAAACTCTCTGATTTACAATAAAAATTTCGAACAAGGATAAAATTACAATACTATATTTTATTAACTGATAAATCTTGTGTTGAATTGAAATCACACTTTATATAATTTATACTGAATTAACAAAATTGTTTTCCACACTCGGTCTTTAGGCTAATTGTGACAAATTCTACTAGTTAAAAGTTGCTCATATGTTCTCTCTGAGAAAAAATTGTAGTAACCTACAAAGTATAAATATACGAAAGTTTTATATACGTATATTTCGTATACATATATATGTCAGACGTAATAAGCGTAAGGGTTAAGAAAGAGCTGAAGAAGAGGGCAGAGGAGTTGGGAATTAACATTAGGGAAGTTGTAGAAAAAGCTTTAGAAGAGGCCATAAGGGAGAAGGAGAAGGAAGAGCTTAAGGATATAGTTATGAGAATTAAGGAACTAATGAGAGATGTAAGTGAAGATGATTGGGTAAGGGCTGTTAGGGAGAGTAGGGATGAAAGATAAGGAATTCCTATTCGATGCCTCAGCTTTGTACTCGCTTTTAGATTACGTGGATAAAATAGACTTAAAGAAAATTCATATACTTACCCTAACTTTTTATGAGGTAGGTAACGTCATATGGAAGGAGTATTATATACATAAAAAGGTTAAAGATCCTATAACTCTTTCGATGCTTTTCCATAAATTAATGCGAAAACTTAACATAGTAGAGGATCCACCTCTTGAGGGAGTAATGAGAATTGCCGTAGAAAGGGGTTTGACTTACTATGACGCATCTTATGCATATGTTGCTGAATCTTTAGGGCTTATCCTAGTGTCTAACGATAAAGAGCTGATAAGAAAAGCTAATGCTATTTCATTAAAAGATTTGATAAAAAGTATGTGAAAGAACTGACTTCCTTATATAAAACATATTAGTCAGATCTGAGTAATACAGATCTGACTGGGGTGTAGGCCGTGACGCTCCTTGGGCTTAAAGCCCGATGGGGAGCTTGGCCTCCTCCAATTCGGACCGGAAGTTGGGCAAAAAGCCCGAATAAAACATAAGGGTGAGTATAATTGGAGGCCCCAGTCGCAGGAATAGATGTATCAAAAGATAAATTAATCATGTATTTTCAAGGTAAACTCTACGAGTTTACTAATGATAGGCAAGGGTTTGAGGAGATAAGGGAGATCTTACCTAAGGGTTGCAAAGTGGGTATTGAGAGTACTGGAGTTTACCACGTTAACCTAGCAAAGTACTTGATGGGTGAGTATGATGTTAGGATTATTAATCCCTTTATTCTCAAGAAGTTCAAGGATTTTAGGGGTAAGAAGAGTGATAAGAATGATGCTAAAAAGCTAGCAGAAATAGTTGTAAGTATGGGTAGTGGGTTTGTAACAAGTGATGCTAGGGAGTTGACTAGCCAGTGGGATTTTGTTATTAGGAGTATTGCTAGGGTTAAGAATAGGTTGAGGAGGGATTTGGTACTTTTAGGCTATAGGGATAGTTTGTCTAAGAAAAACTTGGAGGAGGTTTTGAGGGGTGGGGATAGTATTGTCTTGGCTGAGGTTTCTTTTGGAGGAGCTTGAGAGGCTTGAGGGTAGGAAGAGGGAGATTGAGAAGGAGCTTGAGAATGTTGTTTCCAAGGATAGTTTGATTTTCACTATTCCTGGTATTGGTAAAACCTTGGGTTGTATTATTTTGGCTAGGGTTGGTGATGTTAGGCGCTTTAGTGATAAGAAGAGGTTTGTTGCTTATTGTGGTCTTGACCCAGTTGTTGAGTCTAGTGGTAAGAGTGTTGTATCGAGAGGTATTTCTAAAAAAGGTGATGCTGTTTTGAGGAGGGCTTTCTATCTTGCAGCTTTGACTGCTATTAAGGTTAATCTTGTTATCAAGCGTTTTTATGAGGATCATAAGGGTAGGTTAAAGGGTAAGAAGTTGATTACTGCTTGTGCAAGGAAATTGGCTGTTATTACTTGGGCTGTGCTGTATTATAATAAGCCCTTTGATGCTAGTGAGTAAAGCAGGTTTCATCACTTGCGTAAGTAGTGTGGACTATGCTCGATTTTCAAGGAAAAGTTTTTATACCGGAAGCTCCCCACCCTGGAAGGGTCGAGGGTTCCCCTCATCGGTTCGGGTTTACATCCCTCATTTGAGGGGCAGTCGAGAGGGTCAGAGACCCCCTCCCATTTAAATTCATGATTGCAATAACGTCACGATCATTCTCATAACCACATGAGCACTTAAACCAACGATGAGAAACCTCAACCATCCTTTTACCGCATTTTGGGCATGAAACAGAAGAATAACTAGGATTAACAAACTCAACAGTCATTCCACGCTTCTTAGCTTGCCAAGAAATCCAGTACTGCAAACGACGATACTGCATAAGATACAACTTATCCCTAAACTCCTTAGATAGCTTTTCCACGCTCTTAATAAGGTTCTTAAGACTCTCCAATTTGATGACGTTAACACCCATTCTCTTTGCTACATCAACAACCCACTTCCCCACTTTCCTAGCAAAGTCCTCCATAATCCTCCTAGCCTTTAGATGGAAAGAACGAACTCTATACAAGATCCTCTTATTCTCCCTCCACCTCCTTGGATACTTCTTCAGCAACCTCTCGGCTAACGACTTCCAGTGGTGAACTTCCTCAAGGCGAGTTGGGATCCTAACGTAGTTCTTATCGTCCTTCCCTACAACTACCTCAGCCATGTTTATATCTACGGCAATACTTTCCTTTGGCTCAACCTTCTGCTCCTCTTTCTCAAAAACAACTTTAAGGAAAGCCTTATCATCCCTGATCACTAACCTAGCCTCCTTCATCTTCCAACCCATGTACTCCTTGAGGTTTCTAGGATAACCTAAGATTGAAAGTTCGCCAACACTCACAATCCTAACAGTCATTGCTTCGAAGTCCACATTATAACTTGCCCTCGGTGTTAACCATACCGTAGGTCTGTACACTCTAGGAAAACGTCCTCTTCTAGGATTATTATACCAACCCTTGTACGTCGCTAGAGCTTCCCTATAGCAATCCTCAGCAACCTTTGATGGTAGATTGTACTCCTCCCTTAACTTCTCGTACAACGCCTCGTGGACTTTCGAAAGCACTCCCTTCTCTTCCGGGTTCGGGACATTTTCTTTCAACCAAAATAGGGTGAAACGGAGTGCCTTAACGTAGTTGTTCACGAGGACTAGGAGGGGTTCAGAGAGGGCGATCTTCATTGAAACAGTTGCTCTGATCGCTTTATTACCCCTCCTAGCCATTAATGAAATTTTGACAAAGAAGTATTTAAATATAGGGGGCTATCCATCCCCTGGCGAGGCTTTCCGCCCCCTTAACCTCCAATTTTTGTAAAGAAATTAATAGTACAATGATATAACGACGATATTCACACAAAAGTACCTCTGGATTGAAATTATTTACCTAGAAAATATTCAGTAAAACTATGATAGAAAAAGAAGTCTAAATAGAAAATTTATAAAATATTTCCCTCTTTAAAGTATTTTGCTAACTGAAGCCTAAAGACGGTATAATAAATCCTAAGTAATTAGAGCGACTTTCAGTTCATTAAATTCGTCAGCTACTTTTAAAAAATCAGTATCCTTAGTCACTAGAGTTAAATCTCTATTGATAGCTTGGGCGGATATTAATATATCGAAATATCCTATCAACTTTCCCTTATCTCTTAATCTCTTGTATATCCTTGAAGCAATAATGGAATCTTTTTTATTAAGACCTATTACATTAAATGCTGACAAAAAGTCGAGGATTTTATTTTCCTCAACTTTGCCGAGTAATACTTCAAAAATTGTTAATGTACTAACATAAAAATCTTCAGAATTGGAAATAATTTCCTTTACCTTTGCATTACCTTTCAAATATTCAATAATTGCTGAGCTTTCTATTAATACTTTCATCAGTTATCTTCCTCACTTCTTTGATTTCTTTCATAATCTCTTCTGCTTCCTCTTCATTAAGAATTCCGAAATACTTCTCCAATTTCCTCCTCCTCAAGGTTAGAGATTCTTCTATAAGTTCCTCAATTATTTCACTAAAGCTTTTGTCCCCTTTTATTTCTACCAATTTCTTATAGACGTCGTCCCTTATCATTATCGTTTTCATATATGATGTATACATACTATAGGTAAATAAACCTTGTGGAGAATTTGCTTACAGAAAGTCTAGCCAAGTTGCATCTGACTTCTCTTCTAAATTCTCAATAATTCCAGCTCGACTGTGAGTAAAGCTTGTTATACTTCAGCCCTTGATTGAGGAGTAATTTCTAACAATTTTTCTAACTAGAGGAGAATTTCAAACTCAAATACATTCTATGCGTTATTAAGGAGGAAAAAATGAAAAAGATTTTCAACTACTTTTCTCCACTACAACCGCAGTTCCGTAAGCGATAATTTCGTCCATCGCCTCTGATAACTCGTTAGAGTCGAATCTAACGTTTACTACAGCATTTGCCCCTAAGGCTTTCGCATTATCAACCATTCTCTGTAAGGCTTGTAGCCTTGCTTGTTCCGCTAACTCTACGTACTCTTTAATTTCTCCTCCTAGAAGGCTACGCAAAGAGGCAATTATGTTTTTACCTAGGCCTCTAGACCTTACTGTTATTCCTACTACTAAACCCTTTATTTCCACAATCTTATACCCGGGCGATTGTTCGCCGTTAGTAACTAGGACATCTCCTTCTTTATAGCTCATAAGGTAGTTGACGAAATAGTAAATTTAGACTTTGCTTTCAAACATGAAAACAGCAGATAAGGACAATGCGTTCACGCTATTAGCATATTAAGATGCTCTTCAAAGATATCACCTTGCATTCGTGTTCTCGTTGAGACACTTAGACGTACGTAACCCTACCCTATTAGCTAAGATCTTGATCTTCCTATTGTCCAAAATTTACTGAACAGTCTCTTTCAAACATACATTAACGAATTTGGAAAAACGTGAAGCTTAGTAAGCATCAAAGAAAGAAAAGGAATACTGGATAAAAAAGGAGATGACTTAAATCATTCTTCTGTCTATAATTGGTAACATGGGAATGTTGAATTTAGGAGTCGCACTACTTGGGCTCATAGCTTTCACTACTATGTATATCGACGTATAAACGCTAACGTTATTCAACTTAACAGCAATCCAGCTTTTTAGACAACAATGAGCTTCAGTTTGACCGTGAGATATTAAAGTGAAGTATGTCGAAGGTTCTACTCCTATTAGTTCTAAGTTTTGGCTATATCTATATGCAGTAAAGCTTATGTTAATTATTGAGCCTGGTGAATAATACTTCCCTATTGTACAATAATATAAGCAACAAACCTTACCGCAAGGTAATTCGTATTTTATGTATACGTTAAAGACGTAAGATACTAGATGAGGAGTTAACGTTACGTTCACGTTGTCCATACAACATTTACAAGCGTAAACTAACTTTATAGGAGTCGACGAATTCGGAACTAGGAAGCTTATATAAGTACAGTATACTTCTCCAGTTACTAAATACTTGCAAAATCCGGGAGGTAAGAAGCAATAACTTTATCCCTACTGCTCACCAAATGGAGTCCAGAATAGATGGTGGAAACGATGATGACGTAACCCTCACCCTTCCCGGTAGACCCAAAATCGTATTATGAAAAATAATTCTGACAGAATAATATCGATTCATGATAGATAACAGGATTTATATGAGTATTAAGAATTCAGTTGAAGAAAGGGTTTAAGGTGAGGGAGATGTGGTATTACCACGTGAGTAAGTGAGATGGTAACACCCGGTCTCCCTCACCAAAATAACATTCAACAAATAGGATATAAATTACTTTCCATGCTGAACTTCAAGGGAAAGAAAGGGGAAGAGGTGGCGAGAACCCTCATCTCAGCGTGTTTATGGAACGATTCGGTGGAAAGCAAGTCGAGGGCGTATGGCGTGTCCCCACAGACCGTGACGAATTACGTAGAGAAACAAGGGGTGGAAGTTATTGAGAAACTCTTGGAAAGCGCCAGGAAGATATCCTTGAAGGTACTGAAGGGAGTCAAGGAGATAGACCTCTCAATAGACTGGACAACCAAGATCTGGTACGGGAGACCGGTGGGAGGGCTCGGGAGTTCGGAGGAGGGAAACTCTTGGAACTACGCAACTGCGACGACAAAGTTTAACGGGAAAGTGCTCCTACTGGCCTTCGTCACTCAAGTCAAGGGGATGACTAAGGAAGAGATCGTGAAGGCCCTCGTGGAGCAAGTCGTCGCCATGGGGTTCAAGATAAGGTTGATGACTCTCGACGCTGGTTTCTACACGATTGACGTGCTCAACTTCGTTTCGCAGTTCAAGTACGTAATCGGAGTTCCTGTTGGGGACGTGAAGGTCTACCAGGAGTTTGACGGCGAGTACGAGACTAACAGTAAGAGGCACAGGAGGGACGAGCAGGTCAAGTTCAGGCTCCTCGTGTACAGCAAGGAGAAGGTTAAGAGAAAGAGGAAGACTCTCGTTTACTTGGGGCTACTGGGTATAGTTGTGTGAGAAAATATGTAAGCAGAAGGTTAAAAGTCTTCATCAAGACTCACCTGGAACCTTGAAGCGTGGAGTTGTTTGAGATGATATGAGTAATGCCTTATCACCGACATGGGCCTGAACTTCCAACGCGAATTACTTTCATGGATCGAAACGTAGAGATAGACCTCCAAGGAGCGAAGAGAGGGAAAGTAACCTCCGAGCTCCTCCTCAAACCTAGCCAGGGTCAAGTTGAAACTCTCCGACGTGTTATTAGTGTAGAGGTAGTGTCTAATCTCCCTGGGGAAGTTGAGAAAGGAACAATACTTGTCAGCAGCGTCAAGAAGCCTCTTGGCTCGGGCTGGAGAAAAGGGTTGGACAAGTTGGCTGAGGGACAATATAGCCTTCCTTCCCTCCTCCACGTTCCTGGAGGACTTTAGATCCCTAACTCTAATCATTAGTTCCTCCTTCTCCTTGTCTGGGAGGACCCTCATGAGGTTCCTAACCATGTGTGTTATACAGAGCTGGTGTTGAGAGGAGGGAAAGAGCGTGGACACGACGCGATCGAGTCCAGAGAAGTCATCGCTCACGATTACGTCAACCCTACTGACTCCCCTGCTTACAAGTCCGCTCAAGAAGGACTTCCAACCGTCCAAGTCCTCCCTATCCCTAACTTCGTAGTCCAAGACGAACTTATTCCCTTCTAAGTCAACTCCTATGGCAATGTAAATGGCTCTCTCCATGATCGACTCGCTGATTCTGACCTTTACGATCTTCACATCGATGTAAAGGGCTAGGAGATCGTGAGGTAGTTCGCGGCTCTTGTATTCCTTGAGTTTGTTGGATATTCTCTCGGCAACCCGATTCATTACGATCTCACTATACGGTATTCCCTTGGCTGCTAACACGGCCTTGACTTGACTTGGAGTCATGCCTGATAGAACGAGCTGCTGGAGGAAGTCCTCGTAATCTGGGCTGGTCCTCTCGTACTTCTCCGGAAGGATCTTGGGTCTGAAGCCACCCTTTCTGGTTCTCGGTACTCTGAGTCTTAATACTCCGTCTCCGGTTCCCAGATATCTGAAGTAGGTCCCGTTCTTGTGGTCGTCCTCAACTTCTAGGTAGGCTTCCCTCTCTTCCATCATGGCCTCTTGCAAGATTATCTCCTCTATTTCCCTTAGGCTAACTCCTTCTTTGATTGCCTTTCTTATCTTTTCTCTTATTTCTTCCATTACCTTCATGGTATTACTCTCCCTTATGGTATTACCCCTTCCGGGGTTATTTTTACTTTTTGTCATTATTTTTCACCTTTTGCTACCACAACTATAACTGGTAGCCCCCGTTTACTTCGCTAGGGCTACAAACCTCGACCTACCGAAGGGGGAGGTGTTGAAGTTGTACAACAAGGTGAGGGGTCCCATAGAGACCTCTTATAGGAACATTAAGGCTTTTCTCCCATTCACCAGTTCCACCAAGTTCGTCTTCCGCACGTTGATCTTCGTGCTGGCCGTGGCCTTCTACTCCCTGTACACCGTGTTCAAGGGGGAGGTGAGGAGGGAGCAGTTCAGGATACTCCTAATACTCTTGTTTTCTGATGATCTATTCTATCTAAAAGATTTTCTATTTAAATCAATAGAACCGCTTATTAATAATATAGATTTATTTTCAAGGAGGTGATTTTGGGTCTACCGTAATGGGTGCGGCTTCCCTAGCCATCATCTCGGTGCTCACGCACATGGCATTCAAGAAGGAGGAGGAGAACTACCTCAAGGAGATCATTGAGTTGAGGGAGAGCCTTGAGAGGTTGAGGAGACGGGATGGCGAGTTTAATGAGTTGGGTAGGTTGTTGGTCTATAGGGTTGCCTACGCAATGGGGATGAGTTATGATGAGGCAAAGAAGGCACTAATGGACATAACAGGCTTGAGCATAGATGAGCTGGAGAGGAGGGTTAACGAGATTGAGAAGAAGATTAAGAAGCTTGAGAAGAAGATTAAGTTGTTCAGGCAGGAGGTGCCTGCGGGCATAGTCACGGCTGATGTTGGTGAGTTCGCGAAAGGTAGGATTTACCCAAACATCAAGGTTGAGAACGGCGAGTTGAGGGTTAGGGTTGAGGATGGGTACCACAGCATTGTTAGGGCAGGTAAATTCAACGAATTGGTTAACGAGGTTAGGGATAGGCTTTTGAAGCAGGGCTTCGTTGTAATCGTTGGACCCAAGGGTATTGGCAAGTCCACGCTAGCCGCAGCCGTGATTTGGAAGTTGTTCATGAACGGCGATATTGGGCTAGTTGCACGTGTTGAGGTGCTTGATTCGAAGAATTACCCGAAGTTTGTCACATTCGTTGAGAACTTCGGTAAGGAATTCGGCAAGTACTTCGGTAGGTTGCTCATACTCTACGACCCAGTGTCAACCGAAGCCTATGAGAGAGTGGACATTGATGTGAAGGCATTCATACAAACAAACATCAAGAGGACAATAAAGGACTTGATGAATGCCATAAAATCGATAAGCTCCGAAGCTTCGAAACCGCTCACACTCATCGTGATACCGAGCGATGTCTACAACGCATTGAGTGGGGAAATGAGGAATGCGTTAGAGGTATATAGGCTTGACGTTTCGCAGGGACTCATCAACACCGAATTCCTGGCTGAGTTGATTAGGGAGTACACGAGGACCAAGAGCAACCCCAACGGGTGTGCATTAAGTGATAGGGAACTTAGTGAATTAACCGGCGAATTAGCAAAGTTCGACTCCGGCCACGCACTAATAGCTAGGCTCATCGGCGAGGAACTGGCGAGGAACAATTGTAGTGCCCGTGAGATCAAGGAGTTAATCAGCAAAGCCAAGGGTAAAGCCGAGAAGTTCATAATACTACACATAAACGGATTATTTAAGGTCCATAAGAACACTAACACGGCCAATGCCTTGGTCGAAATCTTCGCATTGAGGAGGCCATTCGTTGATTCAGTAAGGCCAGGCGTCCCAATACTGACGCCAGGCATTATTGAGCTAATTGGCGAGAAAAAGGGATCGAGTTTGCTCCAGAGTGCTGAGGGTGGGGAGTTGAGGGGTTGGTTAGTTATTAGGCAGCACGACCTAATTGAGGAGGCAATAAAGAAGCTGCTTATATGCATCGTGAATAGGAGTAAGGAGTGCGAGGAACTTGGTGATGAGTTGGAGCCCTGGCGCCTAGGAACTGTTAGGAGGTCGTTAAGGGAGGTCTCGGAGAAGGTAAGGGATGTAAGCACTGCCGTTGAGTATTTCGTAGGCAACTACGGCAAGGATTTCACAGACGCACTAAGGGATTTCAGCAATGAGTGCTGGAAGAGGGCCGCGTTAATCATTGGGTATGCCTCGGCTGGGCGTGTTTCAGTGCCTAGGCACGAGGACTTACCTTAGAGCTTGAGGAGAGATGTTGATGAGTCCCTTGGTGATGCTTTAAGGGAATGCGATGTTGATTATTACCTACTCGTTGGTAACGAAATACCGCCATTAATAATAGGTCTAGTAATAATGGGTCTAGCTTATACACTTGCCTTGACCTTAGCATTCATCGATAGGTACAATGAGGCCGTTGCCGAGGTGAATAGGATCCTTAACATCGCCAGGGGTAGGGGCAGTATTTATGACGCTGAGAGTTTTTATGGTCTTGGGCTAGCCTCAATAATCGCCAACGCCGCCAGGTTAGGCAGGGATGTCAAGCCCGGCGATGCCGATATAGCATTGCGCATAGCGTCATTCACTATACAACGTGTTGCATCACCAGACCTCATTAAGTCAGTGCTAGGTGCCTTAGAACCGTTGCATGGTAAGGCACCACATAGGTACCTCGAACTACTAGCCGCCGCATTGAATATGGAGAACCTCGACCTTATCACAGTTAGGTACATATTTGATAAGCTGAATGAGATTTTAGACAATTACTGTGATGTGGTTAGGGGGTATGCCTGGTCCCTCGTACATGCAATAATTGCCTACGCCAACCTGCTTAGTAGATACTTTGGTCATTTCAATAGTGAGGAAGTTGGGGATATGGTTGGTAGGGTTGTTGATTTGCTCAATGAGTTGGGTAGGTTCAAGTCCAGCCTGGGCGTCATTGCTCGGGCGGATGCTTTAGCCCCAGCGTTAGATAGTGAGTATGTGAGGGGGCTTATGAAGGAGAAACTAGGCATTGATGTGGTTGGTAAGGCTAGTGAGATCCTTGAGGAACTAAACGATATGAGAGAGAGGGTTCAGGAGTTAATGGGCGATAAGGAATTCATGAGCTACATCGAATCCAGGTCCGTAAAGGCTGATGAGGAGGCAGTTAGGAGATCAATCCTTGAGGCAGCATCGCATCTCAAGCACGCATTGGTGTTTTATAGGCTTGATAATAATGAGCTTGATGAGGCGAGGGACCTATTTAACGAGGCAGCTGAGGAGCGTAGGGAGATCGGTGATTACGAAGACTACCTAGTTGCACGTAGTTTGGCATTGCGTGTTGAGGCGATTAAGGGCTCGTTGGTTGGCGAAAAGTTGGTTGATGGGTTTAGGCAATTGTATGAGGAAGCTTTTAATAAGAAGCGTTTCTCCATGCCCACGGCTAGGTATCTCAGTTTTGCATCGGGTATACTTGGTGAGTACCTCGTGTCCCTGGCCCTAACGGGTGATCACGAAACGATAAACAAGTTGCTTGAGGGGCATTTGTGGGTGCTGAACGCCGTTAGGAGCGTCTCGGTCCTGACTAGGCTTATGCTCAACGCCCTACTCAGTCCAAGGGGTAGGTTAAGCAGCGAGCTTAAGGGTAAGCTTAGCGTCAACCCTGAGGAGTTGATTTATGCCTTTGGATATGATAAGCTTCGTAAGTACCTGCCTGCGTTAAGGGTTGCCCTTGGTATTGCGAAGCCTGAGGTTGGAATTAAGTTGTGTGAAGAGTTTAACGATGAAGTTTGCATAGATTTCGTCTTGGCAGTTAAGGGAAACAGTGCTGTTGTTAAACAGTTAAGAGAAGGAGTAATTAATGCTTTTAACAATTCGCTTAAGGGATTTGGTTTTGACGTTGAGTCGTTGATTAATGAGTTTAGGGGGTTGGTGAGCGGGCTTGATGGCAGGTCCCTAGTCCAACTAATCGCCCCCTCAAACTCAATGGCTCAGTTAGCCCTAATGCTCCGCGCATTGATTAATGGTAATAAGGAACTAGCCAAGGCACACGCACTCTATGGAGCTATTTATTATTCCAGGAAGTTGCTCAGGAGGTTGTACCTTGAGGTCTATAAGGAGTGTTGCGACTTGGAGAGTGAGTCGTTTAGGCTTGCCTTAGCCAGGCTCTTCTTCTTCCACGTTTAGCCCTGGGGAGTCAGTCTCGGAGTTCTGGTCTGTTCTCATTGTCTAGTTGGCACGGCTTGTGTAATCGAGGTTGTAGTCAGGGTGGTGAATTGATGCTTAGATGATGAGCGTTAATGCATAAATCCTAGTGCTCGTTATTGCCTTACCAGCGCGGTTGTGGTTAGGGCTGGGTCTTGGTTGTATTGTGAGGTTGAGCATCTACCAGTGACCATGATTAGGGTGCCGAGAGACGCTTGGCGTGGTCAAACCCTGCATCCATCTCAGCAGTTGCTTGGTTTGTTTGGGCCGTAATGCTTAAAGGGTTTGTTTGTTTTGGTGGTGTTATGGGTGCGTTGAAGTACGTGGCCATTGGCGTTGTGGTTTTCGCCACCACTGTGTTTTACTACTACCGACACCGGGTGCCTGTGCAGTACGTGGGTTCACCCAGCGGTTATGAGGCATTTGTACCAAATGGTCAAGCAATAAATTATAATGGACATACAGATCCTGTGGTGATTTAATACTAAGTAATGGAACTATGATACAAAATGTGGTATGGGATGGACAATATGCAGGTACAATAATTCAAAATCATTACCAAATAGTTCAATTGAATGATGAATGGGTAGGAAGAACCGACCCAGTGAATAATCAACAATATGTAACTTTTCAAGATTTCTACGTGATCAAGGGTCAAGTACCAATTGAGAATGTAACAATAAATGGACAGACGTATTACGTGATAGATGCGGATAAAATAAACCCAGCGGACATCGCGGGATTTTTCACATACTGGAGATGGGTAAACAACTTCGTAACAGCAATAAACACACCAGGAACATATGCAGCAGTACTACCAGGGAACTCACCAGTATTCACCTGGGAAAACCTAACAGGAGCAGTAGCATATGAAACGCGCAGGAACGGAATTATGGGTCTCGATTGGGGAATTGTATTAACCCAATGGAACTATAATTCCATACGGTAGTGGTGGTATTGCTGGTTTAGCTCTCTTTAACTTTTCCGCTCCACAGCAATCATATAACCTTTCCAGCTAATTTTTTAGCAATATTTTTTAAGATACATTCACAACATAAGGCACGCCATATGTTACAATAATCCAAATTAAGTACATAAACCCTGACCCTCCGCCAGAACCTGCTGAAACAAACAAATAAGGTGTTCCTACATATACACCTGCATCATCTTGCAAGTAATTTATATAAAAACGTTGTGAAGGAGTATTATATTCTTCCTTATATCCAAAAGTTCCAGGTACGAAGTTACTATTTACATCACTATAAGTAAATTTATTATAATTATTCAAAGCTTTTTGATAATTTAGATTATAGCCCGAGGTTTCTTGATTAAACGCCGTATTATATGCGTTTATGTATGATTGTGCGAATATTGGTTCTCCAGTATTTGTAGATGCTGGTGGGCTTGGTGGTATTGCATATGCACTAAACGGAGAACATTCCAATAACCAACAATTAGAGTCCCAAATATATTGTTCTAAAGCGAGTGAATAATTGTATATGTTTCCATTTATTAAGAAGAATATATTCATATTATTATTTTCTGCCTGGAACCAATTATACAACCAAAACACTCCATATTGATAATAATTTTTATTCTTTTGTTGATCTGGTGGCATAAAAGCAAAATAATTTAATCCTTCATGTGGTGCTTAAAACCGCAAAAATTCAACAACAAATCCTCGGTGCAAATCTCAAGTACCATTTTCTAAGCTTCTCGTGCCTAGGGCTCCAGTAGCGAGCAATTAATATGCAGAACTCGCTGCTTTGCTGTGTAGTGTGTTCGCAACGCTCTCCGGCATGCTCATCCGCGTGTGAATGGCTCGTGGAGCTCGAGATCTGTGGGGTTAATACTGCCTTCGGAGTTTTCGATGAGAACGTTGATCAAGATAAAAGGAATCAAGTGTTTCTTAAGGGGCAGGATAATGATGATGATGAATGAATAAGTAATGAATAAAATTCTCAGCTCATGTTTTTGCTTTTATCTACTTGCTGGATGCGTAGAAAGAGATTTTTTCCTCCTCTTGAGCTTCTTACAAGTTCTAAATAAATAGGCCTCAAGACGTTTGCTGTCGAAAAGACCTTTCATGATTATTAAATTTCATTCATATATTGTAATATTAAGTTATTAATACTGAAGCTAAACTAACTTATTAATCTTTATCTTATATGGCAGTAATTGACCTCCTTTTTATCGTGATAAATTATATTTATAGAGATAATAACGAGAAAAATATCGTGGATAAAAGCGCGTAAGAACTTTTGTATTATGAATTATACAATATAAATATCCGATTCAATCAACTATTATTATGACTAGTGGAGCTGGATGGGAAGAGCAGGTATTTTTACCAATAACAAATTCTATTTCTTCTGAGGATAATAATCAAATAAAAATTGGAAGTAGTGTTTCAATAGAATATAATCAGAATGGACAACATGTCAGTCAAATCGATGATAAGGGGCTTCATAATATCTTAGTACTTACAGGTTATGCAATAGATGAAAGTACCGGCGAACTAGTACCTACTTTTGATCCTTGTGATTACGTAAAAGGAATTTTGATAAGTGGTAAAATTTTAAAAGGTAACCATTTTAAGATTATCGGCATTCCTTCAAACAAATTATATATAATTCGCAAGAAGGACGTGCATGGAAATATAACTTTTAGTCTTCCAATAAAAAACTTTAATACGGGAACCTATCAAGTAGATCTAAGAGATAAAGTCACATCGTTTGTAAGTTTAGACCGAGATGTCGCTAAGACAATTGTTGACAATGTTTTAGCGAAAATCTATGCGAAAATCTATAATAGTTTAAATAAAGAGCAAAAGGATAAGCTTTATAGGGATGTAGAAGAAATATTCAACTACTATTCAATAAAAAGTTTAAAATCGAATCCCTAAGATATATTGCTAAGTGATTATAATGACTTATTACACTTTTGTTAAACCTTTTTTTATTAAGGCAGTAACTCACTTGCATGTAAGTTCTGGAACATCTGTAGAAGAGGAAGTAGATTTACCTTTTCAAAGAGATGAGTTAAACTATCCCACAATATTTGCATCTAGTCTTAAGGGTGCAATAAAATCGTTCCTACTAAAGGAATATAGTAATGCAAGAGAAATAATTTATAAGGTTTTAGGTTCTGACGAAAATCCTGACGAAGCCTCTCTAGGATCTTTTTTGGATGCAGTTCTTTTTGCTATTCCTGCCAGAAGTATAGGCGTTAGCGGTCTCGATGAAGCATGGGTTTATGTTACCACGTATGAACTTCTCAGGAAGGTAAAATCACTTCTAGAATCGATGAACACTTTATCCGCTACACAATTTACCTCTCTTCTGGACGCTATTAATAACATTCTCCAAGAGAGTAAAAATTTGATAATTTCTGATAATGCGGCTAGTGTGATCTTAAACGAGGACTTTTACGTAGAATTGAGTAATATTCAAAACGAGTATATTCAGTCTCTTTTAGGAGACATGCTAATTGAGAATTCAACGTATAACCAGAGTAACCAAAATTCTCAGTCTCAAGGAAACCACTTAGTAAAGCCTTTAATAGTCCTTAAGGATTCAATAGGTAGGGAAGTGATTAATAGGTCATTAATAAGAGTGAGAAGGATAAAAATTAAGAGAAGTAGTAAAACCGTGGAAGAAGGTGGTTTATGGTCTGAAGAATATGTTCCAGTGAACTCATTGTTCTTTTCCTCTTTTTTAGCTAGAGGAAGTAAGGATACCGCATATTTTGCTGACTGTATTTTAAGGAAAACAAGATACTTAATTTTAGGAGGTAAGGAAACTATAGGTAAAGGAATTGTTGAATTGAGGTGGTTAAATGACTGAAGTACAAGAGGAGAAAGATTATAAACTAGCTATTGAGGCATTTAACCTAGTCTATAATGCTCTAGATAAGAAGGCTAGAGAAAAATTTAGGAGTAGGGCAAGGGATATGGTGGAGGAGATATATACTTCTGGGTTCATCCCCACGTTGTTTTACATAATATCAAAAGCTGGGTTAGAGAATAATAATGATAAACTAACCGCGTTATTAAATTCTCCCTCTTCAAAGAGCATTGATCTGGGCAGTAGCGATGAGGCTTCTTATATGGCCTATTTGTTTGTCATTCTGTACTATCTGTCTGAGAGAAACATTATAAATAAAGAGTTTCTAATTAATAAACTCAAGAATAACCGTTTAGAACTCATAGACAAGTTGTATGAGTTGTCTCCTATAATTTCCGCCAGGATAAAGAGGTATTTAATGGCAATAAAGAGATTGGCTGAGGCTTTAATAGAGGTGAGGTAAATGGAGGAGTTGTTAATGTCTTTTAAGCTAAAGGCTATTTATCCGTTAACCGGAGGTTATAATAGGCATAGTATAAACGAATTTTATGAAGAGAACGTTAGGCCTACTGAAATTAAGGGTTTATGGAGGTGGTGGAATAGGGTTTTATTCAATACAGTAAGTTATGTGAAAGAAGGAAAGCTTTACACTTACGACTCTATAGATAGGCTATTTGAGGACGTTTTCGGAAGTGAAAACAAGAAGTCTGCAGTAAGGTTAGAGGTGATAACTGATGAGGGAAGCGATAATCATTTTGAACTATCTAATGTTGAGTTAGATAATGTGATAGATTGCCTAAAGGCAAATAGGGAAGAAAAAGTGAATTTAGACTTTAGAGATAATACGCTAATTATTGAAATAGAAGGCTCAACTAAAATTCCCATTTCTTTTAAATCTAATTTAGATATAGATAAAATTAAGGATCTAGTATATAAGAATAAACTTCTTAGCTTTGAGCTCTTAGGTTTTAAGAGTATTAAAATAGATACAAAGATTTCTGATAAGGAAGTAATTAAGGAAATCTTGCGTGATCTAATTACAAATTATTTAGAATACTTTAATATTAAGCAAGAAGTTACATTCACTCTTAATATTTATCTAGATAAGAGTCTTAAGCATAAGCAAAACTTTGATGCTAAGCTTAAGTTTGCGCTACATAGTCTATTAGTTTTTATACTGTTAGGAGGAATTGGAAGGAAAACAAGTAGAGGATTTGGTGGTTTATCAATAGTTAATGCAGAATGTCACGACGGATTATGTGGTGAAATATATGGAATAGTAAATAATATGGAGTCAGAAAAAGAAAAAAAGGATCTCGCTACAGTTCTTCCAAATATCATTTTTTCGCAAACTATTGAACAATATTTTAGTGAGCTAATAAATAATGAAAGCTATAAATTGAGATCATGGAATAATAACTCAGATTTTTTTGTTTATTATTTTATAAAAGATATCAATATATTGAGAATTAATAGAATAGACACTAACGTTAACAGAAATGGGATAGAAAATATCTTAAATAGGATATCTAATGAACTATCAGCCTCTGGTAACTGCCTTAAAGACCTCATAATGCAAGAAATGAGAAGGAGAGCCTTTGCTTTAGCATTTCTTGGAAATAGAAAATTTAGAAATATTCATGAAATTTATCCTAGAATATTGGAATTTCTATACGCTAATTACATCAAAAGAGAATTTGTAAATTTGATAGGAAAAGAAAGAAGGTTATCCAACTTAAGGTTTAAGATTCTTGAGATCAATAATACTTATTATATAATTTCATATTTACTTTATTCCAGTTATCTTAAAGATCCAAATTCGAGCATAAAGGATACGTTATATCAGTTTGCTAGATGTGTGATTTAAAATGAAAATGAGTATAAGTACTCATTTACCAAGAATTTTAGACACATTAAATAGAAATAATATTAATCTATTCTCGGCACTGAGTTTAACCAGCATAGTATACAATAACTTTGGAGAATTTCTCTCGAATAAACAGTCATATAGTGCTAATAACCCACTATTAAAGTATCAAATTATAATCCTAAAAGATAAAAATAAAACTAAGGATGTCGAAGAGAAGAAAAGCCTATTTAAGAGGGAAATAGCTGAACTTGTCTCAAGGAACTTTAAATTAGAGGGCGAAAAAGTAAAGAAATATTTTGATAATCTCAAAGAAATACTAAAGTCGTTAAAATACACGATAGTAGACTTTGAAATAACTACTAGGACGAGGGCTTTAATAGGAGTTTCAACTTCTTTAGGTAAGCTGATTTTTGACTCTGGGATTTCTTTCGATCCATACATGAACTTGCCTTACATACCTGCATCTGAAATTAAAGGTATTGTGAGAAGTTATATTGAGGATAAACTAGGCGAGCAAGATGCTGAGGAAATTTTCGGTAATGAGGAAATGGAAGGTAATGTAAACTTTACAGATGCCTATCCTACTAGGCCTGAGAATTTCTTGTTTGTACCAGACGTAATTACACCTCATTATAATAAGAAGAAGTCTGAGGCTGATGCTGAGCCTAAGCCGGCTATTCATTTAACTATAGCTCCTAAAGTTTCGTTTAGATTTTTAATTTACTATAAGAGGGAAGATGTAGGAAAACCAATTTGTGATTCCTTACCTCTGGTGATTATGAAAGGTTTAGGTGCTAGATCTTCTGTTGGATATTCCTTATTTGAATTAAGTAAGATAGAGGTGATTAGATGAGTACTGATGATAATTCTAGAGAAGAATTCTTAAACTACAAAATTATGGCATTACTTCATGATCCTCCAAATAAGGCGTGGGTGATAACAAGTCGTGCACATAATCTAACAGTGCAGTTAAGAAGCGTAAGAGCTAGGAAAAGTCATGAAAGAGTGGCTAAGTATATAATCAATCAATTATTCGGCGATATTAATTCTAAAACAGTTGATAATGCAGACAAATTAGCTAGTTCCATAGATAGATATCTAGGTAGTATCGTATATAAAGAATATAGCTTATTCAGAAATAGATCAATATTCTTAAAGAACATACTTCTATCAAATATTCAAAGGGATGTAGGCAATTTATTTCCTAAAGATAAATCTAAACTAGATAATTTAATATCAGAATATAAAAAGCTATTAAATGTTACAAATACAACTAATCTTAATATTTTGAAATATCAATTGTTTTATCTAATTTATGAACTAATATGGATAGATTCTAGATATGAAAATACTCCTGCAGAGACTAGAAACCCTACTCACACAATATTTGACCATTTATATGCAACTGCTGCAATGATGAACTGGATATTTAGTCTAGAGAAAGAAGCAAAAGGTTACTTACTAGGAATAGATACTATAGGAGTTGCGGACTTCATAAGCAAGGGAAAGAAGACTAGGGACTTATGGATTTCTAGTTATTTAGTGTCAGCCCTACTCTGGTACGTAATTACCTGGTTTATTGAGGAGTACGGCCCTGACGTTATACTTTTCCCCTCGTTAAGGTTTAATCAATTTTATGCGTTTTACCTTTTAGAAAAATTAAGAAAAGAAAAAATATCAGAGGATGTTATAGATGAAATAAAGGAGTTAATAACTAAGTACATATTTAATGGTGACGATCTGTTTGAGAAATTGGAAATCCCGCCCTATCCGATAATACCTGGTAGGATTACGTTAATCTTACCGGGGTTAATAAGGGAAGGTGAAGAATATACGCAAGTTCCAGACGATAATTACTTCATTTCTAAGGTAAAGGAGAGATATAATGAAGGTTGGCGTAAGCTAATTGAGGGATTAAAGTGTTATTCTGAACTAAAGAGGGAAGATGGTTTCTGGAATTTAGTATGTAGAGTGTTAAAACTGACGGAGGATTTACTTCAAACTACTCCTTTAAACATTCGTGTGAAACAAGTGAGTGTAACTAAGGATGAGATATTTAACAATAGCAAATTACGCTCAGATTCGTGGAAGATTTACGACAATAAATATCGTCAATTAGTTAGTGAGTTTAAGAAGAGTAAATTAGTGAAAGTTACTCCCGAGTCACGCTTAAAATTATTTGAATTAACTAAATTTGACAAGTTACCTCAAATTGGTGAGAAATCTAAAAGAGGTTACGAATTCTGTACTTCATGTGGTGTTTTGCCAGCGGTAATTATAATGCCCAAGGAAGACGAATTCGAGAAAAAATTAATTGAGCTCGGAATTGCGAGAGACGAGAAAGACGTAAGATCTATAAAGAATATGATTTCACCAGGTGAGAGGCTTTGCCCATGGTGTTTAGTGAAAAGGGCCTTAGGTGCTGAGCCCAGACTTATGAGAATTCTTTTGCTAGGAGATCTTTGCAGCGTTGAGAAGATTGTAAATGAAATCGTTAGTAAAGATGTTAAGATAGAAATTCCGTCAACTAGTGATATTGCATCGATTAAAACTTTTGAGGAAATGATTGAGAAGAAAAACGAAATCTGTGAAGATCTAAAGGAAGAGGAAGTTTGCGAGAAGCCTAATGAGAGTATGCTTTCTATGTGGCAGCGGTTTAATAAAAATTACTATACTGGGATAAATCTTACTATAGATCCTGAGGAGTATTGGTTTAGTGAAAAGAGGAGGAGATATTATTTCTCTCTCTTTAGAAGACATAGAATAACTTTTCCATCACCTTATTACGCTTTAGTTAGGGCTGATAGCGATTACTTAGGGGATTTGTTAGAAGGTAAGTTAACTCCTTATTTGGCTGGAATTATTGATTCTGGAGATTATGCTAATATTAGTGAGAAGAAAGAGGAAGTAAATAAATTATTAGAGGAATATTTAGTAAATGCCGGAAGTGGGCCAATAGTAGATTACGTTAAGACAGTATTAGAGTGTATAAGGGGAAATTTAAATAAGTGTTCATGTGCAGTGAAAATTTATTCTAACGAAGTTGCCGAAGTAATGTTTAGGGCAAATCGTCTGTTACGTAAAAAACTCGAAAAGATAGACGTAGAGAGAGAAGTCGAAAACAGTCTTAAATATTTTAGAACTATTTTGAAAGAGGGAAGGATAATAGTTACTCCCGCTTGGCATGTATCGATTTCTTCAGCACTCAATAGGGGGCTTCTCGTAGAATTAGAATTGATTAATAAACATAAGGGATTTGTAATTTATGCGGGGGGAGATGATTTATTGGCAATGTTGCCAGTAGATGAAGTTTTAGATTTTGTTAAGGAGAGTAGGAGGGCATTTGCAGGAGTTAGTACTGGAAGATTAGGTAACATGTGCTTAGAGAATGGATTCGCTAGAATCAATAATGCTTACTATCCTTCATTACCTATAGTAGGCAGATCGTATTCTGTAATTATAGCACATTATGCCGATCCTCTATTTTTCGTCATAAATGATTCTTATAATCTTTTAGAGGAGGGGAAGGAAATGATAAGATATAGAGTAATGTATAACGGAGAATATAAGGACGCTAAGAAGGATGTTGCAATATTTAGATATCAAGGTTTAACATCAGTAATTCCATTATCGTTAAAGAGACCTATAGTTAACTCTGTGAGTGACTTTAATGAAATAGCCTCTATCATAGACTTAATATTAGAATTAAAGAAGAGGATCGATGAGGGTCATATTTCCGTGTCCTTACTTTATGATTATGAGGAGTATAAACACTTAATCGTAGCTAGTGATGAGAAGTATTTAACTGAATTCTTAGTAAAGGATTGGATAAAAAGAAATTCTCTTAGAAAACACGTTGAGTTTACTATAGACGAGAAGTTATACGGTGTTAGGTTAACTATTGAAAATTATCCGATTAAAATTCCTAATGACCTAATTTCTAACATTGTTTATACTCTTAGAATAATTTACGGTGGCGAGAAGTGATGAAGAGAGTGTTAATAAAACCATTAGAACCGTTAATGTTTAGAAGTCAGGGGGAATTTGAGCCCTTAATTACCGGTTCCCACACTGCAGCACAGTCTTTAATAATACCAAGACCTTCTACAATTGCCGGAATGTTAGGTTATATATTATTTAACAAGAGTTCTGGGACTGGGGACTGGTTATCGGACTTAACGAATTTGCTAGATACTATATATGGAACTTTCATAGAGACTAATGGAGAGTATTTATTTCCTCTCAGAATGGGCAATCATTTAGCTTTAGTAGACCAACAACATCTTATAAATCTACCTATTTTGCTAGAAAAAGAGTACGAACAACGGGAGAAGGGGATTTATGAACTTTTTTATGATAAAAATAAACTATTCCAGATCATAAATCATCAAGATAGGATAGGAATAAGTATAGATAAAAGTACCAGAACTGTTAAGGAACATTATCTTTACTCAGCTAGATATTTAGCATTTAAGAAGGAGGTTAATTACGTAATATTCATAGATAATGATGCGATAAGTGATAAGATAAATGGTAAAATAGTGAACTTTGGAGGAGAAAATAGAATAGCTAAGCTTGAAGTTGATGATTATAAAGTGGATACAAGTATTGAAGAAGAGTATTACTTAACACTATCTCCTATCTTAATTCCCGATGAAGCTTTAGATGATTTACTTGATAACATAAGCGATTATGTTACAATGGGTAAGGTGGATAAGATAAGCTTAGGATTCGATATTGCTAATACTAAAAGAAAAGAGATGCTAACGGCTATTTTAGAGGGTAGTATAGTCAAGAGAAGTATTATTGATTTTATTAAAAAGGAGATTAACAACAATTTGCTAGATAGGTTTACTAAATATGAAAAAATAGGATATAACACTCTTATGAATCTTTGCAAGTTAGCGTTCAGAAAGATATTAAGCTAATTAATGCTATTACATTCCTACGTTTGTCCCTACACTTTCATCTCACTCCTATCCTTAGAAAGCCTATATATGGAGTGAATTATCGAATATTGGGGATGTCCACAATTAAGGGTCATTCAAGGTTTTCACAATTTTCTGAAAAACTTCTAATTTATAGACCGTATTTAAGTCTATGTTTCTTATACGTTTAGGTAAGTCACTCTTTTCATATCTATCATGCGTTCTCAAATATTCTAACGGATTGTTCTCTTGTGGTGCTAAGAGTATTTCAATATGAGGATTGAAAACAATGATACAAACTCTATTCATATCTACACCATTTCTTTTTAACATATCTTTTATCCTATTTTCCAGTATTTGGGAGTCTTCATTATCGCTGTCCACAAAGATCATGATTTTGTCGTATCCTTTAAAAATGGAACTTTTTACAATTCTTACTGTCTTTGCAGAGATTATATTTCCTTTTCCGCCCATAGAATGACAATCTAATTTGATTTCATTTTCTATCTTTTTGTTCTCTTCAAGTTTTCTGATTAATTCAGCGATTGCACTGCAACCGTATTTATCTTCTGTAATTGCTAGAATTATTTTCATTATTTTTCACTTAGTATAATAACCATTCACTTAACAAGATACCGTTCTCAGTCAACTTTTCCTTCAATTTCTCTGGCTCTTGTACTTTATTAACTTTAGTCTCTCCTCTTTCTTTATCAAGAATTATTATTTCTGAAGGATCCATGAAGTCGATAATTAGTGGCGAATGTGTAGTTGCTATGAACTGTGAGTCGGAATAGCGCATTATATCAACTAGTCTTTCAATGTACTTAAGGTGGAGGGAGTTCTCTATTTCGTCGATAATGATTGTCGACATTTTTAACAGATACACAGCTATAATGATTGTCAACATTTTTATAAAACCGTCAGGCACTGATGCGGGCAGTAAAATCAGCTCTTTGTTGTTTTCACTCTTTTCAATGAAATGTAGTCTTATATTTCCGTCCTCAGTGAAAACCGGTCTTAGAGAGATGTTGTTTTCAACTAAGAAATCATAAACTTGTTTAGTCTCATTAATTCTAGACAAGTTATTGCTTATCACCTTAACTAACCCGCGACCGTTTTCGTCTAACGCTTCTGGGAATGTGAAATGGACTGGAGATACTGCTATTTGAGGAACTATTCTAAACACTCCTACGTCATTTAGGAAATTCGTCATAAAATTCAAGAGTTCAGGTGGAAGGGTGAAATTGAGATTATATGCTATTATAAAAGGTTGTGCAAAAAATAAGTTAAATACACTTAAATTATCAGGAATTGTCATCTCTTTATTTTCATATCTTATTACGTTGCCTCTTCTTTCCATACTGTAAGAGTCAAAATTTATAATTTCCTTTTTTATCTGCAACTTATTTAGCGAAATCTCATAATGGTAATCTTTACCCTTATATTCACCATCGATCTCAAAGGAGATGTCCAAATTCTCATCTTGCATAAATACAACGTTCTTGTAATCTCCCCATCGAATGAAAGGATAAGGCGGGTAAGATAGAGGTCTGATAAGTTGCTTTAGAAAACTAAAAGCGTCGACAAGATTAGTTTTACCAGAACCGTTAGGCCCTACAACGATACTTACTTTCTCAAACTCAAACTCGCTGTCACGGTAACTCTTGAAGTTCTTTATCTTTAATCTTTTTATCACATGATAAAATAAGAAATCTCGTTTAAAACTCTTGCTTTGTTGATGACTTTACGCTTTAATATTTTCTGGCATTAAGCTCTAGGGTTTGGGCTTCATAGGATTTCATAATATTTAATATCAATCCTCAGCCCTTGGACTTCACCAGAGTCACGGGGACATTGTCCCCTTCACACCCCTCCGCCCCTTTACGGTAGACCCAAAATCGTATTATGAAAAATAATTCTGACAGAATAATATCGATTCATGATAGATAACAGGATTTATATGAGTATTAAGAATTCAGTTGAAGAAAGGTTTAAGGTGAGGGAGATGTGGTATTACCACGTGAGTAAGTGAGATGGTAACACCGGTACTCCCTCACCAAACATTCAACAAATAGGATATAAATTACTTTCCATGTTGAACTTCCAAGGGGAAAAGGTAGAGAAGGTAGCGAAAACTCTCATCCCCGCGTGTTTGTGGAACAACTCTGTAGAGAACAAGTCCAGAGCGTATGACGTATCCCCACAGACCGTGAGGAATTACGTAGAGAAACAAGGGATGGAAGTGATTGAAAAGCTATTGGAAAGAGCTAGGAAAATATCCTTGAAGGTACTGAAGGGAGTCAAGGAGATAGATCTTTCAATAGACTGGACAACCAAGACGTGGTATGGGAAACCAGTGAAAGGGAGCTCTGAAAAAGGAAACTCGTGGAACTACGCAACAACCAAGTATAAGGGGAAAGTACTTTTACTTGCCTTTATTCCGCAAGTGAACGGTATGACTAAGGACGAGATAGTGAAGGTTCTTGTGGAGCAAGTAATGGCAATGGGATTCAAGATAAGGTTGATAACTCTTGACGCTGGTTTCTACACAGTTGATGTGCTCAATTTCATTTCACAGTTTAAGTATATAGTTGCTGTGCCTGTTGGGGATGTTAAGGTGTATGAGGAGTTTGACGGGGATTACAAGACTAATAGTAAGAGGCATAGGAGGGATGAGCAGGTCAAGTTCAGGCTTCTCGTGTACAGCAAGGGAAAAGTGAGGAGAAAGAGTCTTGTTTATTTTGCTAGGGCTACTAACCTAGACCTATCCAAGAGGGAAGTGTTGGATTTATACAATAAGGTAAGAGGTCCCATAGAGACCTCTTATAGGAACATTAAGGCTTTTCTTCCATTTACTGGTTCTACTAAGTTTGTTTTCCGCACGTTGATCTTCGTGCTGGCCCTTGTACTCTATATACCATATTCAAGGGGGAGGTGGGGAGAGAGGAGTTTAGATTATTATTAATTCTTTTATTTCCTGATTTATTCAATCCAGAGAATTTTACATTTAATCTAGTAGATACACTTATTTACACTATAGATTTATTTTTAAGGAGGTGATTTTGGGTCTACCGTTTAGGGCGGGGAGGAAGTCATCTTCTACTTTCAATTCTATAGTAGATTAGCAACACATTGCTCATATAACTACACCATTCACTATTGCCTCCTTTCAATTCTATAGTAGATTAGCACAATGTATGACTATGGATATCAATGGAGCGTCGGCTTAACTTTCAATTCTATAGTAGATTAGCCAAATAATCTAGCATTTTCTTCATAAAGTTCATTACATACCTTTCAATTCTATAGTAGATTAGCCTTAAAAGTGTTGGAGTTTGTGCAGTTAGTTGAATTTCACTCTTTCAATTCTATAGTAGATTAGCGTTATTCCTAATTGTTTTCGGAAATTATTTTGAGAATGAACTTTCAATTCTATAGTAGATTAGCGCCGTACTGACTTCTCCCCTGCCAGCGAGGGTTCTCCTCATCTTTCAATTCTATAGTAGATTAGCTTCCCCACCATTATGTACCACTATTATGCTTCCATTTATTCTTTCAATTCTATAGTAGATTAGCATGTTCTTTTTCCAGAACTGTAACTATAATTTTGTTGATACTTTCAATTCTATAGTAGATTAGCTATTTTTGCGTATTTACACGATTTATTTATTTCGCAGAATTCTTTCAATTCTATAGTAGATTAGCAGTGATGCGTACTACGACCGTGAAAATGAGTTGAAAAAACTTTCAATTCTATAGTAGATTAGCCATCACGCAGAATAATGGTTCAGGTAACTTTTTAAGGCTTTCAATTCTATAGTAGATTAGCTGATTATATTCAAGGACAATATGTTGAAACGCCGATTTTATCTTTCAATTCTATAGTAGATTAGCAGATGCTATTGGAGGATTTCACCAGGTTGGGTTATAATGTCAAATACTTTCAATTCTATAGTAGATTAGCTCAGAGTTTTTTTATTTTTTCTATTTGAAATTAAGCACGCTTTCAATTCTATAGTAGATTAGCTTGGGTGTTTTGTTTAGGTTTGAAAAAGATTATCTTATTTTCTCTTTCAATTCTATAGTAGATTAGCCCAACGGCTCTTACGCCCTCCTCGGCATGTACAACGGGACGCTTTCAATTCTATAGTAGATTAGCAAGATACCACAACACTTGGAGTTAATGCATTATTGAATATGGATACATCTTTCAATTCTATAGTAGATTAGCGGAAAGGCTAATGGAGACAAAAAGAAGTCTAAAAAGCAGCTTTCAATTCTATAGTAGATTAGCTTCTTCAGCTTCTTCCCAACGCTATATGTGCTATTAGGTGTAACCTTTCAATTCTATAGTAGATTAGCCGGCACAGTACTACTATCTGAAAGTGTTGCATCTCCAAATACTTTCAATTCTATAGTAGATTAGCAACACGTCCTTTTTCATTTGTAATATCTGAACCTGGAACTTTCAATTCTATAGTAGATTAGCCCTAATATCCTCGGGTACTTATAGAACCCTCCTTCTGGTCCTTTCAATTCTATAGTAGATTAGCCTGTTAGTAAGCCCCTTGCTACAACTCTATAGAAGTGCGGGTTTTAAACAGCTGTTTGAGAATATAAACATGGGGTAAAAAAGCTACAACTCTATAGAAGTGCGGGCTTTCAATTCTATAGTAGATTAGCATATTTAAAGTTTTTGCTCAACCAGTTAGGTAACAAGTATTCTCTTTCAATTCTATAGTAGATTAGCAAAGCGGTTGTTTTCCAGTTCCAGAAACTGGAATTCTTATCTTTCAATTCTATAGTAGATTAGCGGATTTTTAAATGGAGTGAATTGATAAAATGATAAAGCCTTTCAATTCTATAGTAGATTAGCTTGGTGGGGCGATGAACGGCAACGATATGTTGGACGTCATCTTTCAATTCTATAGTAGATTAGCCTGGAAAACAAATTGAAGAAAGTAAAAAAATTGAAATTTTAACTTTCAATTCTATAGTAGATTAGCGATAGAGAAAAGTTTATAAAGGAGAGTGAAGATATGTATATCTTTCAATTCTATAGTAGATTAGCTCTAACACTTTATGATTTCAAGAACTTTGCAAGAAATAACTTTCAATTCTATAGTAGATTAGCTTAGCATGCGAAACAAATGAAGAATTCAGAAGAGAGTTAGCTTTCAATTCTATAGTAGATTAGCAAAGAATGAGGAAAGAGGCATTGGAAGGCATTGAAGAAGGTACTTTCAATTCTATAGTAGATTAGCTGGAGATTTAATTAGATATCATCACTTCGTTCCTTTCTCTCCTTTCAATTCTATAGTAGATTAGCCTGTTACGCCGGTGCTGGAGGGTAAGTTAGTTGGAGAGCTCTTTCAATTCTATAGTAGATTAGCTTTCCCAGACTTAGTAAAGGACATTTGGAAGGTTCTAATCTTTCAATTCTATAGTAGATTAGCATGAAACAGAAAAAGTTAACATTTTAGACCACCAATTAAACTTTCAATTCTATAGTAGATTAGCAAGACCCCGACTTTTTAAGGTTTACAGATCCCGCAGAAAACTTTCAATTCTATAGTAGATTAGCATGAGGTTCGTCGTGTAGGGATTAATCCCGTGTCTAAAGCTTTCAATTCTATAGTAGATTAGCTAATTATCAATGGCAAACCGCATATAATTGGATGAGATTACTTTCAATTCTATAGTAGATTAGCTTTACTACACATGTAATAAGTATGTTGATTATGGAATAGAATCTTTCAATTCTATAGTAGATTAGCTTGAACACGTGATATAGAACCAGTTGTTCTAATACGTTCTTTCAATTCTATAGTAGATTAGCAACAATAGCAATAGCTTTGCTTATAGTCGGTGTAATAATCTTTCAATTCTATAGTAGATTAGCTTGTAAAGACTAGGTAAAACTTTGTTATCATAATAGCAGTACTTTCAATTCTATAGTAGATTAGCAGGAGGGGCTATACGTACGATCACGAATGTAACATTATCGTGACTTTCAATTCTATAGTAGATTAGCAGTATCTGGCTTTTCGACACAAAACTTCCTTTACCAACCTTTCAATTCTATAGTAGATTAGCACGACGATGCTATGTGTTGCACTGTATTTGATCACGGTTATCTTTCAATTCTATAGTAGATTAGCTACGGTTAAAAGTTGGCAAAAAGCTTAAATTTTTGCATCTTTCAATTCTATAGTAGATTAGCCTTATGAGCCTCTTTGAGATGTGTCTCTGACTTCTGACTTTCAATTCTATAGTAGATTAGCATAAATAAACTAGGTTTGTATTTATCACCTCCAACAATTCACTTTCAATTCTATAGTAGATTAGCAAACGATAAATTAGCACTATATTATAACTATGATTCTACACACTTTCAATTCTATAGTAGATTAGCAACTGTAACTGGTAGCCTTGGTCAGGTGTTACTGACAGTGTCGATGCTTTCAATTCTATAGTAGATTAGCCAAAATGATATACATATAGTACCATCACCTAGCGCAAGACCTTTCAATTCTATAGTAGATTAGCGGATATCCAGCAATTGCAACAGGTGGGTCGGGGATATCATTGCCTTTCAATTCTATAGTAGATTAGCTTTAACTATGACTTTTCAGAATACAACAATTTCGCCAATTCTTTCAATTCTATAGTAGATTAGCATGTATACAATAGATCATATGTTATATATAGAGAATGTACCAATCTTTCAATTCTATAGTAGATTAGCTCTTGTACAAACTCTCATACACGTTCATTGCAAAACAGTTCATCTTTCAATTCTATAGTAGATTAGCTACACTGTTGCTTTCCTAACGCTCTACATCGCGTTGTCTTTCAATTCTATAGTAGATTAGCTGCAGGAGGGCGAGGAAGAATGATAAAGATGGAGGAAAACTTTCAATTCTATAGTAGATTAGCTTGTCCCTTCCATGGGCATTTGTCACTTTCACAAAACCTACTTTCAATTCTATAGTAGATTAGCATAAAAAAAGAATTATAACTTATTCATCATTCTTTTAATACTTTCAATTCTATAGTAGATTAGCTTATAATCCCCGTGACACAGAAAGAATTTTAAATATCATAATCTTTCAATTCTATAGTAGATTAGCTAAACTAACAAGTAAAATTATAACTCCTAACGGAATTGCCTTTCAATTCTATAGTAGATTAGCTGACGATTATAACACTGAACATGAGTATGCAGTAAGTGAAGTCTTTCAATTCTATAGTAGATTAGCAGAATAATCAGTGATGAACAGTGTGAGAAACTTGTCCAAGTTTTCTTTCAATTCTATAGTAGATTAGCATGATGTTGAAAATGGACTAAAACTTTTAGATGAAAAACTCTTTCAATTCTATAGTAGATTAGCTGAACGGAACATCTATTTTTACTCCTAACATCATTCAATCACTTTCAATTCTATAGTAGATTAGCAAATAATGATAAATAAGGATGAGGTGATAGTACAATGAAATTCTTTCAATTCTATAGTAGATTAGCAGCCCTCCAAAATCGTAAAACCTTGAATATATGAAGTTAAATTTACTTTCAATTCTATAGTAGATTAGCGTGCTGTAGGCTGTAGGACTGTCGAGGTAGCGTTTGAAGCTTTCAATTCTATAGTAGATTAGCAGAGTTAATAAACATTTCGAATCCCCACGCTAACGAAAAGCTTTCAATTCTATAGTAGATTAGCACAAATAACGAAACGAATAAATATAATAAATTATGAATACTTTCAATTCTATAGTAGATTAGCTTGGTGAACCGGTGATAATATTCGTTACGGCGTCCAATACTGTCTTTCAATTCTATAGTAGATTAGCCCTTACCCTTCAGGAAGCTGCAGAAGATGGTGGAGTACACTTTCAATTCTATAGTAGATTAGCCATCCGTTACGCTGAGCATACTAAGATCTGTCCTATTTGCCATACTTTCAATTCTATAGTAGATTAGCTATGGGGGTCAGTGACACTTATTCCACCGTTCAGTATTTCTTTCAATTCTATAGTAGATTAGCTGGAATTTTGAATTTTTTGCACCGCTCCAATTATTATTTGGCTTTCAATTCTATAGTAGATTAGCTTGTCTGTCGGTGAAGCAGTAGTATTTCTAAGAGGCCGTCCCTTTCAATTCTATAGTAGATTAGCTCTACTTCTGTCTTCTTAGCCATTCAGCTCACCTTTGCTTTCAATTCTATAGTAGATTAGCGTAAGAATAATTTTACAAAATCTTAGTAATTATATAGTTTATATCTTTCAATTCTATAGTAGATTAGCCCTCGCTTTAACCGAGGTGTCTCGGTGACGCTTGCTCCGTCTTTCAATTCTATAGTAGATTAGCAGATTGGTGTATAGTAACAGAAAAGCAGACAACGAAAGGACTTTCAATTCTATAGTAGATTAGCATGTTAGTTATCGGCGTTATAATGGGTATCGGAATCGGTGTAGCTTTCAATTCTATAGTAGATTAGCCTATTTTTGTCAATAATTTTTTTATTTTTGCATTTTTCGAAATCTTTCAATTCTATAGTAGATTAGCGTAATCTTATTTCTGCGGTAAATTGAGATTATAGATGGTACCTTTCAATTCTATAGTAGATTAGCATCATTTATGCACATTTCAACTCCATTTCCAATATGAATCTTTCAATTCTATAGTAGATTAGCCCACGTTTTTTGTCTTAACTTTAATTGATTTATTAGAATCTTTCAATTCTATAGTAGATTAGCAAGGTCAATCCATTCTGGGGGCGTTAAACCCGCATCCCTGTCTTTCAATTCTATAGTAGATTAGCGGCAGTGTTAGAATACTAACGGGCGAAGAAGAATGGGTTTATTCTTTCAATTCTATAGTAGATTAGCAAGAAGAGAAGGAGGGTATCATAGTGAGGGTAGCCAACTTGTTGGCTGTGGGCTTCCTCTATAGCGAGTCTCCAACACTAGTGGATAGGTTTGCTAATGCCTTATCCAAAGAGGCTGTGACTAAGGTTCTATATGATGTTCAAAGGATTGTACAGATGGGTATTGATAGGGGTGAGATAGTGAGCACGACAACTATGATTCAAGGAAAGGAATATCCCGCTGTTAACGTGTCTTCAAGTGAGGGGAAGTACACGGTAGTGGGTTATCTACCGACTAACCAAGATATAGAATATTTTCTTAGGATGATTGAGGAAGATGTGTATTATGCTAGGAAGGCTGGTGCGTTAGCCATGAGTATAGCAAATAGGACTAAGTTAGTTAGTAAGAGTGAACAAGGTGGTGAAAAGAAATGATAGGCGGTTCAGGTAGATTTTTAGTAAATCTGGAGTCGCTGAATGGTGTTGAGAGTATAGGGAACTTAACCAAGCACAGAACCGCTCCAGTTGTGTTAAAGACTTCAACCGGTTATTTAGTGAGATATGTTCCAGTGATTTCCGGAGAAGCCTTAGCTCATGCCTATCAAGCAAGCCTAGTGGATATAGCTAAAAAAGAGGGATTGCCTGTAGGTAATTTATCTTCTCAATACGAGTTCATAAAGTTCTCAACCGATGAGGCGTTAAAGATTGAAGGGATAAAGGAACCCAAGGATTATAATGATGCGAGGAGGTTCGAGGTAGAGGTGATGCTTAAGGACGTCATTGCTGATGTTGGAGGTTTCATGTACGCTGGAAGTGCTCCGGTGAGAAGAACATCAAGGATAAAGTTAGGTTATATGATACCGGCTTTAAGGGGAGACGAAATACCTGCACAACTAGAAGCGCAATTTCACGTGAGATTCTCAAATAAGCCTGTTAAAGGTTCTCAAGCTATCTTCAACGTGGAAGTGTCCTCTGCTCTCTACACGTTTTCGTTTGAACTTGACGAAGATTTGATAGCAGTTCCATCTACTGTGGGGGAAAAGGTTAAAGGCGAAGAGGAGTTAGAGAGGCAAAAGGCTCGAAGGGTTGACTCTGCAATTAAAGCCCTTTACTCTTTGCTAGCGGGTAATTTCGGAGGGAAGAGGTCTAGGTTCTTACCATCCATGAAGTTGATGTCTTTAGTAGTGGTGAAGACTGATTTCCCATTCATACCGGAACCTGGGCATGACGATAGTTACATTAAGACCACTGTTATGAGGTTAGAGAAGGCTAAAAGTGTGTTGAACGGAAATGTAGCTAAGGTCTATGTGATTAACAATGAGGGTATAGAAGTGGGTGAAGGAGCTACAGTACTGTCAAGTGTTGAGGATTTGGTAGCTAAATTAAAGGAAAAGTAGTGAGGCAGGGGAGATTTGATCTACTCTAAGGTTTTTTTAAAACTTCATTGGGGTTTTTCCGTAGTTAAGCCCTCAGCAGCTAAGGCAAAGTCAGGGTTCTATTTACCACCTCCTACTACATTGATTGGAGCTTTATCCTACGGTAAATTTAGGGGGATTGATAATACTAATTTAGGCAAGATTTACGGTAGTCCGGCGTATAATTTTAGGAACGTTATGGCTACTGCTAGATTAGAGTCTGAGGGAGCTTACACTGAGGATATTGTTAGAAACGTTATATCTTATTTCCAACGTAAGGATAGGAGGGATAATCCGAGATATATTTACGGAGTGATCCCTACTGGTAAAGTGTATATGCCTAACGGTACGTTAGTTGTCGTCTACGTAACTGATTCCATGAGCAAGGAAGAGCTGGAAAAACTCAGCTGGAGTATAACTAGGATAGGAGGTAAGGAGTGTTTGGTAAGTGTGGAGAACGTTGAAATTGGGGAGGCTAAGAAGGTTTCAGGTAGGATGAAAACTAGATATTATTTTAGAGATACTGTAAAGGTAGTAGGTAAGAAGGAGTTTTTGGAATATGTTACTTTTTGGGAAGAGAACGGGTATATATGGGGAAAGGAGGGAGGACCAATAAGGTACATCTTGCCGGTGGCTACCTATCCCTTAGCTAGTAAGGAGGTTGAAGTTGAGGCTAAGGAAGCATATGAGGTTGGTGGAGAATATGTTGTCTTTAGCTGATTTCTATAACGATTTCATAACTCGTCATGGCTTTGAGGAAAGGAAGGGTATTGAAGAGACTTTACTAAATTTGGAAAACGGGCATAGCGTTATACTTAAGGCTCCCACTGGTTACGGTAAAACAACGTTAACTATGATTTTAGCTAATGCCGTTAGTAGTGATATTGACCTAGGTAGTAGGGTTATTCACGTATTGCCGTATAGGGCTATTGTGCAAGATTTGTATCTAAAGCTGAAAAATTACGCTGATAGAGGGGTAATTTACACTAAGAATATTGGTGCCCAAGACATGGATTATCAAGATTCCCCTTTTTTCATGAAGAAAGTTAACGTTACGACTCTAGATACCTTCATTCTCAATTTGTTTAAATTACCTACTGTTGATTTTAAGTTAATTTTTAAAAATTACGGTTCTCATTATGAGTTCCCTAGGGCGTTAATATATAGTAGTATTGTAATATTTGATGAATTTCACTTATTGGGAGAGGATGGTAAGAGTTTAGGAGCTGGACTTGCCGCTTTAGAAGTTTTGAGGGATGCGGGTGTTCCGATAGTAGTTACTTCAGCTACAATAGATAAGGGGTTGGAGAGGGTTTTGATGAACAAGCTGGGTAAGAATGTAAAGGTAGTTAACGCGGATGATTTTAAAATTGATAGAAAGATATACGTTAACGTATTGGAGAATGATGAGATTTCCATTACTGAGGAAAAGGTAAAAGAGGGTAAGAGGGTTCTTTTGGTTTACAATACGAGAATGGGGGCAATTGAAGCCTATAAGAAGTTAAAGGGAAGGGGGTTATCTCCTATTCTAATTCACAGTAAGTTCAGTAAAAAGGATAGGATAGATAAAGTGAACAAGATAAACGAGGCAAAGCTGGTAGTTTCAACTCAAGTTATAGAGGCCGGTATTGATACTTCTTTTGACGTTTTAATAACTGAAGCTTCTCCCTCTCATAATCTAATTCAAAGGGCTGGTAGGGTTGCGAGGTATGGGAAGGGAGGAAGAGGGAAATTAGAGGGCGAGGTTTACATTTTCCCGTTTAGTGGAAAGGTTTATGATGAGAGGGAGGTTAAGGAGACTGTGGAAAGGGTAAGGGAACTAAAGACTATTGATGAGAACTTACTCATTGAAAGGGATTACACAGAGGTGATTGATTCGATTCTGGCTAAGGATCTATCTGTAATAGATAACTCCGTTTTCGTGGACTCTAAAAAGGTGAAGTCGATATACGAGAAGATTTGTTCTATTACTAGGAATGCAAGTATCATATTGGGATTTCCGCCAAACAGTAATGACGTTAATGATGCTATACCCTTAACTGAGGAGGAGGCAATTAAAATAATAGAGAGTAAGGGAAGTTCTGCGTTTGTTGGGAATGGTAATGTTAAATTATATAACAAGAAATGCCTTCAATTGGAAATGTTGAAGAATGATATTTTAGGAGTTAGGATTCAAGATTATAATAGTGAAATAGGTGGTGTGTATTGATCAAGCCTTGCGCTTATGAGAAACAAGGTTTAATTGATCACGCTATTGGTTCTTATAGGGTTTTAGATGGTAAAATAAGTGAGTCTTATTATAAGATTATCTCGAGAAGATTGGAGAGATATGGAATAGTTCTTGATCTAAACGGTGTTAAGGAAATGGTTAAGGACGTCGTTGTCCTTCACGATATGGGAAAAGCCGGCGAGTATTACCAGAATCAGTTCGACGATAATTGTAATCCTCTAAAGAGTAACTTCTCTTTCATATATCATGAACTCGGTTCGGCTCTATTTTTCTATTATGATTATGAACCTATTGACGTCGAGAAAGCTGAGGAGGTTAAGTCTTTGTTGACTTTAGCTGTTCTAAATCACTTGAACGCAATTAGGGTGATATCTGATTATCTAGTGAATAAGTTTCCAGACAATTTTGATGAAAGGATGATAAAGCTTAATAAGTACGGGAGTATTATGTTGCAAAACCTAAGAGGTGTGATTTCCAAGAGCTTAAAAGTTAGGGATTACACTTTTGATGACTACCATGATATGCTGTATGCGTTTTCTAAGAAGAGTGATAAATATTTAAAGTTGTATAATCTTTTTTTAGCCCCAATAATGTTGGGGGATAATTTAGATAGTAGTTTAGTTCGAAATAATGGAAGTAAAACCGGATTTGTTCGTATATTGGAGGGTGAGTTAAATGGAGGTTCCACTCTATAATATATTTGGAGATAATTACATAATTCAGGTCGCAACGGAAGCAGAGAATTCATCTATATACAATAATAAAGTGGAAATAGACGATGACGAGTTAAGAAATGTACTGAACTTAGCTTATAAGATAGCTAAAAATAATGAGGATGCGGCAGCGGAGAGGAGAGGCAAGGCAAAAAAGAAAAAGGGAGAGGAAGGGGAGACCACTACGTCAAACGTAATTTTACCTTTAAGCGGAAATGACAAGAACCCTTGGACAGAGACGTTAAAATGTTATAATTTCCCCACGACTGTAGCTCTATCTGAGGTCTTTAAGAACTTCTCACAAGTGAAGGAGTGTGAGGAAGTAAGTGCGCCATCCTTTGTAAAGCCTGAGTTTTATGAGTTTGGAAGATCACCGGGAATGGTGGAGAGAACTAGAAGGGTGAAACTGGAAGTAGAGCCACATTACCTAATTATAGCTGCTGCTGGGTGGGTTTTAACTAGACTAGGAAAGGCTATGGTTAGTGAGGGTGACTACGTAGGAGTAAACGTGTTTACTCCAACGAGGGGTATTCTCTACAGTTTGATTCAAAACGTTAACGGAATTATACCCGGTATAAAGCCAGAGACTGCCTTTGGGCTTTGGATAGCTAGAAAGGTGGTAAGTAGTGTTACTAATCCCAACGTTAGTGTGATGAGAATTTATACCATTTCTGATGCTGCTGGGCAGAACCCCACCACAATAAATGGAGGCTTCTCCATAGACTTGACTAAATTATTGGAAAAGAGGGATCTATTGAGTGAAAGGTTAGAGGCAATAGCTAGGAATGCATTAAGTATAAGTAGTAATATGAGAGAAAGATACATCGTTTTAGCAAATTACATTTATGAGTACTTGACTGGATCTAAAAGGCTCGAGGACTTGCTATATTTCGCCAATAGGGACTTAATTATGAACTTAAACTCCGATGAGGAAAGGGTTAGAGATCTTAAGTTAATTTCAACATATGTTAATGGAGAGTTAATAAGAGGAGAAGGATAGTGCCATTAATTTTTAAGATAGGGTATAACGTTATCCCTCTACAAGACGTTATTTTGCCTACTCCATCATCTAAGGTGTTAAAATACTTAATACAGAGTGGAAAATTAATCCCTTCGTTAAAGGACTTAATTACATCAAGGGATAAATACAAACCAATTTTTATATCCCATCTCGGTTTCAACCAGAGGAGGATTTTCCAGACTAATGGAAACTTGAAGACTATAACCAAGGGAAGCAGGCTTTCCTCAATAATAGCCTTTTCTACACAAGCTAACGTTTTGTCTGAAGTTGCAGATGAGGGTATCTTCGAAACTGTTTATGGCAAATTTCACATAATGATTGAGAGTATAGAAATAGTGGAAGTTGAGAAGCTAAAGGAAGAGGTTGAAAAGCACATGAACGATAATATAAGAGTGAGGTTTGTTTCCCCTACATTGCTTTCGTCTAAGGTTTTACTTCCTCCTTCCCTTTCTGAAAGGTATAAGAAAATCCATGCGGGTTACTCAACTTTGCCATCAGTTGGCTTAATTGTTGCTTACGCTTATAATGTATATTGCAATTTGATTGGGAAGAAGGAAGTTGAGGTCAGAGCGTTTAAATTTGGCATTCTTTCTAATGCCTTATCTAGAATTATAGGTTATGATTTACATCCAGTTACCGTTGCCATTGGTGAGGATAGTAAGGGAAATTTAAGAAAAGCGAGGGGTGTTATGGGTTGGATTGAGTTCGACATTCCAGATGAGAGGTTGAAGAGGAGAGCTTTGAATTATTTGTTAACATCTTCTTACTTGGGTATAGGAAGAAGTAGGGGTATTGGGTTTGGTGAGATAAGATTGGAGTTTAGGAAAATAGAGGAAAAAGAGGGTTAAATATACTTCCTCAGACTTTAAAGGTTAAGGTCAGCATTGCTTTGTGGACTAATTCAATTTTCTAAGATGTTAAGCTCATCAATCTTTCTTAAATTCAAAATCAAGCGTTGATTTAAAAGTAAGCTTAACGTTAGCTTTGATAAAAATTGAAGAAATCCATAAAGTAGGTCAGCATAAGTCTACTCATAAGTTATTAGTTCACACGTTATCATTACCCAATTTTACCTTGCCCTTTAATGGTAATTAGAAAACCGTGTATATCATTACATACGTTTTCAATCGCTTCATTCTCTGATGTTGCAGCCTTTGTATCATCTAATGTTGATTCTAGTTTATATCCTCTGAGTCCAATTCCAGCTTTACATAATTCATTAGCATGTTTACCACCTAATGTTATATAGACTTCAGCAAGATAGACTGAATGCCAATGCTTTAGTGAGTTACCAGTTAATACGGGTATGTCATAAACTCTAATTTCAACTACTATTCTAGCAGTTGTGTTAGTATTTCCAAAAAGTTTATAGACTAGTATTTCCAAATTGAATTATACAAGATTTGGTTCAAGCTTATGAGGAAGAGAAGGACGCTAGGATTAAGGAGAGAATTCTCTCAGTAAAGTTGCACTTAGTTGACGGTAAATCGGAGAAGAAAGTTTCGAAAATGCTGAACAAGGGTTATTCCACAATAAAATTGTGGGTTGGCAAGTACAAGAAAGAAGGTCTTAATGGACTAAGAGACAAGCCCAGATCGGGAAGACCGAGAAAAGCTGAAAAAGGAAAAATAAAACAAATTCTAGAAGACCAGCCGCAAAAATATGGAATACAAGAAGAGTACTGGACAATGAGAACATTCAAGATAGCATTACAAGAACAAGGAATAGAATACAAGAAATCCAGGCTATACGAGCTAGTTCACGAACTAGGATATAACTTGGTAAAACCTAGGCCTACTAACGTTCAAGCAAAAAAGGACATGTGGGACGACTTTAAAATTGGAAGGAGAGGCTCTCTTCTTTCTAGACGAGAGTAGGATAGTCATTAGTACGGCAATTAGGAAGGTTTTGGCTAAGATTTATAGTAAGCCAGTAATGCACGTTAATATGGGTTTTTCTTCACTTCACGTTTTTCTCGCTATAAACGCGTGGACTGGTGAAGTGGTTGTTGGTATTCTTAGGAGGACTAATTCTGAGTCTTTGAAGTACTTCTTGAGGTACTTTAAGATGGTAATGGGAGGGTCTACATGGTTATGGATAATTATTCTCCTCACAAGACTAGGCTTGAGGTTTGTCGCAGGAAGGGCATTCATCCCATATTTACTCCTCCCTATTCGCTTTAGCTTAATATGGCAGAGGCGGTCTTCAAGCCCTTCAAGATATACATAAGTAATAAAGTATTTCACTCGATAGATGAGGTTGTAAATTGTATTAAACAGTTCTTTGAGGAAAATAAGTATAAGTTTAATCTTAAGGCAATAAAATACTTAGGATTAGATAAAATTGAGGTCTAAAGACTTTCCGGCGTTCTATATAGGAAATACTAGTGATGTAAGTTCCCCGAAAAACATTAATACTAATATCGTGAGTATGAAGTGTGAAGTGTAAGGTTGCAATCGATATTGGAGGAACTTTTACTGATTTCATAATACTCTCCGAGGTAGGTGAAGTTAGTACGATAAAATTTTTAACTAATCCCAGAAATCCTGGTGAGGTAATACAAAATGTAATAAAAGGCTTAAACTGCGAGGTAGAGGAGGTAGTGCATGCCACGACATTAGCTACAAACGCTTTATTAGGGCAGGAGAATCTTAACATTCCCAGAACTGCTCTTCTTACTACTAAAGGTTTTAGAGATGTAATAGAAATAGGGAGACAAAATAGGCCTAGATTGTATGATCTGTATTTCGAAAAACCTAAACAAATAGTCCCCAGAGAGTTAAGAATAGAGGTAGATGAGAGAGTTAATGCAGATGGTGAAATTTTAAAAGAGGTAGATGAGATAGAGGTAGAGGAAAAGGTAAGCAAGATAAAAGCCGAAGCCGTAGCAGTGAGTTATTTACACTCTTATATTAATCCACATAATGAATTAAAGACTAAGGAGGTCTTAAAGAAATATTTTAAGTATATCTCAATATCCTCAGAAGTAGCTCCAGAACCACGAGAGTACGAAAGAACTTCTACCACGGTAATTAATGCAGCTTTAATGCCAATAGTCTCCTCTTATCTTGAAAATATCCAGTCTTCTTTACCGACTGATAATTTTTATATAATGTCAAGCTCTGGAGGGCTAGTAGATATTAATGAGGCTTTAAATAAGTCCGTCCAATTAATAGAATCTGGTCCTGCAGCTGGAGTGATAGCGTCAGCCAGTTTCCTTCCCGAGGAGAACTTAATAAGTTTTGATATGGGAGGGACTACAGCAAAAGCGGGAGTCGTAATAAACGGCAAATTCGAGATAACTTCTGAGTATGAAGTAGGAGGAGAGGTTCATCACGGTAGAGTGGTTAAGGGTAGCGGGTACCCGATAAGGTTTCCCTTTGTGGACTTAGCAGAAGTTTCAGCTGGAGGAGGTACGATTATATGGAGAGATGAGGCTAACGCTTTAAGGGTGGGACCGATAAGTGCTGGTGCAGATCCCGGACCGATATGTTATAACAAAGGGGGAAATAAACCAACGATAACTGATGCTAATTTAGTCTTAGGTAGACTTGGAGAGGAATTATTAGGAGGAAACATGAAACTTTATAAAGAGAAGGCCTTAGAGGGCTTATCTAGACTAGGTGATCCATATGAGGTAAGTAAAGTCGCGTTAGATTTAGTCAATTTAGAAATGGCTAGGGCTATAAGGTTAGTTACTGTTGAGAGGGGCTTAGATCCGTCAAATTTCTCTCTTATAGCTTTTGGAGGGGCTGGTCCTCAACATGCGTTATATTTAGCCGATGAGATAGGTATAAAAAGGGTAATAATTCCACCTTATCCTGGACTGTTTAGTGCATTAGGACTTTTACTTGCTGACTGGCGTTTTGAGGCTAGGAAATCTTACCCTAAAGACTTAGAGAGGGACTTCAAGGAGTTAGAAAATAAATTAATTGAAAGGCTCAAAAAGGTTGATTACTTCATTAGATATGCCGATGTTAGATATAAGGGGCAGGGATGGGAACTGACAATTCAGGTTCCAGAAAACGTTAATGAAATTAGAAAGGTGTTCGAGGATAAACATTTAGCTACATATGGTTTCGTTATGAGTGATAGGGAAATAGAGATAGTTACTATAAGGGTGTTCGCAATTAGAAGGAGAGTTACGCCAAAAATATCACCTACATTTGGGAACGAAAACAAACCTAAGGAAATTAGAAAGGTTCTAATAGAAGATGATTGGGTTAATACAGAGGTCTACGTTAGGGAGAAGTTACCTAAGGGATTTGAAATAAGGGGTCCGGCAATTATTGAGGAGTATAGCTCTACTATCGTGGTCAAGCCAGGTTGGAAGGCTTTAGTAGATGATTCAATTATAATGGTGAGAGAATGACGAGTTGGGAAATAATTCATAAGGCTTTTGAATTTATTGCAGAAGAAATGGGAGTTATGTTAAAGAGATCGGCGATGTCACCTAATATTAGGGAGAGAATGGACCACAGTTGTGCCATTTTAGACGCTGAGGGAAATATCATAGCTCAGGCTGAGCATATACCCGTTCATCTAGGTTCCTTCAGTGTAGGAGTTAAGAATACTCTGAAAATCGTTAATTTAGAAGAGGGCGATATGGTTATATTAAATGACCCTTACATTTCTGGTACTCACTTAAATGACGTAATGCTGTTAGCCCCTATTTATTATAACGGTAAACTCATAGGATACGTTGTTAATAAAGCTCATCATGTAGACGTAGGAGGACCTTCTCCAGGGAGTTTAAACCCTTATGCCACTACAATATATGAGGAGGGACTTGTAATACCTCCAGTAAAGATAATTAAGAAGGGTAAGCTAAACGAGGAGATAGTTGAGATTATTAGAGAGAACTTTAAGGTTCCAGAAGTATCCTTAGGTGATTTAAATGCTCAGATCTCAGCTAACTTAAACGGTGTATTGAGAGTAAAGCAGCTAATAGATAAATACGGCTTAGATAGAGTTTTATCTTCCTGGGCAAAATCAATTGAATACGGAAGATCCTTAGCTCTTTCTGAAATTTCTAAATGGAATGAGGGTTCATTTGAGGATGAGGATTACTTAGAATTGGATACTTTAAAGAGAATAAGGGTTAAAATAACTATTAGTGATAAGGGAATAATTGCAGACTTTAATGGAACTGATAATCAAGTTGAAGCTCCATTTAACGCAGTATACGGTGTTACTTTTTCTGCAGTGAGTTTTGTGGTTAGGTCTTTAATAGGGAAGGACATTCCTACTAATGAGGGGTTTTATAGCGTAATTAAGGTAATAGCACCAGAGGGTACTATAGTTAATCCATTAAAGCCTGCAGCAGTCGGAGGAGGAAACGTTGAAACTTCACAGAGGATTGCAGATGTCACATTTAAAGCGTTTTCACACTCAATTCCAGTACCAGCTGCAAGCTCTGGTACCATGATGAACGTAATGATGGGGGGCACTTATAAGGGAAAATATTGGGCTTACTATGAGACTATAGGGGGAGGTATGGGGGGAAGACCAAATAAGGATGGAGTGTCTGGGGTTCATGTAAATATGACGAATACGTTAAATACTCCCATAGAAATAGCTGAAAGGCATTATCCAATACTTTTCACTACATATAGAATAAGAGAAGGAAGCGGAGGAAAGGGTATGTATAGGGGAGGAGATGGAATAATAAGAGCATTTAAGGTTTTAGAGAAAACTAAGCTCTCAATAATGGCTGAAAGATTTAAGGTTCCACCTTGGGGATTAAAGGGAGGAGAGAACGGAAAGCCAGGGAGGGTTACAATTATCAGAAAGGGTAATGTTGTAGAGGAAATGCCCAGTAAGTTCTCCACTATTTTAAATCCGGGAGATGAGGTAATAATTGAAACCCCAGGGGGAGGAGGATATGGAAGCGAGAAATAGTGATCTATTACTCTTTTTTCATTCAATTTTAGCTAAACATTTTAAATTATAAGAGGCATGTAAGTAACAGTTTATGGCTATAAAATTAGAAAAGTTAATTTTCTTTCATAATTTTACTATGCTTCGTAAACTGCCCACCCAGATACTCACCATCGTACCTAGCAAACTACTTCAAGGGGAAATCAGCCAGACAAGTCTTGAAGAAATTCCCAGAGTTAAGAAAATACACAAACCCCGTCTGGGTGAGGCTTGTCATTCTTTGTCAGAAAAAGTTAAAAGTGTGTTTTATAATGTTTATTGTAATGAGTATAAGTACTAGTGCAGAAATATATTACGAGGAAGCGGAGGAGTTTTTATCTAAGGGTGATCTTGTTCAAGCTTGTGAGAAGTATTATAAGGCTGCTGAGGAGGCTATAAAGCTTCTTGTTATAGAAAATAACCTAAAAGAAATAATAAATGAGGCAGAAGAGCACGGGTGGGATTCTAAGACATTAAATGATGCGGTAACTGAACTGTCTTATAAGCTTGGAGATAATATAATAGACATGTGGGCATCAGCGGTAACACTTTTTACTGCAAGGAAATTTATGGATAAAGATTTAATAGAGAATTATAAGAAAGACATTAAGACGCTAATTGAGGAGGCCAAGCAAAGATTTAGCATTAAAGTTCTTAAATGAGGCTGAGGAGTTTTTATCTAAGGGTGATCTTGTTCAAGCTTGTGAGAAGTATTATAAGGCTGCTGAGGAGGCTATAAAGCTTCTTGTTATAGAAAATAACCTAAAAGAAATAATAAATGATGTTGAGAGCAAGGGAAGATGGGAAAGCGAAAACTTGTTTAAAGCTTCCAAATTATTACGAAGTAATAATCTTGAAATACTAATTCTATGGAAAAGCGCATGGACTCTTCATGTGGAAGGATTCCATGAGCTTAGTTTAAACGAGAAGGAAGTTAAAAAACTTAAGGAAGATGTTAAGAAACTAGTTATATTTGCCATTAATAGTTAAGGATTTTACTCCTAATTATAGCTTTTTTCCTTAACCTTTCTTCTATACTTGATAATACTAAACATAAAATATTACTAGTAAGAATAAACTGCTTTTGAATTGTTCTTTAAGTGTTTACTCATAATTTATCTATATATTATATGAAATAATTATTTTTAGATATTTTATTAAAAATTTATCTCTTCCAAAGGGAGTGTGGATAACAATTTTGTTAATTCAGTATAAATTATATAAAGTATAATTTTATTTTCAATTCACCACAAGATTTATCAGTTATTAAAGTATGGTGCTGTAATTTTAACCTTATTCAAAATTTTTATTGTGAATCAGAGGTTTATAATGATATATGGCTTTTTTGGTGCTTTAATAGGAAACGAAGTATTGGTAGCATTAAGTGTCGAATGGAGTGGAAAAACTACTGATAATAGGCTAATAGCAGTTTATTTATCGTCTGCCATCTTAGGTTCAATTTCATTCCTTTTCCTTAGTCAACAATTGGGACTTATTTCTATCCTACTTAGTATGGGAATCCTCCTTTATCATTCAAAGGAATACTTAGGTGTATCAAAAATAGGCTTGTCACCTACAACCTACAATTGGTTACTATTTTACTCTATCATGATATCATCTGCTATAGTAGCGTTCCAACTTGGATTGGGATGTACAATACCTTACATAAACCTAATATTCCCTGCTAGCATGATTTTGGCAGTGATGGATAGAGATATCGCCCTTGTAACTGGAGTAAAAATTGCTAGACATTGGGAAAACGTATTGGCTTTCATACTATTAGCTATTGGGATGGGAATTTACCCTAATGGTAGTATTTTAATGATTTTAGCGTGGATTTTATCGTTTCACGCTTCTGGGTTATACAGATTTAAGGGAAGGAGGTATCCGATTCTCCACTTGGGCATTGCTTGGATATATCTTTTGATTGCGTCAATATTAGTTTTCAGTTATGATATATACATTCACGCAATAGCAGTGGGTTTTCTCTTCAACACAGTATTTGGAGTTGATGTAGTAATGATGGATTTGTTTGTCAATGCCTTCAATAGAAGGATACACGTAAAACCTTCATATATTCCATTTATCTTGTTAAATGTTGGTTTAACAATGAGGTTCTTGTACAATTTCGGATTATCAATACCAATTCTTTTATTGGCCTCTCCATTACAAGGAATTGGAATACTTTCATTTTTTGTATTAACACTTAAACAAGTGGTGAGGCTAAATGAATAGAGGTAAAGTTAGAAATCATGCGTTATATTTCCTAGGAGTACTCACTTATGTAGTTGCTCTACTACCGTTCCTCAGTGTTAATTTAGTAAAGGCATTGGTACTTATTCCAATAATAGCTTACACTTTACCTATAATGGAATATTTACAACCTAAAATTATGTCCTTAAAGATAGGATATAAGGACATTCTGGTAATGAAACCTCCGATTATCCCTTATGTATTTCTCCCTTATAACGAGATAAGGATAGTCTACGTTTCGATACCGTTAGTGCTAATGTTACTCACATTGACATTATATCTTACAAAATACACCATGTGGGGGAACGTAATAGGTACTGCATTTGAAGCATCTATATCGATTGTATGGGGATTATTCATTAATAACCCTCTCTTCCTTATACCATCAATATACTAGCTTCTCTACATTTTTACTGGCGCATTATACGTGGAATATAAGATACCGTATAGGAAACTAGATAGGAGGGTTGTACAGATAAGTTGGGTTATCTCATTAGTTCTACTAATAGTGCTGAGTTTAAAGAACCCAATCACTCTAATAACGTTAATTGAGCCGTCAACTAGATACCTAATACCGGGAGAAAAGCTGAAATCTCCTAAGGAAATAAGGGAATTAGGCAGGAGAGGATCAAAGAAGGATATACTCTTTGTAGTGTTGTTAATGATAACTTATACTTTATCAAGAATATTTCTCACCATCTAGTTTCTATAAGGGAAGTATTTGATCTGAGCAAAACTTTCGCTGTTGTTACCTTTTTCCCCCAACTTTTCCCTAAGTTAAATGACTAAGCATTCTACCTTCTGGGTCTCTAACCTGAGCCTAAGTTAAAGCCAATTATAAATATCAGAGTACTAGTCTATTAGAAAAATTGCATGACTTATAAATACAATCGACACTAAATATATTCAGAGAAAGTAAGAAATAACTCGATTAATGGGATAAGAGGTACTAAATTAAAAAAATTTGCATATATAAGAAGTTTTATAAACCATAAGGAGAATCTTATATTATGTCTCAAGAGGTTAGGATTGCAAAGACGTTAGATGCTAGGGGGATGTATTGCCCCGGCCCAGTTTTAGAAACTGCAAAGGCAATTAAGCAAATAAATGTTGGTGAGGTTTTGGAAATACTTGCAACTGATCCTGCTGCGAAACCTGACATTGAAGCGTGGGCTAGGAGAACCGGAAACCAAGTAGTTGACATACAACAACAAGGAGGAGTAACAAGGATATTAATTAAAAGAATGAAATAATTAGGAGTAAGTAATTATTGATTTCCTTTTTTTATACCATTTTCTTTAAATTTCGGTATTAAATTGATAGGATAGGATTGCCTTATATTCCATTTGTCAGTCTTAAATGGTTCTCCATCTATTGTAATTACTCTTTCAGCTATGATATCACAATATTTACATTCCTTGCAACTTCTCGTATCGCAATCGTTGGTAAGGAAGAACTTTATCCATCCCTCAGGGAACTTTGTATTGTCTATCTTCACTTTAGTTAGTACAGAATAGGATGATGGCCCATTAACCATCTGAATAGCCTTTGTTGCCGCTCTCCCTTGAGGGTAGCTAACAAGATCTAAGAGATCTCCTTCATACATTCTCTCGGTAAAAGCCTTAACCACGTTCAATATCCATTCTGTCTTTTTATTTCTCCCAGCGATCTTAAACCTATTTATCCCTATCTCCTCGTAGTATTTTATATCCTCTGGCCTAATCCACCTACTCCTTATCAAATTTACTGGATCGTTTAAGACATCAGTTGCACATAATAATATAGGATACTCAAACCAAACGTCATTTACTCCGTTTACCATAGAAGTAATTGATGAAATTCCGTCATGTGTAAGCCTAAACGGGCAACCGTAAAGACAAGAATTGTTGAGTATTAACTCCACGTCGAATTTATTAGTTTTAGATAATGAAGCAATCTCCTTTAATAATTTGAAATCCCTATTTGCATCCTCATGCATAATAATAGTGTTTACACCTAAATTCGCATACTCCTCAACTTCCCTCACATTGTGAATTCTAGAAAACGATGAGGCTGATACTTCTAAGTCAGGGTATTCACTTCTTATTAGCCTAATAAGAAAGGGTACTGCTATTATGAAACCATCAACTCCTAGACTTACTAACTTGTCGATCTCTTTCATTACTTTACCAATAAATTCTGCGTCATATTCCTTGCCTAATAATGTGTTAGTATTCATTGTGTAAAGAAATTTTATGCCATAAGAATGTGCTATACTAATGTGATTCTTGAACTGTTCTTCCTTAATATCGGGTATGATAAAACCAGCCCTACCGTGTCCAGTTATTGTCCTCTTAAAACTTCCAAAAATGTATTTAACCTCTGGATACTTTTTTAATTCTTCCAATAGGGAATCATCGAAATTTGTAGCAACTACCAGCTTCATATGATATCAGACTTTTTCCATTTAAATAAGATTGGCTAAGGAAAAACATGTGGGAAATAGTTTAACGGGGTTTATTAGGAAAAAGTTATTTAGGAACTTCACATCCAGCGGTCGTTATTTCCCTTTAAATACTGGTCTCCTTTTTTCAAAGAACGCCCTAGCTCCCTCCTTAGCGTCTTCTGACGCTAACGCTTGGTTTTGCATTTCCCTTTCTAGGGCAAACGCATTATACCAAGGTAAATCCATTCCTTCGTTTACCGCTAATTTCGTAAATCCTACAGCTAATGATGGACCTTTAGCCACTTGTCTTGCAAATTCAAAGGACTCTTCAAATAGTTTTTCGGGTTCTATTAATCTGTCCAATATTCCGAGTTCATAGGCCTCTTTAGGAGAGAGCGTCTTTCCGGTTACTATTAAGTATATTGCCTTAGATCTACCCACTAACCTAGCTAAAAACTGTGTTCCACCCTCCCCTGGTATTAGGGCCAAATTGGCTACTTCTGGCATACCAAATTTTATATTTTCATCGTTAGCTCCAAATCTTAAATCACTCGCCAACGCAAGTTCTAACCCACCTCCCATACAATGCCCGTTTATGCTAGCAATTATTAGTTTCTTAGTGGACATCATCCTAAGCATAACCTCCTTACTAAACTGACTCGATAATCCAATATACTCGGGGGACTTATCCTTTATTTCATTTATATCAAATCCTGCAGAGAAGAACCTAGGAATATTACTAGTTATGAGTATGGCTTTAACGTTTTGGTCGAATCTCGATTCAACTATTATATTATCTAATTCCCTCAACATCTCAAGATTATGTGCGTTTGCTGGAGATCTATTTAATTTAATAATTCCTACTCCGTCTTCGACTTCTATTTTGAAGTACTTTGGATTTAACTCACTTAAGCCCATCAGTCTCACCTAATATACCCTTCTATTCCTATTTATATCTGGTAACTCTAAACCTAGAGGAGTAATTAGTTCTTTAATATCCTTAATGTATAACTGTCTCATTTCATCATTCCTCATTTTCTTTATCCCATACTTGTATGCCAAATCTATTGTAATCGACTTAGAGTGGCCAAACATGTCCAAGCCTCTAGGGAACCACTTATTTATTAATGCCTGCGCTAAATCCCTCTTGCCTTCCTCAACTAGCTTCTTAATACCAGTATATCCAAAGTTGATATGAAATTCCTCCTCCATCATCATGGTGGGTATTATCCTAGATAAGGGACCAAAACTAGAATCCTCAAAGGCTAATAGCTGGAACATTCCTACTCTATCTATTAAAAAGGTGAAGCCTAAGGTATCTTCCCACATATTGAATGGAATATTAAATGCGTCGAGCTTATGTCTACCCATTCGCCTAGATAGTAGATCTTCAGCTATTTTCTTTCCCTCCTCACCGAATTCCTTTAATATCTGAATTACTTGCCATCCGTGCCTCATCTCATCTACCATAATTCTCGAGATAGTTACCCTATCAGATAGTTTTGGTGCATGAATTAACCAAGGCATATGCTGCTCTATTGACGCAAATTCTGTATCCCCTTGAACTGACAATAGCTTAAATAAGACTTCAACTGCTTCTGGTGGAAGATCATATATTGACTCAAACTTTCTTAATCCCTTATACTCTCCCCATCCAACGACTCTTTTAGGCTTTTTGTATTCCACAACTACCATCATTATACCAATTGTACTTAAAAGTATATAACGTTTTCTGTACGTAGAAAGAAAAAAGCGAAAAGCATAAAAGTTTCTAAAAAATAGATACTTAATGAGTTACTATGCAAAAATTTAACAGTGTAAGGGAACTGTCACAAGATCTAAAAAACACCTTAATAGAGATAATAGTGTTAAGGGCAGACTTCGAATTAGGCATGGTAGAACAAATTTCACCCTGGCTAGTTAACGCGCCAACAGTAGATGATAGATTATTTACGGCTAAGCTAGTTTCAGATGAGCTGAATCATGGTTGGCAACTAGTGAGATTACTGGAAGAGTTTAACGTTAAGGATAGAGTAGTTAAAATTGAAGAAGCTAGATTGGGAATCCATATGTTGGATATATCTAATATGCCTCTATTTAACTGGGAAGATGTCATAGCGTTTGTATTTCTAGTAGATAGAGCTGGGTTATATCAGTTGAGAGTAATTAAGGATTGTTCATTTGAACCATTAGCCAATTTGGCCTCTAGCATGATTAAGGAGGAAGAGAGCCATTTATTTTTCTCTAAAAACGTATTGAAGGCCTATCAGAATAAGAATAGGTTACAAGCTGCGCTCAACTTCTGGTTCCCTAGAGCCTTAGAGATGCTATATAAAGTGAAATCCCTAAATGAGGTTCATCTTAGAGACCTTAACGTTTCCGAATTGATAAGTGATAAACTCATTGAAGACTACGTAAGATCGACTAATGATGAGATGAGGAATTTTGGATTTGTTGAAGTAAACTACGATAAAAATCTCCACTATAATATTGTACTAAAATAAATTGCGAGATTTTAACGTACTAGATTAACAGCGTAAACTATATAAATTGGTTTAAAAAATTAAATAATAATGACTGCTAAGTATGGTAGAATTTTAAATGTAACTGATGCGTTGTTTTCAAAATGGGAAGATAGTGAGGCAGATAAAAGAATAGCAATTTATTATAAAGATGAAGTTTGGTCATATCGCAAGGTAATAGAGGAAATAAATAGGGTAGGTAATGCCCTAAGGGAATTAGGAGTGGAGAAAGAAAATAGAATATTGATAATAGCGTATGATACACCGTTCTTTATATCGATTTTCTATAGTGCCATGAAAATTGGTGCGATCCCGGTACCAGTTAACACTTATTTAAAACCAGAGGAGTATCTTTTCCTTTTGGAGGATACTGGAGCTAAGGTATTGGCAATTGAACCAGACATTTGGCCCAAGTTATCTCCATACCTTAAAGGTAGAGCTGATAAACTTAAACATGTTATAATTTTGCCCAGTATATCAGAAACGCAGAAGATCACTTTCGAGGATCATAATCACAAGGCAGAGTTGAGTTTTTATCATGGACTTGTTTCTACAGCCTCCACTCACTTAGAAGCTGAAAAGACTTCTCCAAACGATATGGCGTTTTGGCTCTATACGTCAGGGACTACGGGACATCCTAAAGCAGCAGTTCACTTACATAAAGACATATTAGTTGTTCTCGATACCTATGTGAAAAACGTTCTCAAAATCAGTGAAAAAGATAGACTATTCAGCGCCTCTAAACTATTTTTCGCTTATGGATTAGGAAATGGATCCTACTTCGCCTTTGGTAACGGTGCCTCGACAGTTCTGATGCCAGATAGAGTAGAACCCAGAAGGGTATTGGAGACCATACATAAATACAAGCCTACTATCTTCTTTGGAGTGCCTACTTTATATAACGCAATGCTACATGTAGAGGATTGGAAGAATTACAACTTAACTAGTTTAAGATTTTGCGTTTCTGCTGGAGAACCCTTACCCCCGTTAATATATATTAAATGGAAAGAGAGATACGGCGTAGAAATTCTAGATGGTATTGGTTCCACTGAGGCACTTCACATATATATCTCTAACATTCCAAGTAATTCTAAGCCTGGATGTACTGGGAAACCAGTCCCTGGATATGAGGTTAAAATAGTAGATGAAGATGGCAATGAGGTTCCTCCTAAAACTATAGGGGATCTCTACGTAAAAGGAGATAGTGTAGCCATGTTTTACTGGAATGATTACGAAAGTACTAGAAAGAACATGATGGGATCTTGGTTTAGAACTGGAGATAAGTTTTACAGAGATGACGAGGGATATTATTACTACGTTGGAAGGTCTGACGATATGGTTAAGACTGCGGGATTATGGGTTTCTCCAATAGAAGTGGAATCTGCGCTATTATCACATCCTGCAGTTCTTGAGGCTGCAGTTGTAGGTATTCCAGATGAAGTAGGATTAGTAAGGGTAGTTGGGTTTGTTACGCTAAAACAAGGGTATTCGCCAAGTAGTGAATTAGCTGAGGAGATAAGGAATTACCTTAGGGAAAAATTAGACCATTATAAGGTTCCTAAAGAAATAAGGTTTATTACGGAAATTCCTAAGACTGCAACCGGTAAGATACAACGATATAAGTTTAGGCTAGGGGAGATCAAATAATTTATAAGGACAGTTAAAAAAGAAACTAACCCTTTGTAAACATGTCGATGAGCTTTATAACACTTGCTACAACTAAGAAAATTTTTTAGTATTAATTTAAAGGTTATTATTAATGAAGATACAGTCATTGTTCTTTACACTCTATGGAGATTATGTGAAGGATTCTGGAGGAACGATAAGTTCTAAAAGTCTAATCGTAATCTTTAAGGAATTTGGATTTTCCGAAGGAGCAATAAGGGCAGGATTACATAGAATGAAGAAAGCAGGACTTATAGTAGGAATAAAAGGAGAAAATAGGAAAGTTAGCTACAAATTATCAGAAAAAGGTATGCTAAGATTATTGGAAGGAACTAGGAGGGTTTATGAAAAAGTTAGGAGAAGATGGGATAATAAGTGGAGGATAGTAGTATATAATATCCCAGAGAACAATAGAGAACTAAGAGATAAGTTAAGGAGAGAGCTGAAGTGGCTTGGATTTGGTATGTTAGCGCAATCGACGTGGATCTCACCAAACCCAATTGAAGATACCTTAAAGAATTTCATTAACGATCACTATGGTTCATCTAATGGTATACAAGTAGACATTTTCGTTGCAAATTATCTAGGAGAACCTAAGGGACTAGTAGAAAAATGTTGGAATTTATCTGAAGTTGAACAAGCTTATAGAGCGTTCTTAGAAAAATGGACTGGAGTACTAGAAAAGGTAAGTAGTCTAAAAAGTAATGAGGCGTTCGTAACTAGGATACTACTTGTCCACGAATATAGAAAATTTTTAAACATTGATCCAGATTTACCTGAGGATTTATTACCTCCAAATTGGATAGGGTATACAGCATATGATCTATTTATGAAATTAAGGGAGGAACTTACTCCTAAGGCTAACGAGTTCTTTTATAAGGTTTATGAACCATGAAACATTTTTATCCCCTCACATCATCTATTAAAATAACATGTGTAGAATGTTAGCATACCATGGAGATGATAAGGAGTACTTAAAGAGACTTACGAATTGCCTAGCTAAGGCATCACTAAATGACCCATTAACCAATGAAACCCATGGGGATGGCTGGGGAATTGTGGCAATTGCTAGTAATAATTTAATACATTACAGAAGCCATCTCCCAATATTTAAGGACGAAAATCTAGAGAAAATCCTAAACTTGCTAGATGGTGAAATGAAAGTAATAATTCACGCTAGGCAAGCCAGTGATAAGAGATTAATCTCCCCCTATTATTCCCATCCTTATTTAGAAAGTACTCCAAAATCAATACTATTCTTAGCCCATAATGGTAGTGTCGATAAATACAAATTGGGTAATGTACTAGGAATAGACCCCATGCTAATGGTAGACTCAGAACTTGTTGCCAAATATTTTGCAACATACAGCATTAAAGAGATTGACAAGTTGCAGGACGTTACACAATCCGCATTAAATCTGCTAATCATGGAGATAAATAGGATTGATAGATCCTCTACTATCTACTTCTATAACTATTATAGAAAGGATAGGATAAAAAGAAAGGAAGAGTACTATAAGTTATATTTTAATAAAGGTGCTATCTACTCTTCATCTTTAGCCTATACTGGTTGTGAAAAAGGTGAGGAGGTTAAGTTCGGTAATCTGGGAGAGCTATAATGAGTAACATTTTACTGAGGATACTCTGGAGTTAGGTTTTAACTAGAGTATCTTTGGAAGAGGCTAGAAATATTAACGCTAAATTTAGTATTTACGCTAAAAATAGGGAAGGTGTCGCAACAGTAGATCTAGATAGAATAATAGAGGCAAGAGATATGATGAGAGGACCAGTAATTATAGTTAATGGCGGTTTAGGAAGTAAGGAGCTCATAAAGGATAAGAGTTTTGGCGTTAAGGATTGGGAGGAAGCCTTGGATAGTATAAATGAGATTTTTGAGGAGGAAAATGAGTTTGAACTCATATATGGGAGATTGCTAAGAGTTTAAGATGGAAAACCACGCCGAAAGGTTAAAGGAATTGATGGAAGAGGCTAGTTTGCGTTGAGAATAGAGGAGTTAAAAACCAAACCTCCCTCATTAAGAGAATATCTTAACGTTAAACCTTCAAATTTCCCGTCTATATTATTCCTATTTTAAAACATACATTAACTTGAGGTATTTTAACAGATTTCTTAAAATAAATGAATGATATACCAAACTACTAAAGGTGGAATATGATGACATGACTTCAGCCTATGAGAGTAAGGGTAACAAGATTGTGGTTGACGCAGTTACTTTAGACTCTCTTGGCCTAAAAAAGGTAAAATTATTAAAGATTGATGTCGAGCGTGGTGAATTGGAAGTATTGAAAGGAACCACGAATACCTTAGATATAACTGATAAAATTTTGATAGAAGTTAGGAAGGAGTTAGAAAAAGATATAAACTCGTTATTACGTGCAAAGGGATTTAAACTAGTTAAAGTCTACATGACTTATGATAATATTGGAAATTTCTTATATAAGAGAGCTTTATAGCAATTATTGAATAGTTAAAACACTTTTTATATATTACATTCATCTAAGATTTAGTATTTCTATGAAAATACAGAGCCTTACAGTTAACTTTTTAACTATCACATTCTAATATCCCTCATGGATCTATCGAAGCTACTGGAACCAATAAGAATTGGAGATATTGTTTTAAAGAATAGAATAGCCATGTCACCAATGATCAGTAATCTAGGTACGCCGGAGGGTTATCCTAGTGATGCTCATATAGCTTACTTAGCTGAGAGAGCTAAGGGAGGAGTTGGGTTAATAATAACAGAATACACATACGTCAGTATGGGAATCTCATTTTTTGCGTAAAAAACGAGATGAATGGAATACAGAAAAAGTTGAGAGGATGAGAATTTCTGGAGAAAAGTTTGTATATACGAGGGCGAACCTGAATATATGAAACATGAGAATACAACTAAACCGGCGAAGTTCAACCGGGACTTCGCCAGGTCCGCCCTCAAGATAATTTACTCGGTCCTCACTAAAATACTTTTCCCTGAGGAACTCCTCAGTGCCTTGCTTAAGGCGAGTGGGAGCTACTTGAGCAGGTTGGGGAAAGATGGGAGAAGAGCGTTGAGAAAGTTGAACGCGGTTCAAGTTGAGGACGTGAGGGATGCGTTGAGGAAGATGGGAAGGATGACGTTAAGGGGAGTCAGGGACAGGAGGGTAGCAGTGGACTTCCATGCCATACCTCAATATCACGCTGACAAGAGTTTCTTGAGTAGGATAAAGCCAACTAAGGGGACGTCGTGGGGACTGGTTCAAGCTGCGATCTTCCTCCTGGGGAGGACGAGGAGCTTCTTGGACGTGATCCCAGTGACCGTGAAGAACGTAGCTGAAGGTTTCAAGGCGGTGATGGAGGTAATCGTGAAGGAGTTGGAGGAGGACAAGCTGAGGCTCGTCATGGTCTTCGCGGACAGGGAGTTCGCGGTGAACGAAGTGATTAGGTTCCTCTTGGAGTTGGGCTTGGACTTCGTCATATCTGCCAAGGCCCAGATGTACAAGAAGTACAAGGGGATGTTGCAAGATGTGGATGTGAGTTTTGGCGGAGTTAGATATACTGGATTTCTCTGCGTGAGACATGGGAGTGGAGCTTATCTCATTATTCTGAGGAAGGAAGACGGCAAGATTATTGCCTTCCTCGTGAGGAAGGAGATGGATCTTTATGATGCCATAGTCCTTGCCGAGATGTATAGGGAGAGGTGGGGGATAGAGAACGCCTTCCGCTCTCTTGAGGAGTTCAGGATCAGGACTAGGACTTGTGACGTGAGGAAGGAATTGGTTCTCGTTCTGCTTTCCTATCTTCTCTTGAATGTCTGGTTCTTGATCCGCTCTTGGAGGAAGGTAAAGTTGTGGGAGTTCTCGGTCTCCCTCTCGAATCTCCTCGATCGGGAGGTAAGAGTGGAACAAGAACGCGCGTTCCGTGAAGTGAAGACGTCATTCCCCCAGACTCCAGCTAACCCTATGCACCTCCTTCCAGCTACGTGAAATTAATTCTATATATTTATATTCTGCTATTGAAAACTGACTTATTAACTGTCATTTTCATAAAATATATGCAGTTATATTTGAATAAAACTGGTGCGGTTCAATCTTACATATATTATCATTTATATCAGAAAAATGAGATTCCCATACTGACGTTAATCACGTAGACGCTAGGGGATCAGTTAACGAACTGGGAATGGATTCAGATGAGTTAACGCCAAAGTTCATGAGGTTAACTGAGTTAATTCACGCTTTGGGAAGTAAGATTTTTGTGCAACTAGTTCACGTTGGTAGGAAGACTAGAAAGGATATAATTTGGGGTAACAAACCAATAGCCCCTTCTCCCATTCCTATAATGGACGAAGTAAGGGAGATGACTAAGGAGGATATAGAGAGGGTTAAAAACGATTTCATAGACGCATCAATAAGAGCTAAGAGGGCTGGATTTGACGGAATAGAACTTCATGGAGCTCATGGGTATCTATTAGCCCAATTCTTATCTCCCGCGACAAATAAGAGGAATGATGAGTACAAAGATGGTGTAAGGTTTATAGAGGAAATCCTTAAGGGCATAAAGGAAAAAGCTAAAATCACTGTAGGTATAAGAATCAGTGTAACCGAATTCGACAATGAGGGCTTAACTCCAGAAATTGTTGCTGAAATAGGTAAAAAGTTGGAGAAGGCTGGGATAGATTATATTCACTTATCAGCTGGAAGAGATGGTCCTTTGGGTTCCAGCATGCCATACTACTATAAGAGATTGGCATTTCTTGAAGAGGCAAAGGTAGTAAGGGATGCAGTTAATATTCCAATATTTCTTGTTGGATCTGTGATAACTCCAGTAGATGCGATTAAGGCGAGAGAAATTGCTGACGTCGTTGTATTAGGAAGACAATTATTAGCCGATCCCTATTGGCTAGAGAAAGCTAAAAGGGATCTACCAATAAGACCATGTATTAGGTGTAATCAGACATGTAGAGGGGTTGTATATAAAGAGGTAAGATGTGATGTCAACCCCGAATTAGGATGGGAGTTGTTACCACCATTAGAGAAGGGCAAGGGAGAGGTTATTGTAGTGGGAGGAGGCGTAATGGGTTTAGAAGCTGCTAGAGTCTTAGCTTTGAGGGGCTTCACGGTAACTTTATATGAGCAAAACAATAAGTTAGGAGGACAGTTCCTACTTTACAAGGATCCTTGGAAAGTTAAGGAGTTCCAAGAGTTAATTAATTACTATGAGAGGGAGTTAAAGAGACTTAATGTTGAGGTTAAGCTTAACTCTAAGATTGAGTGCTCTGACTGTATAATGGCTATACCTGACTATGAAATACCTAAAATGCCCGACGTCAAGGGAGAAAAATTGCTGATAGATTCTAACCTTTACGTTTATCATGACTATGCGTTTGAGCTAGCTAAATATAATGAGATTTACATTACTGAGAGATCGTTTAAGGGATTGGATAGAACTAGGGAGTACCTCCTAAGAAAGGAGTTAAGTGAAGTTGGTGTGAAGTTCTTAGAGGAAAAAAATAGTATGAAGTTTGACGTGGAAATACATAATATTGCTGATGACCAGCCGAGTATTGGTAAGGCTATACAAAGAGGTTATTGGTTAGGTAGAACTTTCAAGTCATATTAAAAACATTTCATCACGTTTTTTCAGTCCTGGCCACTTTAATCATTCAAATGACATATTGTGTTAACTCTTTTTAAAACTTATGAAGAATATGGTCGGAAACGACTATTTTATTTTGCTAATTATCAGACCAAACACAATATTTGCTCAACAAAACAACGATATAAATAAGAAAAACAAAAAGAATTTAGCTTTTAATACTCATTCATTAGCTTACTTCTTTTGTTTCTCTAACATTTGTAATAGCTCTTTTGGAGCATCTTTCTCGCTTACTGCTCCTCTACCAGTCTTTCCTCCACCCTCATCATAGGTAAAGCTTATCATCTTTCCGACTCTCCATACCTTCTTTATCTTACTTATGTCTACTTGTTTTTCTTCTCCTTTATACTTGAACTTTACTGTTGCCATATTTCTTCAAGATATCCTTATGTTATTCTCTTAAATATACTTTACGGTTTTAACTCAAGTATAACTTAAGGTAATATCATAAGACTAAAAAGAGTTAATCCTTTAAGAGAAGAATATAACTTATTTTCAGAAATATAGGTTCTAAATAACAAACATTCAAAAAGCTTAATTTAGAAGAAGATAGAAATTTAAAAAGGTTTTAGTTAAGGTTAGGAATACCAGATCCAACCATAATAAGATTTCTTTTCTTTTTGCAATGAACGCCACTCTTCTGGAAACTCATTTCTCAAGTATTCCTCTGGTAATCTAGCCATGTCGTAAGTAATGGGAGTGTTAACTCTAGAATTGTCATTCTTTTTATCTTCTTTCTTGTGACTAATTTTGAGACCTATCATATATTTCACCCTAACTATATATAAGTCTTCTAATTTATAAACTTATCTAACATAAGTTAAAAGGGTTAAAACGTATAAAACCTTAGGAATACTTTCCCATCTTCAATGAATAATACTTTCAGTGTACTGGATCTAATTCTTTTTTGAAGAAACGATAATGAGATGTACCCATACTTGATTGGAATAACTAGGAACACTTATTACATAGCGATGGAATCTGAGAGGAACCCATTAGAGTCATACCTAGTAAGGATAGTGTACAAGGATAAAAGCGTAATCAATTATTCGTGTAGTTGCAAGGGATTTGCAATGAGAGGAAAATGCAAACACATAGCAATTGCTAAAAATAAGGTGAGATTTATAAGCGAGGAGAGGGTATGAATCTTGTGAGGCTCAGAACCCATTACATCTTCTCAACCGGTTTATTAACGCTTCTGGACTCTGTACTCTTTCATGAATATTTTTACTACGCTTTAATCTTGAGCGGAATAGTTTCGGTAATAGGTAATTCCTTGATTGATAGGATTGGCCATAAGGAGATTGCCACTAGGTATGGGTATATCCCGGTAAGGACACCTTTAACCCATACAATTCCTAGAAGTGTAGTTTGGGGTATTGTCTCCGTAGTCCCGGTCTTTATTCTCTTATTGATTTATTATTATGGGTTTAGCTATCACGAGTACTATTTCTCCCTTAGCAATAAGGTGGTGTTGTTAATATTGTTAAATGGTGTAGTTGTTGGGCCCTCTCATTTGTTCCTGGACGTATTTACGGAAAGGGGAATTTACGTTAAAAAATACGGTAGATGGAGAAGATTTGCCTTGGCACATTTCAGATATGATAACCCCTTAGTAAACGGTTTAGCAATAATAGCTGGTGCCGTAATGATATATCTGGCTTATCTCTGAGAGCTTCGCCTTTAAGAAAAAGCTAGTTCTGATATCTTCCACGCCTTAAAAGGCAAGAGTTACGCTTATCCATTCGGGTCTACATCTTTAATATTAACTAATTTGTTGCACTACAGCCCATCTCTCCATTAAATTCTTTCCTTCTCTTATTATCTTAAATTGACCAAGTATTTTCTTCCATTCGTCTCCACTAACATCCATTTTATCCTTTATGAGAAAGCTTCTTGTAACGCTTATGTAAGCTAAACCATTATCCTTTAGAATCCTCTTAATTTCCTTTATAGCGCCATTGTGGTCTGAAGTACAACACAGCATTAGGTTAGAGAAAACAAAGTCAATACTTTTATCTTTAATAAATTCCAGTTTTTGAGCTGGAGCTACATACGGTATAACGTTATTCAAAGACAACTTTTGGACTTTTTCCTTTAATCTTCTTATTGCCCTCTCGTCAGGATCTACTGCGTAAACGGTTTTCACAATTCTAGCGAGGATTGTAGTGAAGAACCCAGGACCACATCCCAAATCCACTACCGTGTAGTCTTCTTTTAGATATTTCACGAATCTTGATAGTATCCTATTAGGAGGTGAAACCAAAGACCTTAAAGAATTATCAAGAACTAGTGGATTAATGTATCTATCGTTTTTGCTCATTAATGTGTACATTTCTCTCTATCTAATTAAATTTTTCCCAATATTTAAAGGGGAACAAAAGTATATAACCTTAAAAATTAGTGAAAACACGTGTATAGAGCGATTTTCGTAGACTTTGGAAACACGCTAGTTGGTTTTAAACCAGCATTTTATGAGAAATTACAAACTATTCTGAGAGAACACGGTTATGATGTTGACATTAGAAGGGTCTTCAGAGCTTATGTGAAAGCCATGGCTGTTAATAACTATTCCCAACCAACTGATATTAAGGAATTCCTATATAATTTGAATATTCCTCCAAGTGATAGATTGATCAGCCATATAAGGGGTTCTGATATAAGGGACGGGGAAGCGTTCATATATGATGATGTGATGGAATTTTTAGAAACTATTAGAAGTACCAACACTAAATTAATCTTATTAAGCAACTCATCACCTAGGACTAAAAAGTTGTTGGAAGAATTGGGATTAGTAAAGTACTTTGATGACTTAGTCTTATCTCACGAGATTGGTATTGTTAAGCCTAATCCTAAAATCTTCGCCATTGCAATTTTAAAGGGCGGATATCCAGCTTTGCATATAGGGGATATATATGAAATTGATTACGTGGGAGCTAGGAGAAGCTATGTAGATGCGATATTGTTGGACAGATACGACTTTTATCCAGAGATCAAGGAAAAGGTAAGGAATTTAAGAGAGATAATTCCAATGGTCACGAAAAATCTCTAAATTTCAGGTAGATATTACCAAAAGTAAACTATATAGTTTATAATATCAATATAGGAAATCCTTTTAAATATTTGTGCCAGAAATTAAATATGGCATTCAATGGGATAAAATTCGATACTTCTGTTCCAGGTATGGTGCCTTGGGAGATAGTTACTATCTACTTTATAGTAGGGCTTGCAATAGTATTTTACTTCGCTAGGAGATTCGGCTTAAAGAGTTTTACAACAATTGATTTAGTTTACATTGCAGTGGGAGCAGCTTTTAGCGTGGTTTGGGAATTCTATATAGGTAGTTTCATTGGTAGATTTTTACCTAGTACACCTTTCATAGGAGTAGGATTTTGGGGGAGAATGTTCATTCTCCTTATTGTAGCTGCCTTAGTTAGAAAACCAGGTACTGGGATACTGAGTTTACTGATCTTTAATATACTGTCAGATTTATTCTTCTATGGTTTTGGCGGAGAACCCATGTATACAATTTATGAAGCCCTAACTTATGGATTATTTCTTGACCTTGTAATTGTAGCTAGTAGGGGAAAATTATTCGGTATTGGATATAAAAGTAGCAATGGGTCATCTGTGTCAACTAAAACTGTTGTGGGATTGGCAATATTAGAAGGTATAATAATTGGTATATTGTTTGCAATTCCAGACCCAATCTTTTATCAATTCCAGACCCAATCTTTTATCTTGGCTTCTTTAGGCCCTTAATAAGTGGGGCTATAGTGAACTGGGCTACTATACAATTTGACTTTCTAGCCTTTATACCTGGAGATGTGGTCATAGGAATTTTAGGAGCTTTAGCCGGGCAGAGGATAGCTAAAGCGGTGGGACAGTGAAGTTTGTGGAGATTAGGGATCTCCAAGTAACCTATATGGGAAAAGATAAGCCCAGCATAGTGGTAGATAAGCTTGATATAGAAGAAGGAGAATCCGTTTTAATAACTGGTAGGTCGGGAAGTGGTAAGTCGACGCTAGTAAGTGTAATTAATGGCGTAATTCCACACTTAATTAACGCTGAAATAAAAGGAGAAGTTAGAGTTTTTGGATTTGACGTTAAGAGTACGCCAATACATGAAATATCTAAATATGTGGGTACACTATTACAAGATCCGGATACTCAAGCTTTTAATTATACTATAATAGATGAGGTGGCTTTCGGCGTCGAGAACTATATGATAAGTAGGGATGAGATGATAGAGAGAGTTGAAGAGTCAATGAAGATATATGGCATTTCACACTTAAGGGATAGGGAGATTAATACTTTATCTGGAGGGGAACTTCAAAGAACTATCTTAGCGTCAGTTTTAGCCATGAGACCTAAGGCGTTAATTTTAGATGAGCCAACTTCCAATATAGACCCTCAAGGTACTAGGGAAATTTTAGAACTAGTAAAGACCTTTAGATCTGAGGGAATTAGCCTAGTTTTAGTTGAGCATAAAATAGAGAGAGTATTACCCTTTGTTGATAGAATAATTGTAGTAGAAGAAGGAAAAATTGCTGTAGATGTCAGAAAAGATGAGATTGTGGATAAGGCCGATTTTCTCTACTCTTTGGGTCTTGAAATACCAGATTATATGCTATTTTTAAAGAAAAACGGTTTTAGGAAAATAGATTACGAGTATTTAAGGAAAACTTATACTTATAGACCACCTTCTAGAATTGGGGGAAAAGGAGAAGCGCTATACGCGAGCGTAAAGGTTAAGACGAAAAATGGAATTTATCTGATTAATACTAAAATATCATTAAAACAAGGTACTATAACAGCGTTAATGGGTAAGAATGGCTCTGGAAAAACTACTTTATTGAAGGTAATTGTTGGTTTAATAGACAAGAAGAGGCTGATCGTAGAGGAGGAGAAGGTCATAGTCAACGGTGTAGATTTAAGTAAGACTAAGCTGGTGGAAAGGGGAAAATTCATAGCGTATTTACCTCAGTTCTTTGACGTTATGTTTATAAAGAGAACTGTTGAGGATGAGATTAAGTTCTCAATGAAGAATAGAGGTACATACGACGAGAAGAGGTTAGGAGAGGTTTTGAAGATGTTCTCTCTAGATGCCTATAGGAAGGAAGATCCTTTAGTTCTCTCCATGGGGCAAAGGAGAAGAGTTGCAATGGCCTCAGTACTAGCAGGTGGGGCTAAGGTTATACTAATGGATGAGCCGACAAGTGGACAAGATTGGTATCATAGGCAAATCTTGGGAAAAGAACTCTTAGAATTGAGAGATAAGGGATATACTATACTGGTTGTGACTCATGATTCCAGATTTGTTGATAGATTTGCTGATTATCTGTTAGTAATGAATGAGGGAAAAATCGTATTGGAAGGGAAGCCAGAAGAGGTTTTCATTAAATCACTAAGACATGGCATAGAACCTCCATTAGAATATGAGTTGGGAGGATTGATAAAAAATGAACACTTTAGTTGATCAAATAATAAGTTGGATAATTGTTCTCTACGGATCCGCAGTGCCAGCTTTATTCGTAATTTTCTTGATAGGAATAACAGGTTTAAGGGAAATAACGCGTTATGAGACTGGAAATACGTTTCTATATAAGTTAAACCCCGTTACGAAGGTAGTACTCACAATAGTAGTTATGACTGTAGCTGCTACTACGATATGGTGGATAGGCGCCATATTAACCCTAGTTCTCTTATTATCATATCTTACGCTAAACGATGGAGTAAGGAAATTCGGATATGCGTTTTTCTTAGCGCTTTCAACAATATTGGGTGGAACGTGGAGCATTGCTCCTTACACTCCACCTAGTACACTACAGTTAGCCTTCCCTAGTGTGAAACAGTTTACGGTAATTTGGACATTCCCATCTTATTTCCAAGTAATGGGGTATGAGCAACAATTAACGTTAGAAGCTCTAATTTACGGCCTTCAGACTACCTTTAGAGTAGCTCCAGTATTATTGTCAGCCTTACTGTTCATTACTACAACAACTGGATCCGATATCTTCAGGATGTTCACTAAAATAAAGATACCTATAGCAATTACGTTTTCAGTGTTAGTTGGCATAAGGATGATACCTAGGATATTTGAGCTGTTAGACACTTCAGTGAAGATGCAGTATATAAGAGGTTTAGGGTATAGTAGACCGAAAATAGTTTCTTCACTGTTAATAGTTTACGCGATTTTTGAAGCAATAATACCAACTATGGTGTATTTGTTTAGGGGAGCTAAGAACTTGGCAATTTCAGCTGATACTAGGGGATTTAGAGCTTATCCAAGTAGGACTAGTCTAGTAGAACTTAAGTTTACAAGAGTTGACTACTACGGTACTGCAATAATTGCGGCATTAATAATTATAGCAATTGTAGCTAATTTACTTGGATTTGGGAGAACGATACCATACGTTGGACTTTAATTTTTTATAATTTTATAATAATTTATCACTTTTAGATTAAGATATTAATTTTAAAGCTTCTTTTATCTGGTAATTAAATAACAAAAGGAATCTGGTTAAGGCGAGAATACCAAGGAGGTATCAAGGAAAGTTGAAATATATTGAAGAGGAAACAAAAGAATTATTAAAGAGAATACTGACATTGTAGTTATTGAGATAGTAACTATGGCTATTGCTATAACCACTGGAATTAGGAGTTTCCTTTTTATATCATGAAGATGTTTGACAATATTTAAGAGTCTTTTCGAAGGATGCTGGTCGTAATTTAAGCTAACCTCCCTTTGTTCTTAGGCTTTCTACGTTATTCCTTACAAACTCCTATCTTTCTAAATCCTAAACATGCTTCACTTCCTCTACATTCCTAGCTTAATTTGATCATCGTCAATGGATGGCATTTGTTAATAGTTGTAATTTCCATTAATAATCATGTATTAATACGGGAGTGTATAGATGAGTTAATGAGATTTAAATGTTCAAGTAGCTTAATATCTCCTTTACCTGAGCAAATGAAGCTTGATACCCATCTAAGGTTATTTCTACTAAAGTTGAGCCCTTATAAGCAACTATAATTGTTTTAGGATACGTAAAAGAAGTAGCTGAATAAGTAATGTAATATCCGTTATATTTATAATAATTGGTATTATTACCGAAGATTTCACTCCAACTACTATTTGAAGAGAATTTTACGATAACTATAGTCATTTCCACTTTAGTATTATTTACGTCTCCCACAAGTACTTCTTCTTCAATTGATTCGACTTCTAGTGAATGTTGTGTAGTAAGATTTGTACTATTAGCATAATATATTGTTATCGTACCAATAGACTTTAAATTAGTATTGTTTTGCAGAACCTCCCAATTTCCCCCAAAGATAGCTTCAGCCTCTTGAGGAGAGAACAAAAGGTCTTTTGAGGGATATACCATTATTAAAGCAAAAGATATTATAACTATTAATACTATAAAAATCAAGATTTTCTTATCCATGTGGATATGCACAGCCTTACAGTTATTTAAATTTTCATCTCTTAACTGCTTTGTGGATTGCTTCAGAATTGTACAAAAAGTTTATAAATTATTCGTTTAAGTATTACCTATGGGAAAGAGTAAGTACAAGAGGGACTGGAGCAAGTACGACGAGAACGTCATTACTAGATATAAGTTGATGTTCCCCTTCTACGTATTCGAACATTGGTGGGACTTATTAGCAGAGGAGAACAGGAACGCTAGGACAAAGTATAAAGCTCCGAAGGAGTTCGACGAATTCCTAGCCTTCCTCCACATCTTCCTACCTTACAGAGCAATAGAAGGAGTATTAAGAGCCTTAGAACAATTGAAGATCATCCCCACAAGCCTCGATTACTCAACAATATGGAAGAGAGTGAGGAACATGAAAATAACCTTCCCCGAGGCAAGTGACGAACTTGAAGTAATTGCAGACGCTACAGGCATTAGCACAAACACGGGAGGACAATACATTGTTGCCAAGTGGGGTAAGACTAGGGATTCAAAATTCCTCAAGATCGAGATAGTAATGGACAATAACGAATTCAACGTGATAAACGCTGAGGTCACTAGCAACGAGGTTGAAAGCGCTGTAAAAACAGTTAAGGATCTTCAAGATAAGGGAAAGAAGGTCAAGAAGTTTTATGGAGATAAGACATATGACGCCAATGAGGTTTACAAGACCGGAGTTGAGGTTGTAGTTCCTCCCAAGAAGAACGCTTCTACTAAAAGGGGCCATCTTGCTAGACGTAAGGCTGTGCGGGAGTTTAGGAAGTTGGGTTATGATCGTTGGAGGGAGGAGAAGGGTTATGGCGTTAGGTGGAGGGTCGAGTCCTTGTTCTCTGCGGTGAAGCGTACTTTTGGGGAATCGGTTAGGGCAACAAGTTTTGCTGGACAAGTAGTTGAGGCTAAGCTCAAGTTCTGGGCTTACGCGTGGATGGTTCACTTGGCGAATTCTGTAGTCGGTAGGGCTCCGGGCATTAGGGTGTAAGCTTGAGAGGAACGTTGAAATAAATATTAATTACTGAAAAATTAGTGTTATACAATATCGTTTTAATGAGACAAATTGAACAAATCAACAAAGTATCTCTTAACCATAATATTATCATTCCAAAACATCTTGAAGAAAGCTACTGCAGTAATGGCAACTGGTATTATTAGGGCTGAAATGGAGAGTGATAATCCAACTATCTCTGATACAAATCCAATTGTAGCTGGTACTACTAAGAACAATAAATTGTTATAAGCTAAGAAATAGGAATTTACTGCATTCCTCTCAGCTATACTTGTAGCCCTACTTATCATTATGGTAGCCATAGGAAATATTGAACCGTGAGGTATTCCCAGTAGTGCTATAACTGCTAAGAAAATAGAGTAATTTGGGGCGTATAGGATTCCAAATAACCCCAAAATTGTTATAATGATAGAAATTAACATTGGCATTCTGAGGTTTTCGAAAGGTCTTATGGTCATCGTAAGTCTAGTTAAGAAAGACATTATATAGAATGGCAAAAAGACAAAGTAGGCATCGAAATTAGGTAAGTTGAATCTATCCTTTGCCAATATTGCCAAGAATGTGGTAAATGCTGCGAATGGCACATTATACGTGGTAATTGATAGTGCAGCAGCTGTTAGACCCTTATTTTTAATCACTGAAATCCCACTACTTTCTCTCTTAACATCTGGGAATCTAATACTCGATGAAATTATAATGCCTATAACTGCTATTGGAATAAACCATAAGAATACATCCCTATAGTCGTATTTAGTTAGTAAATAGACTTCAATTGCAGGACCTAGAATCAAACTGGTACTAAGGCTAGTTGAGTACAGGGATAGTAGCCTCTCAACTGATTTCTTATCATTTGCCAAACTCGCTGCTGTTATTAGGTTAGGCATTACTAAACCGAATGCGATTCCGGCTAAGATTGAGATTATCCATATTGATATTGCGTTAGACAGATAATAGAGTGGTAACGAAAATAAAATTATAACATTGGAAATTACAAATACTCTCCTTCTTACCCTCGAATTAAGTTCAGGATTAATAAATGTTGTGGCGATAAAATTGAAGGTAAATAGTAATGCCGATAAAAGTCCAACCAGAGAGTTAGATAGTTGAAGACTATACTTTGCTAATAATGGAACCGTTGTAGTAACCATGTTATTTGTAGCTCTGGCTGAGATTGTCATTAGTACAAGAATTATGGCCGAGTAAATCAATGAATGTTTTGAGCTGTGCATTGCAGATACATAGTTGACAAGTTAAATTTAAACTTACTTACAAAAGTAGTAAACGTGTTAATTTTTTATGATTCGAATAAGCATAGCTTTATTAGACCATCAAGAGCAGTTACCCAATATGTTTGAAAATTTAAGTGAAGATCTAAGAAAGGCTTTGAATGAAGCCGGTTACATTAAACCTACCAGAGTCCAAGAAGTTGTTATTCCAGAATTGATGAACGGTAAAAGTGTAATAGTTCAAGCTAAGACCGGATCTGGTAAGACTGCAGCGTATGTTATTCCAATTTTAGAAAGAAATAGTACCGCTTTAATTTTATCGCCTACTAGAGAATTAGCAACGCAAATTCTAGATGAGATAAAGAAACTAGGAAAATATAAACAAATTGACGTTAGCTTGATAATAGGTGGGATGAGTTACGACGATCAAAGACAATCCAAAATAGTCGTTGGTACCCCAGGAAGACTTTTGGATCTGTGGAGTAAGGGCAAGATTGACTTCTCTGGTTACGATTTCGTTATAGTTGACGAAGCGGATAGAATGCTGGATATGGGTTTTATAGATGACATTAGAATGATATTGAATCATTGTAATGCTAAAATTGCAGGGTTCTTCTCAGCTACAATACCAGATGAAATTATGACCCTTGCCAAAGAGTTCTCCAAGGATCTTAGAGAGATCGTATTGGATGAATATAAACCGGTAGAGGAGGTTAAACAGAAATTCGTGAAGGTTAGGAATGATTGGAATGATAAAGTATCGAAATTACTGGAGGAAATAAACGGTGAGAAAATTCTGGTATTCGCTAGGACTAGGGATAGGGCTAGGAAACTATACTATCTGTTAAAAGGGAAGGGAGTAAATGTGGGACTTTTAAGTGGAGATATGCCTCAGAGCGTTAGATTAAAGAACTTTTACGGGTTCAAAAAGGGAAAGTACAATGTTCTAGTTGCAACTGATTTGGCTTCTAGAGGAATTGATATAATAGATGTTAACAAGGTAATAAATTTCGATATTCCCAGAGACGTGGAGACTTACATACATAGAGTAGGAAGGACTGGTAGAATGGGAAGAGTGGGTCAAGCAATAACGTTCTATACGTTCAGAGAAGCTGACATGATTAAAAGAATCAATAACTTACTTGCAATTTAGGAAAACGTTTTTATTTTTGAACATTCATTTCCCTTACGTGCTAAGGAATACATTACTAATCCTCCTTTTGCTCTTACCAACACCATTACTGGCCATTTCATTACCAACTGGAGTAGTAGCTTATGACGGTCCTATATTCACAAATCAAGTATTAGGTTACGTGAATATAACATCACTTCAGGCTTATAATGCATCTGGTTCAAAATTTGGAGTTCCACCTTATGGTGCTTCGCTGCAATTAAACGTCATGCTACAAGTGAATACTAGCAATGAGGAGTACTATTTTTGGCTACAAAATGTAGCAGATTTCATTACAAATGAGAGCAAGATGTTCTTTAGTGAAAATATTTGGAACTCAACTACTCCATTAGCTGGAATAAATAACGTAATTGGCAAGGGTGAAATATACTCCACCTCAGACCTTTTCTCTCATTCTTCATACTACGCTTACGGCACTTATTATATTAAATACGATTTCCCATTTTCGTTTTACCTTATAGTAAATGAAAGCCATAATAATCAAGGAGTATATGTTAGTTTCGGTTACGTTATTCTTCAGAACGGAAATATAACTCCACCCAATCCAACGTTTTACGATACAGTTTTCATCCCAGTTAATAATTTGACCTCTGCCTCAATTATAATAGCTAATCAGACTACTCCTAATTTAAACTTAGGTATTATAACATATTTGGGAAGCTACTTAGATGCTGAATTGGTATGGGGAGGATTTGGAAATGGTGCATCTACAACGTTCTTAAACATGTCCTCTTATCTAGCATTACTGTACATGAAAAACGGTAAATGGGTCCCATTTTCACAAGTATATAATTACGGGAGTGACACAGCAGAGTCCACTAATAATTTACGTGTTACCATAGCAAAAAATGGAGATGCATACGTTACAATAGGAAAGCAGAATCCAGGATTGTTAACTACTAACTTTAACCCTTCAATCCCTGGTTTCTTATACTTGAATATTAGTAGTAAAATACCGTTTCTAGTTAATAACATCATTTCACGTACTTTCTCTGGTTACGTTTCAGCCCCAATTAAATTAGGCTTCTTTATGAATTATTCCATTAACTCATCCTCCTTTGCAGTCCTCAATGGAAACTATCCTAGCTTAATAGAACCTAACGTCAGTTGGTTCAAGATTTTGAACATTATCCCTAACTACACATATTACTACTTGGTGAGAGTAAACTCATCTATTCCAGTTATTGGCACGATAAATGGTAAACAAATTACCTTAAATGATACAAATTGGTTTGCCCAAGGTACTCAAATCAAAATAGTTAATTACACGTATTATAATGGTAGCGATGAGAGGTATGTTATTTCATCAATTTTACCATCGCTATCGTTTAACATTAGCTCGCCTTTAAACGTTACCATAAACACTATAAAACAATATCGAGTTATAATAAACTCCGATTTGCCAACATACTTAAATGATAAAAGGGTAAATGGAAGCATATGGATTAACACTGGTACAATTGTTAAATTAAGTGCAAGTATCCCCTTTTATGAAGTGGGAAGGTTTATCGGGACTTATAACTTAACACTAGGAGGGACCATAGTAGTGAATAAACCGATAGTTGAAAAATTGCAATTATCTATTAATAATTTACTATTAGAAATAACGGCTATAATAATAGTAATAGTTATTATCATGTTAATACTGAGAAAGAGAAGATAAAATTATAGCGTGACTTTTTTAAACCTAAGTCTTACGTGAATATAAGCCAAAAATAACCCAACAAGCATTGAGACTATTATAAGAACTAATGTATTGAAATTGATTATGGGTTTCATGGGCGAATACAGATTTATACCTTGAAATAGAATGAGTGATAGGCCTAAAGCCATTACGCCAAGTATTACATATTTCAATTTACTATTTAAATTTTGAAACTGCAATCTTCTTCTCCATAATTCTCCTGTGAAGTAAAATAGCACTATTCCGATTACAATAAAGGTAAATTTTACAAACACAGTGTATAGAAATATTTTCCACCATTCAGCAAGATGATTTAACTCATATAATTGGATGAACACGAAAGAAGAATAGAATATCATCCAATCAACTAGTCTACTGTTTTTAAAGGGACCATAAATTCTGATCCAAGGCATCTTAACTACTTCTTTCAACCCAGGATCTGCCGTCTTATTTATTATTCTCATTGGATCTTCAAGATACCACATTATCCCCCTGCTTTTCCTTATATTACCGTCGTAGTCCAGTTCATAATTTTTAACCAATCTACCTAAAGGGAAAAACAATTCTACACCCCTATCCGTAGGTGATGTAAGTAGATCCAAAGCCATATGAAGAAATATTCCCAATCCTAAGTAAAAGTTTAAATAGACCATTGCAAGAGCGAAAAAGATGTTATGGAAGAGAGCTCTGTGTAGTTGATATTTTGCAAATATTTTCCTCTTAGTTAATACATATTCCCTATCCAGGTCAGGTATTGCCGCTCCAATCCCTACTAACACAGCTAAGGTTATGTCATTGTGGAAGAAAATTAGCCCAAATGCCAAGGCTAATATTATGTGAGTGTGTAAATTCATATAAAATTATTACCTTTTCTCATTCTAATAAATTTTATGACAGCATGAAATTAATAAAAAGCTTGGTTCTAACCTTCAGATAATTAAGTTAAAATATTCACTTAGTTAATAATAAATGTTAAGATTGTTTAAGATGAGGAAAAATACCTAAAATAGTAAACTATTTATAAAATTTAGTAGAAAATCATCTCTTCTATAAAATAACGAGATTTTTAGATCCTATAATTTATCTATAATTTACTTAAAAATTTTTCAGTTATATTGTAAAAGTCTCTTCATTATGATAGAATACTGTTTAACTTTTAATGAGTAAAAAATTGAAGGAAGAAACAAACGATTGTAAAATATGAAGGAAGAAACAAAAGTTTCAATCGCAGCAATGATAGGTATAGCATTCGAATTCTATGATTTTTTGATATTCGGATTCGTAGCTGGCATCTTGGCTAACTTATTCTTCCCATCTGGAAATAAAATAGTGTCGCTTCTTGACACGTTTGCAGTATTTGCTACAGGCTTTGCTGGTAGACCGCTGGGAGCAATAGTGTTTGGTCATCTAGGTGATAAGATAGGAAGGAAATATACATTAATAATTACTATGACATTAATGGGGCTATCGTCATTATTTACGGGTTTATTACCAGGTTACGCTATATTAGGTGTTTTAGCACCCACGTTGCTGACGATTTTGAGATTACTTCAAGGATTTTCACTAGGAGGCGAATTTGGAGGAGGAATTACTCTCTCAGCGGAATTTGCAGAACCTGGGAAAAGAGCTTTTTATACCGGAATTGCTCAAATGGCCCAAGGTATAGGCCCGCTAATGGCTACTGGATTAATATTCGTCTTTAGTAGTATTATGTTACCTAGTGCTTTCGCATCTATTGGTTGGAGAATACTTTTCATAATTGGCGCATTTATCGCAGTAATAGGAGTCATGATAAGACTAAAAATTTCTGAATCACCAGTATTCAAAAAAGTTAAGGAGAAGAATGAGATTTCTCATTTTCCACTAGTTGATGCTTTCAGAATTTATTGGAAAAGGATACTATTGGGTTTAGGATTCATAATAGGTGGTACTACAATGACATATGCTACTAGTGTTTTCGCATCATCATATTTAGAAAATGTGATAGGAGTACCTGCACGACTCGTTTCATTAGCCTTGACTATAGGATACATCGTTGAGGCAATATCTATACTCTTGTTCGCAATGTTGGCTGATAAAGTAGGGAGAAAGCCATTAATGGTTGCAACTGCAGTAGGTTTATTAATCCTCGTATACCCGTATTTCTTATTAATCTCTACTGGCCAATTCTCACTAATATTGTTAGCTCAAATAATGTACTCCGTTATAGGTTCAATGTCAACTGGTGCATATGCAACTGCCTTAACTGAGTTATTCCCAACCAAAGTAAGATATACAGCCTTATCCTTCGACTACCATGTGGGAGTTGCGGTATTTGGAGGAACCACGCCATTCATTGCAAGCTATCTGATTTACGCTACTGGTTATAAATTAGCACCTGTTTATTGGGGAATAGCTGGAATGATCTTAACATTAATAGCTTATTTATTGTATAAAGAAACTAAAGGAACAGTATTTGAGGGACAAGAAGTATTGAAAAGATAAGGGATAATCATGGAGCTAGCCATAAGAAACGGGATCGTTTTTAACGGAAAAGAAATAATAGGAAAAACTAACATCTATGTGAGAGAAGGAAAAATTGTAGAAGTCTCTAGAGAAGATCACAGTGCGAAAATGGAAATTGATGCCAAAGACATGTTTGTAATGCCCGGATTAATTGACGCTCATATTCATCTTTCTGGAATCAAAGGTGGTAGTCTATTAAAGATAATGTTTGAGAAACCAGAATATAGGGTACTTCGCGCTGCTAAATGGCTAGAAAAGCTACTGTTAGCTGGATTTACAACTGTCAGGGACTGTGGAGAAACAGTGTCTTTAGCCTTAAAGAGGGCTTTAAATGACGGAATTATAGGTGGGCCTAAGGTAATTGCTGCCGGCAAACCTATTACACAGACTTTTGGACATGGGGAATTAAGTCATGATGTACCGTTAGAGTTCTCAAAAACCATGAGCTTTTCTGAATTTTGTGACGGAATGGAATCATGTATTCACGCTGCCAGGAAAGTTCTAAGGGATGGCGCTGATTTCATCAAAATATTCGCAACTGGCGGAGTGCTATCACAGAGGGATAGACCAGAACATCCCCAGCTAAGTTACGAGGAGATTAGGGCAATAGTTAACGAAGCTGAAAAAGTCAATACTTACGTAGCAGCTCATGCTCATGGAGATAGAGGAGCAAGGATTGCAATAGAGGCTGGAGTAAAAACGTTAGAACACGGTACCTTACTTAAGGATGAGACGCTAAAGTTAATGAAGGAGAAAAACGTAACGTTAACTCCAACATTGACGATTCAAGAGTTAATATTCAAATATGGTAAACAGATTGGAGTCGATGAGTGGGGACTCCAAAAGATCACTTCCGTAAGGGAGAATATTGCAAATGTTGTTAGAAAAGCTAAGGAGTATGGAGTTACGATAATAAGTGGTACTGATTTGGGTTTTGAAACGGGATTAGAGGAGATTGATATGGGAAAGAATTGGATGGAGACTGTTTTACTTGTTGAAAGAGGAGGGCTGTCTCCAATAGAGGCTTTAAGAGCCTCAACTTATAATGCTGCGATGGCTATTGGAATTAACGCTGGTGTAATAGAGATTGGAAAAGATGCTGATATCATAATCATTAATGGTGATCCTACGCTAAATGTGAGGGAAATATCTAAGATTACACATGTAGTCAAGAATGGAAAATTAACGGTGGAGAATAAGTCAATTAAGGGTTAGTTTTTCTTTTTATAAACCTTTTAAGTTTTAAATGTATAATTAACTTATGGCTAGTTATGAAGAAGTTAGGAGAAGTTTTTCGTGGAGTGAGGTAATTAGATATTTAGACGAGAACCCATTAGACGTTTTGACTTCTCATGACGGTATAGCAGTTAAGAGATTCACTAAGAACGCTATGGAGGAGATAAGCTTCTCAGATCTTAAAAGAAAGGCATTAAGACTTGCCTTATATCTCAAGGAGTTTCATAACATTAAAAAGGGTGATGTAATAGCAATATTAGCTTCAAAGAAGATTCAACAAATCATAGTATTTTTAGCAACTCTCTCCCTAGGAGCAATTTATCAACCATTATTTACTGCATTTGGGCCAGAGGCAATTAAGATGAGGACTAGAGATGTAAAACCAAAAATTATCTTTTGTCAAGATGACCAAAAGGATAAGATAAATGATGCAATACTCTTCTCCAAGTTTGATGAATTATTAAGTTACGGTGAATTGAAAGAGATTGAAAAGATAAATTGGGATGATGCAATAATTTTACTTTACACTTCTGGTACTACGGGAACACCTAAAGGGGCCCTAATCGCTAAGAGGCTATTTCTTAACATTTATGTCTACATGAAATATGGTATAGGTGTTAGGGAAAATGACGTGTTTTGGAACCCCGCAGATCCTGGATGGGCTTATGGGCTATATTATGGTATAATAGGACCGCTAATGTTTGGGAAAACTATAATCTTTCTTGACGAACCATTTAACCCAGAAAGGACAATGGAGTTCATGGAGGAAAATAAGGTTACTAATTTTGCTTTCGCACCTACGGCATATAGAATGATAGCTGGAACGGTTAAGAAGAAGTATGATTTAGTATTGGAAAGAGCGAGTTCTGCAGGTGAACCACTTAACCCAGAAGTTATAAGATGGTTTATGGATAAGTACAATGTTACTATCAAGGATCATTATGGACAAACTGAAGTTGGAATGGTAGTTTATAATGGCTGGGGATATGACGCAAAAGTAAAAATAGGGAGTATGGGACTACCTGCACCTGGTTATGAGGTCGATATAATAGAGGATATTATAGCTGTCAAGAGAGATTCTCCAGGTTTCCACTTCTTGGGATATCTAAACAATCCAGAGAAGACCAAGGAATCATTTCGAGGCGATTGGTACTTGACTGGTGATAATGCGTATAAAGATGAGGAAGGATATTTATGGTTTGTTGGAAGGAAGGACGATGTGGTTAAGGTATCTGGTTACAGGATAGGTCCATTTGAAGTTGAGAGCGTACTTCTAGAATTTCCCGCAGTACTAGAATCTGCTGTTGTTGCCGATGAAGATCCAATACGAGGACATGTATTACATGCTTATATTGTACTCAAAAGTGGATATACTCCAAGTGAGGAACTAAAGAAGGAGATTATTGATTTTGTAAATACTAAATATTCTAGGCACGTACATCTAGAAAGGGTTGACTTTGTTGATAAATTGCCAAAGACTGAGAGTGGTAAAATACAAAGATATCTACTTAGAAAGAAATAAAAAATTAAGGTTCCATTTTCACTTCTCTTTTTCTCTCCAATCCCAAATATATTGCTATACTCAAAAATAATCCAAGATACCAACCATAGTCATATAGCAAGGATAGTTTAGGAATTAGAAATCCTATTACTGGTACAGAGAACCCTATGATCATTGCAACTAACGCATTAACGTTATAGCCTGACACATACCAATATCTTCCATTTGGCTTAAATAGATCTGCAAGTTTAATTTCAGTTTTTCCTAATATCCAGTAGTGGGCTATCATGACTCCGGCGACAGAACCTAGACCGGCACCAATCAAATTTATCACATTTTCTATACTTGAAGCGTTATTGTACCATAACCATGGGGCGTAAAGTAAACCCAGAATTGCAGATACAATAGCTGATTTAGACCACGTGTTAAGCTTCTTTGGGAATAAACTTATCAAGTCGTAAACGGGTGATACAATATTTGCTGCAACGTTAACTGAGATTGTTGCAATAACTAGACTGATTCCTAAGATTAACGTTATGTAAGGATTGTCAGTAAAGAGATACATTATATTTACTGGGTTTACATAATTAATTGTGTCATTACTTGGAATATTGTAAATATAAATTACTGCCGATGCTAACCCAACTGCTATGAAGCTGAAAAGCAACGTAAGTATAGGTAGACCAATAGTTTGTCCTATTAGTTGGTCCTTTTGGCTTCTAGAAAATCTCGTAAAGTCCGGAATGTTTAGGACTAGGGTTGCCCAAAAACCTGCCATTGTGGATATTGCTAAGGCTATGTTAGGTAATGAAACGTTATTGCCCCTTATTTGAAACAATGATGATAGACCATTTGCAAGAGTAATTGCGTGAATCATCAAACCTCCTAAGATTATTATTACCAAGGGACCAGCAATTAGTTCAAATTTCTTTATATCATCCATTCCCTTAAATAAGACTAATACATTAAGGAACCAAAAGAGGAAGAACGAAATTGTCAGATGGAGTGGCATTCCTAAGAGGTCTGCTGAGATTGTTGACCATGAGGGATAAAAGATTGAGATTAGCGCATCTAATATTAGACCGCCAGCATAGGTCTCAACGGAGAACCAAAACAATGCTGAAATTGCCCTCATTATTACTGGTACTCTAGCACCCCTTATTCCGAACATTGGTCTAATTGATGAGGGGAATGGAATTCCCCATTTTGTACCTATATGCCCATTTAAGTATAGCGCTATTAGCAAGGTAAAGTAGGCTATTGCGATGATCATTAATGCTATTAGTGGGCCGAACTCAAATGTTAATAGCCCCGCAAGCATAAATGCGGGGACGTTATGTATCATTCCAGCCCATATGGTAGCATAATTTATCCATGTCCATGTTTTTGCGTTTTTAGGAAGCGGTGCTATGTTTGGATTATAGTAACTGTCTGGTACTACAGTCGTTCCTTGATTATATTCCGTTAAGTCTAAATTAACGTGGTTTATTTCTTGTTCTGACATCTTTCAGTATTGCTAAAAAGGGGTATATAAATTAAACTGATTAAAAGAGAGAGTAATTTTTAATCTAATCGTGAATTAGGAAATACCAAAAATCTCCAATATTCTCTAATTATATTTTTCTAATTTACTAGAGTCAATGTAACTAGATAAGAGGAAAAGTGACTTATACGATATTATATATACATTATTTATGAGGTGTGTTTTTTGACATATAATAATTCTGAGAAAAAATTGAGAATTCATCCTAGTTCATCTCTCCTGAGGTCACCAATTCAGTAAGAGTTCGATACCGCATTTACGAACTACGAAATCATTACCTCTCAAACTGTACGATTAGCGTACGTTTCTTTAGATATTACTTTAAAAAGACCTATCTTATTTCGTAAATAATTTGTATGACAAGCGTCAGTAACTCCGATAAGTTGTTAAGGAAAGAGTTGGGCCTCTTGGATCTAACCTTTTTATCTTTAAGTGCAATGATAGGTTCTGGTTGGTTACTAGCTTCCTTAAGCGTGGCATCCATAGCGGGGCCATCTGGAATTTTATCTTGGATAATAGCTGGGATAATGGTAATGTTTATAGGGTTAGCTTATGCCGAACTTGGAAGTTCAATACCTAAAACTGGTGGTATAGTTAGATATCCAGTTTATTCCCACGGAAGTTACACTGGATTTGTCATAGCATTTCTATATCTTCTCTCGGCAATCTCTACACCTTCTATAGAAGCTTTAGCAACAATCGAATACTTAACTAATGTAAACCCTACTTTGAGTAAATTGCTTACTAACTCAACAGTTGTTAACGGCACACCAGTTACTATATTGACGCTTCCCGGATTACTGTTTTCCATTCTTTTACTATTTATCTATTTCTTAGTAAATTATTACGGTATAAAGATCTTAGGGAAAACGAATTCAGCCATAACAGTTTGGAAATTGATCATACCAGTTGTTACATTTATGTTATTATTTTTCGCATTTAAATCAAGTAATTTTACAAATTATGGAGGATTATTTCCGAAAAGTGTTGCATCAAATTATGGTGGTCCAGTTGGTATGCTGTATGCAATACCCTCGGCTGGGATAATCTACTCGTATTTAGGATTTAGACAACCCATAGAGTATTCTGGAGAGGCCAAAAACCCTGAAAGGAACGTATGGAGAGCCATAATTCTCTCAATAGTAATTGCCATACTAATTTACACTTTCCTACAAATAGCTTTTATAGGTGCAATAAATTGGGTATCTGCTGGAGTAACACCAGGCAATTGGTCAGCATTGCTAAATAGTAAGTGGGCTAACAGTCCATTCTACAGTGAGCTGGAAGCTGAAGGTCTAGCAATAGCTGGAGCTTGGGGATATGTACTTTTAATAGATGCGGTTCTATCTCCCAGTGGAACTGGACTAGTTTATACTGGGACATCAGCTAGGACGCTTTACGGGTTATCAGCAGAAGAATATTTCCCACTAATATTTAAAAAATTAAATAGCTATAGAATCCCTATATGGTCCTTAATCGTATCCTTAATAGCCAGTATCATATTCCTACTTCCGTTTCCAAGTTGGTATTTATTAGTTGGATTCAACTCCTCAGCTACTGTACTTACGTATATTATGGGCGGTATAGGTTTACAAACCTTGAGAAAAACAGCCCCCGATTTAAAGAGAGGAATTAAGATACCGTTTGCTAGCATAATAGCGCCAGTTGCTACAATAGTTTCCTTGCTAATAGTGTATTGGTCAGGGTTTACAACATTGTTTTATATCATCTCTGCTTTATTTATTGGAATTCCAATCTTCTGGATAAATTATGCTGTGAAGATTCTAGGGCTAAAGAAATGGATTGGTATTAGCTTAGGAATATCACAACTAGTTGTAAATATCATATTAACTATAATCGGATATTATAGCCTAGTTTTGAATAACGATAATCCTATACTATACTTTGCACTATTTATATTAATGGCGTTAACACCCCTAGTAGTTGCTTATCTAACTGTAAACACTAATGAGAAAGTACACCTGAAGAGTGGATTTTGGCTTATGGGCTTAATTATTACAATTTACATTATCAGTTATCCTAGTGAGTTTGGACCATCAAGCAACTCTGCTCCTATAAGATTCCCTTATGATATTGCAATAATTTCGATAATAGGTATAATATTCCATTATTTAGCCGTTTTAAGTGGTTTTAGAACAAGGGAAATAGAAGAAATTATTGAAGATCAGAAGGAGAGAAGAGATTAATTGAAAAAATGTTATTTCGAATCTTAATGGAAACTTTTTAATCAAGAAATTATGCCTTATTTTAGGTCGAAAAATCATGCTAAAATAATGAAAAGTAGAAACTGTTTATTATAATAGTTGTGAGTTTCCAAACAATTTCTAAAAAGCAAATAACAACTAAAAACCATTTATTACATTTTGGTAGCATATCAATTAATAAATTCCCTTTTTATATCGTTTTGACTTTTTCACCTAAAGAAAATTGTGAGTTAAGAAAATTTTAAAGCTATGCTGGAATAAATTTTTATTCCGGGAAAACGAATTTATATTGATGGAAGAAGTTCTTAGTTCGAGTCTGTATACTCAACAAGTCAAAAAGTTATATAAAGTCGGAGAATTATTGGGTCTTGATAACGAAACTTTAGAAACGCTTTCTCAGCCCGAAAGAATAATTCAAGTTAAGATACAAATTAGAGGGTCTGATGGTAAATTAAAAACATTTATGGGTTGGAGAAGTCAGCACAACTCGGCTTTAGGCCCATACAAGGGCGGAATTAGGTATCATCCTAATGTTACACAAGATGAGGTAGAAGCGTTATCTATGATAATGACGTGGAAGAACTCATTACTATTATTACCATATGGAGGAGGAAAAGGTGGAATTAGAGTAGATCCTAAAAAGTTGACTAAAGAAGAATTAGAACAATTATCGAGAAAGTTTATCCAAGCTATTTATAAATATTTAGGTAGCGAATTAGATATCCCAGCCCCAGATGTGAACACAGATTCACAAACCATGGCATGGTACCTAGATGAGTACATAAAGATAACTGGAAATGTTGATTTCGCAGTATTTACTGGGAAGCCAGTGGAACTAGGTGGAATAGGTGTTAGATTATACAGTACTGGACTTGGAGTTGCTACCATAGCTAAGGAAGCTGCGAATAAGTTTATAGGAGGTATTGAGGAAGCTAGGGTAATAATTCAAGGCTTCGGAAATGTTGGGTATTATGCAGCTAAATTCCTAAGCGATATGGGAGCTAAAATAGTAGGAATTAGTGACTCTAAAGGTGGAGTAATTAATGAGAATGGAATAGATGTTGGAAAGGCTATGGAAATAAAGGAGAAAACTGGAAGTGTGACAAATTATCCTGAGGGAAGAAAGGTCACAAATGAGGAACTACTAATATCGGACTGTAATATATTAGTACCTGCAGCGCTTGAAAACGTCATAAATAAGTTTAATGCTCCCAAGATTAAGGCTAAGCTTATTGTTGAGGGTGCAAATGGTCCATTGACTGCTGATGCAGATGAAATAATGAGACAAAGGGGCATAGTAGTTGTGCCAGATATACTTGCTAATGCTGGTGGAGTTGTTGGAAGTTATGTAGAGTGGGCTAATAATAAAATGGGTCAAATAATAAGCGATGAAGAGGCTAAGAAGCTTATAGTCGACAGAATGAACAATGCTTTCAATACCCTATACGATTATCATCAAAAGAAATTAGAAGATCACGATCTGAGAACTGCTGCCATGGCATTAGCTGTGGATAGAGTAGTAAGAGCTATGAAAGCTAGAGGTCTATTATAATATTTTTTCCTTGGGCTTAATCCTAGACCCCTTAAAGAGAAAGATAAGACAAGGTAGGATAATAATGAAATAAAGAATAGAGCTTGATTAGAGTTCAACTTTCATAATTTATTACTTAGCCCCTTAAATGTATAAGTTTTACTAATTTTTGATCACTTAATATCATTAGCATAAATCGATAAAATGTCATTAAAATAATGTTGGTAAAAGCGTTATTGTTAACGTTAGTTACATAAAGTATTACGATAACAATATTTAAATATAACATGGTATCCACTTTTACACATGAGATTGCTTAAAATACTACTTTTGGCAATGTTAATTCTTCCATTATTTTCCTTTTTTACTTTATCCATATCTTTATATGACCAAATACAATTACCTCCTCACTACCTTTTCTATATTAGTGAAAATGCTACACAGGGAAGCGGTATTGACGTAATTTTTTACACATCGTCACCAATAACGTTCATGATTATGACTCCTTCACAATTTTATCAATTTAATCAAACGGGTTCATCTCAGTCAATATATTCAATTACTACTAATTCCCTTAGTAAATTCTTTCCTCTAAGTGGGCAATATTATATTGTTTTCTATAATAACATTAGTAATAATCCTGTTACGTTAAATTACTATATTCTAACAAGACCCTTGCCTACTGGTATAGCCGATTATGGTCTTAAGATTAACAACGGTGTTATTAGTCCTTATATAGAGAAAATTAAAAGTGTAATAGGTGCTGTTGAAATTAACAAATTACTAGCTTATAATTCGACACCACCAGCTGGTGTAAGTCAATACTCTGCATCTATTCAGTTAAATGTAGTTCTTCAAGTTAATACTATAGGTGGTTCTCAACAACTTTGGTTACAGAATGTTATACAAATTTATACCAATAACGATTCCTACATATTTTTAGATAATATATGGAATTTCACTGGTAAAATCTCAATTCTATCTAATAGTACTGTGAAGGGTAATGGAATAGTTTACGTTACTAATAATGGAAATGATTATTACGCATATGGTACCAATTTCTCAACACTCTTGATACCCTCTTTAAAATACTTACTCATAAACACATCATACACTTCTCAAGGTCCCATGATATCTTTTGGTTATATGAACCAGAGTGGTTCACCCATATGGTACGATAATGTCACCATATTAATACCTAATACTTTATCAGCATATATCCTAGTAGATGGTTATAACTTCACTGCAGGAGGGCTTGCTTACGATGCAGAGCTAATATTAGGTGGTGGAGGTAATGGCGAGTTTACGTTCTTTAATGAATCAAATGTAGAATTAGCTATGATCTATCAATATTTAAACGGAACTTTAGCACCCCCTAAATTCCTCTTCCCCTTTGGTCTTGATACTGAGGAATCTGCAGATAACTTATATTCTATTTCATATAATGGCGTTTATTTAGTGAGTAGTGGTTATCAAGTTATAAACAACTTAAACGAAAACGTATCACAGTTGAGATTTAACGTTGTTAATTACACTAAAGCTACAGACCAGAATTTCCCATACATATTTACTATAAACGTCTCTGGCGGAGTTTTACCGTATAAGTTAAACGTTACAATTAGCAATAGCAGTGGAAACGAGTTATCTGGATATACTTACGTTCTATTCCCCTCTGTATCAACGTATTATTTATTCTTAAGTCCGCTTTCTCCAGGTAATTATACTGTTAAAATAAAACTTACTGATTTTAATGGAAATTCAAAATCTTACGAATTCTCACTTACAATAAACCCACCCTTAAAAGTACAAATACTCAACGTAACCAATTATATAGATCTTGCATTGCCATACTTTAACTTTACCTCAATAATAAGCGGAGGTACTAAGCCATATAACATCATTATTACAATATCTAATGATAGCGGGATATTATCAGAAACATATAAAATTATAAATTACACTTCAATTACATATTACGCAGTAAACATGAAGGGCTATAGTATAGGAAAATACACCATTCAAATAGAAGTTGAGGATTACGCAGGTAGTATAAATATTTCAAAATATAATTTCACTATCAATCCCAATCCCTATATTTCTACATTAAGTTATACCTCTGAGACAGATAAGGGATTAAGGGAAGTAATAAAGGCTATAGGTAAAGGAGGATCTGGAAGCCTTATATATTACTGGTACGTTAATAACTCTTTAGTAAGTAGTGGAATTGGGGATGAACTGTATAATTTCACGCCTTCTAATATTGGCGAATATAACATTACTGTTATGGTAAAAGACGTTCTAGGGGTATCGTCAGCGAAGAGCGTTATTATAAAGGTTAACCCTGATCCCGTAGTTGAGTTATCAGTACCTAAAACTACTATAGATTCTGGAGCTGAGTTTCCAGTTAACGCTACAGTATCTCTAGGAACACCACCCTACTATATTTCTTGGTATATTAACGGAAGTTATGTGGGTAATGAATCCATTAAGGAACTAAATTTAAGCAGTATAGGAGTTTATATAATAACGGTAACGGTAAGAGATTCTGCAGGTTATATAATAAATATGAGTAAACCAGTGTTAATAGTCCCACCTCCTTCGTTAAGTGTTAAAGAACAAACTCAAGGAAACTTCATTCAGTATAATACATCAATTGCATTATCGGCTTCAGTTAATGGCGGAACTGATCCGTATTATCTTATCTTCTTAAACGGTAAACTTGTAGGTAACTACTCATCAACAACCCAGTTACAGTTTAAGTTGCAAAACGGTGAAAATAATATTACGCTAATAGCTAAAGATTTATGGGGTAAGACTGCTGTGAAAACGTTAATAGTTAACTCTGGATATAATTACGTAGGCATAGGAATTATTGCGGGTATAATCTTAATAATAGTTATAGTTGTTATACTAGTAATCAGTAAAAGAAAATAATTTTTAATTCTTTCTGCTATTCTCTACAGCTTAGACAGCAGTTTCGTTAATTTAGTATCATATAGATTAGAAACTCATTTTCAATTCAACATAAAATTCTATAGTAAAAATTGAATATTATAGTTTTTCCTTCTAATTTCTACTAAATATTTACATGTCAATGAAAGCCGATTTAAGGGAATTTAAACTACGCTTCATGAGTGAAATTGTTGCCTACACTGAAGGGAGCATTAAACTTATTTATGACGTTTTCAAGCGCTACAAGTACTAATATATTACAGTCCGATATTAGTAATTCCTTATTTGCGACCTTTCTTCCTTCAAGCTATCTATTATAACACTTTTCCCTTCTTTTGTTTCAATCAATCGTAACCTATTATTAAAATTTTATCCATAAGCTTATAAGAATAAAGGATTGTAAAATTAAAACTATTTCTTGACATAGATATAAGCTCATCTTTTACTTTTTCATTTTTTACGTTGTCTGGCACTATCACTACATAATACTTAGCAGTAGGTACAAAAGTCTTGAAAAATTTCTGAGCATCAACTATCAAACTGGGACTAACGAACCTAACAAACTTCACACTTCCACTTTTACTTATCATTTTAATTAGGCTATCCTCAACATGTTCTGATAACTCCTCAATTGGTATAACTACCATTATATTTATGTATATTTTCCATGGTTAATAAGTATACATGTATAATATTCCATAAGAAGTATATAGGATTTATACAATTTATACTGCAATACTTAAATAGAAAAGATAAGTAGAAAGCTCACGCATGTTGCCCCGTCTTAATTACGTAATTCCTAGTGAATAAAGCAACGATAAGGTTTAGGACCATTATACCGACTGCAGCAGTATACATGTAATGAAAGGCTGAATAAGATGGTACTTGAGCTAACGGTACAATTTGATCGTTAAAATCGTATATTATCCATGTAGTGTAGGTGTCCATAAACACTGTTGAGATTACTGGGCCAATTGAACTTCCGATAGTTCTTATTAAAGTGTTCATTCCTATTCCTATTCCTCTTTGTTCCTCTGGTAAAGATACTGCGACCATATTAACTAATGGAATCATAATATTAACTAACCCTACAGCAGTTATCATGACATCAAGTACAACTTCATATACGCTATACCTAAAAGTATCTAGAAGCAAATAACCAAAAATGCTAATTACAGAACCTATGATAAGTAATGGCTTAGGTCCAGTAGCGTTAATCAATCTACCTACTATCGGTCCGACAATCATCATTACTAAAGCTACAGGTGCCATTAACAGCCCAGATTCTATTATGGATAAGCCTAGTCCATAGGGTTGAGGTAGTTGAAGATAATAGACTAATCCTGTAAACATTAAAAACATTCCAGCTCCAGATATTAGCCCAGCTATATTTGCTACCATTATATTTCTTACTCCAAATAACTCAAGTCTCATCAAGGGTTCATTGGCTCTTCTCTCTACCAATAAAAATATGGGAAATGCTATTACTGAAATCGCAATCAATAACAATTGACTAAGTGAAGTCCAACCAACATTAGGACCATTAGATAAATATACTAATAACGGAACTACTGTTAGCATAAGAAATGTTGCCCCTAAATAATCTATCTTCTCCCTAGTCTTCTCGGGGATCTCAACTATGTACTTTGCGGAAATTATTACTAGAATTATTGATAGTAAAAATGCGGTATGAAACGCATAAGGCCATCCAAGATCTTGAACTATATAGGAACCTACTAATAATCCTAAGGCTGGACCGGCTGCGAGTGTCGCACTTAAAATACCTTGAGCCCATGCAACTCGCTCTTTGGGAAATAGGTCAGTTATAATGGCTATTGCAAGAGGAAACGTTGCATAGCCTAATCCTTGAATCGCCCTAGCGAAAATTAAAAAGTAGATGTTAGTTGAGAACCCAGCTAATAATACAGCTAACGAGTAAAACCCAATAGATAAGAGGTAAACTTTCTTCTTCCCATATCTATCACCAAGTTTTCCAAAAAGTGGTGATGCAATTGCACCAACTATGAGATAGGCTGATGTTATCCATGCAACCGTTGTGGCTGTAGTAGAGAATTGTGTTTCGATTTTCGGCAGTGCAGGTATAACCATTGTCTCAACGTAATTTACTAAAGTTAACATTAGAGTGAGGGTAATTAAAGTACGCATTGCTTCTTTAGAGTCCATAAAGAAAAGAGCGATATAAAGACAAATAAATTTTTCGATATATCTTTTTCAATGAACATAAAAGAATGATATAGTGTTAACTCTTTACCATAAATAGTAATGCTTTTAGTTACAACTTAGTTATGATAAGCAACTATACTTCATCACACTTTAAAGGGCAATGCATTTTCATTCAATATTGACGTCTAAGGTTGACCAAACCTTTTTACTGATATTTCTTATATAGGTGGAGGGGTATGAGTGGGGCAATGCCCCGTGACTTTGGTGAGGCCCAAGGGCTGAGAATTAGATACAAATTCATGAAAATTCAATAAAGCCCAAACCCCACTCTCTATCATCATTTTGAGTGCCTTCCTAATGCGTCCCTTTCAGCCTCCTTTTCAGTAATTTCTTTCAGCTCCTTAACACTAAGCTCAGTTCTAATTATGCCGTAAGTTTCAGCCAAGGGGTCCTTAGGAATAGGTATACCGACGAAGAAAGTCCCTGCCTCAATTATTATTACCGAGTCAGCATTAGCTAGATTTTTAGGAAGCTTTATCTACCTCTATCATCCACTTTTACAACATATGCCATGATTTATATTATAAATCCCCGAGATTATTAACTTTTCCCCACTTATGCAGATTTGTCCCACATAGCCTCAAGCTTGTTATGCTTTATTACGATCTTGTTTTTTATCTTGCTACCCCAAGAGTGTTTGGAGTAGTTAAGGTCTAATAATTTGATTGAGTCTTTGCTTGAGTAGTAGGTGTTTTGGTACGTTTCATTCTCCTTGGAGGATTTTGTAGATCACCTTGACCATTGCTTTTGAGTATAGATTATCAAATTATTGTTCATAATAATATTATTACTATGCTTCTTATTTTTCTCGATACACTGTTATTTAATCAAGTATTCCCTTATAGACTTACACTAATCTAGAGATAATATTATAATTACTAACGGATCCTAATCGCTTCTCTCCCTAACATACTTAAGGTTTTTGCATAAATTTAGAGAGATCCTTGCCCTTTAAACTACAAGTATATTTACACACATAAACCTTGTCCTTGAAATCTGATGAAGTGTAAAGAAGTTAAATTAATATATAACTTAGGATACTTTATATATGATGGAACACTTAAGTGTTAAAGAACTTGAAAATTATCTTGATGATGATTTATTAAAGCTTTTAAAGAAAGAAGATATAAGACACATATTCCTTATAAATACAAAAATCATCTCAAACTTTGAAAAATTCTTTAGCACGTTCCTTCCATACAGTGTCAAATATTTCGTAGTAATATCTTCTGATTTACCAGTTAAGATAATTAAGGAAAGTTTAATTAGAGCTAAAGATACACTAGAAGTATCGTGCTATATCACATCTAAACTACCACAGAAATCAATGATAATAATTGGACTACAATCCGTAAGTGAGAGAGAAGAATCAAAGGAGCTTTCAGCATTCCGAACTTAATCTTTCCTCTTATTTTCTCTTCTTCTTGGTCTGTAAAATTGTATATAAGACTATTGAAAATGTTGCAACTAGTACCATTACAATAACCCCATTACTGTAAAAAGTGTTTAAGGCTAAAGGAGATGAAGAGGTAGAAATGAATGAAACATTCGTAAGATTTCCACCAAAATTATTACTGTCGTTTACTTGCACAGAGCTTATTGTAATGTTTGCATAATAACTCCCATTATAAACTATTGAGAATGTTTTGTTAATCAGATAATAAGGTACAATTATTTCCGAGAAATTGGTGCTATTCTTTATTGCTAATAACTTATCAATAGTTTGAGGTTCTACTGTAAAGTTCTTTACACTTACTACAAATTTTATACCAATAGTGGAGTTCTCAACGCTTTGAACTAATGGAAAATTCTCATTTACGTTAACATGTATTATATAATTGCCTAGCATAAACGTTTTCGAAATTACGGTTATTATCAGTAATAGAAGAAATGAGAATTTCATTACTATCTCTACACTTTTCACTCTTCAATAAAAGGTTTTTTAGTAATCCCAACATTAATGAAAATATGGACTTAATAGAACTACTTAAATTTGAACATGGTATATTTAGAATAAGGTTCTATTTTCTGGAAAAAGTTGATAATTCTTTGCAGGAATTGGAAACATTACATGACTTCATAGTTAATGTTCACGCGAAGATGGAGGACTTGTATGTCTTTAAAGATATACCAGAAGCCAAGCCTTATTCAAACGACCATAAACTAATTGAGAAGTACGGTGATACGATAATAAAGGAGAAGAGAAAAGATTGGGTACCTAGGTATATGAAAATAGTGTTAGATCATAATCTGAATGAAGAGAAATACGTATTTCCGAAGGTAAAAGAAAGAAAAGGTTTGGTCTTAGACATTATAGAACAATATGGCTTTGAAAACTATCAAAAAATTACTGGTATAGATATAAGAAATTTCTAAATAGTGTAAACAAAGCTACACGTCATGCACCTATACAATCTTTTCTTCTTATTAAGTAATATAGCTCTCGCCGAACCGCATCTAGGACAAAAACGCATGTCTAAAAATGAGTCTTTTACTCATAAAAGCTTGCGGCTAGCATACTAACTCCGGGCCAAGGTGTATCATATCCTAGTATCTCAGCCTTCTTTGGTTTAATATACCCTAAGAGCATGTGTAGAGTATTTAAATTTCCCTCTGGCATTGCAGTCTGATACTCCTTAGGATAAAGTTCACTAATTTTTAATATTTTCTCAAATTCACCAGATTTTATTAGATCCATTAATATCGCATCGAATTTTGTAGGTTTAGGAGTTATCTTAAAGTAAAACAAGTCTAACCTATGAGTTGGTGAACCAGTGGCTAAAAACACTGCTTTCCTTCCAAGTTTCTCTACTGCTTTCCTAATCTTTTCACCTATTTCATAGTGTGATTCTGGCGAATTGTCAGTAATTGATATTGTTACAACTTTTGGTTTATACTCGGGAAACATGTAGAAGAGGGGAATCCACGCACCGTGATCTAATCCCCATTTATCATCTTTCACTACTTTTCCCTCAGCGTTTTTCACTATTTCTTCAACTAGTTCAGTGTCATTTAACGCGTTATAACAGTATTTATAAGTCTCATCTGGGAAATCGTAATAATCTTGAATACACTCTAGCTTCTCACTGCTTTCAATATAGAAGGTTTCCGTCCATGAGACGAAATGGGGACTTGAGACTATTATTGTTTCTGGTTTATACTTCTCCTCAATTTCCTTTCCTACTCTTCTCAATAAGTCCTTCCACTTATTCTCATCAATCAGTATTGTAGGAGAACCATGAGATATAAATAAGCCAATTGTCATTAACAAGAACTCCAAAAATATAAATAAAAAATTAAGTTAACTTTTGTTCACTTAAGCTTTAGGATTAGGCATCTGATCGATTATATCCTTAACCAATTTGACGAATTCGTGCTTTCTATCCTTGAATACCTCAGTATAAGTTTGAGCCCATCTTATTGTGGGATCACCCCTACTGAACCTATCATATTGTTCATATCTCATCCCTGCTTCAGATCCTATAACGTCCCACAGTAGGTTAAACATCTTAACTCTTTCTAGGGCATCAAGACCTTTCATTGCCATGTACTTATCCAATAATTTTCTTTCCTCGGGATTTTCAAAATCTTTAATACCAGCAGGTATAGGTATTGATGATCCTGCACTAATTGACCTTAATATCTCATTTGCTCTGGGAACTGTCTTCATGTTGAAGTGACTGGCTGAAATGGAAATATAGGGATCTGGTCTAGTAATATTGGGCAATTCTTGGGCTCTTTCAACTGATGCATAGAGGGCTGCCTCATTTAGAGCTACATATATCAGTATCTCACCTATCTTTTCTTGAACGTTAATGAAATTACTGGTGCCAGAAGCTTCAGCAATGGCGATAGCTAAACCAGCAAGGAATTTTAACCTGCTATAATGTTGAATTACGAAGTGCCAGTTAAACCATCCCCTTAACTGAACGGTATGCCACATTAGGTCTTCGATTAACTCAGGCTTCTTGAAGAATATTATCCTTTCCCAAGGAATTAGGACGTTATCTAACACTAAAACTGCATCGGATTCCTCAAATCTAGAAGATATTGGGTATTCAAATTCTCCTCCTTCCCTAGGCTGGAACCCCCTTCTAGACAAGAACTTAACTCCTTTAGTGTTTGTTGGGATAGAGAAGTATATTGCATATCTAGGATCACTATCTCTTCTGACATTTGGTAGATACCATAACATCTCCGCATAAGGACCGGCGGTACATATCATTGCGGCTCCTCTTACTACTACACCTTCTGGTTTTTCCTCAACTATTCCCACTTGAATGTATGGATCTTCCCATTGAGAAGGTGGTCTAGATCTATCGTACATTGGGGCCACAATTGCGTGGGTATAGAACAAATCTCTCTTTGTAGCTTCTTTGTAAATTTCAATCGCATTTTCCATGAACTTTGAACCGAACTGTTTTCCAAAGTAGTCCTCAGCGTGTGCATAGAATACCATTGTCCATAAGTTTAGGTAGTCTGGACTTCTACCGAAGAATCCCCTATAGTAATCATATATCTTTACTAGGCCATCCCTTAATTTGCCTAAATCTTTCTTGTTTTTAGGTCTTAGAAAACTTATGCTAGTTTCCTCTCCCACATCAAGGTTATAAACCCTTAGGTACTCCTTATATTTCTCATCCCAATGTAGATCATAATATTTCGCAACAGTAGATATCGGTATTTTAAATGCTGAATGTTCTGTAACATCCTTTACTACTTCTCCTTCATAGTAAACTACTGGTGGGTTTTCCTTTATACTTTTTATGTAATCTGTTCCCCTTCTTATCATCCAGACCACCCCTTTAATTGACCCGTGGAAATATCCTCCACGGCAACCCATTCAGTTAACCAAGATTGAGGAATCGGCCTTCCCCAAAAATCACTTCTATACCTTAATTGATCATAGGTCCAAACTATTGGTTTCCACTTATCCGGATCCAGAACCACGTAATCGTTGGTGAAGAACTCAATTCTATTTTTATCAAAATCTCTCAAATAAATATAATAACCCTCAGTTACACCATGTCTACCGGGACCCCTTTCTATACTATCCCACAATCCCACTGAGGCTAGAATATCTGGGGCTTTAATGACATCTTTTACATCATGAACGTAATACGTCTCATGGTGAAATCCCGGAACGTTTTTACTTGACTTCGCTATTGCTATTTCGTGTGAATCCCCTCTTCTAGTTAACCACACTACTGCCAAATTCCCATCCTTATCCAAGAACCTCTCAGTCTCATAGTAACCCATGAATCTCTTAAAGAACTCCAATTCTCTCTCCAAGTCCTTAACCATATAATTTACGTGGGCTAACCTGACTGGACTCACTCCCCTATGCCTATGAAATGCTAATCTTAAATCGCCTACATACTCCATGTCATAGTATAGAAGTATTGGGATTCCTTCGGGGGATTCAAATAATAGAGCTTCATTAATACCCTTTTCCCTAAATTTCCTAACCTTATGACCTAGGTTTTCCAATTCTTCTCTGGCCTTATCTAATTCCTCTCCTTTACTTACCCTAAAGCCTATATACGATAAACCAGCCGAGTTGGCCTTTTTTAGTATTAAGCTATGATGCTGACCTTCCTCAATCCCTCTCAAATAAATATAATCGCCATCCTTTTCTGTCTCCACAAATCCTAAGAGTTCTGAGTAGAAGTATCTCGCCTTATCCAAATCGCTAACTCTTATACACACATGAGATGTACGTAAAGTGTTGATCATCAAACACTATCACGTGCAAAAAGATAAATTAATTCACTATTAAACTGATTTAAGGTTATCTACATAACTTCCAATAATTTCTATTGTAATAGACTAAGGGTGAGAAATTATCTCTAACAATCTTTCCATTAATTACCTCACCAACTACAATGGTGTGATCACCAATATCAATAGTCTTATACTTCTTAACTTCCATGTAAGCGTAACTGTCAGCCAATACGGGTATTCCATCTAAACCTTCGAAGAACTTTGCCTCCTTGAATCTCTCCTTTATGGGCTTAAAGGCAAATGTATTGAAGATTTTTTCGTCATCGACAAAATTTACTATAAAACCATTACTCTCGATAAAAGGTACATCATTACCCTTAGTTTTATCTGCGGTAAACATAACTAATGGTGGATTTAAAGAAAGCGAATTAAATGTGTTGACCGTCATTCCTACTAAATTATCACTCCATTTAGTTGTAACTACTACTATTCCTAGTGGAAATAATCTCATTATATTCCTTATCGTCTCGCTCATGAGAGTATATACTTAAAAAAATTATTTAAGTTTATCATTAAACTGAGTTGATGTCTTAGGGTGAAACCTCATCCAATCTCTTATTAGCAGACCTATGTCCTATTGCTATTGCAATTATTGTTGAAATTACTTGGAATAAGGCTATTAGCAAAAATACCTCTATTGCCAAAGCTGTAGTGACCCCAGAAGCTATCAGAGAACCTATGAAAGAGGAAATTGCAATAATCCCTATCCCACCCCCTATATGACCTACACCGTCACATAAGGCGAAACCAGTACTCCTAGCCCTAGTCGGAAAACTCTCAGCAGTCCAAGCGTATGATGTTGGAACCCATAAATTAAAACCATAAAAGAGAATTATAGATCCTAGGAAAGATAATGCTATGTTAGTACCAGCTATAGCTATTAATAATCCCCCAATTATTGTGAAGACTACTGAAATGACTGTCCACGTCTTTCTTTCAAGTCTATCTCCAACAAAGAAGGTTGTTATAGGAACTAATATGAAACCTATAACACCTATTGCCGCAATCATTCCAGCTTCTGGTGGAGCAAATCCCAGTGAGGCTAATACAGATGTTAAACCAGCTGCCAAGGTATAGACGGTCATATAACCAAATAACCACATTGAGACAAGTATTCCAAACCTCTTTATATAAAGTGAGGAACTAAATATGGTCTTTAATGCATCTAAATAGGAATACCTCTCTGCAATATAAGGCTGAATTATATTGGGTAATGGTGGGAGATTACCTAACTTGCCAGTAGCTTTCTTCTCCATCACCTCAACTATCCTTTCAGCTTCAGTTAATTTACCCTTAGATATTAACCATCTTGGAGATTCAGGTAAGCTAAACCTTAAGAGCAATCCTATTAAAGCCAATAACGCACCTATCCCGTACATTACTCTCCATCCATTAACCGCAAAGAACCCACTTCCACCAAGTGCAAACGGTAATCCAAGAGGAAATGGAGCAGAGGGCGTTGTTAAGAACAATCCTAACCATATGCCTAGTGTTGCGCCTAGTGTTGAAAATAAGAATACTAGACTAGTGTATCTAGCCCTTCCGTTAATGGGAGCTACTTCTCCAATATAAGTATTAACTATTGCTAAATCAGCACCAACACCAATACCAGTTATGGTCCTTGCTACTAAAAAATTAACATAATTATTCGCCAATGCGTTATATAAACTGCCAAGGCCTGTAATGATCATAGTTATCATTAGCATCCTCCTCCGGCCTATTACGTCAGATATTGGAGAAAGTATAAGGGCTCCTATTATATACCCTACTAGGTTTAATAGGACTATGGGGCCTAGTAATGCTGGAATCTGAGGAGAAGTTGGATTGCTAACGTGAAATAGCGTTAATGCCGTTTGTATAAATGATACATTTATATCGAAAATGTCATAAAATGTGAAGAGAAACCCTATACCTAATATTCCTATAAAAATATATGAAAGTCCCCATATTGGGATTCTATCCATTCTAGCAATCGCTTCCCCTGCTTTTACTGCAGCCTTTTCTGCCATATTTGGCTTTTCAAATCAATAATTTAATATTCTATATTAAACTAGTTTAATAAACATACGACTAACAGTATACTATATTATAGTTTCTTATAATACATAACATTTATATTTTTAAAGAGTTTAAATAGTACATGATTAACTTGATTAAACATGTAGATATAGTTGTAAGCCATGAAGATTGTTGGACTTCACACATGCCATTTACCGCATATACTATTAATTTAGAAGTTTATCCACATAAGAACTATTTAAGGAGTAGGATTCTTATCGATTCAATGGAAAATAAGGTTATATCAAACTTAATGAAAACACACAGAAGCGTTATAAAGGTTATGAAGGTAGATAGGTTTAAGGGAGGAACTTATGTGGATTTTTTAAATAAATACAAGGGATCAATAGCTGGGGTCCTCTACGATAAGGAAGTGTTGATTCTGGGTAATCTCATAGAAGGTAAAGACGAAAAATGGTCATTTGTAACTTCCAGCAAAAATCTTCGAGAGATTCTTACTGAGATCGAAAGTTTAGGAAAGGTGAAAAGAGTGGAGACAACTGACTTTAACCCAATTCTCTACCCTAATCTGACTGAATGGGAAAAGAAAGTGCTTACGGTATCCTATTCCTATGGTTATTTAGACTATCCCAGAAGAGCAACTGCCGATGAATTAGCTAAGCTATTAGGAATAAGTAAAGTAACGTTCCTCTATCATTTGAGAAATGCCCAAAGGAAGTTAATTGCGTTTTCCATAAAAAACATTTTAGCTTAGGCTCTTCAACGCCTCCTTAAGTTCCTCCATTATCCTTATATCGTCCAATGTTGATACATCACCTGGATTCTCGTTAGCTAGGATAGCCTTTAGTAGCCTTCTCATTATCTTCCCGCTTTTGGTTTTAGGCAGTCTCTTCACAAACACTACTTTATCAACTATGTAACCAGCGTTCCTACAATAGTTCTTAATGTCATTTCTGAGTGCGTCACCAACCTCAACCCCTTGTCTTGGGACTACAAACGCTATTATGTTACCGCCTTGACCTATTACGGCAGCTTCGGCCACGTTGGGATGAGTTACTATTACACTTTCAACTTCAAGTGTTCCTATCCTCTCCCCTTCAGCTCTTATTACATCATCAGCTCTTCCCAGCACGAACAGATATCCATCCTCATCAACATAACCGTAATCTCCAGTGTAGAAGTATCCTGGGAACCTAGACCAATACTTCTCCTTTATCTTCTCGTAATTGGGATCATTCCACATTTTAGCTAAGGCTGGGTTAAGCGGTTTTAACACTATATATCCCTTTTGCTTAGGAGGTAATGGTTTTCCCTCATCGTCAACAATTAAGAAATATGTTCCTCCTGGGAATTGTATACCAGCGGAACCTGCCTTAAAGGGAATTTCGCCGATTCCGTAAGGAGTTGCACCAACTGGCGATAAATGCTCTGTCATCCAGTACGCATCTGCTATCTTAACTTGAGGAAGATTCTGATTTAACCACATCCACGCTCCAACGTTTAAAGGTTCTCCTGTATTAAGAATCATTCTTAAGCTTGATGTATCTCCGCTCTTAACTGACTCCTCTCCTAAACTCTTGAGAGTGTAAAGAGTTGTGGTAGAACTCCAAACTAGGCTTACATTATATCTCTCAATTACTCTCGAGAATAGATCCCTTTTATAACCAACATATCCCTCAAAAAGCACACCAGGTATTCCCATTACTGGTATCGTGTATAAATTTGCCATTGGCCATACTGGCCAACCTAATTCTGAAACAGTCCACCAAACGTCATTCTCTGTTGGGTTAAATATTGCCTTAAAAGCCCAATTGAGTGCTATCACATACCCTCCATTACTATGGTATAATCCCTTAGGTCTTCCCGTAGTTCCAGACGTGTAATAAACTGTCGCTGGCTCGTTAGCCTCAACTTCCACTGGTTTAACGTAAACTTTCCCTTTAGGTTTCACACCATCATACACAACATCCCTTTTCCCATTAACATTAAAATCTGAATATCCCCTCGGCACTGTCAAGACTTTCTGTATGGGTGTAGTATGAGATTCCAAAACTTTATCCACAAAATCCTTAATTCTTATCTCATTTCCATTCCTAAACGTCTTTGAAGCAACAATCAATACTTTTGAACCGCAATCATTAAACCTATATGCCACTGTTTCCTCGCTCAAACCTACATAATGTATTATTAGAATTGCCCCCAGTCTGTGTGTTGCTAAGGAGAAGTATACAGCTTCTGGTATATTAGGCATTAGCATGGATACCGTATCGCCTTTTTTCACGCCCAATTCACTTAAGACATAGGCTGCCTTGTTTACTTCTTGATAAAGATCTTGAAAGGATATTGACCTAAAACTATCTAATCTCTCATTGGTCCAATAAAATGCCACCTTATCTTTCTTATCTGGTAAATGCCTATCTATGGCATTATAGGATATATTAAGTGTTCCTCCGACGAACCATTTCTCGTATGGTGGTTCTCCCTCAAGTATTTTCTCTGGTTGCCTAAACCAACTTACGTAATTAGCCTTATCCCGCCAGAAGGCTTCTGGATTTTCCATGGAGAATTTTGCCAGTGCTTTAATCTGATCTAGAGAATATATTTTCCAACTCATGTTATCATATATATTTGTAAATTAAAAATTATATATACCTTTCGTTCAACAATGATAGATTTGTATAAGATTTAAAAGTTATTTAATGTAAGATAAATATATGAGCGAAAAAGAGCTCTTTATACAATCATTAAGGGAGTTTCTAAACAGAGATGTTGAGAAGATAGTGAATAAAATAGACAAAGAAGATTACTACCCCAGAGATTTAGTTAGAAAGCTTGGAGAGTTAGGCTTTCTAATCCCTTTAACTAGTGGTCTATCAAACTACGACATGATGATTATTTTAGAAGAGATTGCAAAGGTTAGCGGGTCTTTAGCATTAATTGCTGATGCTCAAGGAGAGTTAGCCGGTGAGATGATTAGATTGTATGCAAATGAAAGGCAAAAGAAGGAGTTTATGGAACCATTGAGTAAGGGAGAAATTATAGGTAGTTTTGCCTTAACTGAACCTTCAGGTGGAAGCGATATAGGTTCCATGAAGACTCTCGCTGAGAAAAGAAATGGATCGTGGATAATAAAGGGACATAAGATGTGGATAACTCAAGGGCTTTACGCTGACGTTTTCATCACAGTAGCGAAAACGGGTTCATCTAGACGTGATTTATCAGTTTTTATAGTGCCCAGAAGTAATTGCGTTGAGACTAGAAAAATAGAAGTCATGGGTAATAGGGGAACTGGGACCGCTGAGGTAATCTTTCATAATTGCGAAGTGTCAAACGATTACGTTGTTGGGGAGGTGAATAATGGGTGGAACATGGTCAACTCAGTATTAGAAATAGGTAGGCTTGCTATCTCAGGTATTGCAATAGGTTTGGCTGAGGCGGCTTTGGAAGAAGCTTTTAAGTGGGCTAAATCAAGATTTGCATTTGGGAATTCGATTTATGATTTTCAAGGGATAAGATGGTATTTCGCAGATGCCATAGCTAAACTTAACGCAGTTAAGTCAATGGCTAAGGATGTCAGTAGTAAGTTCGATGAGAATTCAAAGGATAAGGGAGTTTACGTCTCAATGTTAAAGTTATTATCTGCAAATATTGCTAACGAAGTAATAGACATCTCCTTACAAGTATTCGGTGGTATGGGTTACGCTAAGGGAACTAACATAGAACGAATATATCGTGATGCTAGACTACTTAGGATAGGTGAGGGAACTGATGAAGTACAGAGGCACATTATAGCTAAATATATTGAACAGTATGGAATACCGTATATCTAGTTACTTTTGATCCTTTCTGACATTAGGCTAAAAAGTTTTAATAGGATGAGAAGAGAATATTTTTGGGGACTTTTTTGAATCGAATCGCAATAATAGGCTTAGGTTGGTACGGCTTCAAGCCTACGACTCATGAGGTCTCGTTTAGGGAAATGGTTTTTGAGGCTGCATCGAGAGCATATAAAGATGCAGGGGGTATAAATCCTAGAAGCGATGTTGACTCCTTTATATCTTGCCAAGAGGATTTCTGGGAGGGAATATCAATAGCAGATGAATTCGCACCAGACCAAATGGGGGGTGCAATGAGACCCACAATGACTGTAGCTGGAGATTCTCTTCAAGGATTAGCCCATGCGGCAATGCATATCAATTCCGGTGTAGCTAACGTAGTGTCAATTGAAGCCCATTCTAAGGTAAGTGATATACTAACATTTAGTGACCTGGAGAAATTCGCAATGGATCCAATATACATCAGATCCATTAATCCACCAAATTTCCACTTTATTGCAGGGTTAGATGCTGTAAAGTTCATGCATAGAAAAGGGATAACAAGAGAAGATCTGGCATTAGTAGTGGAGAAAAATAAGAAAGCTGGACTCTCATCTCCTAGAGCTTCTTTTGCCAGTAATATATCTGCTGTAGACGTGATGAAGAAAAATTATGTAGTTTACCCTCTTAGTGAATTAGATATTGCGCCTTTTGTGGATGGAGCAATAGTCATAGTAGTTGCTGATGAGGAAGTCGCTAAAAAGCTTAAAAAAGATGATTATCTAGTAGTCAAGGGAATAGGATTCGCGACAGATTCTTCAAACTTAGAAACTGCAGAGCTAGGAAAGGCAAATTACATGAAGATAGCCTCTGATATGGCATATAAAATGGCTGGAGTTGAGACGCCTAGAAGGTATTTTGATGCCGTTTTCGTTGATGATAGATATAGTTACAAAGAATTACAGCACTTGGAGGGATTAAGAGTTTCTGAAGAACCATCAAAGGATTTAAGGGAAGGTAATTTCTCTCCTCAAGGAGAAGTTCCTGTAAATCCATTAGGGGGACATATGGCTAAAGGAGTTCCTTTAGAAGCTTCCGGTTTTTCATTATTGCTAGACGCGATAGAGTATATTAAGCAAGGGAAGGGTGAAAGAGCTGTAGTCGCGTCTTGGCGTGGAATTCCCACGCTTACTGGATCAGTCGTGGTGGTGGAAAAGCCATGAAGGTAAATATTCATTTAAATAAAAGGGTTGCAATAATAGGAGCTGGCTTAACTCTATTTAGGAGAAGACTACTAGAAACTCCACAAGAAATAGCATGGGAGGCTGCAAGTAAGGCACTGGACGAAGCTGGACTAGAGTTAAAGGATATCGACTGTGTCGTTATTGGAAGTGCACCAGATGCTTTTGATGGGGTTAACCTAAAGGGTGAATACTTATCACATGGTGCTGGAGGAATCAAGAAGCCAGTAAGTAGAGTTTATGTGGGTGGTGCTACTGGAGTTATGACTGCAATAACAGGCTGGTATCATGTCGCCAGTGGGTTGTGCCAGAAAGTATTGGCTGTAGCTGAGGAAAAGATGAGTCCAGCTAGACCTCATCCACAATCAATATTCAGATATATATGGGATCCAATTTTAGAAAAGCCCTTGAATCCTAATCTGATATGGATATTCGCAATGGAAATGCACAGATATATGGCAACTTATGGAATTAAAAAAGAGGAGATTGCACTAGTCTCTGTAAAGAACAAAAGGAATGCAATAAACAACCCATACGCACAACTAGGTTCAAATATAACAGTAGAAGACGTACTAAAGAGTGAAGTCTTAGTTTGGCCAGTTCAACTCTTAGATGTTAGCCCAGTTAGTGATGGCGGGGCAGCGATTGTATTGGCCTCAGAAGACGTTGCAAGAAGGTACACTGATACACCGGTATGGGTTGAAGGTGTTGGATGGACCTTAGATAATACGGAATGGCCTGCCAGAGATTTAGCCTATGCTAGATATGTGGAATTCGCAGCTAGAATGGCTTATAAGATGGCTGGGATTGAGAGGCCAAATAAGGAAATAGATGTTGCTGAACCATATGATCCGTTTGATTACAAAGAACTACATCATTTAGAGGCATTACAATTAGCTAAAAGGGGAGAAGCTCCAAAATTATTAAAGGAGGGAGTATTCGACATTGATGGCGATATACCCAGTAGTCCTAGTGGAGGTTTACTGGGAGTGGGTAATCCTATTGCAGCTGCTGGCTTAATGAAGGTTATAAGTATATATTGGCAACTTAAGGGGATTGCTGGAAAAATGCAAGTTAAGAGACCAGTACATACTGGCGTAGCCCAAGCTTGGGGAGATTTAATGCAAGCGGGTACGGTTATAGTTTTACGTAATTGAGGGATATGAGATGGTAACTCCTCTTAAAGAAGAAGAATTAAGTAAACATTACATAATATCATATAAGCCAAATGCTAAGTACGCATACACTGCGGGACAAGCTCAAAGCAAATATCTACTTGGACTTAAGGAAGGGAAAATTTATGGAAGAAAATGTAATAAATGCGGTAGAATCCACGTACCACCAAAAATGTATTGTGAGGAATGCTTTAGACCTACTGACGAGTGGGTTGAGGTAAAAGATGAAGGGATTGTAATGACTGCAGTTGCCAGCTTCATAAGTTGGACTAGGGCTAAACTGGAAGAGCCAGAGATAGTAGGGGTAATAAGACTATTACCTTCTAATGATAGAGATTTCGTATACCCAGGAATATTCCATAGAATATGTGCAAGTTATGAACAAGTGAAGAGTATGGAAATCATAGGGAAGAGAGTTAAGGCAGTATGGAGGCCAAAGGAGGAAAGGAAAGGAAGTATTGAAGATATTCAATGCTTTAAGGTGATCTAAATGTCTTGGGAAAAGAGTGGAAAAGAAGGAAGCCTATTGAGATGGTATGACGTAATGGAAGCTGAGAGATACGAGTATACAGTAGGTCCAGCGGGTGAACAATTCTTTAACGGATTGAAACAAAATAAGATTATAGGAAGTAAGTGTAGTAAGTGTGGAAGAATATTCGTCCCCGCTAGATCCTATTGTGAACACTGTTTTGTCAAGATAGAGAATTACGTGGAAATAAATAAGGATGAAGCTTACGTGGATTCGTATACAATAATTTACAATGATGATGAAGGTAACAAATTAGCACAGCCAGTGTATATTGCCCTAATTAGATTTCCTAATATTGAAGGAGGATTACTATGTTACGCTGAAGGAAATGTTAAAGTAGGAGCAAAAGCTAAGATTTTGAGCTTCCAGTGGCCTTTACGAGTCAAGGTTGACTAATTTTTTCGAAGATATTCTCACCCTTATATGTATATACTGAATTCACATCCAACTCAACGTTGCAAGAAACCATTCCATATAACGTGCTACCAGATAAGAATATGCAGAAATCCTCTACTTTACGCAAAAGCTTCACTGAGATATTTGGGCTTTCCCTTAAATTCAATATTTCCTTAGCGGTAGCGAAACTTATCAAAACGTTTATAATTCTTCCCTCTTTGTCCTTTACCTTACTAATAGTAAAAACTTCGCCCATAAGTTTCTTATTTCTTATTTTATCTTCCTCATCTAATAACAATTTTAACGCATTACTAAGTCTAAAACTATCAGAGGACTTCTTTTCATTATCGCTTAATCCATTAATTTTTAACTCATATATATTATTACCCAGAATTAAATTAAACACCTCGTCCCTCATTATAAGAAACGCCTCATCGGCTTCACCTTGTATGGAAGCTAGATAATTGATCAAAATTTTTTTCATATCGCTGATAGTTTCAATACTCTTCCCCAATTGAACATCCTTAACCTCTTTTTTCTTATTAAGTTCTAATAGATAATTCTCCAATTCTTCTAATTCTTTCCATGCTAAATCTATGTTATATTCCGTTACTATTCTACTAAGTTTATCCATTAAAAGATAATATAACTCTGGAGTGGTAGGTGTTGATTGTAACCATAAATATGCGTTACTTAGACCTTCTTTTATTTTCTTAGTTTTGTCATTACCAAATTTTCTCCTCGCGATACCTATGGATAGATCCACTGCAATATCACTAGATACTTTCAAAAGTCTATCTAAATTATTGGCGTCGATATCTATGTTCATTAACTCGCTTATAATTACTAATTTAAGAAAATTATTTAAAAATTTCTCTAACATTTCATGAGTTTGAGCCATACAATACAGTTTGCGTTGATAGATTAAAAAGATTAAACTACTTATGTACTAAAATAAACTTTACTTCTGAAGTTTAATCGAATTGTTAAGATCTTAAACTTTAGAAAGCAACACTTATTAACATATAAACTATAATTATAAATGTGATTGAACTTTCTACGACCAAAAGGCTAATCTTGGGAAATGAGGCAATAGCTTTTGGTGCGTTAAGTGCTGGAGTATCAGTAGCTGCAGGGTATCCAGGCACACCATCTACTGAAATAATAGAAACATTAATGAAATTTGGAAAAATATATGCTGAATGGAGTACTAATGAGAAAGTGGCATTTGAAACAGCCTATGGGGCAGCTATCAATGGAGCTTTTGCCCTAACCACAATGAAGCATGTAGGGTTAAACGTAGCTGCCGACCCATTAATAAGCTCATCATATACTGGAGTTGAAGGAGCGTTAGTTATAGTTTCTGCTGACGATCCTTCCATGTGGTCGTCGCAAAACGAGCAAGACAACAGATACTACGGTTTACATGCGTTAATCCCGGTTGTAGAGCCGTATGATCCGCAATCCGCTCACGACTTAACCATAGAGGCCTTTAAGTTAAGTAACAAAGTTAAACACCCAGTAATTTTCAGATCTACTACTAGAATAGGTCACATTAGAGGACCAGTAGAACTTAAACCTCCATCTCGACCAGTCATGGGCAAAGTTATTAAAAACCCTAAACGTTATGTTTTAGTACCAGAAAACGCTAGAAGGGATAGAGTTGAACAGTTAAAGAGATGGGAGAGAATTGAAGAGGAGGTAGAGGGTTTAAACGAGCTAATTGATAACGATAGTGAAAATCTAATAATTGCCTCGGGTATTTCATTCGGTTATGTAATCGATGCCATAAAAGAGTTAGAAATTAAGGCAAATATATTGAGATTAACCACTCCCGTCCCTATACCTAAAAGGTTAATTCTTAAGGCTGTGAGTAACTCTAAGAGGGTTTTAATAGTCGAGGAGGGTGAGCCCATAGTAGAATATCAGGTAAAGGATCTCCTATATGATCAAGGAGTAAGAGTAGAACTACATGGAAAGGATTTGGTAAGTAGAGTTGGAGAGATGACATTAGACAAGGTATATTATGCCTTTAGCAAATTCTTTGGATTGGACATAGTGACGGATTACTTAGAAGTTCCCCAAGATATACCACCAAGACCTCCAGCTCTGTGTCCAGGGTGTCCACATAGAAGTTCGTTCATAGATTTAAAGAAGGCGATTACAATGGCTTCCTTCAAGCCTAATGAAACCTTCATTTCTGGCGATATTGGGTGTTATACATTAGGATTATTGCCACCCTTTGACGCTCAAGACTCCTCTACAGATATGGGATCTAGTATAGGAATTGCCAACGGTGTTTATAGGGCTACTGGGAACATACCGATAGCAGTTATTGGAGATTCCACATTCTTTCACAGCGGTATTTCAGCCCTTGCAAATGCCGTATATAATCAAACTCCAATGCTTGTTCTCGTCTTAGATAATAGGTCGACTGCGATGACGGGACAACAGCCAAGCCCATCAAAGGAAATCGATATAGGAGAGGTTGCTAAGGGTTTAGGAGTAAAATATGTAAGGTATGTTGATCCTTTTGATGTTAACTCCTCAATAAGAGAGTTATCCAATGCGTTAAAGTGGGTTAAAGATAATAAGCAACCAGCAGTTGTTATAGCTAAAAGAGCTTGCGCGTTACTAGTCATGGATAACGTTGAGGAGAGCAATTTACCAAAGGCCATAGTCGATCTAGAGAAATGTACTGGTTGTAGCATATGCTATGACTACTTTACGTGTCCAGCAATTATTCCTAGAAATGATAAGAAAGCTGAAATAGATAATTACACTTGTATAGGCTGTGGAGCTTGTGTACCAATTTGCCCATTTAAGGCAATATCCTTAAAGGGTGACAAGCCAGAAAAATGGGATGAATTATGGCTTGGGTAAATATTTTAATAGCTGGTGTTGGAGGCCAAGGTATAATAACTGCTGGTAAGATAATAGCTGAGGCTGGAAATTATTCAAATACTAAGGTCTTAATAGCTGAAACTCATGGCTTAGCCCAGAGAGGTGGAGGGGTTAACGTTCATGTGAGAATAGGTGACGTTAACTCTCCATTAATACCGTTAGGAAAGGCTGATTACCTAGTTGGTTTAGAGGCTATCGAGGTTTTAAGAAATTTAAATTATGCTTCTAGAAAGCATACTACAATCGTTGTAAATAACTATGTTGTGAGGCCCGTCTTACCTAAAGTTAAGTTACTTACTTTGCAGGAGATTTTCGATAAACTAAAAGGTTGTAAAGTCTATGTAATTGATGCTAATCAAATAGCCATAAAGGCTGGGAATATTAAGGCAGCAAATGCTGCAATGCTAGGGTTTTTATACTCACTGGGGGCATTTGAAGGTTTGATAAACGAGGAATCTTTCATTAAAGCATTGAAGTACGAGAGTAATATAAAAGCGTTTAAAATTGCCCAAGCTATAAAAATTAATGGGATAGATATTAATGGTATTTAATCCAGATAAGGAATGGATAGAGAACAGTAACGTATATAAGTTCATGATTAAAAGGAACCTTAATAGATTAGAAGACTTCGTAAGGTATACATATGAGAATCCTGAATTTTGGGACCAGTTTGTAAAGCTTATTGGAGTGGAATTTAAAGAACCTTATGCCAAGGTTTTGGATCTGAGCAGAGGAAAACAATGGCCACAATGGTTCATAGGAGGGAAGTTAAACATTGGAGATCAATTACGTGATAGTTCTGATGTGTTCATTAAGTGGATGGATGAAGACCTCAACACCAGAACTGTAACTTATTCTCAAATACTAAATGAGAGCAAGTCTATTGCAAGTTGGTTAAAGAAGATAGGTTTGAAGAAGGGAGATAGGGTCGCTATTTACATGCCAATGATCCCGGAAATAGTATCAGTAATGCTGGGAGCAATAAGGGTAGGGACGATAATCGTACCCTTATTTTCCGGATTTGGTCCAGAGCCCATAAGGGTTAGAGTGGAGGATAGTGAGGCGAAAGTAATCTTCACAGTTGATAAGAGCATTAGAAGAGGAAAAGAAGTCGACATGTTAAAAAATCTAGAAGGACTAAACGATAATATAACTAAAGTAGTATTGAATAGAGGAGGCACTAAGGGTGATTTTTATGAGTATAAGGATGTCATAAAAACTGCTGGAGATTATGTAGAAGATACCAGTACTGAAGACCCAATGATGATAATTTACACTTCTGGAACTACTGGAAAACCCAAAGGATGCGTTCATACTCACGATGGGTTTCCAATAAAAGCTTCAGCTGACATTTACTTCCAATTCGATTTGAAAAATGGAGAGACGTTAATGTGGGTTACTGACATGGGGTGGATGATGGGACCCTGGATGGTATTTGGATCACTCTTACTAAACGCTAAAATGGGAATGATTGAAGGATATACAAGTGGGGAAGTCCTACAGAAATTCGTTGAAGATATGAAAGTTGATGTTTTAGGGGTCTCAGCTAGTCTAGTTAGGGCACTGAGAAGTCAAGGCGAAGTTAAGCTAAACGTTAGGTTAACTGGAAACACTGGAGAACCAATTGATTCGGAAAGCTGGTATTGGTTATTCAACGCCAGTGGAAAGAACCCCATAATAAACTACTCTGGAGGTACTGAAATCTCTGGAGGTATTTTGGGGAATTACGTTATAAAGAAGATAAAGCCATCTTCATTTAATGGACCTTCTCCGGGAATTAACGCCTCAGTATTTAATGAGGAAGGAAAAGACGCCCCACCAAATGTTGAAGGAGAGTTAGTCGTATTAAGTGTTTGGCCAGGTATGACTAGAGGATTTTGGAGAAACCCGGAAAGGTATATAGAGACCTACTGGTCAGTGTGGAAAGATGTATGGGTTCATGGAGATTTGGCTTATAGAGACGAAGAAGGGTATTTTTACATCGTAGGTAGGAGTGATGATACGATAAAGGTTGCTGGGAAGAGAGTAGGTCCGGCTGAAATCGAAAGCGTATTAAATTCATTCCCAAACGTAGTGGAATCAGCATGTATAGGAATACCTGATCCGATGAAGGGGGAGAAAATAGTCTGTTTTGTAGTCTCTAAGGTTAGTGGGATTGAAAATCAATTAATAGAATACACAGAGGATAAACTGGGTAAGGCATTTGCACCATCTGAAATAAAGATTGTTAAGGAGCTACCTAAGACTAGAAATGCTAAAATAATGAGGAGATTGATAAGAGCCATATATTTAAATAAACCCTTAGGAGATATATCCTCACTGGAAAATCCGTCAGCTTTGGAGGAAATTAAGAAGGCCATCAGTTAGCTGATCTCTTCCTCTTTAATTTGTTTTAATGCCTTAAGAGCCTCATTAACGTGATTAGCTGGATTCATCTGCGAATTGTATATATGCCTTATTATTCCCTTCTTATCAATAACAAACGTTATCCTTGCTGGTAATATGAAGCCTTTTGCCCCATAAAGTTCTCTTATTTTCTTATCCGGATCACTAACTAGGATAAACGGGAGTTTATATTTTTCCTTGAACCTTTTGTGAGAGTTTATATCATCTGAACTAACTCCTATAACTACAACATCATAATCCTTAAGGAGATCCCAATTGTCTCTAAATGCACAAGCTTCCCTTGTACACCCTGGTGTATCATCTTTAGGGTAGAAGTAAAGGACTATATTATGTTTCCCTATATAATCGGAAAGGGAAATCTTCTCACCATTATCTGCTATCCCCTCGAATAAAGGTGCCTTATCCCCCACTTTTACCATAATATAGATATATCTAACTATGGTAAAAAACTTACCTTATAAATCTTTCAGATTTTTCGTAGTTTGCTGAAAAATATCACTTAGAAGTTAAACTCGGGAGATTCAGTTACCCATTGTAAATTTACTTTATTTCAAAGATTCCTACGAAATTAACTAAATGAAGGCGACTAACTTGCAGAGAAATACAATTAGCATTTATAGGAAAATCGTTACACTTTTACGTTACGTTAAAAATATATAATAAATCTTTCCTGATTAGATGAAAAATGTTTATTGATAAGCTATAATATTAAGAAGTACAATGAAAGATATTTATAAATACATGGATAAATATTTTGACTTTTTATGATAAGGGAATTTCCTAAAACTACTATACAATTATCAATGCTAACATTTTTACAACTATATTGTTTACAAATTACATTCCACAAAGAAGACTTGAATCACCCTTAAACTCCTATCCTTAACTCCTTAAATTCTCTTTCATAGACGCTTTTTACCTTAAATAGTTCCCACCTATTAGTTATCAGTTTATAATTGTGTTTTATAAGCGTAATTCAAAATTTCGAAATGTTTTAAAATATTTCACTTTCTTGCTTTATGGGCTTATTGAATTTTCTTAAAGAGTTAAGAGGTATTAGAAATCTAAATTGAATATATAATCATTAGTTGAAAGGAAGAGATAATACTAGCTCATCGGAAAAAATTCAACAGATCAACTAAGCATCATCTCTTTTTTCTTAAATCACACCTTCTAAATTCTTCCTTATGTAATCATCAAATTCCTTAGGCTTAGGCATTTTAACTTCTCTAATTCTATTTACGAATTCATCTTTATTGTTTATTCTAAATAAACTATTGAATCTCTTTTCAAAACCTATTGTAGAACTAGGTTTTCCGCTTATACCAATACCACATACTGAACCAGCAGTATGTGCTGGATAAATTTCAACATAGTCAGGCAATTCTTTTAGTTTAGCTAGACTGTAGTATAAATTCTCCTCTGCGTTTTCCCCGCCTATATCAATTCTTCCCAGACCACCCACAAATAATGTGTCCCCAGTTAATATAGCCCACGGTTCATTCCAACTTTCGTCTCTTCTTCTATCATATATTAGAACTGAAATACTATCTGGAGTATGTCCGGGAGTATGAAGTACCTTTATTTTAACATTTCCAGCCTTTATTTCCTCTCCATTCTTAACCCTTTCCACCTTGAATTTGACCTGCGATAACTCATGATAGTAAACGTTAGCATTAGTTAAAGACGCCAATTTCTTAGCACCAGATAGGTGATCAGCATGAGTGTGTGTATCTATTATATAAGCTATTTTCATATCCCCTAAATCTCGGGCAAGCTCAATAATTTCATCTACCATTTCATACTTAGGATCCACTACAAACAACTCTCCAGCTTGAGTGCAACCGAAAACGTAAGTAGCGCAACCGCCACTTTTGCTTATAATCTGCCTGAATATCATCAATTTACTTTAAATAAGTAATTAGATATAAGAGTTATTCACTCTTATAAGTTAATAGATCAAAGTGCTCTTCTGCTTGAAGTACACATCCTCTACAAGAGTCCACAACAATCTCATCTTGATCATTGAAAGTAACCAATACTGAATCGTCAAATATTATAAATTTCGATTTGATATTCTTAACATATTTAACCTCAGCATTCAAGCTTAAATTATTGGAAGAAGTTATCACAGTTAAATTACCCTTATACTTTTTAAGAATCTTAATCAACCACTCAGGCAGGATATCCCAGACCACCTTAATCTTGTTACTTTTATCCACCAATTCCCTTATCATTCTCATGACAATCGTTTTACCCTTAATGTGCAAACTACGGTCAGCTTCTCCTTTTCCCTTTTCACTCCAATAAGAAATAACATTACCTATCGCATAGTCTAATTCACTAACAATTTTATCCCTATATACCTTTAAAGATATCGACGGATCTATTAGTTTGACCTTTTTTGGTCTTCCTTCAATTACCCTCACTAAACCCTTATCCTCTAACGACTTCACCACTTCATAAACTTTTTGATAAGGTATTTCAGCATTTTCTGAAAGCTCCTTCATCGTGGAGTTGCAAAGGTTCAATAACGTTAGATAAACTTTGGCCTCATACACTGAAAACCCTAACTTTCTCAAATTGATTTCTAATTCACTATTCATAGTGAATAATCGTTTTTATCACTTTTAAATCTTAGTACTTATGATGAATAGACAGTTTATTTTGTTTACAATATTAGTCTTTTTTACAGGATTATATCTAGGAACTCTAAGAATAATTATTCCGGTATTTGAGAAACAAATAAACATCTCAATAATGTTAAGCCTATTATTACCCTTGGTATCCTTTGGGTTTGTAAAAGGCGCATTTAACTTCATTGCGGGAAAGCTCTCTGATGACTTGGGAAGAAAGAGAGTACTCGTAATAGGCTGGTTAGTGGCGTTGATTTCAGTCCCTTTATTTCTCTCAATTAACATATATACAGTCATCATTATTTCGATTCTGCTTGCAATAAATCAAGCTTTGACGTGGACTACTACCGTCACTTCACAAATAGACATTAGCGGTAAATTAAGAGCAGGCTTCGCTACTGGAATAAATGAAATGTCGGGATATTTGGGAGTCTCTTTTGGAAGTCTCTTCGCTAGTTATTTATTTAAGCTAAGTAGTATTTTCATCGGAATAATTTGCTTGATAGCATTAATTTCTTCCTTTAACGTAATTGAGACTAAAACATTAATACCAAATGCCACTTTATCGAAAAAGGAAAATAATCATATAAATTACTTTTCCATTACTAAAATAAGCATTGCAGGACTCCTAGAGAAGTTTGTAGATTCAGCATTCTTTATCTTGATACCCACATTTCTATTATTACAACATTATACGTTATTTTTGATAGGAATAACTGTATCTAGCTATACGTTTACTTGGTCACTTTCGCAACCACTATTCGGGTACTTGGCAGATACTTACAACAAAAGAAGACTAATACTTGTAATAGGTTTTTTATTAATGTTTGTTGGCTTTATAAAATATTCTGAACTTCCGATTTTATTTTCAATAATAGAAGGTATTGGTATGGGCATGATCTATCCTAATTTAATAGCTTTTGTTAACGATAAGATTAACGAGAGTGTAAGAGGAAAAGCATTAGGCTATTACAGGTTATATAGGGATAGTGGATATGGTGTGGCTGGCTTACTACTACCATTACTTTACTCGTTTTATGGATACGAATATACTTTATTGATAGTAGGAATATTGCAAGTTGTAGCTCTCTTACTAGTAGTAAGATCTTAATCTCTCATATTTTCACAAATAAAGTATTTCAACTCTTGATAAAAATAATGATGATCACCATAATCCCCAGACGGACACCGAAATATTAAGGTATAAGGTGCTTAAGGTAGATTTTCCTAAAGTACTGACTATACTTGAATTTGATCTATATTACTTACTCAATGGAGGTAGGCTATTAGATGTAATACTTATAAGTGCAGTATTCCCACAAGCCCTCCCGCTACAATCATAGCAACGGTAAGGAAATACGCTAATAATCTGGTCTTAGTGTAGGCGTATTTACCCATGATCCTCTTATTGCTTATTAATATACCCACTAGTACTGCTGGTATTGCAATTACTACGGGTGATAGAGATAATAGGGTTAAGGCGAAGTTAATTATGGAAGAGTATTTGCCGAGCATTAGGGAAACTATTAATATGGCTGGTATTGACTCAATAATGTAAACCTTCACAGAGTTTTTGTAGTTGTTTTTCCCTAAAGCTTCTAGTAGCACTTTACGGTTTTCTCCTCCTCTTGAACAGTTTTTTGATCCCACCCGCCTCACGGTAAATACTTTTTATCAATCTGGCCAACCTTTTGGCCCCGAGCATCAGACCCGTGGAGTACTTGAAGTATTGAACAACGAGGAGGGAGAGAGCCTTCAAGGCCACGAAGCCTGAGTTCCTAACCCAGGTCAAGAAGGACCCACCCTCGAGTCCCAAGGCCTTGAGCTCCCTGATCAAGACCTCTATGTCCCAACGGTTCTCCCAGGTCGTTATGATATCTTCAGCCGTGTCGTTAAGGTCGGTGGAGAAGAAATACCTCCTCCCGTAACCCTTATAGTCATCTATAACAAGTAACTTTATGGGAGTCCCCAAGTACTCTACCAGGTACTCCCCTTGGGGGAACTCGCTAACGGGCACGGATCTGCCACCCTCGACGACTCGCGCGCTGGACTTGAGTTCCCCCACAGTATTCCCTTGGAGAGTCCTCGAGTTCACGTACCATGAGTCGAAGACCCTAGCTTTTACATTCAAACCTGAGAGGGAGGAGAGAAACTCCAAGAGGGCATCTATCTTGGTCTTGAACTTCACCTCCTCACCCCTACGCTTGAGCTCCTCTTCCACCTTTCGGGGTATGTAGGCAATTATGTGGATCACGTAGATCTGGTTGTTCACCAGATCCTTGACGCCAATCACAAGGAGTTGGATCGCGGGTTCGAACCTCTTGTGCGCCCTACAGTAGAAGATCTGCGCCCCGTTTCTGGAGACCGGCATGGCCCTAGCGTAGAGCTTGTGGTCGTGGGTGTCGTCCACTATGAGAAGGACAGGATGATCCCCGACTAACTTCTTCACGACCTCGATTAGTTTGGCTTGAGCTGCCTTGTCCAAGTTATTCAGTACGGTCTCGTAGTCCATCTCGGCCTCTTGAGCTATCTCGGTAGCATTTCTTCCCACAACCGCCCCCAAGAGTAGCCTCTTGGCAACGTCCTTCCTCGTTCCAGTCATGGATAGTATGACCTCGTTAACTGCCTTTTCCAATGCCTTATAGTACTCCTCCCTCGTCAATTCTTTGGTCATACCAAAATTAAAGGTTCTAATTTTAAAAAGTTTTTATGGGCCTCTTGAACTGCCAGGATTTTCCGATAAATGCTATTCTAGTAGTCCCCACGCACTACTTAGAGATACAACTATTAGGGTTAAGAACCCAGCGCTTATTAACGTTATTCCAAATATGTAATGAACACTCCCTAAGTTATATAGTAATTGGGCCGGATCAATAGGATCTATATTACCGATCGATGTTCCTATCATTTCAGATAGTACTATTATCAGTTCAGTTATTATAGCCCCCAGTAATGTCTCTATGCCTATCCACGACGTCTTTTTAGAGTTATCAATACCTATCTTAGAATACTTAATTGCTGTAGCCGAACTTTGATAAACCAACATACAAGGTGGAGTTACCACAGCACCAACGTTTACTGCGATGAAGAAAAGGAAATTCTTAGACGTAGAGAAGTAGAAGACGTCTTGTCCAGTAAAGCTCAGTTTAGGCCCAACCATAATTAAGGCTGATAATAATAGAATTACGGAAATCACTACTAAATATTTTTCAGTTATTTCATAATTTTTAGTTAACACCACTAGAACGTGAAGGATGAAGAATACTATCAAGCCGAATAGAGGATTGACACCAATTAAGTAACACCCAATTGCAATTCCCGCATACTCACTTAGATATGTAAAGAAATCAACTAAGAATATGGGGAAAATAGATAAAATGGATATTCTGGTAGAGTAATGTTCTCTGATAAGCTCTCCAATACCCTTCCCAGCTATGGCACCCAATCTCCCTGAAGCCTCTTGTATTATGAAGATAGGAAGAGATAATAACATCACGAACCATATTAGCTTATACCCATATTCTTCTCCAGTTGATAACCCTCCTAATATACTCGCAGCATCGGCATCTGCCAATAGTGCTATCCAAGCTGGTCCGAAGAGTTTTGCAGAATCCCTTATGCTCAATCTTAAAACACCTCGCTTAAGTAATTATAAATTCCTTTTTTAGGTAAAAAGCTATTATAATAAAGAGTAAGTGCAAATGTTGTATTCATTATGTAACCACTATTATACTCTAATAAGCTCTAACTTATAAAGATTTCTATTTCAGAATAACTATTAAATAGTATAAACTTCACATTATCTTAGTTAGGTTTTCTGTAATCTTAAAAGATAGACCTTTGTTTGCCTTATCATTAGTTTGAAACTACTTTTAACTATAAGTTAAAATGACTCTTAAATAGAAGGATTTATTAACTAGAAATGAGTATTGACTATTAGGGTGTATGAATGCAAGAGAAACCCCAAGAACCAAAGGTAGTCGGAGTAGAAATCTTGGAAAAATCTGGGTTAGATATCAAAAAGTTAGTAGATAAACTAGTTAAAGCAACAGCTGCAGAGTTCACCACATATTACTACTATACCATATTGAGAATGCACCTAACTGGTATGGAAGGAGAGGGTCTTAAGGAAATAGCTGAGGACGCTAGGCTTGAGGATAGACTTCACTTCGAACTAATGACTCAAAGGATTTATGAACTGGGAGGAGGTCTACCTAGAGACATAAGGCAGCTTGCTGATATTTCAGCTTGCTCCGATGCGTATTTACCAGAGAATTGGAAAGACCCTAAGGAGATATTAAAGGTTTTGTTAGAAGCTGAGCAATGCGCGATAAGAACTTGGAAAGAAGTATGTGATATGACGTATGGAAAAGATCCTAGAACTTACGATTTAGCGCAGAGGATACTTCAAGAAGAGATAGAGCACGAAGCGTGGTTCTTAGAGTTACTATACGGAAGACCATCGGGTCATTTCAGAAGAAGTTCACCAGGGAACGCTCCATATTCCAAGAAATAATAAAAGGTAACTGTATTTTTTCCTATTTCTATTTTTAATTGGTGATTATTCAATGCTAGTCAGAGTGTCTAGCTTATCAGACTTGGAAGAGAAGAAACCAAGAAAATTCTCCATCAACGGCATAGAAGTAGTCATAGTTAGGGTTGGTGATAAAGTGTTTGCTATAGAAGCATATTGTCCTCATAAGGGAAGGAATCTGGAATATGGAGAGGTAGAGGGATATAAAATAAGGTGCGATTTACACGGATATGAATATAGTCTTGAAAACGGTGAGTTGATATTTAATCCTTATGGTAAAACGTCAGGGTGGTACTTCTCACCTAACTTAAGGATTTACAAAGTGGAGATAAAGGGCAAAGATATTTTTATACAAATTTAAATTTCAAATTCTATTGATCTAGCGTCTTGCACAATTAAACTGCAATAGGTTTCCTTCATTTCTTGCCTACATTCACCTCTATTCTTGATCTCGGGTATTTCCTTTAACTCCCTTACTTTCTTGGAAATCTTATTGTAATCGTCTTGTGGGATTATTGAAGTTATTATTTTGACCCCCTTATTTTTAGCTGCTAAAGCGGCAGCAACACTCATACTCTTCCTCCCTCCGGTTATATCTAAATAGTCCCCCTCACCTAACTGTTTTTCAACGAATTCCCTAACTTTCCTTAAGTCATCTTCACTGTAAATATCTTCAATATCAAGTGGATGCTCACTAATTTCTACCTTAGGGAATTTCTCTTGAATACAACATACAAACATTAATCTTACTATTCTCCATGCCTTCTTTACTTCTGCATTAGATGTAGTCACTACTCTTACTTCATCGATGTTTTCTCCCTTTTTTACTAGGTAAAGAAAAGATTCTATTACTCCACCCGGGGATGTACCTAATGTAGCTACTAGTTTAACCATGTTATGGATAAAAAGTTCAAGTTAGTATTTATTTTTTATTGTCTTTTGCCTCTACCTCTGAGGAATAGTACTAAACCAACTAATAGCACAATTACACCGATAATAGCTAGAAAGAAACCAAGGCCAGTATATAACGCAACGTTTATCAATGAGGACGCAAACTCTTGGCTCAAGACGTATTTCACTGAAATGGGAGTAGTGAGATTGTTTACCATTATAGCGTCATATTTAGGACTTAATAACGCTAATATATATCCTTTTTCTGCAATTTGTGGAACTGACTGGTTCGTCCCATTTACTTCCTGTAATATCTTTAACACTTGTCCAGAACTGGTATTGTAAAGTAATATTGATAGTTTGCTGGGAACTCCTAAGTCCTGCGATGACCCAGGCTGTAAAGTAGTTGGAGATGCTGTACTTAGTGTGTTAACTATTTTAATGAGTCCAGAGGAGGCTAAATACCCTCCTATAAAGAATAGTGCAATACCAACTATTAATATTATTGCCCCTACTATTAGAACTGTTTTACCTATAGCCATAATTTAATAAAGTTTAAAGGAAATATTAAGTCTTTTCAAAAGTTATATTACGTCTAACGGATTAGTGGACACGAACTCAATATTTTTTATAACATACTTGCTGACATTTACGCTCCCGAAGCTCTTCAACTCCTTATGAACTTCGAATGTGACTATCGAAGGATCACCCAATTGATATAAACTACCAGGGTTTATTGCGATAGTCTCGCCTACCTTATCCATTGATGTACTTTCGTGAACGTGACCATGAAGTGAAATAATAGGTTGAAATTCAGTAATTAAATCAAGTACTGCCTTTGAACCTACATGGGACTTCCTCAAACCGACCTTCGCATTATCCAATTTTGTGTTTAAAGGGGGCATGTGGAAGTTCATAATTAATCTTTCCTTATCAGCGTCCTTAAGTAACGATTTACCTTTTATGTATAATTCAGAGTCTGGAATTTCTCTGTATGAATTACCTATTGGAGAACCAAAACCTAGTGAGACTATCTGAATTTCCTCTAGATTTATAACGTTTTCGTTAATCAGATTACTGCCATAATTCTTAAGAATGGAATCCAATTGCGGAATATCTCCATGTGCTGGGGACCAAAATACCTTTTCTAAACGAAAAATTTCCTCAGCTATTTTAACCCATCTTGACATTTGCTCAGATGCTTTCTCAATAACTATTTTCTCCAGTTTACTCTTATCACTCTTTATATCCTCAATAACCTCTTTTTTGTCTACTACTATATATTTCCCAGACCTTAACGCATCTTCATTAAGGTTATTCAAATTAACCTTTTTACCGTTTAAAAAATATCTTCCTCCGATATCCTCTACAAAGAGTATTTCTTTAGCAATTAACCCCCCACTTATAATGAGAAAGTCGACTCTCTTCGATTTTGCAATATTTAGTGACCTCTTAAATGAATACTCCGAACCATGAAGATCGGTGAAGAATCCTAACTTAAATTTAAAGACCATCCTAACTTAAATTTGCAATTACAAATTAAAAAATTAATTAGTCCCTTTTCTCCTTCTTTTCTAATACTTCTAGCAAGTGAACCCACGCCAAAAAACACGGATCCACTTGTTGCTTATTATTCTTCTTTTCCTCGCTCACTTTGACACCCTCCTTAGAAAGCTCTTTACTCTTTCCCAAGCATCTTCAGCTGCTTCCTTATTATACGAACGCCCTCTATCATTAAAGAACGCATGATACGCTCCGGGGTAAATTTTGAGTTCTAAATCCTTCTTATATTTTATTATAGCGGAAATTAGATCTGGTAACCCCGCATCTATTGGCGGGTCCTCTCCAGCATATAGACCTAATATTGGCCCCTTTATCTTCTGGATTGCCTCCAATGGTTGTGGATTTCTGCCGTAAAAGACTATTGTCCCATCTAGTGGTACTTCGGTCGCTAACTGAAATGCCAAACCCCCACCCATACAGAAGCCCATACTGACTATCTTTTTAACACCTTGTGAGCTTACGTACTCGTAAGCCTTAATAGCGTCCTTTATCATCTGTTCCTCCGTCTTTTGTCTATTTAAGACCAATAACTCAGCTACTTTTTTACCTTTTTCATCTAACGCTGACATTATTTGTTGATAAGAATTTGGATCATTCCTCTTCTCTGGTGGTATACTCCATACTTTCATCATTACATTTTGAATGTTCCCCTCGTTTAGAACATCCTCATTCCTAGTGTATAATTGAGGAGCTAGTGCCATATAGCCCTCATTTGCTAACCTTCTTGAAATATCTTTTATATTATCATTAAGACCCCATATTTCATGTATTACTATTACTGCCAATTTAGGATTTTCTGGGGTAGCTAGGAAAGCCCTTATTTTAGCTCCGTCTGAATCATAAAATATCTCCTTTTCCATATTAACTTTTACTGGTGAATGGTTTAAAAGTTAACTATCTATTTTTGTTAGATAAAAAAATAATTAACTTTCAATTAAGCCAGAATATAGCAACAAATCGTAAACCATTGCGTACGCATTATATGTTCCTGGACCTGTGACATAGTTCCATCCATAATGGGCTGGAAGTGGATTATTTCCACTAGTTATTGGTATCCAGGCAACCTTACCGACAAAATTGCCTAGTGGAGATTCTATTATACCTTGATACGAAATGTGATACAATGCGAAGTTGAGTGCACCTAATCTGGTACCAGCTAAGGCTACCATTGCAGCAGTCATTGGTGCAGCTCCACTGGTTCCATACCATACGAACAATTGACCTTGAAATACTAAAGGCAGACCGAAACCGAATTCTGGAATATTATAACCCCCAGCTGAGACGAATGCGATATCTGGATAAGTCCTTACAATAACGGGAGTAAATGGAATCAGTGAAGTTATTTCATAAATTTGTGCTGGATAAACAACACTATTACCTCCAGTACTATAATCCCACCCACTAATTTCCACAATACTACCATTAGACGACGCATTAAGAAATATCCCGCCAACTGACGTTACGTAGGGATCAGACTCAGGGTACCATATCGTATTATATGTTCCGATATGGAAATTAGGAGGCGGGTGATCACTCTCATATCCCCAGTCTCCAGAGGCTGCTAAGACAGAAATTCCTTGCGCTGCAGCTTGCAACATTATGTTATGAATCATGTCTAACATTGCTGGATAGTATGCTGCTAGAAAACTTTCTGGAACGGTTACAGAAATTGAAATGACGTTAGGATTTAAGTAGTTAACCATGTAATAATACTCATAATAATAGTTTAGTAAATTGCCCACTAGCTGGGGACCGCCCACGTAACCGTTACTGAAGACTATTGTAACGTTAGCTGCTGGTGCGAAGGCACCAGACCATTCCGCATCAAGCTCATTCTCTCCTGATTGCCCTCCAGTTGTAACATTCCCGAAATATATAACGTTTAGATGACCAGTTCTAGGTATACCATAAAGTTGCCAAAAACTATAGATGTCTGATACGTTTACAAAGGACTCAGGTACTCCCTCAATCGCAATATTACTACCTCCGCCAGTATAACCTCGCTCATAGGCTAAGGTAAAGTTAAAATATTGCTCTATTGTTATCGGTGAAATTATGGCTTTTGAAACCAGTCCGCTTTGGGCTTTAACCATAGGTAAATGCCATGTTTGTGTAACCACGTTAACTACCTTGGGATCTAGACTATCTATCCCAACTACTCCTAATACATATTTTCCAATATTAAATGGTAATGATGGAGTAACGTTATTTGAGTAGTAGTAAAATGGACCAATGTTCTTAATTCCTAGTAGACCAAACCAATAGAGGTTCTTGAATGGATAGTAGTAAACGTTAATGTAAGTGTTGAATGCTTTCTCTATATTCCCCACAGTTCCACTAAATACTAGTATTAAACCATAATTACCTAAAAATTGTAAGTTATAAGATTCCAGATACTTTATTAGTGAGTTTACATAGGACCTTGAAGGATAATAATATTCTCTAAACTGTGATGGAGTCAACCAGTGATGGAACTGTGGGGCAGAGAGGTAAATTTCGTTAAGGTATGATTGTAAAGAGGCTAAATTAGTGAAATTTAAGAGAACTGCTATGTATAAGGTTTGACTACTGTTGAGGGGTTCTACAAATACTGATCCGGGAATTATTGTGTATTGTGGAGAAGATGTTTGTATATAATAGTATTGTGCTTGACTTTGCGCTATAATTGTTAGGAAAGTTGTAGTGCTTAAAATCAACACTAGAAGTAACATTACCCTTTTTAATATTACATTCTTACTTTCCATTTATGCTTTATATGCCATTTTTTAATATTAAACTTTACTCTCATTTCAATTACTGTTAATGAGTTGTATATACTGAGTCCCAGAAGGACTTCTCATAATATTGAATAGTGTAAGCGATTCCCCTAAGCCTCTCAACTTGACTGTTCTCAACTAATCTGACTATTCTATCCTCTAACTCCTTATAAGAACCTCTGAAAGCTTCGAAGAAGCCCGTCTCCCTTATATTAAATTTCTCTTTTATCATATCTCCGAATCTAGTGACAACACTAGCCCATACTGGTAAATTCACAATCCCGGCAAATAGGAACTCGGAGGGCTTAGCATAACTAGCTAGCCAAGATAAATAATGAGTATAACTTACAGCCGGAGGTGATACGTTATACAGTAGTGGATCCTTTACCTCAATCCCTAGCTCGTTCATAAGCTTTACTATTTCCTTTAACGCATGGTAATCCCCATCCACTAGTATCTTAAATATATCAAGTTCTTCTAAATTAGTACTCCTTGATAGACCTATTGCCAGCGATCTTAAATCGTGATTGACAATATACCACTGATTTATAACAAAACTATGAACTACTTCCTTCTTCAACTCCTTCTCCTTTAATAAGGGGTGGTTGATTATTTGATCATTTAATCCTTCTAGCTCTTTTCTTATCTGTTCTAGTACGTTCACATTTATAAATTACAAAGCTAGATTATAAATTATTTTATAACTTACTTATATCTATCTATGATAAATTGCTTCTTCATGATAACTAGATAAATTTTTATGTTAGTTAACTAACAAACAAGCAATGAGAAGAATAGACGCATATGACCTATTAATAGGAAAGGGTAATTATGTAGATGATATATCGTATAAGGGAAAATACGCAGTATTTATCAGAAGCCCATACGCCCATGCTAGAATAGTCAACATCAATAAAGAAGATGCAGAAAGAAGAGGCGCATTAGTTCTAACAGGTAAAGATTTAGTATCTAGAAATGTAGAATCTGGCGAAAGAGAAGGAGCAAGTTTGACAACTCCATTAATGGCGATAAATAAGGCACTATACGTTGGCCAACCAGTAGCTTTAGTTATTGCAAATGATCCATATGAGGCTACGGATTTAGCGGAATTAGTTCAAATCGATTATGAACCTTTGGAAGGCATAGGAAATATTGAAAAAGCTTTAGAGAATAAGGTAACAGTATTTGAGGATTTGAAGACAAACGTAGTAAGAGAACAAACCTTTGAATTCGGAAAACTGAGCACACAAGGTAGGCACTTAGAATTAGACCTATACTGGTCTAGAAGCTCTGGAAATCCAATAGAACCTTATGGGGCAATCACAATTCCAACAGATGATAGTTTGACCATAATTTCGAATCAGCAAGCAGGGAACGTAGTATCCAACGAAATACAGAAGGCGTTAGGAGTTAAGGTAGTACATAAAAACGCTAGGCAAGGAGGAAGCTTCGGTGAGAAGTTCTCCCTAGTCAGATACTTGACAGTATTAGGCTTTGCAGCATTGAAGTTTAAAGTACCAATAAAGTGGATTGAGACTAGAAATGAGCATTTAATGGCATCAAATGGAAGTGGACCAGAGAGGAAATTCAAAATCCACGCCTATTATTCCTCTGATGGAAGGGTAAATAGTTTAGATGTTCACATATGGGAAGACGTTGGTGCCTCTAGGGATGCTGGTCAACCTTTTAAACCTTTAGCGTTCTTAACTGGACCATATAAAATTGGAGGTATAAGATATACTGGAACTTTAGTTGCCACAAATAAGAACCCAGCTGGAGCATTTAGAGGTGCTGGCACTCCGCCTCATACTTGGGCGCTAGAAAGAACAATGGATGCCATAGCTGATGACTTAGGTATTAGTAAGGCTGATGTGAGAAAGATTAACGCAATAGATACTTTCCCCTACGATTCTGGATTTGCATACTACGATTCTGGAAATCCAAGAGGCTTACTAGATTTAGCGTTATCAAGAAAAGACATCTTTGCATTGAGGAATAAGAACACTGGAGTAGGTTTAGCGTTATCAACTGATCCCAGTACACCTTCTGGCAGCGAGAGAGTGAAAATTAAGGTTAAGAATAATAAAATTGTAATCGGTTTGGGATTTGGTCCGGAGGGTCAAGGTAACGAGCATTCAGCAGTGGTAATGGCTTCAAGACTATTAGGGATAACCCCAGATGACGTCGCATATGAGATTCTAGATAACACTGAATTGCCAACGTCCTTTGGACCTGGAGGAAGTAGAATGGCGATTTACACTTTTGGAGCTGTTTCTGGGGCAGTGGAGGAGCTAAAAGCTAGATTGAGGAGGAAGGCAGAAGTTGTCCTAAACGATAAAGTCATTGATTACAGAGATGGGTACTTTATAGGAGAAAACGGAGGAAAAGTTAGAATTACGTCACTCGAGGGAGAAGAGGTCGACTTCACTTACACATTACAAGGTAAGTATAGATTCAATGCCTATCCATTCGCTTGTGACTTGGCAGTTGTTAGAATTGAAGACGGCAAGATAAAGCCAATAAAACACGTAGTTTACATTGATCCAGGAACTCCGATAGACGAGGATTTAGTAAAGGAACAAGTAATAGGAGGTACTGCAATTGGAATTTCTCTAGCATTATACGAACATTACGTATACGATGAGAACGCTAACTTACTAACTACAAACCTAGCGGACTATGGAATGCCAACCGCTGCTGATTTACCGGAAATAGAGGTCAACATAGTTCCGACTCCCTCTCCATCAACTCCTTATGGAGCTAAGGGAATAGGGGAAATCCCAGTTGGAATAGCTGCAGCTGCAGTAACTAGCGCCATTGAAGACGTTATAAAGAGAAGGATAAATAGAGTTCCAGTAAGCCTAGAAGACCTTTTTGAATAGGAGTTTTAATATCATAATATCATTTAAATTTATTTTTTGGAACATGAAGAGTAAACCTATGAATGTAATTTTCGATGTACTAAACGAGATTCATGGGTTTTTTGGCGCCTTGTGGGCAGGAGCGGCATTACTCAATTTCTTAATTAAACCTCAAGATAAGAGGCAATTTGAGAGAATAGGGAGATTCTTTCTAATAACGTCAATTATTACAATAATAACTGGGATAATAATCTTTGCCTACATTTACCTAGCTCCTTATCAAGGGAATCTATTCCTAGTTGCGGCAATTCTGCGTTCAAGTTTAGATATTAGAATAAGGGCCTTTCTAAACTTAATAGGAGGAGCATTTGGGTTATTGGCGTTTGGGGCGGGGATTGTAATAAGCAATAGGATAAGGCTTATGGTACGTGTTAAGGAAGGAGATGTTACAATATTGGAATTAAGAAATAGCGTAAGCAATTTATCTAAAATAAGCCTAGTCTTCCTACTCATCTCATTGGCAATGATGATACTAGCTGGTTCAATAGCACAAGTTATAACTTAGATAAGTGAGGAAACGTATATATGACGTTTGGTTATAAATTAGATGAAGACGGCGTAACCTTTAATTTATGGGCTCCCTATCAAAGGAAAGTTAAGTTAAAGATATTAAATAGGGGAATTTATGAGATGGAAAGAGATGACAAGGGATACTTTACTATTACTCTAGATAACGTGAGAGTTGGTGATAGATATAAGTACATTCTAGATGACAACAGTGAAGTACCAGATCCAGCTTCTAGGTATCAGCCCGAGGGAGTTCACGGCTATTCTGAAATTATTTCACCAGATTTCGAATGGGATGATGAGAATAGCGTAAAGGTAAAAAGGGAGGATCTCGTAATTTATGAACTTCATATAGGTACATTTACATCAGAAGGTACTTTTGAAGGGGTGATAAAGAAGCTAAACTACTTAAAGGAACTTGGAGTAACTGCAATAGAGATAATGCCAATTGCACAGTTTCCAGGGAAAAAAGACTGGGGCTATGATGGGGTTTACTTGTACGCTGTACAGAACTCTTATGGAGGACCAAGTGGATTTAGGAAACTAGTAAATGAGGCCCATAAGCTGGGATTAGCGGTAATATTAGACGTAGTTTATAATCACGTTGGGCCAGAAGGAAATTATATGGTAAAGTTAGGGCCCTATTTCTCAGAGAAATATAAAACCCCTTGGGGTTTAACATTTAATTTTGACGATGCTGGAAGTGATGAAGTTAGAAAGTTCATACTGGAAAATGTTGAATATTGGATAAATGAGTTTCACGTTGATGGATTTAGACTTGACGCTGTTCACGCCATTATTGATAATTCTCCAAAACATATCTTAGAGGATATTGCTGATGTAGTCCACAAATATGACAAGATTGTAATAGCCGAGAGTGATTTAAATGATCCCAGAGTTGTTAATCCTAAAGAGAAGTGTGGATATAATATTGATGCCCAGTGGGTAGATGATTTTCATCATGCAATACATGCTTTCTTGACCGGTGAGAGACAAGGTTATTATAGTGACTTTGGTAGTATAGGTGATATAGTTAAATCGTACAAAGATGTCTTCATATATGATGGGAAGTACTCGAACTTTAGAAGAAAAACTCACGGAAAATCGGTCGGCGATCTAGATGGTTGTAAGTTCGTAGTTTATATACAAAATCACGATCAAGTTGGCAATAGGGGTGGAGGGGAAAGATTAATTAAACTGGTTGATAAGGAGAGCTATAAGATCGCTGCAGCGCTTTACATACTTTCACCATATATTCCAATGATCTTTATGGGAGAGGAATACGGTGAGGAAAATCCGTTTTACTACTTTTCCGACTTTTCTGATCCTAAACTAATACAAGGAGTTAGAGAGGGTAGAAGAAGAGAGAATGGACAAGAGACTGATCCACAGTCCGACTGCACATTTAACGATTCTAAGTTAAGCTGGAAGATAAATGACGATATTCTTTCATTTTACAAGAGTTTAATAAAAATAAGGAAAGAGTATGGTTTAGCTTGTAATAGAAAATTGAGTGTTGAAAATGGGAATTATTGGTTAACCGTGAAAGGAAATGGGTGTTTAGCTGTTTACGTGTTTTCCAAATCTGTAATTGAAATGAAATATAGTGGGACTTTAGTTCTATCCTCCAATAGCTCTTTTCCATCACAAATTACAGAAAGTAAGTACGAATTAGATAAGGGATTTGCTTTATATAAACTTTAGGGCAGGAGAGTTTAAAAATTCCTATAAATGATTATACTTTAGATGACAAGTAAAAATAAAATAGATGAGGAAGAGAGAAGGAGAAGAGAAGAAGTTAAAAGGTTAATAATGCTCTTAGCAATGTTAAGATAAGGTTTTTAAAAAACTAAATAATAGTTAAGTACAACTATGGCATTATTCTTCAGAACTAGAGATAGGCCTCTTCGTCCCGGAGATCCATATCCATTAGGTTCGAATTGGATAGAAGATGATGATGGTGTGAATTTTTCATTATTCTCAGAAAATGCAGAAAAAGTCGAATTACTCCTTTACTCACTGACAAACCAAAAGTACCCAAAGGAGATAATAGAGGTTAAAAACAAAACGGGAGATATTTGGCACGTCTTCGTCCCGGGACTGAGACCCGGGCAACTTTACGCATATAGGGTTTATGGCCCATATAAACCGGAGTTGGGATTAAGGTTTAATCCAAATAAGGTTTTAATAGACCCTTATGCTAAAGCCATAAACGGTAGTGTAATTTGGAACGACGCGGTATTTGGTTATAAGATAGGAGATCAAAATCAAGATTTGACCTATGACGAGAGGGATTCCGGCGAATATGTTCCTAAAAGTGTTGTGATTAATCCATACTTTGAGTGGGACGATGAGGATTTCATTAAGGGAAAGAAAGTTCCATTAAAGGATACAGTAATTTACGAAGTTCACGTAAAAGGGTTTACAAAACTTAGGTTGGATTTGCCGGAAAACATAAGGGGAACTTATGAAGGTCTTGCCTCAGAACAAATGATCAGCTATCTCAAAGATCTAGGGATTACTACTGTGGAACTAATGCCAGTTTTCCATTTTATCGATCAAAGATTTCTGACAGATAAGGGGCTAACGAATTACTGGGGGTATGACCCAATAAATTTCTTCTCTCCTGAATGTAGATATTCCAGTACTGGCTGTTTAGGAGGGCAAGTATTAAGTTTCAAAAAAATGGTAAACGAATTACATAACGCAGGAATTGAGGTTATAATCGATGTAGTTTATAATCACACTGCTGAGGGGAATCATTTAGGCCCAACGTTAAGTTTCAGAGGTATTGATAATACAGCATATTACATGCTCCAACCAGATAATAAAAGATATTATTTAGACTTTACCGGAACTGGCAATACGTTAAATCTTAGCCATCCTAGAGTCATCCAGATGGTCTTAGATAGCTTAAGATATTGGGTTACAGAGATGCACGTAGATGGCTTTAGATTTGACTTAGCAGCAGCTTTAGCCAGGGAATTATACAGCGTTAATATGTTAAATACGTTCTTCATTGCTCTACAGCAAGACCCAATATTGTCACAAGTAAAACTGATAGCTGAGCCTTGGGATGTGGGACAAGGGGGATATCAAGTAGGGAATTTCCCATATCAATGGGCAGAGTGGAATGGAAAGTATAGGGATTCGATAAGGAGATTTTGGAGAGGAGAAGCGTTACCCTATAGCGAGATTGCTAACAGATTATTAGGCTCGCCGGACATTTACTTAGGTAATAATAAAACACCATTTGCCAGTATAAATTACGTAACTTCTCATGATGGTTTCACATTAGAGGATTTAGTCAGTTATAATCAAAAACACAATGAAGCGAATGGATTTAACAATCAAGATGGAATGAACGAGAACTATAGTTGGAATTGTGGTGCAGAAGGACCAACAAATGACCAAAACGTGGTAATATGCAGGGAGAAACAAAAAAGGAACTTTATGATAACGTTACTCGTTAGTCAAGGAACCCCTATGATATTGGGAGGAGATGAGCTAAGCAGGACACAAAGAGGAAATAATAACGCGTTTTGTCAAGACAACGAGATAACTTGGTTTGATTGGAATTTAGATGAGAGAAAATCAAAATTTTTAGAGTTTGTTAAAAAGATGATCCAATTTTATAGGGCACATCCAGCATTCAGAAGGGAAAGATATTTTCAAGGAAAGAAATTATTCGGCATGCCGTTAAAAGATGTGACCTTCTATACTCTAGAAGGTAGGGAAGTTGATGAGAAAACATGGAGTTCCCCGACGCAACTAGTTATTTTCGTGTTGGAGGGAAGTGTTATGGACGAGATTAATATGTATGGAGAGAGAATTGCTGATGATTCCTTCTTAATAATACTTAACGCAAATCCCAATAACGTAAAGGTGAAATTCCCAAAAGGTAAATGGGAACTAGTTATCAGTTCTTATTTGAGAGAAATAAAACCAGAAGAGAGAATCATAGAAGGTGAGAAGGAACTGGAAATAGAGGGAAGGACGGCATTAGTTTATAGGAGGATAGAATTATGATAATAGGTACGTATAGGCTACAGCTCAATAAGAAATTCACTTTTTATGATGTAATAGAAAATTTGGATTATTTTAAAGAATTAGGAGTATCACATCTATACCTATCTCCAATACTTAAGGCTAGGCCAGGGAGTGCTCACGGTTACGATGTAGTAGACCATAGTGAAATTAATGAGGAATTAGGAGGGAAAGAGGGATATTTTACACTAGTCAAGGAAGCTAAGAGTAGAGGTTTAGGAATCATACAAGATATAGTGCCAAATCACATGGCAATACATCATACTAATTGGAGGCTTATGGATCTACTAAAGAATTGGAAAAATAGTAAATATTACAACTATTTTGATCATTATGATGATAACAAAATAATCCTTCCAATTCTTGAGGACGAGTTGGATACCGTTATAGATAAGGGATTGATAAAAGTACAAAAGGATAAAATAGAGTATAGGGGATTCATATTACCAATAAATGATGAAGGAGTCGAGTTCTTGAAAAAAATTAATTGCTTTGATAATTCATGTTTAAAGAAAGAGGATATAAAGAAATTACTATTAATGCAATACTATAGGTTAACTTACTGGAAAAAAGATTACCCAAATTATAGGAGATTTTTCGCGGTAAATGATTTGATAGCTGTTAGAGTAGAGTTGGATGAAGTATTTAGAGAGTCCCATGAGATAATTGGCAAGCTACTTGTTGACGGTTTAAGAATTGACCACATAGATGGACTATATAACCCTAAGGAGTATTTAGATAAGCTAAGACAGTTAGTAGGAAATGATAAGATAATATACGTAGAGAAGATATTATCAATCAACGAGAAATTAAGAGATGATTGGAAAGTAGATGGTACTACTGGATATGATTTCCTGAACTACGTTAATATGCTATTAGTAGATGGAAGTGGTGAGGAGGAGTTAACTAAGTTTTATGAGAATTTCATTGGAAGAAAAATCAATATAGACGAGTTAATAATACAAAGTAAAAAGTTAGTTGCAAATCAGTTGTTTAAAGGTGATATTGAAAGATTAAGCAAGTTACTGAACGTTAATTACGATTATTTAGTAGATTTTCTAGCATGTATGAAAAAATACAGGACGTATTTACCATATGAGGATATTAACGGAATAAGGGAATGCGATAAGGAGGGAAAGTTAAAAGATGAAAAGGGAATCATGAGACTCCAACAATACATGCCAGCAATCTTCGCTAAGGGCTATGAGGATACTACCCTCTTCATCTACAATAGATTAATTTCCCTTAACGAGGTTGGGAGCGACCTAAGAAGATTCAGTTTAAGCATAGACGATTTTCATAACTTTAACCAAAGCAGAGTAAATACCATTTCAATGAACACTCTCTCTACGCATGATACTAAGTTCAGTGAAGACGTTAGAGCTAGAATATCAGTACTATCTGAGATACCAAAGGAGTGGGAGGAGAGGGTAATATACTGGCATGATTTGTTAAGGCCAAATATAGATAAAAATGACGAGTATAGATTTTATCAAACACTTGTAGGAAGTTACGAGGGATTTGATAATAAGGAGAGAATTAAGAACCACATGATTAAGGTCATAAGAGAAGCTAAGGTACATACAACGTGGGAAAATCCTAATATAGAGTATGAAAATAAAGTTTTGGATTTCATAGATGAAGCGTTCGAGAACAGTAATTTTAGAAATGATTTTGAAAGTTTTGAAAAGAAAATAGTTTATTTCGGTTATATGAAATCATTAGTTGCAACGACACTTAAATTCCTTTCGCCTGGTGTACCAGATATTTATCAAGGAACTGAAGTTTGGAGATTCTTACTTACAGACCCAGATAACAGAATGCCGGTGGATTTCAAGAAACTAAGGGAATTATTAAATAATTTGACTGAAAAGAACTTAGAACTCTCAGATCCAAGAGTCAAAATGTTATATGTTAAGAAATTGCTACAACTTAGAAGAGAGTACTCACTAAACGATTATAAACCATTACCCTTTGGCTTCCAAAGGGGAAAAGTAACTGTCCTTTTCTCACCAATAGTGACTAGGGAGGTTAAAGAGAAGATTAGTATAAGGCAAAAAAGCGTTGATTGGATCAGAAATGAGGAAATTAGTAGTGGAGTATACAATTTAAGTGAGTTGATTGGGGAGCATAGAGTCGTTATATTAACTGAAAAAGTGGGTGAACTACCTATATAGATTTATTCCTGAACTACTCTTGTCAGATATGCATTACTCAGATCTGAGTAATATGTTTTATATAAGAGATGAAGCATGTGATTCCTCTGGGCCATTTAGGTTTCCATTACAAATTCACTATATTTTCATGAATTATGATAAATTTAACTGAGTAAAAACGGTTAATAAAGGGAATTCATGCTTAATCGCGTCATGGTGTCATTATTAAGCTATAAATTTTCTTTCTAATATTCAAACGTATATTAAGTATATCAGTTTAACGTCTTCTCCTCATGAAGATCATTTAACCTAATTAATTTGTAGCTCAGTGATTACACTATGAATCGCGTTAACACATTTATACTTATACTGTTTATAAATTACAATTCGCAACGGATCCAGGAGTCCTCCAAATGACGTTTTGCATGCCTCAATCAAGCTGAGGAGCACCATTAACATTACTAAGAAATATTTTGAAAAAAGAGGTGTTTAAATATAGGACTATCCATCCCATAGGGGTTTGGGCTTCATAGGATTTCATGATATTTCATCTCAATCCTCAGCCCTTGGGCTTCACCAAAGTCACGGACGTTCATCCCTCTCCGCCCCATTAGCGGAATAACCCCAACCCACACCCGTGAACGGATGTGAGGAAATCCGCACATCCTGTATCTCAACACCAGCCTTTCGGGATACGAACCCACATTTGGTGGTGCGTCATCAGATTATATTATATGTGTTTTTCATATTATCCTATATAAACTTTACGGTTTATCGGAAACCGTTGGCAACGGTGAATTTTCCGCCGCCCCCAACTTTACAGAAATTACATTATCATGTGTATGTGCTTAGTTGATCTGTTGGATATTTTTACACTAAACCACTATTATCTTCATTTCAATTAATCTCAAGGTCTACAATTTAGGCTTGTGAGATATCTTAAACGTTTGCTAAAAATTCAACAAGTCCACAAAGCAATGTGTATGATAAACTTTATATAATCATGTAATTATATAACTATGTGTGAAGTCAACAATAACTGTCAGTAAAAAAGTCAAGGAAGTCCTTGAGAGGAAGAAGAAGGAAATGGAAATTAAGTTAAACAAACCGTTAAGTTGGGACGAATTTTTCCAGAACATATTTAGAGAGGAAGAGGAGAGAATACCGAAATTAACTGAGGAAGAGGCTGAAATTCTTAAGGATTTGACTAAGGAGGATAGGAAGAATTGGAGAATAAGAGAATTTGTTTAGATACGGATGTACTTATAGATGCTTTTAGAAATGATATTAAGAAATTCATAGGTTATTACACTACCTGTATTAATCTTTATGAATTCTTGAGAGGATTAGCCTTTATTGGGAAAAATATAGATGAGTTCAAATCGTGGATAGAACTTAACCTTAACGTAGTATGTATTGATAATAACTCCCTAAAAACTGCTTCAAGAATTTACGCAGAACTTAGAAAGATGGGAGAAATAATTGAAGATCCAGATTTATTAATAGCTTCGATATGCATAGCTAATGACTTCTCTCTAATGACACATAATAAGAAACATTTTAAAAGATTAGAGAAATACGGCTTAAAACTAATTTAGACAAGCGTTTTTAAAACATATTAAACATATTTATTACAGAAACTAGAGAATATAGTGTAAATTTGCTTTACTGTTAAATTCACTAAAAATTCACATTTGAGTGTATACCTAACTAAAGAATAGCAGAACAAAGTTTGCCTGGTTGGTTTTTGACAAATCTCTCTGCAAAACAGTAAAGCTATCTCGATATTACTTGATGAATACAGATTATGTCATTCTTTATAGTTTGATATAATGTATAATTATATAATATAAAACATTTGAATTATGATCATTTCTCAATTTTACTCAGATCGCCAACGCCTCTCAGTGCTGGAGAGAGTAAATGAAGAGTGGAATAAATATCTCAATACACTAGGCGAAACAATCAACGGACTCATAGTAATCATCATAGATGAAACCTTCAACAACAGAAATACGCCAGAATCAAGAATGGATTAAGCAAACGAGGAAACTACAAGATCCGATATCAAACCAGCGAAACCTTCCAATACGGAGTATAATTCCTAACATAACAATCTACGACTTGAACATTAGATAAAGCCTACGTGGTAAGAGCCTTTTTATACGTCACAAGGAAAATGCTTAAGAAGTGGAGGTAAATGAGTTGCAAGCCAAGATCTGGATGGCTTCCACTATTACTGCTTTGAATATTAAAGCGTAAACTCGGGAAAAGCGTCGAAATAAATATTGAGCAAGCCGACAAAGTATTGGGGAACATAAGGTCTTTATATTAACTAAAAAGTGGTTAAAGTTGTTTTAATGCCAACTCTATTGCCGTATCTAATTGAGTATCCCTATTATTTACATAATCATCTGGCTTAATCTCAACAACTATATCTGGGTCTACTCCGTAATTCTCAATACCAAAACCTACATCCTCGAAGTTAACAGCAAACTCTGGTTGACTAATATAAGTTTTATCCACTAATCTATATCTAGGTCTTATACCGACAACACCTCCCCACGTTCTTCTACCAATAAGTACTCCTAGCTTGTACTTCTTGAACAAGAATGAAAAGATATCGCCATCGGACCCAGCATGCTCATTAGTTATTCCCACTAAAACCTTAGGAGAAGAGAAATAAGGCATAGGTATTGGTTTTCCATTTCTAGGATAATCATAGCCAACTCTTTTCAAGAGTAGCTTCTCTAAGAGTAAACCTGAGACAAAGCCACCCCTATTAAACCTAACGTCAACTACTAGCCCTTCTCTGTGGAATTCAGACATGAAAAGTCTGTAAAACTCAGCGAATCCTTGATACATCATATCTGGTATGTGAATATATCCTAATCTACCCTTGCTCTTCTCGTGAACATATTCCCTATTCTTCTCAACCCAATACCTATATATTAAGAACCTTTCATCTTTTAATACTTTAACCGTGACGCGTTTATTCTTACCGTCAGCAGTTATTACGTCAAGAATAACTTGATCCTTATTTATTAGATGAGAGTAAATGTTACCATTTGCATCTTCCCCGTCAATATTTTTTATACAATCTCCAACATTCAATTGAACACCAGGATCCCGTAATGGACTTCTCTCATTCTCATTGGTAGAATCCCCAACATAAATCTTTGTAATTTTGTAACATTTATTGCTCTCATCATACTCAAACTCAGCACCTAAACCACCAACTGACAACGGCTCCGGAGTATCGTAATCGTAAGCTGTTTCGTAGGAATGAGAAGTCCTAGTCTCGCCTTGCATCTCTTGAATTACATCAGAAAGCTCAAATCTAGTACTTATCCTATCTAAAAGTCTCTCGTATTTGGGTAAGATAGAGTCCCAATTCTTTAATCTCTCCTCATTCCAATAATTCTGCTTCATCAACTTCCACGTTTCCCTAAGCATTTGCCTCCATTCCTTCTCCGGCTCAACATAAACCTTAACTCTAGATAAATCTATTACCCCACCTTTTCTTCCAGTTGAGTTAAAATCTGGTTTTACATTAACATCAAATAGCCTTAGACTATCCTTAAGTATTAAAAGTATTTTACTTTTATCGCTAGACAAAGAGAAGCTTGAAACGTTATCTGCATATAACTCCTTCGCCTTATTCTCTAGATCATAAACCTCTAACCTACCAAACACATCTCCAGTTTGTGATCTAAGCCCCCTTATTGGATAGGAAAATAGGAAGATCTTGTTGTTCTTAGCTCCAGCTATTTGCACGTAATTTTCCTCTTCAATCGGGAATGGAACTACCCTATCTTCGATTCCCTCAATTATGACGTTTTTGTCGTTGCTATTAGCCTCATCTAATGGTTGGTTAAATGGGGAATAATAATTTCCTAAAACTACTAGGTATGGCTTAACAACCCTCTGGAAACTTAAATTAAATATTACCTTATCGTTAGTTGGGTCCAAATGCCTAGCAGCCAAGAAGTATAAATATCTACCATCTGGGTCAAATGATGGTGAAAAGTCATATCCATAGGGAGTCGTTATCCTAACAACCTTCCCATCAATGTGGGCAAGCTTTATTGATTGAGTATAATAGCCTTCTGGAAAAGCGTAAGCAAACCACTCAGCATTTGGATGCCAATCAAACTCTAAAATTAAGTCGTACTCGCTCTTATCTATTAATCTAGCGTTATCATTATCAATCTCGTAAACCCATAATTCAAGTTTATTGTTAGATAATAATACTTTCTTACCATCTGGAGAAACCTTAACTCTCTCTATTCTACTAAAATCCTTGTTTATAACCTTCTCACTACCGTCCTTACCTAAGATTACCAATTTGTCCTCATCGTTTACTCCTATCACGTCACCATTAGGCAAAACTTGAATCTGCCTATATTTTACACCTTGTTTCTTACCCAATTGAACTGAAGGACCATCCCATGGTCTCATTAAAAATACCTTGCCCCTACTTACTAATGCTATATAGTTACCATTTACAACAGCTTCGTTCATGTACTCCATTACATTAACGAATTTTGGTTGCTTCTTCTTCCTATCGGTAGGTAAGTTAATATCCAGTTTAGTTAAGCTGTCCTTTTCTGGATCGTACAAATATATGTCTCCAGCGTTTTGAAAAACAATTCTCTTACCATCACTACTGGCATTCCTACAATAATAATCAGTGAAATTAGTATGTCTCCTTAAATCCTTACCTTTTAAATCAACTGAATAAAGATTACCAACTCCCTCGTGATCAGATAAAAAGTAAACCCTTTCTCTAACTATCATAGGCCAGCTAACGTTACCATCTAAACTAACAAACTTCTCAAAGGTTTTACCACCATCGCTGGAAATCCATAATTCACCCTTAGTTCCACCCTTATACCCTTTCCAGTTTGGTAAGTCTTGATAACCCCTTGCAATTACTATTATATCATCCTTTATTACAATATTGGATAACATGCCGAAAGGCAATTTCTCTGTCTTTCCGTTATTTACATTTACCTTATACGCCTCAGTCCATTGAATAAAAGGAGTGTGAAAGTCAGTTATTACAATAATCTCGTCCTCAGAAATCCAACCAGCAACCCTACTATTCCTACTACCAAAATAGGTAACCCTCCTAGCTTGCCCGTCTTCAACAACGTAGATATCTCCACCTTGCTTACCGCTCTTAAGCCAAATAACAGAAAACGCCACTTTTCTACCACTTGGACTTATTTTAGGCCTAGTGGAAACTCCTAAACCACTTGTTATCCTAAGCGGTTTCATATCTTTTAAAGAAAGAAGCCAAACGTCATCATCTGAAGTAAATGATATTAAATCTCCCCTAATATCAGGGTACATATAGTATGCTTTCATATGATAATGTATAATTTTGAGTATATAGTGTTTTCCACAAAACTCTTTTACTCCAATTAGATCCTTATGGTTATGAAACCCTATGTAATAATATTTAGCACAGTATCGATAGATGGTAGACTCGCAACGAAAACTGGTTATAGCGAATTGAGTTGCCCTTATGATAAGCAAAGACAACATGAGATAAGAAGTGAGGTTGATGCAGTAATGGTGGGAGCTAATACGGTAAGAGTAGACAACCCATCATTAACTGTAAAGTATGGTAAAAATAGGAGAAACCCCATTAGAGTAGTGGTGACTAGAAGTTTCAATCTAGACCCTTCATACAAGATATTCACCACACCACCATCAACAGTAATCTATACTTCTAATTACGAAAGTGAAAAAGTTGAGGAGTTTATTAGAAAAGGAGTTATCGTTAGGAAATTCCTTCATTTAGATGATCTTTTAGAGGACTTATACGACAACTTCAACGTTAGAAGACTAATGGTTGAAGGAGGTGGACATTTAATATGGTGGTTTATAAAAGACAATCTTTATGACGAAATTAGGATAACAATTTCTCCTAGAATTTTTGGAAATGGAGTCAGTTTTACACAAGGAGAAGGATTTATTGGTGAGGATTCGCCTAGGCTCGAGTTAATTGATGCCAAAATTTGTGAATGTGGGAACGAAGTCCATCTTACGTACAAGAAATATATGACATAAAAAATATTTAGATCATATTATTAGCGATTATTCGAAACTTTTCTCCAATTCAGTTGCATGTTGGATACTCAATAGAACGTAAATATTTTTGCGAAAAATATTGTAAAGTCTTCATCTTAGAATTAGTATCTGTTATTCTACAAGGAATATAGGTTGTTTTTATTCAATATCAGTACTAAAAAATTTAATAGATGAGAGTAATATTCATACGTCCAAAAAATCTAAAGCTCAACGTGTATGATAATGTGATATCTAAACGGTTTTAAGGAGAGCGTCAACTAAACTGAAACTGTATTTGTTCCTAGGATATTCATATTCATCTCTGTAGTTAGGTAGATGATCTAATCTAGGAAGAATTTCAGTGCCGCGAAGGCTTGAACCCAGACAAACAGATCTCTAAAACGTTAATTTAACTCATTTGTGTTGAAGGGTTACTTGTCATTCTAAACAATTGTTTTTCTTAATTTTGTATTAATCTATAAATAACCCAATAGCTGTATTAAAATGGAGACTGGATTGTATATTATTGGGACCGCAAGAGTAGTGGGAATAATTATGAGTAACTTGCTTGAAGGGATTATTGCTATATTTAATCTGGTGAGGTACAAGCTAAGTACTCTGAATATAAAATCTTAAGATATAATATTTATTTATCTAGATTTTGTATAATAATTCTCTCTCGATCTCTTTTAACCTGTTATCTAAAGAAAGTAGCTTAAGGTTGTCGGCCTTTGCAGTGTACGGTACTCCCAAAATCATTTTACAAATGTAAATTCAATAAAGATTATCATATTATTTCCTAAAATATAAGAAAATTTATCCTATTACACCTATTATTGATTACCTAAAATTCAATTATATGTATCCAATAATATAAATAAAATGAAATTTCTTCGAATCTAATGCTATTTTTGATATATTAATATTAATTAATACTTTTTATGTTAACTATTATAAAAAGACATTGTTGTGATACTAAGATTTTCCATAAATTTTTATAGAATTGAGTAAGATAACCGTATAATGCGCTATAATTAGTTATTAACGGAAAACTATTATTTTTAATAATACGATTTTGGATCTACCGAGAAGGGGCGAGGCTTTCAACATTTTGTAAATCTTTGAGTATAAACTTATTCTTGAGAACGGTATATTTTGGGATATTTACCCATTTACCCAACATCTCCCTAAAATAGATAATGTGATTACCAAAAGGATAAAGATATTTTAAGTCTTTCAGATAGTGATTGCCCCGTCATACTCAAGATGAAAGCTGATATGAAATGGTAGAAGGGTGCATGGCTCATAAGCTCTAGAATCCTATCGTCCTTAACATTAGCGTAAGCTATTCCCAGGGCCGCAGAGATTTTATCTATATAAAATAGGCAATCGCCTTCTGCGAGAACTTCATTTATTATATTAAATAGAATATCTGGCTTGTCCGCTAACCTATGAAAGAGATCCCAATTTCAATTTTCACGTGAGAGTGTCCGGAATGTAAAAAATTGAATTTTTATTGGCAAGAATAAATTGGTTTCTAGTATTATCTTGGATTAAATTGGAGTAACACTTAAGTTATGGGAGTAGAGGGTAGTACCATGGCAAGAACATTAAGACACATACCAAACCTGATGTACTACCCTCTTCCCCCAATAGAGGATATGCCGTGGAGGGAAAAATGGTTAACGGAGATCAAGCCCGTGCTGGACGCCATGGATTTGGAGAGGGTCCTTGGCGAGGGCGCGCTGGTTTACCTGAAGTTGTTAATCGTCATGGTGCTCTATTCCTGCTCCTATAGGGACGCGGTGAAAATGGTCAACGTGAACGTGGTCGTGGCCTGGTTCGTGGGGAGGAAGGTGGGGAAGAGCACGCTGCACGACTTCGTGGGCAGGTTGTACGGGGTGAGGAAGAAGTTGTTGGAGATTTCCTTCAAGCTTGAGGAGAAGTGCCTACCCAGTTACCTCCCTGCGAGCGCGCATCTCGTGGACTTCATGGCGTGGCTAGTGGACTCCTTCCTACTGGACTTACCTCCTGGGAAGAGGAGCGTGGAGACCTTTCGGGAGAAGGCGGAGCTGGAGAGGAGGGAAGGTAACTTGGAGAGGGCCGGGAAGCTGCTCTCCCTGGGGAGAACCAAGAGGAGGTTCGAGGGAAGGTGGACCAAGAAGAGAGGGGTCTCGCACTACGGGCTCAAGGCAGTGGCCGTGATCTCCGTCTCCCTCTTCGTGAGGTCCATCACGTTGAAGCCAGCCAACTTCTCGGACAAGAGGTTCAAGTCACCGCTCAAGGGGATTAAGATCGCGGACAGGGGATTCTCTCCCTCCCCGACACAGCTCATAGCGCGGGAGAAGCCCTTCACTACCCTGAGGGCCCACGTGGAGTTCTTCGGCACCTACCTGAACGCGTTCTGGAGGCCCTACGGGACTACGACTTGGAGGAACGACGTCTTCCTTCACGTCCTGGGAGTGATCTACAACATCAAGATATTCCTCGCGATCCAACGGAGGACTCCTCCAGAACGTAGAGCCGTTCAGCTCTGAGACGCACCTCCTCGCGATCAGACAACGCTATGCGCGATAGGTAAATCCTCTCGTCTTGATATTTTTCCATTATAAAGTTTTTCTCGGTGATCCAGGTCCTATCCTTCTGGCAATATTAATATTTATCATTCTGTTTATCTATTCGTTCAGATAATTACATTCCGGACACTCTCTCGTTACCTTTTGACTTCTGAAAGGCTTCCAAAGCAATGTCTAAGTATCTTTCCTTTTTAGTGTATGCATAAGCTGTATTAGCGGAAAGTGCGTATAGCATAATATTCGTACCTTTATCTCCATGTTTAATCCTCTCTATACTATCAATTAACTTGTCAACCTCGTCAATTTCATTGAAGATGGAGTGATAGCTCACTAACGAGTGAGCGGAGAAATAGAATTCATAGTCATATTTCTTTAAGCCTTCCCTTAAACTCTCCACGAACTTCTCGCTTTCTTTAATTCTTCCTAGACCTCTTAATGCCACTGCCAAAGTATAATTATTTAGAATTTTCTCCGTTTTTTCTCTTTTATACGTTAAATAATAAGATTTTAATACATAAGGCTTTGTATAGTTTTATACACATTATTTTTTTAAATAAAAAGACAAAATAGGGTCTATTATCTTGTATTCATCATTTATCTTATCTACAAGTCCTCGATTTTTTAGTATTTTTATTACTCTATATATATTTGATACTTTGATTTCGCTTAATTTATTACCTTTTGCTAGGCCTTTCAATACCTTAATTTCGTTCTTTGTAAGCCCCTCTAGATCTTTTTTCAACTCTATCTCTACATTAGGATCTTCAAGAATGGCTTCAATGTTACATTCCCTCTCAAATATCAATCCGGCTAAATTCAACCACGCGGGGATACCTTCGGTTAATTCATAGACTTTTTCGTAATATTCTTTACATTTTCCTTTAAGCCCTTCATTTAAGAACCTTATTGACGTTTCTTTGTCAAATGATTTAAGTCTCTCTATTTTGAAATAGTTGTAAAATGGTTCTTTAGCCTCAGTTATCATTTCCTCTATTATACCTGTTTCAGATCCAGAAACTATTATTTCAACGTTTTTACTTTCTTGTAATCTTTTCCTAGTTAACTCTAAGATCTTTGGAAATGGTTGTTTAAGAACTCTAATCTTTTGAAACTCATCTATCATGATTACTACGTTCTTCCCAGTATCTTCAGCGATTCTTTGAGGTAAAAGTAACACATCATCTAAGATTTCACTGGGTTTTAATTTATTCTCTTTAAATAGAGAATAACGATCAATATATAACTCTAAATTCTGCATTCTAATGCTTAAGCTTTTGATTGAGCCAAGGAACTGATTTAATGACGCCACTAGAGATGATATCGTATTTTTAGCTCTCATTTTAAGCGACTTAGATAATGCCTCCAACACTAGCTTGCTAGTGAGCTCATCAGCAAATTCTTCTATTGATGTTATTCCTTCTAAACTTATCTTTGCTACTATATATTCATTACCTAATTTAATTTTAATATAATTTAGGAGTGAAGATTTACCCATTCTTCTGGGAGCTAATATTGCTACGGGCTGTCTTCTATTTATATAGCTAAGTAAAACGTTAACGTAATCCTCTCTATCAAAGAATTCATCTTCTTCAGTTAACTCTCTACCGAATATGAATTTGACCATACGGTACCGATATTATATCGGTACCGTAGTTTAAATTATTTACTGCGTTCAGTACACATTCTACCTAATAACTGCTTTAGCTAGGAAGTTGCCCAAGTATAGATGGAGTGTTTGGTATAATAATAAGCCTTATGAGGTGAAGTGACCCTCCCCTAATCACGCGGATTGAAAGAGTCCGCGTGGCAATAGTAGCTGATACTATGCTCAAAATTGGACCGAAAGATTTATTACTGAACGCCCTTTTGGAGAACATGAAATAACTTATAGGATAAATTACGGTGAAGATAGTATACTAAGAACTTTTAAAGTTAGGTATTTAGGAAAGGAAGGGGATAAGCATAGGGCCTTAATAAAAGAAGGCGTAACTGGTTGTGGAATAAGAACTAGAAGAATAGAGAACAAGGAGATATTAATACCAGATAAACTGTATCAGCCTTTACCCTTTACAACAAAGGAGTGAAAGTGAAGAAGATAAAGATCCAAATCCGATAGAATGCGAAATATGTAAAGCAATAGTTTCAGTATTATGTGGACTATTAGCTGAAGGAGTAGCTAAAAGTGTGGCATGTGACGAAGCTTGTGGAACAGTTTGCTTAATATTTGTTGAGGATCCCATTATTTATGATATTTGTGTGGTAATATGTATACCTTCTTGTGATGAACTACTTCAACTAATTATCTCAATAGGAGTAGCGACTGCATGTGGACTAGGTGGTGAGTATCTATGTCAAAAGGCTGGTCTGTGTTGCTAATAGATTTTTTTTAGATATGTGGTTATAAATAGCTAAGGAGGGAGGGATAGAAATGGAAAGAAAGGGGACAGAAATAGAAAGAAATAAGATATCTTTTTTAAAGTGGCTTGAGCTAACATTATTATTTGTGATTTTGCCTTCAGTAGTGGCAGTCATACTATCATTCTCAATCCCTTACTATTTATTGCATAACATAACACTAGCAAACACTCTTAGTACAATAATTCCAATAATAGTATTTGGCATCTCAGTGGCTTATTTTGGCAAGTACCGCAAAAGTCATGGCATTATAACTCCCTTTATGAAAAGAACATCTATTCCAATTTTACCAGATAGTGGACAACCAATTGACGAAAAGTATATTAAGAGTTTCGAAGCTGGGCTAAAATTTGTTAAAGGTGAAGAGTATATTAAACGTTTAGCTATGATTGGTATGATGTATTTGCAAAATGCCGTTGCTTATGATAATAAAGACCTCTATTTGAAGGCTAAGGAATACTTATCAAAGGCTGAGGAGGCTATGAAGGGAAAGGATGTGAGATTTGAGACTAGATTGTTGGTTGATAATTTGAGGAGTAAGATTGAAACGTATAAGTACCGTTTCGGAGAAAGATAAGCAATATCTGGCTAAACTGAGGAGTTATCTAAATAAAAAGAAAATTCTGAGTATAGTACACCACACGCTTTATGAGAAATTGAGAGAAGAGATCTCATTACCATCAAATATGGTTGAAAACCGTTATAGAGACGCTGTCTCAATATACAAGGTATGGCATAATAATCCTGACACAGAAAAGACAAGCCTCGCCCCTTCCAGCGATAGACCCAAAATCATCTTACAAAAATAATTCTGATTGAACAATATTAAATTTGTTAAACATAACCAAGTTTATAACAACATTAAGAATTCAAGAAATTGGAAAAAAGGTTTAAAGCGAGAAAATCGGTATTACCATAAGGGTTTACGGTATGCCAATTCCCTCATTAAACATTCAACAAATAGTGTATAAATTACTTTCCATGATTAACTTCCACGGGAGGAAGGGAGAGGAAGCTACAAAAACCTCGGTCTCAGCATCATTACACAACGATTCAGTGGAAAAACGTTTCCAAAGCTTACAACGTATCACCACAAACAGTGAGGAATTACGTTGAAGAACAAGGATTACAAGTAGTGGAAAAATACTGGAATAAGTGAAACAAATCTCACTCGAAACGCTTAAGGACGTGAAGGAGATAGATCTATCATTAGATTGGACAACTTGGTACGGAAAACTTGTAGAAGGTTTGGGAAGCTCAGAAAAGGGATACTCGTGGAACTACACAACAACGACGAAATACGAGGGAAAAATCCTCATACTCGCCTTCATACCGCAAGTTAATGACAAAGGATGAGATTGTCAAGATCTTGATTGAACAAGTGGTTGCAATGGGATTTAGGATTAAACTGATAGCACTTGATGCAGGATTTTACACGGTTGAGGTGATAAAATTCATATCCCAGTTCAACTACATTATTGGAGTTCCCGTTAGTGATGTCAAGATCTACGAGGAGTTTGATGGTGAATATGTTACGAATAGTAAGAGGCGTAGTAAGGGTGAGCAGGTTAAATTTAGGCTGATCGTGTATAGGGAGAAGATCAAGAGGAAAAAGAAGGAGGTTGTTTACTTCGCCAGGGGTACAAATCTCGATTTACCCAAGAATAAGGTCTTGGAGTAACAAGGTGAGGAATCCGATAGAAACGTCTTATAAGAGTGTTAAATCGTTCCTCCCCTTTACGTGTTCAACAAAGTTCATTTTCCGCATGTTAATCTTCTTACTTGACGTGCTCGTTTACTCCTTGTACACTATCCTCAAGGATAACGTGAAAATGAGGACTTTCAAATCACTAATTTCAAAAAATATTGAAAATATATCTGAGATAGAGATTTATTTAAGTAAATTGGAGGAAACGCTTACTAATACTACAGGTTTATTTTTAAGGAGGTGATTTTTGGGAGTACCGGTTAGGGCGGGGTAGCTCACAGATATATAAACCCTATGAAAGTCTGATCCCTATTTCGAATGCAGATATTCCTAAAATAAGTCCATAATAATATATGGCCAATAAGTGCTATTATGAAAACATCAGGTAATATGCTGCTGCCATTGATCCCAGAAAATGTATCATTACTGGTGCAAACATAGTCATGGCAACTGGAATGAAAACTACTACATAAACAATTAAACCCGTGGCTAAACCAAGTCCTAATGCCTTTAAACTGAATGTAAGATTTAATTGTCTTACATATAATACAATCACACCAAATATTACACCTATTACTATGCTGACCACAAAATGCGCAATCATGCCCACAGCTACAGCGTTACTCATTGATGCACCTAGAGCCATACCCATTACCATAGGAAAACCCTGCTGGAGGACGACCTAAGCTCATTGCCCCTATCATTAGCACTATGACCATTGCTATACCACCCAGGATTCCACCTATTATAGAGGAAATTATAATATTTTTGCTCTGAGATTTTCTTTCTTATTATCCATTTATCTTCACATACTCTAAACTTAATAATTGAACATACACAATAATTTCTTCATTGGATTATCCTAATTCATACTAGAAATTTTCACAATTAGTCGTTTTAATCGAGATGTAGCTAAGGAATTAGAACGTGAAAAAACGGCCTCTGAAAAAGGTTTATGTGAGAAGGTTATGAAATCTTTTTGTGGTAGTACTAGAATGAACCTCGTAAGCCCTTTCACATAAGCTTTTCTAAAATAATGTCTTTGTTAAAATTTCTATATCTTAAACGTTAAACGAGCGTTTTTCCATACTACTCCAATATTTTTACAAACGTTTTTTGAATTTCATGACTGTTTGAGAACACTCCCAAAAAACAAGCTTAATATATTTATGTTACATTAGTACTAACCGTGTCATACGACATTGCTGAGGAATTTTTGAGGAAGGGGTCGGACTTTCATTGAGGTTTCATGAATTTGTATTCAACCCCTCGTCCTCATACCCCTTATTTTCCTCCCCATGCCGTCTACGGGACTAACTCCCTTCAAGGACATGGGGAGTTTCATTGGGTGCCTTCCTCCCCCTCACATTGCTCACAGAGTTCATTGTGGCACCCTCTAACTTAATGTTAGCATGAAAGTTTATAAATTTTAATGCTTCTAACATTCTTATGGAGCAAATAGTTTTCAGATCAACGGTCTCAAGTTATGGTACAGATAAGTATGGGAATAAAAGATATGGCATAACAATACCTTCAAAACTAAGGGATAAGGGTGAGAAATTATACGGCAAGGAGGTGATTGTAATTGTTATCCTACCAGATGATGAGGAGTAAATTAATAGGGTCTAAGGAAGCACTTGATAACTTTCAATTCGTCACAATAAACGGTAAAGTGATTTTCAACGAGAAAGACAAGGTTGTTAGGATTGCTAGGGTTTACTCACAAGTTGTTAAGAGTGCTATTAAACCGTTGTTTGATGGGAAGAGTGTTGATGAGTTAACTAAGGAGTTTTATAATGTTTTACCTAACTATGTTTATCTTGAAACTGCTTTAAAGCAAGCTAAGACAATTGTTGAGGGTTTGTTAGAAAGGGAGGAAGAGAGGGGTGAGATAATTCATGCAAGGATTAGAAAGTTCTGGTTTGGGAGTAGGGGTAATAAAAGTGATAGGGGTAATAGGAATATGAAGTTCCGCGTTTTAGAAGACCGCGTGTTAATTAAGGTTAGAGACCCGTGGAATAAGGAGTGGATTTTTGGGAAAGCTTATTTCGGTAAGGAGTACTTACCACTGCTTAAGGAGTTGGAGGATTTAGCTCAAAGGAAGGAGGAGGGTTACGGTGCTTTAGTAAGTTTTAAGGAAAAGTCGATGATTCACCTTCAAATCCCACTCTGGTTGTACTTGAAACACTTCTCTTTACCGAAGCCTACGGGTTACGGTTTGATTGCTGGTTTTGATTTAAATAGTGACAGACTGAACGTTGTTGTGATTAACAAAGATGGTAAAGTTATTACTACTAGAACTTTTTGGTATTCAGATGTTACTAGGCCAGGTTTTCCGAAAGTGAAAGCTAGGGCTTTACGGTTAAACGCTTTATCTAACTCCCTGGAGTTCCTATCAAGGATTGGTGTTGATTACGTCGTTTTTGAGGATTTATTCCTAGTTAAGAGGAGGAAGTTTATCAAGAGTAAAAGTGGTAATAGGAAGATTAGCAAATTTGCTAAGAAGCAGTTACTAATTCACGGTGTTATTAAATCTTTAAGGTTTGGTTTTAACGTCGTGTTGGTCAATCCTAAGGGTACTACTAACTCTGGGGAGCATGATAGGGTAATGAGGGAAAAAGGGTTTGACAAGCATACGGCATCAGCTTACTTAATAGCATTAAAAGGGTTAGGAATGTTGAATGATATTAAATGACATGAACTTCACGACTTATCGGAAACTGTTGACAACGGCAAAGGATTACTTAAAAGCTTCCGAACTGTCATTTGAGCACAACCTTTATGAAGCCTCAGCATTAAACAGTGAAATTTCAGCCCAACTCTCCTTAATTTTCAAGTTAGGAATAGAGCCTCCCCGAACTCACGGGATTAGAGAGTTACTTTCATTAATATACGCGAAACTTGGAGATAAAAGGATAAGTGACTTTACGAAGGAGAATAGAGAAAAACTCATTATTCTAGAGAACGTGAGAGGAAAGTCACAGTACGGTTTACCTCCAGTGTCTAGGGACGAGGCTGAAATAGCTTTAAGTACTGCGCAGGAAATACTAAAACTTGTAGAATCATTATGGAACCTATAGAGAAGATAAAGTTATTACGAAACTGGAGGGAAGCACTTAGAAAGCTTAACCTTGAAAGATTTGAAGAAGTATATGTGTTCGGCTCTGTAGTAAGCGACAAGATAACTGGGGCAAGTGATATTGACTTAATCTTGGTTATTAAACGGGGTGAAGATAGGAATAAAGCGCTAATAGGCTTCTTCGATGAGGTCGAGAGCAAACTAGGGGAGAAAGCATCATATCTGTTTGACGTTAAAGTAATTTATGAAGATGAGAAAGAATTACCGCCATACAAGTTCTTTCTCAGAGATGCAGTGAGAGTAAAATGACTTTGTCTGTAATATATTTACGTAACTTTTAGTCATTTCTAATTAACTTCTAATCCTCTTAAAGCTATTAGGTAAGTTGATGACATATGCCTATCAAGTTACCTCACGTTCATAACCCAAAGCTTAAAATCTTTATAGTTAATTACTCAGAGAGTATCACTATGAACTCTATGAGCAGTTGAGAGGGGGAGGAAAGTACTCAATGAAACTCCTCATGTCGTGATTGGGAGGTAGGCTCCCTAACCTAGGCACGGGGAGGGAGAAGAAGTGATGAGACTGAGTAACTAGTAGTAATTAAAAATAACTATTAGTTACGATGAAAGCCGAACTCTGTTGTACTTCCTAAGATTTTAAAAGATAAGATAGTTCATCTTAATACACAGAAGATTTTTGCGTGCTTTTTTAGGGTATTATTGCCGTTGCCAACAGTTTTCGATAAACCGTAAAGTTTATATTATTTTGCATATATATTTATAAAAGTTGAAACAATCCACAAACCATCACTTTTCTCTACTTTTTAAGATATCTCCTCACTAAGATATCAGGAGGGATATTGTTAGAGAATGCTATTCGATAAATTGTTGATTAGTATATAATGAACATCTTAAACAAGATCCCACCCACTATTATTGCTAAAGTTATCATAAAGAGTATTTTGTAGTTCTTCAAAGAATCCCTACTTGTCATTATAGATAAGCCTAAAAGTAACGGGCGACGGATCTATTAAATAAGCTGCTGAAAAATTTACTAGTGCCTCAAATATAATCAAGATTCCCATAAAATCGTCATCAACCTTACATTATAGTTAATAAACTTAGGTAATATGCCAAAATAATATATCAACGTAGGTATTAGCTCGTAAATATAATAATGAAAAGTAACGGATGATGTTACAATTAAGTAAGCTGGCAAAACTAAATAGAGTAAAATATGCCCGTTAAGGTAGAATGCATAGGGGAAAATTATTGATAAGAATAACATCGCGTTCTCTAAACCCTTAGCTTCTTGCGCGTAAAGTAAAAATGAAGAAGCTAGTAATGCTATTATCGAAATAGAATAAACATTGTAGATATTCACTCCATGAGCCAAAAACCTCCAGAGATAAATAGAAAAATGAGAGAGACAATAGCTAGAAATTGAGGCAAGTATCTACTGTATTCAGTCTCCCTTCTTATCATTACTTAAGCTCAGCATTATTTCCACTAATTGCTTTCCCTTTTCATTGAGGTTATAATATTCTTCTTCTTTTAATATTAATGGCTCAAGAATTTTTAGATGATAATTTAATCATATTATTGAGCAACGTAGCATAAGGCTCCCTAATCATATGATATGTAAATCCTAAAAATCTAATAAACGTGTCGTTTTATACTGCTTAGTTGATCTGTTGAATATTTTTAAATTAAATCACCAATATCTTCCTTTCAATTAATCTCATGATGTTCAATTTCTGTTTATGAATCCTCTTAACTCTTGGCGAAAATTCAATAAATCCATAAAGCAGTTTTATACTTAAAGCGCAATCACAGTAGAACTATAGTTATAAGTTCGCTATTGCTTTGTCGAACTCTCAAACTTTCTTAAGTATAAGATTCAATTTTTCTTAAAGCCAAACGCCGAATTAGGAGTAAGTAAACGGAAGTCAGAAAGAGTTATACTTGCTTATAGTCTGAAGGACAACAACATTTCTGAAACTATACAAGACCTTTCCGTATGATAGGAATAGAGTCTTGCCCTTTAAAGTCTCAGAAAGTATAAAAGTGTGTTTTATAATGTTTATTAATAATGAGTATAAGTACTAGTGCAGAAGTATATTACGAGGAGGCTGAGGAGTTTTTATCTAAGGGTGATCTTGTTCAAGCTTGCGAGAAGTATTATAAGGCTGCTGAGGAAGCTATAAAACTTCTCGTTATAGAAAATAACCTAAAAGAAATAACAAATAACGTTAAGAACAAAGGAAGATGGAAAAGCGAAAACTTGTTTAAAGCTTCCAAATTGTTACGAAGTAATAACACTGAAATACCAATTCTATGGAAAAGTGCATGGACTCTTCATGTGGAAGGATTCCACGAGCTTAGTTTAAACGAGAAGGAAGTTAAAAAACTTAAGGAAGATGTTAGAAAACTGGTCATATTTGCAGTTAATAGTTAAGGATTTTACTCTCAATTAAAGAGACCATTGAAGTTTAATTAGCGTTCCATATAATTTATAGTAAATTAATAATATTACTATCACCATTTGAAAGATGAAGTATGAGTTTCTAAGGGCCATTCAAGTTTTCATTGCAAATTCATTATATTTCAAAAACTATGACGAATTTAATTGGGTGATAACGGTTTATAAAGGGAATACAAGCTTAATCGTGTTAATACTTTTATATTTATATTATTCATAAATTGAAATCGTAATGGATCCGTGAATCACCTCAGCATTTTGTAACATCAGATTAATACCACGTTAGTATTTTTAGTTTATCTCAAGATAAAAGAAATTCCCGTACTGAAGTGGACTAAGCTTAAACTAAGTTACAATGGAAAGGTTGGGAATTGCCTTGTTAAGAACGTCACTCGCATAATCCGTTATGTCTCTAAACACACATTATATAATGTAATTATATAAAGGATAAAGATATTTTAAGTCTGTTGGATACAGATTGACCCGCCATACTCAAGATAAACTCAAAGATGAAACGATAAAAGGGAGCATTGTTCATAAGCTCTAGAATTCTATTGTCCTTAATATTGGCGTAAGCTATTCCTAGTGAACTAGAGATTTCATCTAAATAGAATAAGTAGTTACTTTCTGCGGTAATTTCATTTATTATATTAAATAGAATATCCGGTTTGTCTACTGACTCCAAGAAAATGATCCCGACGTTAATTTTCACGTCACCTTTTAACTTCTGAAAGGCTTCCAAAGCAATGTCTAAGTATCTTTCCTTGTTAGTGTAGATATAAGCTGTATTAGCGGAAAGAGCGCGCATCATACTATTTGTGGTCTTATCTCCATGTTTAATCCTCTCTATACTATCAATTAACTTGTCAACCTCGTCAATTTCATTGAAGATGGAGTGATAGCTCACTAACGAGTGAGCGGAGAAATAGAATTCATAGTCATATTTCTTTAAGCCTTCCCTTAAACTCTCCACGAACTTCTCGCTTTCTTTAATTCTTCCTAGACCTCTTAATGCCACTGCCAAAGTATAATTATTTAGAATTTTCTCCGTTTTTTCTCTTTTTACTCTTTCATTAAGCATAAGAGCGTCTTCAACCAATTCTGACCTGGCCGGTTCCTTATCAAACCTAATTGCTATACTCCTTAGAAATTCAGAAATATTGGATTCAGTATTATAAGATGGATTATCTCTTAACAATCTCATGAAATACTCCATAGGATCATAATCCTCTAATAGGTGAGAACATTCTGCGATTACCCCCATTAAAGCTAACTTGGAATACGTAGGCTTCCTTCCACTGAGGCATTCGAGAAGAATAAGCGTATTAGAAACTAAAACCTTATCCTCAACAATTCTCTTATTTTTCTGAAGTATTATAGACATAGTATCCTTGTCTCCCATTATTAGGTAAACTTCAGCTAGTTTAACTAAGTGATCAGCAGAATGATCTCTCCTCTTTAAGATCTTATAGTACTCGTCCAGCTCATCTTTAGTTAGAATATTTTCCGAAGCTCTGTATAGATAATAATAAATCTCGGCAAATCTCCTTTCATAGGCACTTAGACCCCTTGTGAGTTCCTCAACTTCTTTGAAGTCCATTAATATTCAGTAAGTCCATTAGGAAAAATAGTTTACAGTATATTTTAGACAAATCTTAACTAATTAGATCTTGGAAAACTCTTTACAATAGTCTGAGTATTTTTCTTAATAGTCTTTTCCTTAGTAAACATGAAGTCGATTAGAAGTGGACTAAGGGTGATTCAAGCTTCCTTTGCAGATTGTAATATCTTGTCTAAATATGGCTGACTCCTTATGTGAACTACCCTGCCCTAACCGGTAGACCCAAAATCGTATTATTAAAAACAATTGCTTTCTGTTTATAACTAATGATCATGCATTATACGATTATTTTATTTAATTATATCAAAATTTATGGGAAAAATCCAGCTCTATAGTAATATTTTTTATGATTGTTTACCTAAAAAGTGTAAAATTGGTGAAATGCCCCTGGTTATTGGGTATGAACATGTATCAAAAATAACATTAGATTCAAAGAAATTTCATTTTATTTATATTGTTAGATGGGTATAATTGTATTTTAGGTTATTAATGATAAGTACAATGGGATATGTTTTCTTATATTTGAAGAAACAATATGATAATCTTAGCTGAATTTATATTTGTAAGACTATTTTGGGTCTACCGTAACGGACAAGGCTTCCTGCTTCACAACCCCACCTTGCCAGCGGTAGAGGGCGGAGCTCCACACTAAGGGTCGTTCCGACCCCGAACGAAACTCATTAACCATGACACTGTTACCGCCTTTGGGGCTACTGTCTGGAGCAGAGGCGTACCTCATTGACCCTCGCTTTAACCAAGGCGTCTCGGTGACGCTCACTCCATTGGTAACTATCATTAAGAAATTTATGATTAGATTAGTTAAAAAACTTTTATATAAGGGGCTATCCATCCCTCACAGAAGGGGACTTTCGCCCCCTTAACCCCCGTTAAGATAAAACATATTAGTCAGATCTATGCGATATAGATCTGACTGGGGTTGAGACCGTTGACTCCTTTGGGCTTAGAGCTCGAGAGAGTGTCTAAGCGCAAATAATTGAATAAATATATGTTCAGTTTTATAAATAATTATTCAGAAGAGAAGATAAAACAGTGCAAAGTGTTAAATTTTCTCTTGAAGTAAAACTAGGAAGTAATACTTAAGGGAGACCGGGACGATATAATACCGAGACACATGAAACCATGGATAAAGTACTACACCGGCCCGTCCCCTATGAAAACTTAGCTTCAAGACATAAAACTCTTGTGAAAATAAACTACCTACTAATCACGCCAACTATCCTCTTACGCCTCCCCAATCTCTACGTACTAAAAGCGTTAATAGTAATGGTAGTATGGACTTGTTCATACAGGGACGTGGGAGCTATTATCAGACAGACGTAGTAGTAAGGTGGTTTCTAGGAGAACGCAAGTCAAAGTCCGAAATTCATAGGAAGGCAAAGAAACTTAAGGGAGAGTTCCTGTTCAAGGAGTACGCAAAGGAACTGGAGAAGAAGATGAGCACACTAACTGATTACTTACCAGGTAGCGCATTGTATGGTAAGGTGGGGAAGCTGTGGACTGTTGACTCTTTACTGAATCAGGGGTTAATAAGGATAGTGTAGGGTATACCAAAAATTCTGTTTTTCTCCATACTTGAATATTTTCTATTATAATATAAAATTAATCTTTCGTTGTATTGAAAAATATAATTATATTTCTCTTCTATTATTATTATTCAATTATTTCCGTCTGAGACACCATCTTAAGTATTTTTATCTAGCTTTTTAGAAAAAATGACAATAAACCAGCTATGAGCTCAATTATAACCACTATTATGACTCCCTCAATTATAGTCGAATTATTACTAAATAATACCCCAACTGTTTCTGGAATTACTGAGACTCCAACATTTGTTATTACACTATACATGGAAGTGGCGAAACCAGCCTTTGCAGGATCATTAACGTATAGAGTTGTTGAAGCCATAGCCATTGACCAATAGGCATTTCCAAAGAACCCAAATAGGAAATACCCTATCGCTATTAGGGGGAAATTAATAGTAAAGGAAAGGGATAATACTGTTATAACCGCTGAGAGAGATGTAAGCAAACCAACCGATATCAGACCTAACCTTAACCTATTTTCCAGTAGGGATGGCAATATTATAGCACCAAGCCCAGAACCTAGGAAACTAAGCCCAGTTAAGAACCCTCCCATACTCACTGCTAATAAAGTAATTATACCATGAATTTGCAAAACTATTGATGCAATACTGCCAAGAGTTACTGAGATCGATGCAACAGCCAATCCGACGTACCAATTCTTTACCATTCCTAGATTGAAACTACCTTTAAGAGATCTTTCATAATGAGCAGGATAGCTCCTCAAAGATGGGATAATTAAAATCATAGCGATTAAAGCTAAAATCGCATTAAGCATTAATGTTCCTCTTAAGCCTATAAAGGAAAGTATTGACGGACTGATAAACGAGCCTAGAGCCATTCCAATAAATAAAATGCCAACGCTTATACCGACAACAGTATTAGCATTTCCTTTGAAAACTGATTTAGCAATACTGCCAACTGGAGCTACTGCTAAGGGATAAGCTAATGATGCGATTATGGCGAAAAGAAAGAAGGTTCCAAAGCCATTGGACACTGCCCTACCTAAAAGTCCTATAAACGATAGGAGAGATGAGAGTAATAAAACACTTCTAGTGGTGAACTTGGCTGATAGAAAACCCGCTAACAAACCTAAAATAGCCATACTATACCCGTAAGCTGATATGATAAAAAGGATTGAACTTAAGGGTACATTAAAGGTGTACTCTAGAACAGGTACCAAGGGTGCTAAAGAAAACCATCCAAAGCCTATGGTGAATATAAGTAACCAATACGGTAAAATCCTTGTTTCCATCACCTCAAATATTAGGAGTAAGTAAAAAAGCCTTACTATTATTATGTAGTGATCATATGATTTTGACGTAGTTTAAAGATTTTCATCAGTCCCACTATCCCTCCTAAACGCCTTTCAGTGGTGTTTCACCAATTTTACTCAAAATGATACAATTTCTATGGAAGAGAAAAATATCAGAGCGGAGTTAGAAAAATCGGCTTATTTCAACACAAGAAGCAAAAAATTTTCATATTTGTTGAAGAAACTAACAGAAAACGAGTTTATATATAAAGAGTAATACCATTTGTCTAGTATTATCAATAGAGGAAAGTAGGTGGAAGGACGAGATGAACAAGAAAAGGTTAAAGCGAGGGACTCCATAACTCCGTTATGCAAACCATACAAGTATCCAAAACGGAGCTGAAGTCCCTCGCTATAAATTTAGCAACAAACAATATTAACGTTATCTCTCAAGATCTAGACCCGGAAATAGTGAAAGCAGCACCATCCTTGCTAACCGGAAACAGAGGAAAATACTACTTGAAGGTAGTAAGACGAGGCGAGAAAGTAATTAGTAAAGGTCAGAGAACCTTCAAGTTCTACCCAATCTACAGAGAAGTAAAGGGAGAGATCAACGTAGTCGCTGTAGATGAGACCGGATTAACCGTGGGAGAAAAGGAACAAGAAAAAGCAGAGGGCTTTCTACTCTACAACTGGAAGAGAAAAGGAGTAAAGATGAGATCCTTGGACCTCGTATATCCCTTAAGGTTACCCCTCCTAGTGGAGGTAGCAGATTTGAGAAGCGACAGTCCATCACAGTTCCTACTCAGGAGCGTGAGGGAAGTAAGCCAATACATGGAAATAGATTACGTTGTAGCTGACGCCGGATTCTTGAACCTAGGGGTCATCAAGGAAATGCCCGTGAAGACCATTGTGAGAGGAAAGTCGAACTTGAAGGGATTCAAGGAACTATCTAACGTTCCATTAGTTGAGAAGAGATACGAGGTTAAGGACAAGGTTTACGTTGCGTATAGGGTCTTGGAATTTGAAGGGCTTTATTATTACGATGTGGTTTACGTTAAGGGAAAGCCGAGGCACTTCATGTTCGTAACGAACTTCGAGGGAGATCCCTATGAACTGGCTGAACTCTATAGGTTGAGGTGGCAGGTTGAGGAGGGTTTTAAGGTTAGGAAGGCAAGGATAAGGTATGTTAGGAAGTTGAGTAATAAGATCTTCTTGTTCCTCTATTATACGGTTCTGGATTCTGCGTGGAATCTAGTGAATCATCTTCTCTTTAACTTCAAGTCCACGTGTAAGAAGGTTTTGTCCTTCGATTCATTCGTCAAGCTTCTCTAACTTTCTCGGTGTTCAGAGGAGACTATGCACGTCGTTTTCACCACGTGAGAAAAATTCAGAATTCTCCTCTTATTATTAGAATTGTACGCTATATTTTTTGCAAATTATTTTAACATGTTATGTTTCATAATAATTTTATTGTTTTTCTCTATATCAATCTCTTTTTGAAAGTGCTAATATTATATCTTTCAAATGAAATAATTTGGTGAAACACCACTGAACGCCTTTCAACAAACCTCAATAGCTCCCTGACGTTACTTAGATTAAGGAAGACCAATAGCTATCTCACTACATTGATGAGCACGATGAAGAAGAGTAAATGACCTACTATATTATGTAGCCGTAGAACTGTGCTCTTAAAAAATTAAGTATAAGTTAAAGGGAATGGAGATCTTAACTAATTTCACTACTTAGGTTATATAGAGTGAGGGATTTTTGGACATAAAAGCACTGACAGTTTACTACTGTGTAAGTATTTGTGGTAGATATTCTGCTGAATTCACGTAAAATATTTAATGGTTTCTCGCTAATATTTAGTAATGATAGATTTTCATTTTCATGCTCCAGTTAAAGAGTTTTTAGATTTTTTGGGAGAATTTGGTGAACCTGCAATTAAATACTTTAATGCAAAGGTGGAAGTTAAAGGCTTAAAGGAGACCTTAGACTATTACGAGTCTTTTGGAATAAAAAGATTTGTCGTATTACCAATAGATTCCACAACGTTTTTAGGTAGAAGGATTCCAAACCAAGTTATTAACTTGGATGATCGTATCGTGAAATTTATTTCCGTAGACCCATCAAAACCGAACGCTGATGAGGAACTAAAGAGGTCAATAAAGGAATTTGAGCCAGTAGGTGTTAAGCTACATCCCCAATTGCAAGGTTTTCATCCATTAGATGAAAGAGCGTTAAAAATTTACGAGATAATTGATAACCACGGACTAATAGTTGTCTTTCATACCGGTACATCTGGTATTGGGGCTGGTGTAAAATCCAGTATTAGATTAGACTATGGTAGGCCAATATATTTTGATGAAATAGCAGTGAGGTTTCAAAACATGAAAATCATATTAGCTCATTTCGGGTGGCCGTGGACTGAAGAGGCAATTGCGATAGCTTTACACAAACCTAACGTTTATTTAGATCTATCAGGCTGGGCTCCAAGATATATTCCACAAGTAATTTGGAGTAATGCGAAAAGACTTAGCGATAAATTATTGTTTGGCTCAGATTTTCCTCTAATTAGGCCGGAACGTTGGTTAGAAGAGTTTAAGAGTGTAAATTTAAGTCAAGATATCAAGGATAAGATACTGAAACATAACGCCGAAAAACTTGTCAAGAAGAGTTGATTTTCATTTATCTCAAAATAAAAATTACTAAAAATGATTTGAGATAAAAAAAAGTAATAACTTAAGCTATTTCTTCTGCTCTTATGTTACTTACTGGTCTCCAGCCAGCGCCATAAGCTATTGCGGTCCCAATTAGTCCTATGGCTAAATTAATTAGAGTTGATAGTACTCCTATGTACATTGGTCCTAACGGTGTTATGAAGGATGAGGTTTTTAATGGTCCGAAGTGATTAGCCAATAACGTTAGATATATCCCGCTGAACATACCTCCCGCCCAACCTCCTACTAACGCATAACCGTTGAGTTTGCTAGTGTAAAGTCCTAGGAATACTGAAGGCAAGGTTTGTAGAATGATTATACCTCCCAATAATTGCAGCTGTATGGCGTATGTTGAGGGTGTGGCAAATACTAGAGCTAAAGCCAAAAATTTAAACGCGGTAGATATCCATTTAGCTAAGGCTGATTCAGTACTAGGAGACATATTAGGTTTAAACTCCTTTATTATGTTCCTTGTGAGTAAATTAGCTGCTCCAATTGCCATTATAGCTGCGGGGACTAATCCCCCTATGAAAATTCCTAACAATGCTATCCCAACAAACCAATCTGGCATTGAATAGCCTATTAGAGCAGGGACAGCTACTGCACCGGAGTGTGTTTTAGCAATAAAATTAACCACTTTAGAATTAGCGTAGACTAGAATTCCAAACAAGGCTATAACAGCTAATATGATAGAATAGAAGGGTTGTAATGCTAGTGATAATTTAAGGGATTTCTTAGAATCTGAACTCACGCTTGCATTAACCGCGTGGGGATATAGATAGAGGGCAAATGCGCTCCCGATAGCTAAAGAAATATAAGCAGTTCGCGCAGCTAGGGTGTTAGGTAAATAGTTGTAGAAAATTGGCTTATTAACGTTATTTAACGCTAAGTTAATCTGGGAGCTTAACGTTTGGGCATTATGAAATGCACCAGAAAATCCTCCAAAGGCCAGTGGAACGTAGATCGCAATACTTATTATTGTACCTAAAATTATGATGTCCTTATATACTGCAGTTAGCGCAGCTCCCCTTAGTCCACTTGTGAATACGAATGCAGCTAAGATTATGAAGGCTACTAAAAGACTTAAATCACTTGCCAATGTAATGTTACTAACTCCCAATCCTAGCAATAATATGAGTAATGCTACTTGCATACCTACTATTTGTAATGCTATGTAAGGCAATTCAGCTACTACCCCTGTTATAGCTACAAGCCCTGCTAGAATCCTACTGTTAAATCTATCCTTAATGAAATCCGCTGCTGTAACATACCCTCTGTTCTTAGCAATTGTCCACAGTCTAGGCATGAAGAGTAGGGCTATGAAGGGCGTGACCGCAGAGTAGAAGGCTGCAAAAAATCCAACTGGACCGCTGGCTAAGACTAGAGAAGGTACTGCAATAAATGTATATGCAGTATATAGGTCTGCAGTGAGAAGAAACCACATTAAATATGGTCCTAATCTTCTCCCCGCTAAAGCCCATTCGTGAAGTTTCGATAGATCTCCTCTTCTCCATCTGCTTCCATAAAAGCCTAAAAACACAAAAATTACAAATAAAATTATAAACAGAGCAACTGAAACGATAGAAACGTGTAAACCATCCATGTTCTCAATCCCTTATAACCATTACAATTGCTGTGAATACGAGAGCACCTATTGGCATTAGAATTATTTGATACCAGTAAAATAGTGGCAGTCCCAGTAACGTTGGATCGTTTTTTGAATAGAGTGGTAGTAGAGAGTATAATAGTATGAAGATTAAAGCAAAAATCCCAACTATTACATAAAACTTTCCTGCCATTTATGTAATAATGTTAATATCACCTTTTAAACTTTACTTTATTAAATAGTTAAAATGTTAATTTTAAACTTCTAATGTAATATCTAGAATATAGTAGATTAATTCATAACATATACGGGTAGGATTAAAACACGTCACCGATGATTTTAAAGTACTCCTTCACGGTCTCCTTTCCTTTATCAGTTATTCTCACGAAAGTCCTTACGCCATTTACTGTAAAGCCCTTTTTAGACACTGCTAAACCCTCTTCTTCTAAGATTTGCAAATGCATTGTTAAGGAGCTTTTAGGAATTCGAGAGTACTCCAATAACTCAGAGAACGTCATTTGACCGAAGGTATATAAGGCTATTAAGATAGCTAACCTAACTGAATTATTCAACGCTCTATTGTTTAGGAATTGAATTAGCTCCTTGATCCTCTCCTCTTCGTTACTCAATAGTAGACACCTCTAATAAAGAATTAATAGAAGCGTAGAACCAAGCTATTATGAAAATTAAGTAAAATACTTGCGATATAACCTCTAATGGGGCTACTAAAATAGAAAAAACCGCTATAATATCGTAGTATCTAGGATCCACAAACCTATATTTAGAATAAAGGAAACGATATAATGAATATGCGAGAAATATTGCGTATATATAAAATGATAATACAAAATATACTATACTTAGACCAAATTGTGAAACCAAAATAAACGATATGAATAACGCCAATGTAATCAGAATCCATATTACGTAATTAAATTTCGTGATGATATAACCTCTACTGCCAATAAGCCTTAAGTAGTCAGTTCTGATGTCTCTAAAGAGCTTTACTGTAAAATAGACAAAAGGTATTAATATAATAAAGGGTATAAGCCCGTATAGAAAAGCTATATTGATTTTTAAAGAATCTAAAACTGTATAGATAGAAGCTAAAATCAGACCATAAAATCCCCAAACCGCGTAATATATACCTAGTACCTTTCTAGACTTCCTCTTAATTAAGACTCTAGCAAAGTCATTAGCGTCTTTGATTAAGTCCTTGTAACTCATTTACATTACACCATAAATTCGATCTATGCTACCTAAATTGGTCAATCTAGCCCCAATTTGAGCATTTTTAACAAATGATAACGTCTTTCCTTCTTGAATCTCTATGGTAAGTATAGAGTTTTCCACATCACCCTCTACTACACTAGCTTCAATAAGGTCTGTAACCGGTATAGGACCATAAATTTTTCCATTTATCAATATATAAGAGTCCCAATCCTTAAATTCCTTTAGTAGATCTAACTCATGCGTAGTCACAAAACCTTCTTCGAAATACTCCTTTAACCATCTTGCTATGATTAGCCTTCTCGCGGGATCTAGATTTTCAAATGGCTCATCTATTAATGCAACCTTTGGATTTGTAGATAATGCTAAAGCTAGTCTCACTATCGACGATTGACCAGCTGAAAGCTTGTATAAAGGTTTGTTTATGACTTGATCGAAAAGTCTAGCCTCCTCCAGCAATCTCCTAAACATATCACCGTCTAAATTCTTTATCTCTTCAAATATATATACAATATCTTTAACCTTTCTACCTATGCTATAAACTTCTACTAGGTTAGTGGAGAGACCTAAATAATTCCTTATTTTTCTCACTTCCATTCCATTAACGTAAATGTAGCCTTTGTAAGGCATTAATCCGCATGTAGCCTTTATGATAGTAGTTTTCCCTGAACCATTGGGTCCTAATACAATTCCCTTTCTATTAATAGTCATATTAATCCCTTGGAATACTACGCTCTCAAACTTTACCGTGAAATCTCTATATTCTAGCATTATTCTATTTTTACATCTGGATATTAAAAGTCCTCAAGGTAGTTCAGAAATTGAACTATCATTTGAATTTATAGTATCTTCTTTACTAATTAGAAGTCATGAAAAGACTCTTTACATATATCGTAAAGCAAACCCTTTCAAATCCTAACTTAATAGGCTGGGGAGTTCTCTTTGTATTGTTCTGGGGTCTATTAGGAGCTTTCATAATGGCACCAGGATTCATAAAGCAAATAGAGCCTACTTATATAAAAACAATATATCCAAATTACGTTGCAGCCTGGTATTCTGATTTAGTAATACTATCGTTAAGCTCACTTGCAGTGTCTGTGTCATACGCAATTTTTTACCAGACGGGAACTTTACCATATTTATTGAGATATAGTAAATTAAGAGCGGATACCTATATAATATCTCTTTATTTGGGATTTTTAGTAGTTGGATTAGTAATAGTACTTCTAATGACCGCCGTGATCCCATTCATGTTTTCCAACAACGGGATAGGAATAATTACATATCCTTCACAAATTCACATTTTAATTCCGATTTCCGTCCTCGGAAGCCTATTCTTTATATCGCTCTCTACGCTTCTAACGCTAATTACGATTAAACTTAAAGGAATGAGAATGCAAAATCTAATTAGCTTCATACCCTTAATATTGGGCTATATATTCTATTCACTATTTACATTTTCAGAGTATCCAAGTATTTTGGATTATACATCACCTTACTTAACAATAGTGCTATTACTATATTACGGATACACTGGAAATGTACCGCCAATAAGCGTGCAAAGTCAACAAACGGTATCACTTGAAGGTGTTATTATATCTTCTGTATTATGGACTTTGATTCTAACTATAATAGACATTATTCTAATGAAGAGAATATACTACACTAACATAGAAGAGAGTAGATTTCTATAAACGCACATGTTGTTCTTTACTTTTTGATACCCAACAAGCTTACTCTATATGATGATCCTTAGTATAGGTCGGGCAGGGTAAAATCTTCAAGTAGTTAATTTTTGACAAATTTATTAGCAAATGGGTATTAAATAGCAAGAATCCTTTCATATATGCTTTATTATCACACAAAAACTATGGGTGGATTAATTCCTGATAATAACTGCATTAACATTATAAATTTCGTTAGTCTAAGGTTGGTATGTGACACTAATGTTTAATGTTTGTCCATTTGATAACATCAGTTGCACAACGTAGATGTTACCTGCAATAAATGTGAAAGATGCCTTGAAATCGATCTTGATATTATTGTAACCTACAGAAAGCTGATTAGGTACAATGTTACTTGTGGAATAGCTAGTACCTAATATTGTAGCAGTTAAAATTCCCAATTGAAATTGGGAATATATAGTAGCTTCAGCTATACCATTACTATAAAGCTTCCCAACACCAACTTGCTCTATTGGCAAAGAAGGTTGGAACATAGTAGGTAATTGTTGTTGCTGACTAGGTAAGTTACCAATTATATTACCTAATCCCGAATATATCTTATAGAAGCCGATTATTGTTATTATTAAACCTATTATGGAGATGATTATGGATAGGATAAAGCCTATTAGAGCTATCAGTCCGCCGTCTTTTATATCCTTATTATTATAAATTTCTCCAGTCTTCATGAAGGCTAGGAAAAGGAGTATATATCCTACTAGACCTAATACGCCACCGATTAAGGCGAAAGCAACAGCTCCTACGGCCGAAGAGAGAATTGTCCCAACAGCTACAGAGGGATTCAATGCTTGTGCAGAAAATAATACTGGTAAAAGAAATATGAAGGCTATGATCGTTATTGCGGTTCCAGCAACTATTAGTATGATACTTGTAATGCCTCTTCCCAAATCCCTCCCTAATGAAGTTAATATTTGAAAACCACTTTTAATATTTACATACGTTAGATACAGGAGAAGAATTTGTATTACTAATCCAAATATTCCAACACTTAAACCAATATCTAAATTATTAATTGCAAATAATGTTGCAATAACAATTATTTCAAAAATGATTCCAAAAATTTCTGATATTAGGAGGTATTTCACCCCATTTCTTACCTCTTGTAATCCTAAAATCTCCCTATTTTGTTGAGACATATGGTATACTTAATCTTTAGTCAAATAATATTTTCCCTAAGGGTCTAACATTAGCGGAAATTCCAGTCGAAAGAGAAGTCAAAACTTACGGGTTTACTATACCAAATTTTACTCCTAACATCGTTATCATCTCTCCCTATAGCCCACTTTAAGTATTGCATACCTTTAATTCCATTAGTGGGATCAACGGGAAACCATACATCACCAATCTTAACTTCAATCCATGCATGAGCTTCCTTAGTGGAAAATGGGATCAAACCAATAACGTATCTAGCTGGAATTCCTAATGCTCTAAGAATTCCTATGGCAACATGACTGTAATTTACACAAACCCCAGAACCCATAATTAAGGAACCAAAAGCTGATTTAACACTTTTATTATTTTTATCATACCTAATACTATCCCTAACCATACTAATCACTTCATCTATGAGATCATCAAATGAGAAATACCTTACGTTAATCATCTTAAACTTATCAACATTAACGTATTTGCTTGAAGAGAGAAAAACCTCTTCTTCGTTCTCAGATTTCGAGAATGAGTTCACTTCTACCTCATAACTGATAATAATTGAAAAATCATCCGAAGGGTTGCACTTAAAATCTAGATGTTCGTTTCTAAACCTATCTTGATTTATGCTAACCTTACAAAATGATGGGTGGTCGATATTAAAATGTAGGACCTTTTGAGCATTATCTCTATAAGGAAGGATGTAAAGTCTGCCCATTATTTCGCTTGGCTTAGAAAAGGAAACCTCAGCCGATAGTTTATATCTAGTCATTATGCTTTACAATAAGAAAGAAAAAAGAAAAGCTTTAACAAAATGACGACGACCCTTCCGTATAGAAACTCCGAGCTAATAAAATATTAAGAGAAGAGTAACTTTACCATAATAGATATTCTAAGATTAAGATCGATATTCACCTAATTGTCCTTTTAACTAAATTGATTGCAATAGAGCGATAGTTAGGAAATTTAAATAAGAACTGTATATTGATAGAGTCTTCGTAAGCTTGATGATACTCTTCTTAGAATGACGTGAAAAAAGGCTTTCTAGGAAGAGAAATCTGTAGAAAATAGTTTAAAGTTATTATATTCACACCTCATGAATATCTTATCTTTGATACCTTATTTAATAATAAAAATGTCCAAACTATTCCAAATCGGTCTAACGTTATCTCTCTCAATAATAGCATAGCCATTATTGCTGCAAACGATCTAAGGAATTTGGAGCTACTTTAATTTAAAAGTTACATTTTAATGAGAATGAGTTAATTTTAAATAGGAGTCACTCCAAATTAAATACTAGGTGAAAAAATGAGTGAGGAAAGAATTCCATTAATAGGAGAAAGATTCCCAGAAATGGAAGTTATAACTACGCAAGGCAGGATAAAACTACCTGATGACTATAAAGGGAGATGGTTTGTATTATTTAGCCATCCTGGAGATTTCACACCGGTGTGCACTACGGAGTTCTACTCATTTGCAAAGAAATACGAGGAGTTCAAGAAGTTGAATACTGAACTAATAGGACTTTCAGTAGATAGTAACATTTCACACATCGAATGGATAATGTGGATAGAGAAAAACCTAAAGGTTGAAATTCCGTTTCCAATAATCGCTGATCCAATGGGCAATGTTGCTAAAAGACTAGGTATGATCCATGCGCAGTCCTCTACAGCTACAGTTAGAGCAGTATTCGTAGTTGACGATAAGGGGGTAGTGAGATTAATTCTGTACTATCCGATGGAGATAGGAAGAAATATTGATGAAATTCTTAGAGCTATTAGAGCACTACAATTAGTTGACAAAGCAGGAGTAGTAACTCCAGCTAACTGGCCTAATAATGAACTAATAGGAGATAAGGTCATTAATCCAGCTCCTAGAACGATAAAAGATGCAAAGATGAGATTAGGTCAGCCCTTTGATTGGTGGTTCACTTATAAAGAAGTTAAAACAACATAACATGAATGGGTAAAATTAAATTTATTTTTTGATTCTCTCAAATACATTAGCTAATTTTAGAACCTTGTCTTCTTCAAAATGCCTTCCTATTATCATCAGACCGACTGGTAAACCATTCGAATATCCCACTGGTATATTCATAGCAGGGTGTCCAGTAACGTCAAAAGGAGCTGTATTATTTATCATTCCGAGCGCCATTATAAAATATTCATCAAAGCCTGGTTCACTCTTATACCTCATTGCTTTCATAGGAGTTGTTGGCATTATTAGAGCGTCGTATTTCCTTAACGCACTGTCGTAAGCTTCCTTTAACACAATCGATAAATTTCTTGCCTTTGCGTAGTATCTATTGTTATACATCTTTATCATTAAGTAGCCTAACATTAGTACACCTTTTACCGTGTTTGGTAAATCTCTAGCTCTGGATTTTAAGGAGTTCCCAAAGAAATCTGCAATTTGAGTCTCAAATAAGCCCTTCCTTCCCCATCCTACACCACTTCCTAATATCATGGTTGCTGTGGCACCCTCAATAGCTATTGGAGTCCATATATCCAATCCCATCCTATGAAGAGGTATGGAGGTATCCTCTACTTTTATTCCATAATCTTCTAGTTTCTTGGCAGAATCTAATACTAACTCATCAACATCCTTTTCAGAATTGGACCAATTAAATCCTTCCTTAACTATGCCAACTTTCATATCTTTTACGTCGCCATCAATAAGTTTAGAATAGGGTTTGACTGGAGGTGGAGGTAGGCTATCTGGCTGTCTTGAATCCAATTCATCCCTCCCTGCTATTACCTCTAAAAGTAATGCTACATCCTTTACCGTATTAGCCATAGGTCCTAGATGATCTAATGTAGGCTCTATGGAAAAAGCGCCGGTATATGGAACTAGTCCATGAGTTGGTTTTAGTCCGTATATGCCAACCCACGAACTGGGAATTCTAATTGAACCTCCTTGATCTCCTCCAACAGCCATATCACAATAGCCAGAAGCTACTGCTACAGCACTACCGCTTGATGATCCTCCTGCCATATACTCTGGATTTCTCGGATTTAGTACTGGCCAAGGATAAGATGTATGACTACCTCCTGAGAAGCATAGGTCCTCACACGTAGTCTTAGCTACGATTTCTCCAGCCTCATCCAGAATCCTTGAAACTACAGTAGCATCCATATGCGGGACAAAACCTTCTAACATTTTAGATCCATTAAGCATAGGTATACCCGCTATCATCACATTGTCCTTAATGCAAATCCTTTTTCCCTTTAACTTACCCTCTTCCTTACCCTTTATCGAAGTTATCCACACTAAAGCACCATAAGGATTCTCCTCTTTCATAGGTGGTCGACCTAATGTTCTCTGATACTTAACTCTTGGAGTATAATCTGGCAAGGAGTCTAACCTCTCATAGGATTCCAACTGCAGTTTTAGTAATTGCAAAAAGGATTTTAACTCCTCATCCTCTAGATCTAAATTAAATTGCTTAGAAATCTCTCTTAAATCCTCCAATGTGGGTAACTTAATTCCCATAAAATATTTTAGTAAGGCAATCTTATAAACAAAAGTTTTAAAAGAAGCATTACATGCTTCGTATCTAACAGATCTGAGTTTGTAACCGTAGGATGGAGAATAGCTTTATAACAGACGGGGGTTCAAAGGGGGCGGAAAACTTCTCTTTGAGATGAATCCCTTTGTAGAAAAGTTAAAAATAGGAAAATAACGAAATACACATCAATGCCCACCTTAGGGTTTCGCTTCCGTGCTTACGCTGACGAACAAACCCTTAGGGCGTTAAAAGCCCAGTTGAAGTTAGCGTGCAAAATCTACAACACCTTAAGGTGGGCAGACATCTATTTCTATCAGAGGGATGGGAAAGGACTAACACAAACTGAGTTAAGACAGTTGGCTCTAGATCTGAGAAAACAAGATGATGAGTATAAGCAACTCTACTCGCAAGTAGTTCAACAAATAGCTGACCGTTATTACGAAGCTAAGAAGAGGTTTTTCGAAGGTTTAGCACGTTTCCCAAAAGAAAAGAAACCTCACAAGCACTACTCCCTTGTCTATACGCAAAGCGGTTGGAAAATACTTCACGTTAGAGAAATAAGAAAAGGCAAGAAGAAACTAATAACGCTTAAACTATCAAATCTTGGTACATTCAAGGTAATTATACACAGGGACTTTCCCCTTGACAAAGTAAAGAGGGTGATAGTGAAGCTAACAAGATCTGAGAGGATATACATCACTTTCGTAGTTGATCACGAATTCCCCAAGTTACCTAACACTGGTAAGGAAGTGGCGATAGATGTTGGTGTAGAAAAGTTGTTAGTAACGTCAGATGGTGAATATTTCCCCAATCTGAGACCTCTTGAAAAGGCGTTATGGAAAGTGAAGCATCTACACAGAGAACTTTCAAGGAAGAAGTTCCTCTCTCATAATTGGTTTAAGGCTAAGGTTAAGCTTGCTAGGGCTTATGAGCATTTGAAGAATCTAAGAACGGATCTTTACATGAAGTTGGGTAAGTGGTTTGCTGAGCATTATGACGTTGTGGTGATGGAGGGTATTCACGCTAAACAACTTGTGGGTAAGTCCTTGAGGTCTCTGAGGAGGAGGCTGAGTGACGTGGGATTTGGTGAGTTGAGGGATGTGCTGAAGTATCAGCTGGAAAAATACGGAAAGAAACTCATCCTAGTTAATCCTGCATACACTTCCAAAACTTGTGCTAGGTGCGGGTATGTGAAAAATGACTTGTCTCTATCTGATCGTGTTTTCGTTTGTCCCAACTGTGGTTGGATTGCAGATCGTGACTATAATGCTTCTCTTAACATTTTGAAGAGTGCGGGGTCGGAGCGATCCTTAGTGCCTGTGGAGCTCCGCCCTCTACCAGTACTCTGGCATGGCAGAGCTGTGAAGCAGGAAGCTCCCTCATTTATGAGGGGGTAGCTCACTTCCGCACTTAATCATCCTTATAGAGGGTTACTCCTCATATACCTATGAGAATAACTTTTGTTAGCTAATATGTATCATCATCATCTTCGGCTCTACGAATAGGATTTATCGGAAAATCGTTACACTTTTACGTTACGTTAAAAATATATAATAAATCTTTCCTGATTAGATGAGAAATGTTTATTGATGAGCTATAATATTAAGAAGTACAATGAAAGATATTTATAAATACATGGATAAATATTTTGACTTTTTATGATAAGGGAATTTCCTAAAACTACTATACGAAATCTACAATATCCTATATTATTCGTCCATCTCTTGTCCTAAGTGTGGTAGTAATATGGTTGAGGTTTTATATCGTTGGTTTAAATGCTCTTGCGGTTATGAGAATGACCGCGACGTTATTGCTATAGTTAATTAGAATGGGAGGGGTCTCTGACCCTCTCGACTGCCCCTCAAATGAGAGATGTAGTTCCGAATCGATGAGGGGAACCGTCATTTATGGCTGTGTGAAAGTCAGATGACTATATTCTCGTGGCACGAAACTCTCATAAGCTTAAGGGAAGTCGTTATATAACATTGGACGTTTCTTTTCAATAATCAAACTTAAGTGATAAAAGTTTTCAAGTAAAGATTTAAGTGGCTATGATTTAATTTAAATGTATGATAGATGAGGAAGCATTGAAGGAATGGATAGAGAGGTTTAAAGAGGCCAGGGAGATTAGAAGAAAGTATGCTGACTGGGACTTCATAAAATCACAACCAGTAAAACTAAGAATTGCATTAGAATACTACATAGAAACCGGAGATCTATACAACGCCTCTAGATTAGCTGGGATGATGATGGAAGACTTTAACGAGCTAAGAATAAAGGCGAGGATACCTAGCGTATGATTGCAGTTGCTGATACTTCTTTTTTAATAGATTGGGTTAGATATTCGAAACGTGATCTAATCTTCCAACTTTTTAATCTCATCTATCTTCCTGATTCCGTATTTAATGAAGTGAGAAGCGAAAGAACTCTTTTATGGATAGCTCAAGGCTTAGAAAATAATAAGCTTGCAATATTTCCTGAGTTACCACAAATTAGGGAGGAGGCACTAAGGCTAGTTTATGAGACCAGAAGGCTTCCCGTAAGGCCAGTTGATTATCCAGAGGCTTATTGCGTAGTTGTAGGTAAGGTCGAAGGTTATACAGTGCTTACGGAAAACGGCGGTGCTGTTGCTCTCATAAATTACTATAAGGAATATAGGGACGTTAAGATAATGAGGGCATTAGAGGTGCTAATTCAACTTCATAATAGGGGTCTAATTACAGATATAAGAAATGAAATTGAGGAGTATAATAAGCAGACTGGGCATAGGTTTTCAAGTAAAGATTTAAGTGGCTATGATTTAATTTAAATGTATGATAGATGAGGAAGCATTGAAGGAATGGATAGAGAGGTTTAAAGAGGCCAGGGAGATTAGAAGAAAGTATGCTGACTGGGACTTCATAAAATCACAACCAGTAAAACTAAGAATTGCATTAGAATACTACATAGAAACCGGAGATTATAGAGGGGCTTCACAAATGGCAGGAATGGCCGTAGATGAGTTTGTGGACTTTGCTAAAGATAAGGCAAAAATACCAACAATTTATTGAACTTACAAAATGCTGAAAAAGCCTTTTACAGTATATTTAGAATCGTCCTTCAGAAATAAATCTATAGTGTTAACAAACATATTGTATTTTAATTGTATACAGTAGATCCAAGATCGTATTATTAAAAATAATGGCCTTCTGTTAGTAACTGATTATCGTACATTATATGATTATTTTACTCAATTATATCAAAATTTATGGAAAATCTTAGCAGAGAGATTCAGTTATCCATTGCGAATTCACTTTATTTCGAATATTGTTACGAAATTAACTAAATGAAGACGGCTAATTAGCAGAGATACACGATTATCAATATTAACATTTTTACAACGTATTATTTACAAATTACAATTCGCAATGGATCCATGAATCGCCCTAATAAGTTAATATTTAAGCATTATTCGTCAACTTTCCCAGTCTTTTTCAAATCTTTCCATAAAGGGATGACGAGATGTAAGAAATTTTGTAATTATTTTTAAGAATTTTCAATCATTTATCAAAAGTAAGCTTATAAAGTTAGAGATATATTCCAATTAGAGAAGTATGTATATACAACCCTTAAACCCAACTGGTAATGTAGGGTTAACTATTTTAGCATCCTTAACACCAATAATTGCACTATTAATATTGTTGGCTGGGCTAAGAATAACTGCATGGCTAGCTACGCTCATAGGTTCGATAATAACGATTTTAGTTGCAACATTTGTATGGGGAACTCCAATAATACAAGTTAGTTATGCATGGCTTATAGGAGCATTAGTAGGAACTTGGGCAATATCTTGGATAGTATTCTGGGGGTTAACAATTTATAATACGTTAGTGTTAACTGGGAAATTTGACGCATTTAGAGACTGGATAGTGAGAAATTCTACTAATGACGCTAGAGTTCAAGCTATAGTATTAGCGTGGTCTTTAGGAGCCTTATTTGAAGGACTGGTGGGATTTGGATATCCGTGGGCGTTTATCGCCCCACTCCTAATATATTTAGGTTTTGATGATCTAAAAGCTCTTCAAGTGTCCGCATTAGCTAATAACGCCCCAGTATCTTTTGGTGCATTAGGAACTCCAATAATTATTCTAGCGTCAGTTACTGGATTACCCTTATTATTCATATCATCTTCAGTTGCGAAAGTAGTGGCAATTTTGGCTCTATTACCACCTTGGATATTATTATATCTAGTTGATAAATGGAGGGGGATAAGAGAAGCATGGCCAATAGCTATACTTGGTTCACTATCCTATATTTTAGGTCAATATCCAGTAGCGAGTTTTATTGGTCCTTATTTACCGGACATTACAGGATCTTTAATATCTTTCGTCATATTACTTTTATTCTTAAGAGTGTGGAGACCTAAGAGAGTGCTGAGTCTAAGAAGCGTTCAGCCTAATGGTGGGGAGAGCAAGAAATACTCAACAAAAGACGTTATTGAGGCCTTATCAGCCTTCATAGTGTTAATTATAGTAGTAACTCTATGGACTGGTCCTTGGTCACCACTAACTAAGTTTTCATTAGTAACCTTATCTCAAACAGCATACTCCTCTCTTCTCCATAAAAATGTAGGAGTAAGTTTTGCATTCAATCCTTTCGTAGCGGGTACGTCAATTTTAGTATCATGGATAATTATTTCTCTAGTTTTAAGGGCTTCGCCAAGAATTATGGGAGAAGCTATAAAGAGGTCTTTTCATCAATACTGGGGAGGGATATTAACTGGTATTTTTGTGGTTGGGCTTGCATATGTATTTAATTTCAGCGGAATGGCTTACTCATTAGCTTGGAAAACTAGTGACCTAGGTATAGCATTTATAATAGTTTCACCCTTATTTGGTTGGATTGGATGCGCATTATCAGGGAGTAATACGTCGACCAACGCCCTTTTTGGGGCGTTTCAAGTTACAACTGCACGTTTAACTGGTTTGCCCGTAGGATTACCACCAGCGTTAAATTCTGTGGGTGCTGAGTTAGCTAAACCAGTTGCTCCACAGACTGCTAGTGCAGGAGTATCCACAACAAAATACGTTCGAAAAGAGGGTATAGTGATTAGGAAAAATCTACCTTGGGCTATAGGCATTTTGATATATCTAATACTTATAGGAGTACTATACGCATTCTTAGCTCCATCTCTATTTGTACATTAGTGTTAGATATATGAATTAACTTCCTTTTTTCTATTAAGTTAACTCCTAATGTTTTTACATCTCTAGGATTGTTTAACTTAAATTATTCTTCTCAAAGTTTCAAGTAAGAACTAAAGGTAAAATTATCATTAGCTTTTAGGATCTGCTTAAATATTATTCACAGATTTTCGGTTATGTATTGAAAATTTAGCTATTAAATATACTGATCCACTGAGCTATAAACATTAATAATAATAATTTTTTAACTTTAATTTCTAAACATAGTACTACTATCTAAGCTAAAGAATTATATTTTTAACATACCTACTTGCATTTTATGCAAGGAATTTTGATGAGCAATAGTTATATTTCTAATAAATATAGGCTAATTTTAGAAACAAAAGTTAAAACCATTTTTTACGTATAGAATGAATGATGAGTAGTAAGTGGTTTGAAAAAGGATGGTTTAGGTGGATGCTAGTAGTAGGTGCAACTATTTCTATGGCACTTGTTAGTGTGTATGAATATTCATGGACATTATATACTGTACCTCTAGGTAGAGTATTTCACGTAGCTCCAGGATCACCAGCCCTAGGACTTACATATACAATATATATTATCGTCCAAGCATTATCGATGTTCGTTGCAGGTAGGATTGCGGATAGGTATGGTCCTAGACTAATTTCCATGTTAGGTGGGATAATTACTGGCATTGGATATATTAGCTCTGCCTTTGCTAAATCCTTGCCTATACTATATCTTACCTATGGTTTCGGAAGTATAGGAGTGGGCATAATATACGGTACTGCCATAAGTACTGCTGTCAAATGGTTCCCTGATAAAAGAGGTCTAGCCACTGGAATTATAGAAATAGGTTTCGGTGGAGGATCATTCGCATTATCCCCTTTGATACAATATATTATCACCTCAATTAGTTACACAGCTGCATTCACTTACATGGGAATTGTGCAACTAATAGTTATAACTCTGCTGGCGTTCTTCTTTGCTTATCCTCCTCCCCAATGGTTACCTAAGGGCTTTAATGCTGAGGAGTACGAGAAAAAACGTAAGATGATAAAGAGAAGCAAAAATGATTATACTGTATCGCAAATGGTAAAGACATGGCAATGGTGGGTAATTTATATAGCGTTTTTCCTTATTGCTGGATCCGGCTTATCCATTATTGGACATTTAATACCATACGGTAGATCACTAGGATTTAGTATAGCTGCTGTAATTGCGGTATTTTTATTTCCCTTTGCCAATGGGTTAGGAAGATTTGTTATGGGTACTGTATCTGACTATTTAGGAAGACCTTATACTATGACGCTGTCATTTGGAATTAGTGGGATTTCCATGCTCTCAATAGCATTCATACCGAAGATTGCATCACTATACCTTGCTTTGATTTTCCTAACAGCATTCACGTGGGGACCATTATTCTCTTTGTTCCCACCACTGGTGGGTGACTATTATGGACCTAAACACTCTGGAGCTAATTATGGATTAACTTACACTGCAAAGGCGTTAGCAGGCATATTTGCCGGTTATGGTGCATCAATATTGTTTACCTCATATGGCATAAAGGAGACATTAATTATAACTGGTTCAATGGCTATAATGTCTGCTATCCTAGCCTTAACTCTAAGACCACCGAAAATACCTACTGCGCAGATTGCCGGTGCTGAAAGCCAGAAAGGTAGTATAGAGTCCAAAACTAAGTAATTTTTCTATAAAGGGTTTTTATCATAATTCCTATTATTTTTTATTTTTCCAGAAAATTTCTTAATAATCAAGTTAAACTTTCTTCCCCATATCTTGCACATTTTGCCAAAGATTCCAGAAACGATCTAATAAATTGCAAAAACTTCTATACGTAAGTTAACATAGTTACAAATCAATCTATATATAATAGATTACGAAATATTCTCATATGGGAGTAAAAGATGAAGTGAAGTATGTAGAGATAGTGTATAGAGGTATCTTCCAGAAAAGATTAGCAAAGTACATTGCAGAAGGAATCGTTTACACTGCCAGGGAAATGGGGAGACCAGCCTTGTCTTTTGGCAGATATGGGGACTCCCCAGAAAGAAACGGAGTACCAGCAAAATACTATGTTGGAATAGGAGATGGTGTAAATGAAGAAGACCTAATAGGTTACTCTACAAGAGTAGAACCAGATCTAGTGGATGTGATTATAGTACTAGACGATACCCTATTAAAGGGTGTAGAATCGTGGGCATGGCAAGGAGTTCAACCCATAAACCTCAAACTAAAGAGTAACGGGACAATGTTGGTAACTTCTACCAAGAGAATTAACGAGTTATTAAAAATGATACCTAAAAAGGACTTTAATTGGACTCTAGGAGTAATAAAAACTGAACCATCATTTTCGGGACTATGGGCATTTAAGGATGACTTAACCATGGAGAAAGTCTGGGGAGGATTAGCAAAGCTAAGACCTGATATCATAGATTTAGACCATTTACTTAAATATGTAACCAAAAAACAAGATGCTAACAAGAGAGTATCTGCAGTAAGAGAAGCATATTCCTCAGTAGATTATAGAACTGTGATGAAAGGTGAGGGAATAGATTTCGTATATAATCCACCTAGGTTACTAACATGGCAGGAAATGTTAGAGGGTACAGTAATTCCAGCAGTTCCGAGGGGAAAGAGGAATGAACTCTTTAAGAGAGGAACTACAAAATTTGAAAGACCTACAGTAGATTTCGATACTTGTATCAAATGTAAACTATGTTGGGTGTACTGTCCAGATGAATGTTTCGATGAAACTCCAGATGGATATTATGATATAGCTTACGACTACTGTGTAGGATGCGGAATATGCGCTGAAGTGTGCCCAGTTAAGGATTGCATAGTAATGGTAGACGAATCGATGTTCACGGATTACAGAAGGCCATATGAGATGTGGAAAGAGGATAAAGCAAAGTATAAGGAATGGTTAAAAACTGTAAGGCAAGCTAGGAAGGAAAGAGTTTACGTTCCGGGGTTGGGAAGATGACTGAGGTTAAGAAATTAGTAGAAAGAGAGGTATTAATGAATGGAACACAAGCAGTAGCTCATGCAGCAATGTACGCCGATGTAGACGTTGTTGCTGCATATCCAATTAGACCATATACTGAAGTTATGGATACGATTTCCAAATTAATAGCCGATGGAGAATTAGATGCGGAGTTCATAGTTGCTGAGGGAGAACATGGACAGTTTGAGACCGTGAAGCACGCATCATTAGCGGGGGCAAGGACTCTAGTGGGGAGTAGTGGAGTGGGTTGGCTTTACGCAATGGAAGCAATAGTAGTTACTGCTACAGATCGTGCTCCAGTAGTCGCAATAATAGGAAATAGAGCTTTAGATGATCCTGGAGCCTATGGAGTTGAACATAATGACGCATTAATGGTGAGAGACGTGGGTTGGCTATTGGTTTGGGTAGATACTGCTCAAGAGGCTTTCGATACTGCATTACTAGCTTATAGGATAGCTGAGGATCAAAGGGTATTACTACCATTAGGTATCTCTATGGATGGTGGATTTCTAACACACTCGGAACAGATAGTAAGATTGCCTCCTAGAGAACTAGTTAAGAACTTCTTACCACCATATAATAGAGGTAAGTACTTGGTTCACCCTGATAATCCGATTACGGTAGCTCCTCAAGTTAATGAGGATTGGGTTATGGAAATAAGAAGACAACACGAAGAGGCCATGGAGAGGGCTAGAAGTGTAATAGTTGAGGCTTATGAAGAATTTAAAAAGGTATTTGGAAGATATCCCGGCTCAACTAGCGATTTACAGATGCCAGAAAACCCATTTGTAGAACCGTATATGATTGATGACGCAGAGGTAGTGCTAATTGGAATGGGAACAGTATCTAAACCGATGAAGGTCGCAATAAAGAATATGAGACGGCAAGGCTATAAGGTGGGAATGTTAAGGATAAGATGGTTCAGGCCATTCCCAACACAAGATGTTATTAGGTATTTAGCTAATTCTAGAGTAGTGTGTGTTATTGATAGGGATTACTCAATGGGATCTCCAAATAGAGGAGGCGTGATTTACCACGAAGTTAGATCTTCGTTATACGATCTAGATCAGAGGCCTAGAGTTATGAATTTCATAGGAGGATTAGGTGGGAGGGAAATAACTATCCAAGATGTGGAAAAGATAATTAAGATAGGTTATGAACATAGAGATACTCCCATAACGAAACCCGTTTATTGGGTTGGGGTAAGAGGAGACCCTTGGTAAAAGTGGAGGTGATATGAAATGGTTGAAAAGGAATTGGAAGAAAAAGTGTATAAGTCTATAATTAAGACAATAAAAGACACACCGTTAGAGGAGTTCTATACATCTGGTCATAGGACTTGCCAAGGATGCGAGTCGGCACTAGTGATGAGATTTTTAGCTAAAGCTGCTGGACCAAGAACAATAGTTATAGGAGCTACTGGATGCATGTATGTAGCAAATACTACATATTATACTACGTCATGGATAGTTCCATGGGTTCACACACAACTGGGAGGAACAGGTGCAGCTGCATTAGGTACTGCCGCTGCACTTAGGGCATTAATGAGGAAAGGAAAAATAAAGCAAGAACCTATAAACGTGATAGCCTTCTGTGGAGACCTAGGATGCGCGGATATGGGTTTATCTGGAGTTTCAAATGCAATGACTTATGATTATAACTTACTCATAATACTTTATGATAATGAGTCCTCAGCAAATACTGATATTCAGGAGACTAGTATGACACCATTTGGAGCGCAAACATCATTTAGTAGACCCGGTAAACAAAGAAGAATAATGAAGAAAAGGTGGAAAAAGAGCGTAGTCCCAATGATAATAGCTGGACATAGGAACGTTAGATATGCAGCCACTATGACTCCTGCCTATCCACTGGACTCCATGAATAAGATCAGAAAGGCATTAACGATAGGGGGACCAACGTTCATTCATTCGTTAGACCCGTGCCCGAAGGGATGGGATTACGATCCGAAATTCTCTCACGAACTGGGAGTATTGGCAGTAGAGACAGGATTATGGCCACTATATGAATATATAGATGGAGAGATAGTGTACAATGAGCCTACCAAGAGCATAGTAGAGGGTAGAATGAAGAGAAAACCAGTAAAAGAGTACTTAGAAAAGCAAGGAAGATTTTCACATTTTACTGAAGAAGACATTGAATACGTCCAAAGAATGGTTGACGAGATGTATGAAGAATGGGAAATACCTGGGGTAATGCCAATAAAGTCAATAAATGCGAAGATAAGTGATAAATAAAGAAAAATATCTTTTCTTTTTTCCTATTTTTGGAAATTTATATTGATGTACTCATAACAGTACTGAAGGATCTATCTTATATCTCTCAATTATCCTTGAAATCGAAACAGTCTTGATTCCCTTAATATTGTACAATTTATTGGCTATAAATTGATGTGCGCTTGCATCATCTTTAAAGATCATATGTACATGTAATCTAGGCCCATTATCTAAACCGTATATCCTCACTACTTCCGGTATTTCACCTAGGTCTTGGGCTACCTTCTTTATGGAGTATGGTACTGTCTCTATTTCCATTACTAATGAGACATTCAAACCTAAATTTACTCTGTCTATTAAGGCGACATACCCTCTTATTATTTGCGCATCTTCCAATCTCTTAATCCTATACCTTACTGTACTTATTGGTATTCCGAGCTCATCGGATAGCTCCTTTAAACTCTTTTTAGCATTATAGCGCAAAATGTTAAGAATTTTCTCATCAGTATCATCAAGTCTTATTATATTTACTCCCATCATTATACATTATACATTATCAAACATAAAAGGATTATTGTAAAAATTACAAGATAATGCCTTTTTATATTGCATAAAATGAAGTTTTATATCGCTTTGTTTGATAATTTTGCAACCCTAGATAGGTAAAGAATTATTAAAGTTTTAAATATTTATCATTTTTCAGCTGATAATTAAAACCATTAGATTATATAGAATAATTTGTATAAAAGTTTGTTAATAAATTTTTAAATTTTTTTAAGGGTGATATATGACTCTGATGTTTAACGTTCGCCCATTTTACAACGTTAATCGTATAATTTAGATGTTACCGGAAACAAAGATAAAGGAGGTTCTGGAATCGATTTTGATACTATTATAACTACAGAGGGCTCATTATCTGTAATGTCATCCATGACCTTGTCTAATTTGAGCGGAATTGGAAAAATTATCATTATTTAATATCAGTACGATTATAAACTAGGTCTACTATAAAAATGAAACATGTTAATAGGGTATTACGGAAATAATTGACCACTTCTAAGATAAAATTTACAAAAGTTAAAATTAACTAAGCAAACAAGTTTCCTCTTCATCTTAATCTTATAGTTAAACCTTAGGGAAGGAAAACATTCACAGTAAATAAGCGGAATGGTTAAAAGCATTCTTGACTCTACCCAGTCATTTCAGCAATAATATTGTTAGCTACATTTATTTTTTATATATTAGTTACACAGATAGCTTATTATGCCCGGTGGCTTCATCTTAGCAATAGATGAGGGAACAACAAGTGCTAGAGCAATTATATATAATCAAGATTTAGAAGTATTAGGAATAGGTCAGTACGATTTTCCTCAACATTACCCAAGTCCAGGATATGTAGAGCACAATCCCGATGAGATATGGAATGCACAAATGTTAGCAATAAAAGAAGCTATGAAAAAGGCGAAGATAGAGTCTAGGCAAGTAGCTGGAATCGGAGTGACTAATCAGAGGGAGACTACCATATTATGGGATGCGATAAGTGGGAAACCAATTTACAATGCAATTGTTTGGCAAGATAGAAGAACTTCTAATATAACTGATTGGCTAAAGGAGAATTACTTTGGTATGATAAAGGATAAAACCGGGCTTATTCCTGACCCTTACTTTAGTGGATCTAAAATAAAGTGGATATTGGATAATCTCCCTAATGTGAGGAGTAAGGCAGAAAAGGGCGAAATAAAGTTTGGAACTATAGATACTTATCTTATATGGAAGTTAACTAATGGTAAGATTCACGTAACTGATTATTCAAACGCGTCAAGAACCATGCTATTCAACATAAATAAGCTAGAATGGGATAGAGAAATCTTGGAATTATTGAAAATTCCAGAGAGTATATTACCTGAAGTGAGACCATCTAGCGATATTTACGGGTATACTGAAGTTTTGGGATCCTCTATTCCAATCTCTGGTGATGCCGGAGATCAACAAGCTGCCTTGTTTGGTCAAGTAGCCTATGACATGGGCGAAGTAAAATCAACCTATGGGACTGGAAGTTTCATTCTGATGAATATAGGTAGCAATCCGATTTTTTCAGAAAATTTACTAACCACTATAGCTTGGGGTTTAGAGAGTAAAAGGGTTACATATGCTTTAGAAGGAAGTATATTCATAACTGGTGCGGCAGTACAGTGGTTTAGAGATGGTTTAAGAGCAATAGATGCATCGGATGACATCGAGCCATTAGCCGCAAGTGTACCGGATACTGGTGGTGTCTATTTCGTACCAGCATTTGTCGGGTTAGGTGCACCATACTGGGATCCATACGCGAGGGGATTGATAATAGGTATTACGAGGGGGACTACAAAGGCTCATATAGCTAGAGCAATACTCGAATCAATAGCATACCAAAATAGAGACGTAATAGAAATAATGGAGAAAGAGTCTGGGACTAAGATAAACATACTAAAGGTTGATGGTGGTGGGGCTAAGGACAATTTACTGATGCAATTTCAAGCAGATATTTTGGGAATTAGGGTAGTAAGGCCGAAGGTAATGGAGACTGCATCTATGGGCGTTGCAATGTTAGCAGGTTTAGCAATAAATTATTGGAATTCACTTAACGAATTGAAACAAAAATGGACTGTCGACAAAGAGTTCATTCCCTCAATCAATAAAGAAGAAAGGGAAAGACGCTATAATGCGTGGAAAGAGGCAGTGAAGAGGTCGCTGGGTTGGGAAAAATCGTTAGGTAGTAAATAACTATGGTCATTCAGTCTTTGACCAGAACCCGTTTATGACATTTTTCATATAGAGGTTCCATAGGGGAAATTTTCTGGAATTTCACTACTGAAACCATATATAGAATGAGGAGGAGACTAGAAATTACGACCTGTTCGTCTCGCCCTTTTGACAGTTCATATGTTTACAGTTTACCTTTTTCATCTTCATCACTTCATAACTAGTGGAGTTAACTAACACCGTTCCATTGACTCAGCACAAGACCAGGCTTGGGTTTTTCGCTCAATTAGCCCTCCTCGGAGTTCGTGAATATATAGATATGGTGCGGGGACACTTAACCTATACCCATCGTCTTGAGCTTTCCCCCATCCGCAGTGTTTTAAAGAATGTAACATTAAAAACTTCACACCATTATGGATGGTAATGCTTGTCGTTCTTTTGCCACTAATAATTAGATCTAGATAACCACTTATTATAAATAAAGAATTACAAGAAAAACGCATTAATTACATTTTAAAGAAATTATTTAACTCCCTCGGAGGTTACTTCTAATGGTTTTTTAGCTGTTTCTTTGCTTAAGAGTATTGAAATTATAAATGCTATTAAACATACTGAACCAAACATTATTAAGGAGTTGAAAAACCCCATCTGTTTAGTTAATATTGGAAAGTAGAATACACCAAGAACAGAGCCAACTCTGCTAATTGCAGTAGCAAACCCTTGTCCAATCGCTCTAACTGGTGTTGGATATAGTTCTGTTGGATAGAATAGGGTTACTGCACCAGCCCACTGCTCTAACGCAACAAATGACATAAAATATGGCACCAATATTCCTCCAGTAAATTTGTAAATCCCACCTAAGTACAGTAACAACGTCATAAAACCTAGTCCAACTAGTAATACTACTCTTCTTCCTAAAGAGTCGACAAGAAGCTCTGCAATAATGTACCCTAAAACAGAAGCTGCAGCTATGGCCAAAGTTCCAAGTACTACTTCGTACTTTGACGGAAATGCAAATTCCTCAAGTAAAGCTGGATAATATAATCCAATTCCGTAAGCTGCGACGTCAAATAAAAACCAGACACTAGTTACAAAAAATGTAATTTTTAGTAATTTCCCTTTAAATAAATCAACCACGCCTCTAACTCCCTTATTCTCTATTTCCCTATTTATTTCCTTAATATTGGCCTTTCCAGTAGAAACGAGCCATCTTGGAGACTCAATTAATCTAAGCCTCAGGAGAATTATTGGTACCGATATTAAGGCACCTATAAGGAATACGTACCTCCAGAAGTAACTCCCAGTAGGTAATAAAAATAGCGTCGCAATCCCTGATATTGCAACACCAACCCAATACATAGCTACTGATCCAGTCAAATATCTTCCCCTAGATCTAGAAGGTGAGAGCTCAGACATTAATGTGCTGCTTATTGGATAGTCTCCCCCTATTCCTATTCCCAATAATAACCTTGAGATGAAAAGTTCGACAAAATTTTGGGAAATTGCAGTTAAAATACCAAAAACTAAAAAGAAGAAAAGATCAAGTCCCATTATTTTACTTCTACCCATCTTATCTGATAACCATCCAAACACTATTGATCCAGGTATCATACCGATTAGTGACGCTGCTAGTAGTAAGCCGTACTTAACTGTTGTTAAGGAAAACTCCTTCAATATTATTGTGGCTGCAAATGATATTGAGTTTAGATCATAACCATCTAGTAAAAACCCCGCAGAAGTTACTATGAATGTCCTAATTCTTACTGATAGCGGTATGTTGTCGAAGTAGCTCATTAATATTATTTCGTTATTTTATAAAATAAAAGTGTTTCTATGAGAAAAAGATTTTACTTCGAGAGGTATTTCCAAGACAGTACTATACCTATTGTAGATAATATTATGGCAAATAATCCTAGATAGAGAAAGTCTATAGCAAGATTAGTACTTATTCCCAGTAACATCCCTCTCGCAACCCCATTAGAATACGTTAATGGATTAATGTAGGCTACTGGCTTTAACCAATACGGCATTGATTTTACTGGATAGAATGCGTTGCTGGTAAAGAGTAATGGTAGGTTTAGTAAATTCATTATAGCCATTTGTGATTCCCAACTAGTAGCTCTCAGAGCTAGCATTAGAAATAATGAAGATAAGCCGAAGGACATTAGGAACAATGCAGCGTAGACTCCTAGGAAGTCAAGAGGGTTAATTTCTGGTGCAAAAGTCATTCCGAGCAGTACTGCAACTACAAGGACAATTGTAGCTTGCACTAATGATCTTATTACCGCAGAAAGTACCTTACCTATTATTATGTTTCCTCTAGGAACTGGGGTAGTTAGAATTCTATCAAGTACTCCTAATCTTCTATCCCAAACTATTGACATACCACTCTGCATTGATGTAAATAACACTATGAAAGATAGCATCCCTGCAGCTAGGAAGGAGAAGTAATCAGTAGTTCCGAAGGTCTGTTTAAGTATCTCTAAACCTATTTGGTCTAATACTTGCTTTGGTATTGTTAAACCAGGTATATTAAAGGTGGTTTCTGTGAAGATACTGCCTAAATTCATTGCCTTACCGAATATTCCTATCCAGAATATTGGCTGTATTAATGAAAGGAGGAGTATTACGGGTGCCTTATACCACTTCTTCAGTTCCCTAGATGCTAAAGTCCACAAACCGTGGAAAACAGAATAGTTATTTCTTTCTTCCTCTATCATGTTCTGGCCCTCCTCATAGTTCTTCTAAACGCAAACATTTCTTGAGCACTTGCCTCTTCATCTCTTAGGCTCTTTCCAGTAAACTCCATGTACACTTCATCCATAGTGGGTTCAGTTATTGACATTCTACTGACCTTAATTCCATTCTTAACCAGAGATTCCAATATCTCGGGGGCTTTCTCCTCACCATTTCTAACCTTAATTCTAATACCATCACTAGCTTTTCTCACATCCAAGATGCCATCCTTTGATGAAGATATTATCTTAATGGCTAGTTCATCATTACTGGTTTGAAGCGAAACCACATCTCCACCAACCTTTTCCTTCAATTCCTTAGGGCTTCCTATTGCCAAGATCTTTCCTTTATCAATGATCGCAATTCTATCTCCGTACATATCCGCCTCTTCTAAATAATGTGTTGTCACGAAAATTGTCATTTTGTATTCCTCCTTGAGTTTCATTATGTATTGCCATATTGCGGCCCTTGTTTGTGCATCTAAACCTAACGTTGGTTCGTCTAAGAACAATATTCTAGGCCTACTTATTAGCGACATTGCAATTTCTAATCTCCTCCTCATTCCACCAGAGTATGTCTCCACTTTTCTCTTAGCTGCATAGGTTAACTCAACCATCTCAAGTAACTCCTTAGCTCTCTCCTCTGCTATTCTTTTCGGAATTCCATAAAGTCCTGCCATCATCATCATGTTTTCCCAACCGGTTAAGTCTTCATCTGCTGTGTATTCTTGCGGAACTACACCAATTGATTGTCTAACTAATGCAGGCTGTTTTATTACATCATATCCACTAACCGTCGCAGTACCCTCAGATGGTTTCAATACTGTAGTTAACATTTTAATTGTAGTTGACTTTCCAGCACCGTTGGGACCTAGAAAACCAAATATTTCTCCCTCATATACTTCGAAGTTAATGTGATCGACTGCGACAAATTTCCCAAATCTCTTAGTCAGATTTATAGCCTTTATTGCAACATTACGCATTTTTAACAACCTCCTCAATTTCCTTTATTGCACTAATGATCCGGTGCTTGTATTCGATTAGTTTATTCCTTTCAACTTCTTTAAAGAATTGCGCTAATCCCTCAAGTTCTTGTACAGAATCCTCAATACTATTAATCTGTTTGATAGGTAAAAATTCCTTAATCTCTTCAGATCCCTTAGCGGTAATCTTGTATTTACCATCTGAAGTTTTCTCTATGACTCCTTCTTCTTCCATTTTATTAAGGAGTGGATATATGGAACCAGGTGAAGGTTTCCAAAATCCCCACGTCATCTTATTAATATCATCAATTATTTCAATACCTCTTCTAGGGGATTGCCACAGCAACCAAAGCGTCATTAATCTTAATCTCCCTTTCTGTCTAGCTATTAACTCGCTCATACTATCAGTTTCGATAGTAATAAATTTAAATTTGCCGGATTATCAGTTTCGATAGTAATAGTTATAGACGTTTACGTTTGTCCTAACAATAATTTAAAATATATTATAAATATATTATAATTTATTATTTCTTTATTATTTTATTTTCTGATTTTAATGTCGTCTTATTCTCATACTAAATAGGAGGAAAGAAATTTCGATCTATAATGTATAGATAATTATGATTTAATTATAGAACTATCATCGTTAAAAGAGTATAAGTATTACTTTACGTAAATTTATCTCAAATCCCTTAAACCTTAAATACCAAGATAGATTCTCCTCAAGGAGATTTAAGTAATCGTAAATAGTTAGAGCGTAAATAGTATAAATACACCTTATTTTATAATTGGAAAGATTAAACATTATATATCATACATCATTTCCAAGAGACTACTATATGAGGTTAGTACTTAACTACCCCGATAATGGGGCGGACAAGGATAAATGGAGAAAAGTTCAGTGACTTCGGTGAAGCCCAAGGTCTGAGGATTAATATTAAATATTATGAAATCCCATGAAGCCAAAACCCTTTTACCACTTTAATTAGTTAAAAATAAAAACTTATCATGAGCCCAGTGACTCATCCTTGAAGTGTGCGTTCCATATACTAATTCAAAAACTTTTGTAATCGAGTTATTTCTTGAATAAAAGTATAATCTAAATCTAATAAAGATAAACTTTAATAGTATGGGTACCCATATTTCACGGGTACCCATGAAATTCATCTTCGGTAAACCAGTTGACGAACCTTTTGATAGGGAGAATGAGATAAAACAGTTAGTTGAAATGATGAATAGAAGACAACCAGTTGCAATCATTGGCGTTAGAAGGATAGGAAAGACTTCCGTAATTTTAAAAAGTTTAAAAATTATTGAGACTCCGAAAGTCTATCTCTCTGTAGAGGACTTTATAGAAGGTAAAAGTTTTGACCTAGTCTCATTTCTATCATTATATTCATCACTTCTAATAACCAATACCTTGAATTACGTGGACCCAAAAAGGAAAATATCTCAAATAGTTAAGCAGAAGGGTAAGGAATTACTTGATAAGTTAAGAGAACTAATAGGGTATGTTAAGCTCTCGTTTAATATTAATCTTGTAGAAGTAGAAGTATTTCTTAATAGCGTAAAAAGAGGGGGTGTTAAGGAGTCAATTCCACAAGTTTTAGAATTACCGGAAAGGCTTGCTGAAGAGTTTGGGTTAAATACTATCGTAGTTGCCATTGATGAGTTCCAGTACTTAAAACTAGCGTCTCAAAATTATCCTGGGATTTTCCACTTATTAAGGAGTAAGTGGCAATTTCATAATAAAGTATCATATGTGATTTCCGGTTCCTCAGTAGGTCTTTTAGAAAAAATATTCTACGATAAAAAGGAACCATTTTACCAATTTTTCTTTCCAATTTATGTAAAACAGTTTGATAAGAATACCTCGTTTAATTTCTTAAAGCAAGGCTTTAGAGACGAGGGAAAGGACTATGAGGATAACGCTCTATTACTTGCTATAGAAGAGCTGGATGGTATTCCTGCTTGGCTTAACTATTTCGGATTAAAGAGTTTGCAGTGTAATGAGGTTACATCAGAATGTGCTAAGAAAGTAATTGAAGATATAACATTTAACGACCCTATTGTAAGGGGAATAATTCAAGAGGAGTACAACAAATTAGGAAAGAATGCTAGAATCATATTGAAATACCTAGCAGAGAAAGGTGGTAAAGGTGATCTAAAGGGTTTGGAGTTAAGTAGGGCGAGTATAAATGAAGGATTGAAGAGCTTATTAGGTAGTGGTTACATCGTTAAAGAAGAAAGAGGTAAGTATGCTATTATTGATCCGGTAATTGTTAAGGTTTTAAAAAGCTCTACGCAAATTATTTAAGACAATTTGCGTTTAAATTCTACTTGTCATGGAGGACCCCATTAAAGCAATTGAAGAAATTTTTAAGAAGGCTGATCAAATTTTTAAATTTCTAGATGTAAAGGTGATTAATTTGGAAAAAGGTAGAGCAGTTGTGGAGATACCATATAAAGAAGAATTTACCAGAAGAGGCGGTGTTCTACATGGTGGTATTATTATGTCCGCAATTGATATTACTGGAGGTCTCGCTGCACTTACGGTAAATGATGCCATGGATCAAGTGACCCAGGAACTTAAGATCAACTTTTTAGAACCAATGTACAAGGGACCGTTCACAATTGAAGGTAAGGTTCTTAGAAAAGGTAGTACAGTAATAGTCGTCGAAATAGAGTTTAAGGACGCAGACGGGAAATTGGGTGCTAAGGCTATAGGTTCATGGTATATTTTGAGAACCAAGGTACAAGCAAAGTAGCACACTTTTATTGTTCCTCTAGTTTCTTAAGGAATATTAAGGCCGGAAGTAATATATCTATTGCGTCACTTACCTTATATATAGCGTGGCCGAGGTTCGGTATCACATGAAATTCGTAAGTCTTGCCGTTTCTTTGCAATTCTTGTATATATCTCATTACTGGATTTAATGGAGTTCTAGTATCGTTTTGAGAGTGAATTATGCATAGGGGTACTTTGACGTTCCTAACATAGGTGATAGGAGACCTTTCCTTCATTAAATCAATATTCTTACCATTAAATAGTATCTCCATGAACCCCCTAAACAAGGAATCAGAGAGATCATACATCTCAACCCAATCCGCTACAGCCGCACCAGCAATACCGAAATCCCACTTATCTGGTTCTTTTCCTACTGCCAATAAAGTCATATATCCACCATAACTATAACCCATTATTCCTACTTTATTTGTAATTCCAGTCTCTATTGCGTAATCCCTTACCTTTACCACGTCTCTTAAATCACCGCCTCCAGCATCTCCAATATTCATGAACATGAATTTACTCCCATATCCCGTCGATCCCCTATAGTTAGGTGCAATTACATTATATCCAGCTAATACTAGAGGTGCAATTAGTAAATTCCAGCTATTATCAACCTCAGACCAAGGGCCTCCATGAATATAAATTATTGTATTACCCGGAATTTTCCTCTTTATAACCCAAGTAGGTACTTCAACATCCGTCTTTACCTTAACATACTCTACCTCACCCACATCAACCTTCCTATTATCTACAACCACCTCAATCTTCCCATATCTACTTACCTTGTATATCTTATGTGGCGACACTAAGGAGGAATGGGAAAAGTATATTTCGTCGCCAATTCTGGTAGCGCCACTAATTGTACCTTTAGGGGTGTTAATTTCTTTACCGTTGTCAAATAGTCTGGATTCACCATCCTTCTTTGCTATTATTAACAAATCCTCAGGGTCATAATATATTTCTATTGCCTTAAATTCGAATCCAGGGATCTCAACTCTATCGTACTTCTTACTCTCTATATCATATATGTAAATCCAGTAAGATTCCCCTGGTGTTTCGTAATCGCTTATTAAGTAAACTTTATTTCCCATTAGATAGTAAGCGTTGGTTACACTTCCTTCCTTTGGTGTTAATATCTCAATATTCCCACTAAAATCTGCTATGAAGAACTCCTGTGATCTTGGATTTCCCTTCAATACCCCTGAACCTATAATATATTTTTCATTGACATCGGTAACAAATGAGAAGGGTGGTATGGTAGTCAGTTTACTTAATTTCCCATTTTCAATAACATATAATGAGGTTTCATTTTGTGAAGAGCCAGTGAATACTATTCGCTTATCATCGTAGGTCAGTGATGAAATTCTAACCCTTGGCGATTCAATCTGAAATTCCTCTCCTTTCAAATTTGCTATATGTATTGCATGAATTTCTTTCCCCTTTTCAACGTCTCTTGCAAAGGGTATAAAGTCTAGGCTTGATTTTGGTCTAGTTGAAATTGCTATTGGCGATTTTGTTAACTTTACATTCTTTCCACCTATTAGAGCATAGATGCTTATTTCTCCCTCAGATGTTGCCAAATATATTAAATTATTCTTTAACTTACCTAATATGGCATAAAATGGAATTCTTACCGTTTCCTCTAACAGCTTTATTAGTTCTGAGTACTCCATATAGTGGAATTGTATTTGCAATATATATATTAATATCTTTTTATAACACTAATGCTTTCAGAAAGTTTATAGCTTTAGGCAAAGGATATACCACTAGATCATAGTCTAAGAACTTTTCCAAAATACCAACGGTTTGTGAACTTGTTGAATTTTCCAGAAGAGTTAGAAGGATCACAAAGCTAAATTGAACATCTCAACATTAGTTGAAATAAAGGTAATGAGTTTGGACAACGATTTTGTTAATTGACGATAAACTATAAATAAAAGACTTGAAATAAAAAGAGAATTATTATTTGACAAAATGAAGACAAGTCTCGAATGAGAGTGTTTGGATCCTTTTATAAGGCCTAAAAAGTTATTTCTTCAACTTATCTTCTATATATTCTATAATTTCCGCTATATTCTGGGTTGATTCATCGTTATTGAAGGTCTTATTTAAATCACTACTCTTTATTATAATATGTCGTAATTTTTCATCGCAGTAGAAAAGTTCTATTTTTAAGTCCTTATAGATGTATTCATCTACTTTAATTATTCCCTCGTAGACATAACTCCTAACCTTAAATATGTTAGTTTTTGCCCTTAAGAAGTCTTCAACTTCTTTTAGGGTATTTTTATTTTCCATAATTACTATACTATGGAGTGAGGATTTTATATCTATTATTTTTGATAGAAACCTCATCACTATCGTACTTATTATAGACGTGGTGAGCTACCCCCTCATAAATGAGGGAGCTTCCTGCTTCACAGCTCTGCCATGCCAGTACCGAAGTGCTGGTACTGGTAGAGGGCGGAGCTCCACAGGCACTAAGGGTCGCTCCTACCCCGATCCACGTAAGATGTTAAGAGAAGCATTATAGTCACGATCTGCAATCCAACCACAGTTGGGACAAACGAAAACACGATCAGAAAGTGATAGATCTTCTTTTACGTACCCGCACTTAGCACAAGTTTTGGAAGTGTATGCTGGGTTGACCAGGATGAGTTTCTTACCGTATTTCTCCAACTGATACTTAATCAAATCTCTAAGCTCGCTGAACGCGACGTCACTCAATCTCCTCCTCAGAGACCTTAATGACTTACCTATCAACTGCTTAACATGAATACCCTCCATGACTGCAACATCGTAATGCTCAGCAAACCATTTACCCAACTTCATGTAAAGATCCCTCCTCAAGTTCTTCAAATGCTCATAAGCCCTAGCAAGCTTAACCTTAGCCTTAAACCAATTATTAGAGAGGAACTTCTTTCTTGAAAGTTCTCTGTGTAGATGCTTCACTTTCCATAACGCCTTTTCAAGAGGTCTCAGATTGGGGAAATATTCACCATCCGACGTTACGATCAGCTTCTCTATGCCAACATCTATCGCCACTTCCTTACCAGTGTTAGGTAACTTGGGGAATTCGTGATCAACTACGAAAGTGATGTAAATCCTCTCAGATCTTGTTAGCTTCACTACCATTCTCTTTACTTTGTCAAGGGGAAAGTCTCGGTGAACTATTACCTTGAACGTACCAAGATTTGATAGTTTAAGCGTTATTAGTTTCTTCTTATTCTTCTTGCTTCCTTTTTCTTATTTCTCTAACTTGAAGTATTTTCCAACCGTACTGGGGATAGACAAGGGAGTAGTATTTGTGAGGTTTCTTTTCTTTCGGGAAACGTGCTAAACCTTCGAAAAACCTCTGTCTAGCTTCGTAGTAACGGTCGGCTATTTGTTGAACTACTTGAGAATAGAGTTGCTTATACTCATCATCTTGTTTTCTCAGATCTAGAGCCAACTGTCTTAACTCAGTCTGCGTTAGTCCTTTCCCATCCCTCTGATAAAAGTATATGTCTGCCCACCTTAAGGTGTTGTAGATTTTGCACGCTAACTTCAACTGGGCTTTTAACGCCCTAAGGGTTTGTTCGTCAGCGTAAGCACGAAAGCGAAACCCTAAGGTGGGCATTGATGTGTATTTCGTTATTTTCCTATTTTAACTTTTCTACAAAGGGATCCATCTCAAAGAGAAGTTTTCCGCCCCCTTTGAACCCCCGTCTGTTATAATTAGTGTAATTGTTAATGACAGTCCTCACGGTTGTAGGAGTAGTGATACTATTAATGTCCCAAACCCCTTCCTACAGTGGTGTTTCACCAATTTTACTCAAAATGATACAATTTCTATGGAAGAGAAAAATATCAGAGCGGAGTTAGAAAAATCGGCTTATTTCAACACAAGAAGCAAAAAATTTTCATATTTGTTGAAGAAACTAACAGAAAACGAGTTTATATATAAAGAGTAATACCATTTGTCTAGTATTATCAATAGAGGAAAGTAGGTGGAAGGACGAGATGAACAAGAAAAGGTTAAAGCGAGGGACTCCATAACTCCGTTATGCAAACCATACAAGTATCCAAAACGGAGCTGAAGTCCCTCGCTATAAATTTAGCAACAAACAATATTAACGTTATCTCTCAAGATCTAGACCCGGAAATAGTGAAAGCAGCACCATCCTTGCTAACCGGAAACAGAGGAAAATACTACTTGAAGGTAGTAAGACGAGGCGAGAAAGTAATTAGTAAAGGTCAGAGAACCTTCAAGTTCTACCCAATCTACAGAGAAGTAAAGGGAGAGATCAACGTAGTCGCTGTAGATGAGACCGGATTAACCGTGGGAGAAAAGGAACAAGAAAAAGCAGAGGGCTTTCTACTCTACAACTGGAAGAGAAAAGGAGTAAAGATGAGATCCTTGGACCTCGTATATCCCTTAAGGTTACCCCTCCTAGTGGAGGTAGCAGATTTGAGAAGCGACAGTCCATCACAGTTCCTACTCAGGAGCGTGAGGGAAGTAAGCCAATACATGGAAATAGATTACGTTGTAGCTGACGCCGGATTCTTGAACCTAGGGGTCATCAAGGAAATGCCCGTGAAGACCATTGTGAGAGGAAAGTCGAACTTGAAGGGATTCAAGGAACTATCTAACGTTCCATTAGTTGAGAAGAGATACGAGGTTAAGGACAAGGTTTACGTTGCGTATAGGGTCTTGGAATTTGAAGGGCTTTATTATTACGATGTGGTTTACGTTAAGGGAAAGCCGAGGCACTTCATGTTCGTAACGAACTTCGAGGGAGATCCCTATGAACTGGCTGAACTCTATAGGTTGAGGTGGCAGGTTGAGGAGGGTTTTAAGGTTAGGAAGGCAAGGATAAGGTATGTTAGGAAGTTGAGTAATAAGATCTTCTTGTTCCTCTATTATACGGTTCTGGATTCTGCGTGGAATCTAGTGAATCATCTTCTCTTTAACTTCAAGTCCACGTGTAAGAAGGTTTTGTCCTTCGATTCATTCGTCAAGCTTCTCTAACTTTCTCGGTGTTCAGAGGAGACTATGCACGTCGTTTTCACCACGTGAGAAAAATTCAGAATTCTCCTCTTATTATTAGAATTGTACGCTATATTTTTTGCAAATTATTTTAACATGTTATGTTTCATAATAATTTTATTGTTTTTCTCTATATCAATCTCTTTTTGAAAGTGCTAATATTATATCTTTCAAATGAAATAATTTGGTGAAACACCACTGGAGGTTGCCTTCTTGCTTGAATGTGAAATTAGCAAATTATAACCTAGGGAGGCATTCTGACCTGTAAGGGATTAGGAGAATCACTCAATAAGAATATTAGCTGAAAATATAAGTAGTCTCCATGTTATTTGATGTTGTATTAGGTCACCATGAGAAGACACTATCAAGATACAGATACTGTTATAAAGAAAGATTTATATAGAACTATAATGTAGAGTGTATTAGGTATGGATATGGCTAGTAGAAGAAAGAATGCAAGAGGATTGTCAGGTGCTGTAACTGCATTAATATTAGTAATAGCATCAGTGATAATAGCTTTAGTGGTTGTAGGATTTGCTTTTGGGCTATTCGGAGCATTTACAGGGCAAGGAACAGTGACACAAGTAGGAACAGCAACATTAAGCGCTAGCACCTTGACTCTAACGGTTACTTTAAAGAATACTGGTGCATCCACACAAGTTACTGGGGTACTTATAAACGGAAACTCAGGTAGTGTATCAGGAATGACCACCATAAGTGCTGGTGTAAATACATATACAATTACAATTTCAATAGGCAGCATTAGTACTACATTAAGGGGTCTAGTTGGTTCTACTATTTCACTAACATTAATACTTTCTAATGGAGAAACAGTAACAGTAAGTGCAATAGTCACAAGCTGAAAAAGAGGAGAAAAAAGGTGAAATTTTTTTAATACAATCTTTCTAACTTTAGAGAAATTTTTAACCCTAATCCATATAAACATTATTATTTAAGCCTTTGCGAATACTAATATTTGTGGAATATCCATATTTTGACCTTGAAACCGCTAGAGAGTTATTACCATGGCTTAGAGATCGTTTAATACAATTGAGAAAGATAAAAAACGAAATTGAGCTTCTTTTGGTTAATGGTGATAAATATGCTTTACAACAATACGCAAGTGAGACTAAAAAAATTATTGACGAAATTATCTCTAAAGGTATTATACTACGAGATATCGATATAGGCTTAGTGGATTTTCCAGCTATTATAAATAATAAGCCTGCATTCTTTTGCTGGAAAATAGACGAGAATGACATAGCGTATTGGCATTACATGGACGAGGGATTTAGAGGGAGAAAGAGGTTAACTGGCTATGAGGATATTCTAAGTTTACGTTAAATTTATTTATTTAATTCTCTTAACAATTCCCTATGTACGTTGGTCAAAGAGTAAAAAGGAAAGAGGATTTAAAGTTGATTACTGGTTCTGGGAGATATATTGACGATATTGAGTACCCCGGAACTTTGTACCTTTACATCGTTAGGAGTAACGTGGCCCACGCTAAAATTAAATATATTGACGTTAGGGATGCGTTAAAAGTTAATGGTGTTGTCGGAGTTATAACTGGCTTGACAATTCCTTTTGAGAACAGACCTAATAATTGGCCGATGGCTAAGGACGAGATTTTATATGTTGGTCATCCTATTGCGGCAATTTTAGCTACTGATAAGTATGTTGCTGCTGATGCGGCTGATTTGATTCAAGTGGATTATGAAGAGTTACCTGCAGTTATTAACCCAGAGAAGGCTTTAAAGGATGATGTTAAGGCTATTGAGGGTAGGAGTAATATTGCTTATAAGAAGACTTACAGTTCAGGTGACCCAGAGAAGGCTCTTTCAAATTCGGATATTGTATTAGAGGAGAAGTTTGAAATTTCAAGAGTTTATCCTTCACCGATGGAAACTAGAGGTTTACTTTCGGTATATCAAGAGGATAGTTTGCTAGTTTACGCCTCTACGCAATCCGCTCATTACATGAGGAGGTATTTATTGTCAGCCTTTGGTAACAAGGTAAAGGATATAAGGGTTATTCAGGCTGATGTAGGAGGTGCTTTCGGAGCTAAGTTATTCCCATATTCTGAGGATTTCATAACTGTTTACGCTAGTTTGCAATATAGGAGACCAGTAAAATGGGTTGCATTAAGGAGTGAAGATATAAGGGGTATGTATCATGGTAGAGGACAGATTCATAAGGTTAAGTTTGGAGCTAAAAGGGATGGTACTTTAACTGCAATAATAGATGATGCTATTATTGACTTAGGTGCTGCTTCTCATGGAACTTACTTAGTGGATATAGCAGCTACAATGTTACCTGGACCGTATAAAGTTAGGGATCTAAGGGTTAATGCTTATGGTGTTTACACTAATAAGACTCCTTTAGACCAGTATAGGGGAGCTGGTAGACCAGAGGCTGCTTTCGTTTATGAGAGGATAATGGATATTATCGCTGATGAGTTGAAATTGGACCCAATTTACGTTAGAAAAAGGAATTTAATCACTGAATTACCTTATGTTAATCCTTTTGGGCTAAAATACGATTCCGGAAATTACCTAAAATTGTTAGAAAATGCTGAGAAGGTTTATAGGGAATTTGAGAAGAGGGCTAATGAGTTGAGGAAGCAAGGTAGGAGAGTTAGCGCTGGATTATCATTCTATTTGGAACAAAATAACTTTGGTCCTTGGGAGAGCGCTTCAGTTAGAATTAAGGCTGATGGCAAGGTTCAAGTTATAATAGGTGCTAGTCCACATGGTCAAGGTGCAGAAACTGGTATTGCTCAAATTGTTGCTGATGAGTTAGGGATAAGTGTAGACGACGTTGAAGTGATCTGGGGTGATACTGCTCTCATAGGTGAGGGTTTTGGTACTTACGGCAGTAGAAGTTTAACTTTAGCTGGTAATGCTGCGTTGTTAGCAGCTAGAAGAGTTAAGGATAAGGTTCTAAGGTTAGCTGCGCAATTCATGAAGTCCGATGTTCAAGAGTTACAGTATAAGGATGGTAAGGTAATTAATCCTAAGACTGGTAAGACAATGAGCCTAAAAGAAGTTGCCTCACGTAATATGGCTAGTCTAGGTGGTATTTGGGAATATAAGGAGGAACCTGGGTTAGAGGCCACGGGTTATTTCGGATTTGATAATTTAACTTATCCCTATGGTTCACATGTTGTTTTAGCTGAGGTTGATAATTCCGGTAAGGTTAAGATTTTAGATTATTACGCTATCGATGATATAGGTACTGTTGTTAATCCAATGCTAGCTGAGGCTCAAGTTATAGGAGGAGTGATTCAAGGCTTTGGTGAGAGTGTTTTGGAAGAAATTGTGTACGATGAAAATGGCAATTTACTAACTGGAAATCTATTCGATTACGCAATACCTACTGCTGTTGAGGCATTTAATATTAAATGGGAGTACATGGAAGAGGGGAAATCCAATGCTCCTTTACCAGCTAAGGGAATTGGGGAGGGTGCAACTATTGGTACTCCACCAGCGTTGATAAGGGCAATAGAAAAGGCAATAGGTAAGAGGTTGACCAGATTGCCGAGTAGGTTAGAGGATTTGCTATGAATTTTTTATTTATATACTCTGAAAATAAAACTCTAGATTAAACTTAGACACATCTTATTATATTTATCCTTGATCTATCTCATTACTTAACTTTGGCTTTTAAAAGGTAACAATCACAAACTAAAGCAAGATCTCACACTTATTGCTATTCCTATGAAATTTCCCTTTTTTGTAAAATAATTTAAAATTCTTTTAACAGTAGTATAGATAGAAAACTATTTAAGTAAAAATAAACACTGTTAAAGTAGCATGACTCAAGTAATAGAATCCTATTCCTCACCCTTTTATAAGAACATAATCGACTTACCTCCATCAATGGTAAGGAAATTATGGAAAAGCGGAAAGATAATGATACTCGATATTAGAACACCACAAGAATATGAGGAACATCACATACCGGGGGCAATCTTAGCACCCCTAGATTATTTAGAGCATTTAACTGAACTTTTCGAAGATAAGGAAGTCGCTGTTGTATGCGAGCACGGAAATAGGGCTAGGTACGCCACATACGGTATGCCTCATCTTTATAAGAAAAGAGCTTACTACATGATTGGTGGAATGGCATTGTGGATGTGTTTACCCGTGGCGTAACTTCTGCTTACTTTTAACCACTTCTAATTCCGCCACGGGCACCCCTCTTGAGGGCTCATACACACTCACCCTCAACTCATTGGGGCTAGTCGAGGGAAACACCACTACCCTCCCATCCGTATTTGTCGCCCCAATACCTCGTGAGCATAGCCCGTCATCAGTATGGAGTTCATCAATTTATAATGTAGAGGAAATAATATATAAACATAATCATAATAAAGATCATATTGTGAAATGATTAAAAGTATTTAAAAGTTATGCAAATGTGTTACAGTCTTTGGGTTACGAAGTTGAAAGTGGAATGGATGAAAATGAATTACTATGGCAAAAGATTCTAGAAAGGAAATTCAACTATTAACAAGCTGAGCTTCCACAGGAATGTAAATAGTGTCTTGATTGGTCACTACTACTAGGGTCAAAGTGACCGTTTGGATCCCATTAGGAAAGGTAAATCCAGTGTTAATGGTATATTTATTTAGACCTACTGATATTGTATAGGTAACTTTATGTAAAGTTGCATTGTAGATTACCCCTACTATCTTGGCGTTACTAAAGGAATTCTCCAAGGTGATGTTGAGTTCACCGTTTTGCGTTATGAGAGCTGTACCTATTTGTTTCACGTATCCATAGTTGCTTCCAAAATATCCTAGATATGTGAATAATATGGAAACTACTGTTATTGCTAAGATTACTGAGGCTAGTAACACTATCATCATTGTAACGGAATCGCTTAAACCTTTTCTCATATATATGTTTAGCATTTATCGGAAAATCCTGGCAGTTCAAGAGGCCCATAAAAACTTTTTAAAATTAGAACCTTTAATTTTGGTATGACCAAAGAATTGACGAGGGAGGAGTACTATAAGGCATTGGAAAAGGCAGTTAACGAGGTCATACTATCCATGACTGGAACGAGGAAGGACGTTGCCAAGAGGCTACTCTTGGGGGCGGTTGTGGGAAGAAATGCTACCGAGATAGCTCAAGAGGCCGAGATGGACTACGAGACCGTACTGAATAACTTGGACAAGGCAGCTCAAGCCAAACTAATCGAGGTCGTGAAGAAGTTAGTCGGGGATCATCCTGTCCTTCTCATAGTGGACGACACCCACGACCACAAGCTCTACGCTAGGGCCATGCCGGTCTCCAGAAACGGGGCGCAGATCTTCTACTGTAGGGCGCACAAGAGGTTCGAACCCGCGATCCAACTCCTTGTGATTGGCGTCAAGGATCTGGTGAACAACCAGATCTACGTGATCCACATAATTGCCTACATACCCCGAAAGGTGGAAGAGGAGCTCAAGCGTAGGGGTGAGGAGGTGAAGTTCAAGACCAAGATAGATGCCCTCTTGGAGTTTCTCTCCTCCCTCTCAGGTTTGAATGTAAAAGCTAGGGTCTTCGACTCATGGTACGTGAACTCGAGGACTCTCCAAGGGAATACTGTGGGGGAACTCAAGTCCAGCGCGCGAGTCGTCGAGGGTGGCAGATCCGTGCCCGTTAGCGAGTTCCCCCAAGGGGAGTACCTGGTAGAGTACTTGGGGACTCCCATAAAGTTACTTGTTATAGATGACTATAAGGGTTACGGGAGGAGGTATTTCTTCTCCACCGACCTTAACGACACGGCTGAAGATATCATAACGACCTGGGAGAACCGTTGGGACATAGAGGTCTTGATCAGGGAGCTCAAGGCCTTGGGACTCGAGGGTGGGTCCTTCTTGACCTGGGTTAGGAACTCAGGCTTCGTGGCCTTGAAGGCTCTCTCCCTCCTCGTTGTTCAATACTTCAAGTACTCCACGGGTCTGATGCTCGGGGCCAAAAGGTTGGCCAGATTGATAAAAAGTATTTACCGTGAGGCGGGTGGGATCAAAAAACTGTTCAAGAGGAGGAGAAAACCGTAAAGTGCTATATGTTATTCAGTCTTGGCTGAATATAAATTAGACTGTTTTATATAGATTTTTTATACTTATTTTTATATATGGTTATACGAGTATAGTAAAAAAGATTTATATAGAATAGAAACATTTGATATTCTTTTCCTATGATGAAGGAGACGAATTACCCGACCCTTTAGGATATGCCAAATACTTTTAGTAGTTTTAGGAAATTCCCTTATCATAAAAAGTCAAAATATTTATCCATGTATTTATAAATATCTTTCATTGCACTTCTTAATATTATAGCTTATCAATAAACATTTCTCATCTAACGAGGAAAGATTCGTTATATATTTTTAATGTAACGTAAAAGTGTAACGATTTTCCTATAAACGCTATACTTTTTTACCAAAACTAAGAGGTTCGTATATATGTCCTTTGAACCCCCTAAAATCCACCCTTGATAACGATATTTCGAGTTAATAGAAAACACTTTAAACCTTATTATATCATAAAAACACATGATTAAGGTTAATAGATACGAGATTTTTCTTGATTTTAGCTTTCAAACTGGAGATTATAAGGGATATGAGAAAATCGAAATGGAAAGCGATGAAGAAACAGTAGTACTGGACGCTGTAGGTTTGAAGATAGTAAAGGCCAAGGTAAACGGAAAAGAGATTGAATTCTCTCAAGATGAGAGTAGAGTCAACGTGAAGAGCGGATCCTTTTCCGGTATTTTAGAAGTGGAATTTGAGGGAAAGGTTACTGAAAGGAAGTTGGTGGGTATTTATAAGGCCTCTTATAAAGACGGATACGTTATTAGTACGCAGTTTGAGGCTACACATGCTAGGGACTTTATACCTTGTTTCGATCATCCTGCAATGAAGGCCAGGTTTAAGTTAACTGTTAGAGTTGATAAAGGACTTAAGGTAATATCCAATATGCCAGTAGTGAGAGAAAAGGAAGAGAATGGGAAAGTAGTATATGAATTTGATGAAACGCCTAAAATGTCTACCTATTTACTATACCTAGGAATTGGAAACTTTGAAGAAATTAGGGATGAAGGTAAAATCCCGACAATTATAGTAGCCACAATACCGGGCAAAGTACAAAAGGGAAGATTCTCTATGCAGATCTCAAGAAATTCTATAGAGTTCTATGAAAAGTATTTTGAAATTCCCTACCAATTGCCTAAGGTTCATTTAATCGCAATACCGGAATTCGCATATGGTGCAATGGAGAATTGGGGTGCTATTACATTTAGGGAGACTGCTTTATTGGCTGACGATTCTTCATCTGTTTATCAGAAGTTTAGAGTTGCTGAGGTTGTTGCTCATGAGTTGGCTCATCAGTGGTTTGGTAATTTGGTTACTTTGAAGTGGTGGGATGATTTATGGTTAAACGAGAGTTTCGCAACATTCATGAGCCATAAGGCTATTTCACAATTATTCCCTTCATGGAACTTCTGGGACTATTTCGTTTTGAACCAGACTTCTAGAGCCTTAGAAAAGGACTCTGTATCGACTACACACCCAATAGAGGCACACGTAAGGGACCCCAATGAAGTAGAGCAGATGTTTGACGATATTAGTTATGGTAAGGGGGCTAGTATTTTGAGGATGATTGAGGCTTATGTTGGTGAGGAGAATTTTAGGAGAGGGGTTGTTAATTACTTAAAGAAGTTCTCGTATTCAAACGCTCAAGGTTCTGATTTATGGAATTCAATTTCTGAAGTTTACGGTTCCGATATTTCTCCAATAATGGCTGATTGGATAACTAAACCTGGTTATCCAATGGTTAGAGTTAGCGTCTCTGGAAAACGCGTGAGCTTAGAACAGGAGAGATTTTCGTTGATAGGAAATGTCGAGAACCTACTTTATAAGATTCCTCTTACCATGGAGGTTAACGGCAAGGTTGTAACTCATTTATTAGACAAGGAGAGAGATACTATGGTATTTGAGGAAGATGTAAAGAGCTTAAAGGTTAATGTAAATAGGACTGGGTTTTACAGAGTATTTTATTATAATAACTCCGATCTAGTGTTTAACAGTAATTTATCAGAACTTGACAAGTGGGGTATTATAAACGATTATTGGGCTTTCCTATTGGCTGGTAAAATAGGTTTCAAGGAATATGAAAGGGTAATATCTAAATTCTTTAACGATAAGGATTTCTTACCGGTTAATGAGCTTTCTAATGAATTATTTACACTTCATGCAATAAATCCAGATAAATATCAAGGTATTGCAAAGGAATTTCATAGAATTCAGCTAAAGAATTGGAGAAATTCAAAGGATGAATTAGGAAGATTAACGTACTCAAATATTCTCTATAGACTTGCTGCAATAGATGATGAGTTCTCTTTAGGCCTTTCAGAGCTATTCAGATTCTATGGCTCTCTAGATTCTGATACTAGACAAGGAGTAGCTGTAGCATATGCTATAACCTATGAAGACAATTCCGTTGACGAGTTGTTAGAGAGGTTTAGGAAGGAAACCTTTGATGAAGAGAAGCTTAGATATTTAACTGCTATGTTATTCTTCAGGAAGCCTTACCTCGTGGGTAACACTTTAAGCTTAATACTGAGTGGTGAGATTAAGAAGCAAGATATTCCTTTAACTTTAAGCACAGCTGCTTACAATCCTTACGCTAAGAGTGCAGTACTAAACTGGATTAAGATGCATATTAACTTCATGAGAGAGGCCTATAAGGGTACTGGAATACTTGGGAGAAGACTTGCGGAGGTTATTCCGTTAATAGGAATAGGGGCGGAAAGAGAAACTGAGCAGTTCTTTAGTAATCTTAATATGCCAGAAGCGGAGAGGGGAATAGGGACAGGGTTAGAGTTACTTAAAGCGTATTCAAGGTTAAAGTAATAAAGGTTTTTTAACATCTACCTTTTAACTTTTAACGGTATTATACATTATGGATAAGTATAAACTAGCTCTATTAGGCGAAGCTGGTGCAGCCGGATTAGATAGGGGATTTTCAATTAGATATAAGATATTTCGTGAGTCCTACTCAAATGAGATGTATCACTGGAAGTATTTTCAGAAGTATAGGAGGTCTTTCCTAGAGAAACCAGTATATTATGTTTTTTCAATATTGGGTTTTATAATCTCGCTATTTGGAATAGAGGCAGTTAAGAAGGTTAATGAAATTGTGGAAAGAAACGCTATTGATTTTTACAAGAATAACTTCAATGAGGACGACGAGGATATAATGAGAATTTTAGAGGACGAGAAAAAACACTTCGCAATGTCAGTTGATGCTTAAATACGTTTTTGTATAACAAGTTTAAATTGATGGCAAAGATTTATTTAGGTCCCGCTGGGGTTCCTCATTCGGCTAAAAAGAAGAATACTGTGGAGGGTATAAGGACTGTTAAAGAGTTGGGCTTAAACGCTATGGAAGTTGAGTTTGTTCAAGGTGTAAGGATGAGTAAGGAAACCGCAGAGGAAACTGGACAAGTTGCAAGGGAATTGGGAGTTAGGTTATCGGTCCACGCTCCATATTTTATAAACCTATGTTCTGAGGAAAAGGAGAAAATTGAGGCTTCGAAGCAGAGAATTTTAGATACTGCTGATAGAGCTGAGTTAATGGGGGCTGACGCTATAGCTATTCATATTGCATTCTATGGGAAAATGACTCCAGAGGAATGTTATCAAAACGTTAAAGAAGGATTAGAAGAGGTAATAGATAAGGCTAGGGAAATGGGGATAAGGAACGTTAAGTTTGGTGTTGAAACTATGGCTAAAGAAACTGCCTTTGGGACTTTGGATGAGGTTATTTCAATATCTAAGGAATTAAAGGGTGTGATACCCTATATAGATTGGGCTCATACTTTTGCTAGGCAGGGTGGAGAAATAGATTACGGGAAGATTATAGATAGGCTAATTAAGGAGCTAGGTTTAACTCATATAAATTCCCACTTTGAATCTCTAGTTTATAGAAGAGGAAAATATGTAGATGAGCACATTCCCATAGACGCTAACGCTCCGCCATTTGAACCATTAGCGAAGGAGTTGCTTAAAAGGGATATTTCAATAACATTAATATGTGAAAGTCCAGAATTAGAAAGAGATGCGTTAAAAATGAAGGAGGTATTAGAGAGGCTTGGATATAGGCTCGAATGAAATATTAGTAGCTTCAGATTATGATAGGACGTTAGCCAGTGAAGAGAATAATTTTGTAATATCACCGATTGTTTCACAAAAAGTAAATGAATTTTCAAAAAAATATAAATTTGTAGTGGTAACTGGTAGGGAGAAGAAATTTATTGATAAATTGGCTGTTGGTTTGAAACCCACTGCATGGATACTGGAGAATGGTTCCCTAATACTTTTCAACGATAGAGAATTTGTGCTTTGTGAAAAAAGTTGGTTTGAAAGAGATAGGAAGAAGATTATTGAAATATTAGATAACCTTAAGGTTAGGTATTCCATAGGTAGGATTATATTGTATGTGGATGGCTATGGATCTAAATTAGATATGTTAAGTGAAATAGAAAAGTATGGGAGAATAGAGGTAAATAGAAACGATGCTATGATACTACCTAAAGGTGTGGATAAGGGTGTAGGAGTTTTGAAGTTTAAGGAATTAACTGGGTTTAAGGGAAAGATAATAGCCTTAGGAGACAGTGAAAATGATTATGCGTTGTTTAGAGTTGCCGACATTAAAGTAGCAGTTGCAAATGCAATACCTCAAATAAAGGAAATTGCTGACATAGTTACCGAAAATCCTAATGGTTTAGGAGTCGTGGAGATTTTAGATAAGATACTATCTGGAAATTTTGGAAAAGAAGTAGATATCTACTAAGAACTCGTGAACTCTTCTCATATGCCATGGGTAATAAGGTTTTAATCTAAACCTCTCAGACAATATTTCAGTAGAAAACCCATAGTCTTTAGCCATTGTAATAATGATTTCTCTTGATCTCTCGTTGGACTTATGTATTGAGTATACCACATCAGAGATACTAAACGCTGTTTGTAAAAACTTGATATCTATTCCTCTATTTACTACTCCAAATGGTGGATTCTGAATTACAGTATCAAATTTAGAATAAAATTGAGTTGCATCAGCATTAATTAGCTCTATATCTAAATCCAATTCACTTTTCATATTCTTTACAGTGTCTAGTGATTCCATATCAATTTCCACACAAGTACAATAAGCACCTAAAAGTGATGCCGCTAAACAGAAGACGCCAGTCCCACAGCCTAAATCAACTACCTTTTTACTACTTAGATGTCCAGATATATAAGCATGCCAAATTATTTGAGCTACTATTGGTGAAGGCGTTACGTACTGTTCTAGTTCGTATTTGGGATTTGGATGGGGTCTTGAGTACTTCTCTAGGAATTTCTCAATTTCTCTTTTACTAATTCTAGTGCCTCCAATAAATTACTCACCTTATTTTCCCTGATTTCGGGGTAAAACCCTAATCTATCTAAAAGTATTGCTTCAAGACCTGCTCTTTTCGCCCCAATTACGTCTATTTCATAAATATCACCTATATGAATCCCATCACTTTTAGCGATTTCCATTGCATAGGAAAATATCTTCGGGTGAGGTTTCATAATGTTTAAGTCACACGAAGCAACTATACCGTCAAAGTATTTCTTAATCCCCAGATCTTCAACTATTTTATAGATACTTCTAGTTGCGTTACTGACTAAGACCAATTTAAATCCAAGTCCTTTGGCTTCCTCCAAAAACGTAATAGAATCGTCATAGAGTTCGTACTCCCCAGATAATAGGTTCTTACTATTTAATCTTGTTATTAATTGCTCATCTGGATATATATTAAGCTCATAAAACAGTTCCCTAAAATCAAAAGCTGAAAGACCTCCATATTCTTGACTAGGATAATGATGTTTTCCTAGAATCTTCGCAACTGCCTTGAAGACCCTCCTTTCATCTACATTATATCCAATTTCCTTAAGAGCATAAGCAATATTTTCATGATATCTAGGCTTGAAGTGCACTAGAGTTTCTCCTAAGTCTACGAATATTGTCTTCATATATATTCGCTTTACTTGTTCCTAATTAAAAATTTTGGCATTTCAATTTTCTCAGATTTGCAAATAGGACATCTACTAGGCTTTTTTATTTTGTCAGAATTAAATACGTAACCACAGCTCTTGCACTTTGCTGGTATTATTATAAGCATATAACCTTTCCTTTTGCTTGACCTCGCCAAATGCTCTAAATGATCGTAAACTTCTTTCTCTTTCCTAACGTCCAATCTTCTCATTATCTCCCTAGCACTCAAAGGTTCATCTGAATAAAATAACAACAAGAATATTTTTTCCCTAGTTGTTAAGAAGTCTGTACTCAATTAAGCTCAATATACTCTCTTTTGCGTCGATTTTAATATTATATGCTCTTAAAAGCCAATCATCTAGCGAAAAATCCCTCTGTCGATTATCAATTTCAATAACTTCATTTCCAAAGATATCTGAAAGGTAACTACATATGTCAAAAAGAGATACTCTATTGCTCCCTACGTTTATTACTCCTCTTGCTTCCTTATCAATAAGTAATTTAATTACCTTAGCTAATGTATTTAAATCGATAATTGAGATATAAAAGTTTTTATTACACTTTAGGACTTTCCCCATTGTGGAGGCTTTAATGAATGGAAATAGAAAACCCCTATATGATAATGAAAATAATGCGCCAACTCTTAAAACTAAGTAATTACCCAAAGAGATAATACTACTCTCCCCCACTAGTTTAGTTAATCCGTAATAATTTAGTGGATGAGGAGTATTATGTTCTTTGTAAAAACCTCTCTTCCCATCGTAAATTAAAAAAGAGGAAAGAAATACATTTACGCTCCCCGCCTTAGACCCAGCTCTAGCTATGTTAATTGCGTACCACGTGTTAAATGACCAGGCTAAAGGAGGATTTGCGTTACTTTCAAAAATTGGTATTTCAAATGTATGTATTATCACATCTGGTTTTTCCCTTATAACCTTGGAGGGATTATCCACAACTATAATTTCATTGCCTTTACCACCAAGAAATTTGGCAATTGCTTTAGCAACTTCTCCTTCATCAGTAACTGCAATTTTCAATATCTATAATTCTTACTACCTAGAATTAAAAAGTTTCGATTACTATATATCATTATACGAGTACGTTAAAAAATTGCTCTAGCTCAAGATTTTGCTTATCTCAGTTGTAATAACAGTTTTCAGTCGATCAATGTTATCCCTTAATAGCTGTATGACAGCAGAGATCACTACATTCTCATCATATTCCTCTGTTACCTTACTTTTCAGTAATGAGGCAAACGGCTGTATAATCTTATCTAATTCAATTGCTGACAAAGTATTGGATATTTCTTTTATATACTCAGCCAGTATAATGGCCTTATCTATTGAAGACTCTGAAGATTTTTGCCTTATATTACCAGATAATTTAGATGCAATTATCTTACCTATATTGTCCACTACTTGAACTATAATGGGTTCAATAATCTTCTTATACTCGTCAACACCTGAAGTGGAAAATGCTGCTGTATCAGCTATTAAATTAACTTGGGAATTAAGAGAAGATAATATACTGGAAATTAGTTCTTTCCTTATATATTCCTTACTATTCTCATCTAGTTGGAAAGATGCTACTTGATATTGCACGCTTTGTATCCCTAATTTCTCTGCCAGGAATTCTATTAACGTCACGGCATTTATCCCAACACTTCTGAACTTAGCAGCAGCCAATGGACATAGTGTAACTACTTTTCCATATCTCTCTCCTATAGCTCTAGCCATTAAGTCAGCTCTCTTTCCTAAACTCTTTTCTAGGATTGCACCTGAACAACCCTCAACCTTTTTAACCCTGAATCCTTTCTCGCTTAACCTTCTAATTACCTCATCTGAATATTCCGAGGAGAAACAAGCTACATGTAAATTTACATTTTCATTACTTCCATCAATGACTATAGACTTTAGCAGTCTAAGTTCTAACGGTACTACTTCGAAAATTACCTCTGTTCCAGCCAATTTAGAGTAGTCCTTATACGCTGTGGAGAATGTTCTATAATCCTCAGGAGTAATAGTAATTATTTCTAACGCATTATTAACTGCATCTAAATTATATTTCATTTTCTCTAAGAATTTATTCCCATTTCCACTTATATAATCCAGAAATCCGCTGTCTGCTGATGTACCTATCACTTTAACCTTTAATCCCATCTTTTTAAGTATCTTTAACGCTGTGATCGCCACTGCGGGGTTACTAACTGCATTCTTCCCAACCCACAATATGAATTGGCTATTTGGATCATTAACCGAAGCTAACTCTGGATCAGAAAAGAGAGATAACTCTACTCCCGGTTCCTCTGGTAATTTCTTAGCTACTAGACTATTTAATTTGATTAATAGTGTTGAGATTGGAATTCGCGCTGGACATACACCATCACAAAGACCGCACTTATGACAACCAGAAATCTCGGCTATCACGCTATCTGGTATATCGATGGAACCGTTTAATTCATAATAAGCCACTGCACCTCTGACGAAATCAAACATACCTTTTGGGGCATAAGGCCATTGAGGAATTAGTCTATATTGAGGACACACGGTAACGCACATTGAACAGTCTATACACATGAGGCTGTAATCTGCAAAATCCTCCAAATACCTTCTTACATGCTTAAAACCCTCAACCTCACCACCTGGAGATAGCCTTTTAACAAAGCCAATCGCAAACCTAAAGTTTAAAGCTTCTTGCTGCCTTCTTGGAATTTCCAGAACAGCTTTAGCTCTAATCTTCGGATCAAAGAGCTTTCCCGGATTGAAAATTTCTTCTGGATCAGTTTCTTCCTTGTACTTCCTTATTACCTCGTATCTATCAACTCCTAACTCAGTAAATGTTTTGCCCATACTGCTTAATCTATTTTTAGCATACTTGTGAGCAAAAATACCTACTGATAATAGGGAACCATCAACTTTTACGAACTCATCCATCATTAGTGTGTTCTTAGCTAAATCATACAGTATTTTCTTATCGACAGGGCTTACTGAAATCTGAGTAAACGCGTTAACTAAAAGGACTTCCCTCCTCTCTAAAGCTATATCTACATCAAACCCACCATCTGAAGACAGCTCACCTAATTTACCTAAAGCCTTTTCTAGATTCCTTAATAAGTCTAAAAGCCTCGTATAGTGTATTAAACCGTGTTGATGTATTAATAAACCTTGTGTCCTTAATGCTGCCGCAACACCATGATTAAATGACCACCAACCAGTCCATTCTCCTTCAAAAACTTTACCACCATAAGACTGGGCAATCTTATAAATTTTTGGTTCCACTAGAGGTGACCTAGGAGAAGGGTATAGTATTACCATATTCCACTTTTGAGGTTCAAATGGCGCCTTATATTTCTCAGCCATATATGTAGAAATGTATGGACCTCTAACTTGAACGTGCCAAGCTGGAATCACTTCTCTATAGAATTCTCCTACTGCATGCATCATTTGATCTAAATTATCAAAGGAAATGACCATAGCTTCAGTTGGAGAGAAATTCCTAAGCTTTAACCCAGCTTTAGCTATTATCCCGGTAGTACCTTCCGCTCCACATACTAACGCTAAATCCTTGCCCTCTAGTCTAACTAAGTCCCCTTTTGGATTTACCATTTCAACGAAGCTTACATTGTCTGAAATAAAACCATATTCATATGAACCTATTCCTAAAGCGTCTCCAGCTATCCCTCCTCCCACAGTGGAATCGTATGAAGATGGGAAGGTCCTTAATTGCAGTCCCTTCTGCTGAGCATAGATATCAACAAGCTTCCAGGTAGCACCGGGCTCAACTATTGCCATCTTATTCGATTCATCTATAGTTACGTTGGTCATCTTTGAAAAGTCAAGTAATATTCCACCATCTGCTGGTATTGCGTTACCATATCTATTTGTACCTCTGCCATAAGGGACTATTGGTATTTTATATTTGAGTCCTAATCTAACTACGTTAATAATATCTTCCACCGACCTAGGATAAGCAACGTAGTCTGGGACAATGTTAATCTTTATTCCAGACCACACTAGTTCTGGAACGAAACCGAAATCCACTGAATGAGATAGTCTCTCTACTAATTCATCATGAAAACTATCCCCTAGTAAACTTTTCAACTCCTCTTCCAAACCCATATTACTACCCTTAAATGTTATATATTATTCTAGCATTTATATATTCTTTAAAGTTTCTATTATTGCTTTTTGTACGTACTCGTAATATTCCCTTGACTGTTCTTTTCTTGGTACGAAATCTTTCATTATATCTGGATCTTGGGACCATGTTGGAACTATATGAAAATGAGAGTGAAATACCACTTGCCCTGCACTCTTTCCAATATTGGTTAATATTCTTATACCATCAGCCTTCAAAGCTTTCTTTACTGCAATTGAAATCTTTCTTACAGCTGTACATAAATATGGTATGACGTCTTCAGAAATCTCTAAAAAATTCTCATAATGTGTTCTAGGTACTACCAAAGTATGTCCAGGTGTAATAGGAAATTTATCCAGAAATGCGACTACTCTATCGTTACTATACACGATATACCCATGATCCCTTCCTTCAACAATGTTGCAAAAGATACACATCTGTATTGACCCTCATTACTACAAAATTATAAGTTTAGTTACAAAAAATCCCTTTGCTATTCAACTGGATTTCTTCATTCATGAAGATTCCATTTTTAATATTAAGTTTTGTGTAGGGAAGTCAAATTATGAAACATCACTGCTTTTAAGCTTATTATCAAGGGTCTTCTATGCAGACTTCTTTTCCTTTCTTAAACTCTATGTGTAATATTTTTTGTAATTCTCTTCCTAAAAGCGAAATTTCCCTACCAAGAATAGGACTTTCAATAAGAGTGTCAAGTTTAATTTTACCAATCTTTATAATAGCCTTAGCAACTCTAGTTTTAACAATTCCGTTAAGCGTTGCGTAAACTCTTGGATTCTCTAGCTCAAGGGAATTTACTTTATTGTAAACAGAAGGAGGGATTAAAAGATAACCGGAAAATCCAGTGTCAATTAATGCTCTAACTTCCATGAAATCCCCATTATAAGGATCTATTACGGTAACCGGTAAAGTAGGTTTATCATTTATTCTAAAGCAATCGAAGACCATCCCCAATCTCCTATCTCTTGCTTATCGTAATTCTTACTACCTATCATACATTTCTTGTGCCCCTTCCCCTTTTCAACTGCCTCCTTTTCACTATCAAATGCACCTATATATTCTCCGTCACAAGCTAAAACATACTTTCCTTCATTATATGCATTTATTGCTTCAGGATTAGTCTTAAGTACGATGTAATTATAATCACCTATTCCTTCGGTAACGTTGAGCCACAAAGAAATAGCCTGCTGTATTGCTTCAGAGACACTTATCCCTAATAGTGCAGCTCTAGCTTTTAACATCCTATAAAGCTGCTCGTCCATATTCTTTATCAGCACCTTTGTTGCCATATGTTTAACTTGGTAAGAAATATAATAAAGTTTATCTTTAATACATGAGTCTGACAAAAAGAACGATAAGCCTCGTCCCTTCTCGATAGATTAAAACTCACTATCTATATAATAACTTGACATAAGGATAAACGGAATTATAAAAGTAAATAAGAATATATCTATATTAAGGTAATTATTCAACTCAGACTCCAAGGAGAGGGAGAACTCACTTCCACGGGGAATCAACGCGAAACTAGAGAACGAATAAAACCAAGTATTATAAGAGAAAAGGAAATAAGCAAATAAGAGAAATATTAACATAAGCCCAGGCACTCCGAGGGGATAAAACCCCATTCAAGAGGCTAGCTGTAAAACCTCTAGAAAACAAGAGAGGATCAAACACCGAGTAGGAGGTTGTACCCAAACTACTCTAGGGGCTGAACATAGTTAATATTATGCAAGAAAAACAAGGTGTTATGACCACAAGGAATATATAGGGGTACATGATTGACACCCATAGATTCTCAATTCCCCCAGCTCTGTTAGAGGTGAAGCTTGTAGGGCCTCTTGATACATCAAGTAGACTTCAAAGCGTTAAAAAAGCAAATAGATATATTTCGAATTTATCTTGAGGCTTTTTGTAAAATTAAAACTAGTCAGATACTAAACTTGGCTTTAATATAATCGCCTTTTTCAGTTATCAATTCTATTATATGATCACCCTTTATAGGGGTAAAATCGTTTATTTCTATTGTTATATTTTTAACTCCATAGGGTATGTATTCTGGATTATATCTATACGTCATCTTACCATCGATTCTAATTGCTACGATCTTACCTGAAACCTTATCAGTTTGCAACCAAACTTTCATATTTACAAACTTCCTTGCATAATGTTTAAAAGTAATAACGCTATCCTATAGAGTAATGTTAACGGCCCAAGAACTAATAGTAATATTCGTTATCTCGTTCATAACAAATGCAACTCCATTCTTTGGAGCTCCTTACACCCTGATAACTACGTCAATATTAATAAAGAGTGGAGTATCACCTTTGTCGCTAATCTTGGCTGTAGTATTAAGCGGGCTTGGTGCATCCTTATCTAAGTTAGTAATGTACGCATTGGGAATAGCCATAAGAAAACCTCTAAAAGACAATAAGAATATTCTGCTTATAGAGAAGATTAGCAAGAGTTACGGATTTTATGCAGCTCTATTCATATTGACCATATTACCATTTTTACCATTAGACGACTACATATTTCTCGCGGGAGGAGTAGCTAGGCTTTCAGTTTTTAGAATGATACTGATTTCAATAATAGGTAAGACACTAAAAAGTGGAATTGAGATAAGTATAGAACTTACTGGAATTTCTTTAATAGCCTCAATATTTAGCATAAACGAATTTGAACTTTCTATAATTTCTATTATAGTATTCATTTTACTTGGAATTCTGTTATTCAAATTAGATTGGGAAGAAATTCTGAAGAGGGGAGAAAAATTCTTAAGAGAAAAATTAAAAATTAATTTATGAAGATTTTTAGTGGTAAAAAATTTGAAGTGCACATAGATAAGGTGAAATTGCCTAACGGATATGAAAGGGAATTAGAGTTCGTGAAGCATAGGGGTTCTGTCGTAATAATACCTAAGATAAACAATGAAATTATATTGATAAGGCAATTTAGGCCTGTAATAGATAAATGGATATATGAGTTACCAGCAGGAACGATTGAGGAAGGAGAAGATCCATTAAATACTGCAAATAGAGAATTAATTGAGGAAATAGGATATGAAGCTGGGAAAATGAAAGAAATAATAAGTTTCTACGCTTCCCCTGGCATAACTACAGAGTATATGAGATTATACTTGGCTGAAGATCTTAGATACGTCGGAGCTAAACCGGAACCATATGAAATCATAGAACCCATTAGACTAAGTATAGAGGAGGCAATAAAAATGATAAGAGAAAGGAAAATAGAAGACGCAAAAACGATAATAGGAATATTTACATTAAAGGAGCTCTTAGAATAAAAAGAGAAGCGTAGAAAAATCTAAAATTGTGTAATATTACAGAATGTTATGACAAGGTTCCCAATCGATGTGAGATCTCAGTATGAATTGAACGTAAATACTGCAATTAACGTGGCAAATGGATTAAAGATGAATGAGGCAGAGGATGTGAAAATCGTATTTTTAGTCTCAAGTATAACTATACTCGATATTGAAAATAGGTTGTCGGAGATAGTTAAAAAGAGTGCCGAGCCTCTTAAGAAAAACTCAGTTAAAGTTTTCAAATGTTAAATGGCTATGGAAAAATTATAATGTGAGCAAGGATAGTCTAGTATATGTAGACGAGATAAGTAGAGGTGTGAATGTTTAGTAAGAATGGCTAACGAAGGATACGAGATACTAACATTTTAAATTAAAAATAGATCTAAGCCCCTTAGCTCTCCAACTAGTATTGGTTCTTCTTTTGTTATCCATTTTCTTGCCTTGACTTCTCTAAGAGCCTCTACCACTTCAACCCAATTCTCTATTTCTGGAATCTCATAAACTACGACGAACTCATAATCACCTACTCCAAAAGAGTAAGTAGTATATGATCTAATTCCCTTGTTCTTTGGATGAGTTCGAGCAGTTTCAATATGTTCTTTCATGATTTTTTCCCTTTCTTCAAAAGGTAGAAGATACCATTCTACGTCTTTTTTCATGGGATATGCTACAAAATACCTTAAAGGCTCTAATGAGAGGACCTTATTAATGTCAAAATTTCCTCTTGTATATGGAGACGACCTATATACGGAAAACAAGGATAGTGATTCATAACCTAAATCCCTTATTTTAGAAAGTAAAGTATATTTAAATTCTAACAATTTCGATGTATCGGAGGAAGTTACCCAATAAATAATATCACTATCATTCCTAAGAGATATGTATCTTTTTAGTGAAATTAGATTATTCCTAAACTGTGATTCTACAGATTCTATCTCATTTATTGCGCTTCTTCTTTCCTCTCTACTACTACTCCACCATCTATTTGTAAGCTTTATCGAGGAAATATAAAAGTATGCTAAACTATTTTGGCTCATTATCCTCTAAGTCTTGAATAATGTCATTATACAATATTAATACTTCTTCCAAATTTGCCAAATAAGCTATGAAGTTGTTGGATAAATTCTGTCTAACATATTCGTCAAGTAAATCTAATCCATCCGCTGTAGGACCATTTATTATTCTTTCAACATACTCTTCAAATTTTTTCTTTGAATCAGCAAGTATTATAAAAGCAATAGGTATGATACTTAATATATCCTTGGATGTGAAATTGACGTCCTTTACTACATCAGAGCTAACTCCGCTATAGTGAATAGAACTTAATCCATGTTTCTTAGTTACTTTACTTTCGACCTTATTTTTTAACTTATCTATAGATAAAGGTAGGTAAGAAATAGGAGACGGATTGCCAATAATAACATCTACTCCAATATTATTGGAAATTCTATCCAAGTACATTATTGCCCTAAGCAATCTGGCTAATTTGTGTTTTTTAACCGAGCTAGGCTTCTTTCCTACGTTAAACCCTATAAGGTATTTGAAGATACATCCCGCGTAAATAGTTTTACCATTTTGTATAGGATTTTCAGCTGGTAATAGATTATATTCTACAAACTCCCTATAAATCAAAGTATATTCCTCCTCGTTTATCAAAGACTTTAAGTAGTCTTCGAAGTTCTCTATGTTTTCTCTCCTCGATTCAACAACTTGGCCCAACTCGTTGTATTTCTTAATTATCGGAGGATTATACGACATGTCAATAAATATTTGAAGAATAGGAAAGGAATCTTCACTCCTTAATACAGTGGCTGCGTAAGCATTGTTAGGAAATCTAACAACACCCACTATTACTCTAGAATTGACATCGCTAGATAACGCTACATGTTTTGAAGAAGCTAAGGCTAATCTTTCCATATCAAACCATTCTTTACTTAATCGTAGAGTCTCTGAATTAGTATCAATATTTCCGTAATTGTAAACTATTGAATCTACCTTTAATTCCTCCGCTACTTCCTCTATTACGTCCTTAATGAGAGAATCTATTTGGGGAATTGGTGGTAAAATATAGTGCTCCTCAGTCTTATATATATGGACGCCATTATCTTGTAGTTTTATTAACATTATCTCCTTTCTATTACCCTTGTCGTCAATTAGAGAGCATAGAATCTCTGGTTTTTCAGGGTTTGAGTATACTTCTAATAGTCCCACTATCCCATCCTACTTAAATTTGTTAATACAGATACTTTTATTAGGATTATGGTAGAAAAACCTTTTCCATGTCTAATAACAATAGTTCATCCACCACCAGCTAATTCTCCTTATTCCTTAGGTAAGTTTTACTCCAAACCTCATTATAATAACGTTATCATTCGAAAACAGTTCTCCCATCATATAGAGATATGTTTAGTTCAAAACTTCTCCATACCTTAAAAGGTCTCCTGCATAAGTTCTATGTGATAGGATTAAGAGTGTCATATATATCCGTTTAAATCTAAATTTAAGGCATTAGCCAGCTATAACTTGATCTGGATTACGAATATCTAAAATAAGTGATAAATAAAGATAAATCAGTAGAGTCATTGATATAATCGATGTTAGAAGAGTCGAAGAATGCTTTAAGGGTATTTATAACTGGTAACCCCGGTGTTGGGAAAACTACAATATTACTCTTTTTAATTAATAAATTAAGTGAGAATAATTACAAAGTTGCTGGATTTTATTGCCCAGAGGTGAGAGAGAATGGAAGAAGAATAGGTTTTAGAATAGTAGATATAACTACCAATGAAGGAGACTGGTTGGCTAAAGAAAACGCGCCTGGAAGAGTGAAAATAGGGAAATATACAGTTTTAGAAGATAGTGCTAAAAGAATAACTGAGATTACATTGTCTAACATTAATAAGGCAGATGTTTTAGCAATAGACGAAATTGGGCCAATGGAGTTAAAAATACCTACAATAAAGAAATTAATTGAGACTATTCTAAATAATCAAAAACCTTTGATTGCAGTGTTACATAGGACACAAAAACCCATGGGAGGAAGAATCTACGTAATTACCGTTGAAAATAGGGATTCGATAAAGTACGAGATTTTGAATTACATATTAAGTAGCCTAGATTAACTTCTTCTATGGCCTTTTCTAAATTCTCTTCATTCAGATGGTATTATACGTTAAATATTTGCTCAACAAATATTCTCATAATGGTAATGCATGAATATATCAGAAAATCACTCACAATAGATTGTGAAGCTGTTACTAACTATATTGTGGAAAGGATAAGGGAGTATCTTGAATTTAGCAATAAGAAAGGAGGAGTAATAGGGGTAAGCGGGGGAGTGGATTCAGCGGTAACTGCAACGCTTCTTGCTAAAGCTACTGATAATTTCTTCATACTTCTCATGCCTTCCTCTTCAACGCCAAAGATAGATTTGGATGATTCATTCGAAATGATAAAATTCCTTAATGCACAAAATAAATACAAATTAATTAATATAGATGAAATTGTGAAGTCATTTTCAAATAAAATAGAAACAGAAAATAAATATATAATAGGCAACATAAAAGCTAGAGTTAGAATGATAATACTTTACGCTTATGCGCAAATGTTAGATTACTTGGTGGTAGGAACTGGAGACAAGAGTGAGCTACTATTAGGATACTTCACAAAGTATGGGGATGGAGGTGTTGATGTTTTACCAATAGGTGATTTGTACAAGACACAGGTTAGAATGCTAGGAAAATGTTTAGGGTTACCGGAAAGAATAGTCACAAAACCAAGTTCCCCAGCCTTATGGGAAGGACAAACAGCAGAAGGAGAATTAGGAATTGACTATGAAACAATAGATTCAATACTATATTTAAGATTCGATGAAATGAGAAGCGAAGACGAGATAGTGAAAATGTTGGGAATTCCTATAGATATTGTTAAAAAAGTTGATAGACTAGTTAAAATCTCTCAACACAAGAGGCTACCCCCAGAGATCTTTAGGTTAAGTGGAAGGGCAATAAACTCAGACTGGAGGTTCCCTAGAAGATGGGCATAAAAGTGGAATTAGCCCAAATAAGATCTTATCCCGGGGACGTCTATAGGAACTACAAGAAACATTTAGAAATAATAGAGAGCAGTAGCGCAGATTGTGTAATCTTTCCAGAACTGTCCTTAACTGGTTACATTATAAAGGACTTAACATATGAAATATACAAAGACGCAGAGGAGGCTACACAGAAAATAGCAGAGAAAGTTAACAAGTGTGTGGTGTTTGGAACAATAAGGCAAGTTAGGAAAGGAATATTAAGAAACTCAGCAGCAGTTATCATTAACGGGAAATTGGATTACATATATAAGTTTTATCTTCCAACATATGGATTATTTGAGGAGAGGAGATATTTCCAAAGAGGAGATCCACTGAAAGATCTGAAAATTTTTGAGTACAAAGACTTAAAATTTGGAGTAGTAATTTGTGAGGATGCTTGGCATCCGGAACCAATAGAGGCGTTATCGCTTATGGGAGCTGACGCAATTTTCATACCCTCAGCCTCACCAATGCGAAAACTAAGAGAAAACTTGGCAATAGAAGAGAGTTGGGACTCGCTTTTGAAAGCTCATTCATTAATGAATACTGTATGGACTGTTTTCACAAATGTTGTAGGTAGTCAAGAGGAGGAGTACTTTTGGGGAGGATCTAGAGTAGTTTCGCCATTAGGAGATGTAAAACTTAAACTAAAACTATTTTATGAGGATAGGGGAACTATAGAGATCACTGAAAATGAATTGCTTAGAGCTCGGTTCTTTAGTAGTTATAGGGATCATATAAGGGAGTTCCATTCAATTCTTGATAAACTATAACTTTTATAACTCTACATACGATATACATAATTGAATATGATTTCTCAAAGGTTTAATCTCAATCTCTTACTTTTACTTATAATTATAATTCTGCTCATCATAGCCATTTTCTATCCAGTGGCTCTTATTCCTGCAGCCCTAGTGGGCGCGTTTATAGACGGCTATCCTTTTGCAAGAATTTTTATACCGATACCATTATTAATATTATTTCTTTTAGGTCTTCATAACGATTTTTACCCATTTGGCACACTAGCAATGATATTATTATTACTTCTTTTATTTATTAGAAGTATTACCAAGAATGGAAACTTTAAATTTTAAATTTATAAACTACTTCTGCACTATTTTATATATGGACAATTTAATAAAGGCGCTACTGATACTAAATCTAATCTTATCACTCACCCTGTCAGAACTATTTGTAATTCCTCTCGTTCTACTCACAGCTAAATTCATTTTATCTAGTGCAAAAAGAGATTAGAACACTTGTTCTAAGGCGTAGGGTTTTATCACCTTCTACAATTTTTAATATATGCTACTAAGATTAGATGAGATCTTCCAAAATAAGGGATGGGATACGAGAAAAAAGATATTAAATGAATTGGAAGAGAAACCACAAACTGCTTATGAATTATCGAAAAAATTGGGATTAAATTACTCTACTGTAAAATACCATTTAGAAATTTTAGAGAAATTCGGATTAGTAAATATTAATAGAGATAAAAATAAATGTTTCTATACTGTGACAAAGAATTATAAAATAGTTGAAAAGTATTTAGAGGAGGAAATAAGAAAAAGATAACTGAGAAAAGTTTGAACGGCAGTTCAATATTTTTCATAGTATTATATCTAATATTTTTAATTATAGGCAAGATAAAATATGTAAAAGAAGCCGAGAGAATCGTAGACATCGTAGTTATACTTCTAATATTGACAATCTCATATTGGGCAGGAGAAGAGATCACGAGCAATCAAGTCTTTAGCCTAGTTATAAGTTCACTAATACTGAGCATATTTTCAATAATTATCACATATTTTTCTGGAGTCGCAATAAGATCTTTTAATAATAGCACAAAACTCCTAGTAAAAACTAATAAAGAAAAAGTACCTAATAGAAGCAATAGACAGACGATAATAAAGTATATGTTACCTTTCATATCAGGATGGATCTTTGGATTATTGTTTCATATAAATGATAATATTGTCATAAACTTAGTAGATTACGAATTGTATGCTTTGGCCTCAGTGCTAGGCTATACGATGGGAAAGGACGTTAATCGTAAGGTAATTCTAAATAGTAGTAAGGATTCTTTAATCTCATTATTCATAACAATTCTTGGAGATATCATACTAGCACTAGTTATTTACATGTTACACATAGCTAACCTTACCATTTCATTTGCTATTGCGTTGGCCAGTGGATGGTATAGTTACGTTGGACCGTTAGTAGCAGTAAGCTCTAATCCCTATTTGGGTACTCTAGCCTTTCTAATAAATTTCCTTAGAGAACAACTAACTTATGTTTTAGTACCTTTTCTTCTTAGAGTGAAATTTGAACCTAGATCTGCAGTAGCTGTAGGAGGTGCGACAGCAATGGATACTACACTTCCACTCTATGTAGAAGTTTTGGGAAAAGAGTATGCTCTATCCGCAATGATTACAGGTGTAATATTAACGCTTATAATACCAATTATTTTACCTCTAATAATCTAAATCTTACCTATTTTTATCAGCAAAATTACTGCAACAATTATTACAATAAGGAGAACAATCAACGGTAAATAACTATATATTGTTGGGGATGGTGATTCATTTTCAGAATTTATCTGGAATATATATATATGTACGTTTTTACTAGTACCGTTTGCTTGATAAAGTATATTGTTGTGATAAATTAGGTTTAATACTATTTCACTCCTATTTAATTTTAAAAATCCCTTATATACAGATATATTTGTGTTATTTTCCATTTTACTTAGGATAAGAGTATAATTTCCAATAAGGCTCGCATTTATAAGTAATGCTGGTGGAAATAGGGAATAGTTAGAGATTGTGAAGACCTTATTATAAATTATACTTCCATTAGAATTATAGATTGTAAAATTATAGGTTAAAGGAGATATTGATAATATAGTATAATTATATACATATAGATATAAAGTATTATTATAAATTATCTGAACGTTATAGGAAAAAGATTGGTGAGGAGAAAGAGGTATTGAAATTAATAATATAAGAAATATAAATGCTAATTGATAAACCATACATTAATAACTCTCTTTTAACTTTATAAAATCTATGAGCGACGAGTGGATTAAAATCTTTGAATCTGATTTTTACGTTCGTGAGATGATAAAAGTATGGGATGAGGGAGAAAAGTGGGCTAATTGGATAGATGAAGTTGTGAGTAAATACAAGTTAGAAAAGAAGGTTCTAGATATACCTTGTGGAATTGGTAGAGTTTCGTATTTTCTTGCAAATAGGGGTTATAAGGTTACTGGAATAGATATTTCTGAAAGAATGATATCAATGGCAAGATCCAATATTCAAAACGGAAAATTTATAGTAGGCGATATGAGAAAAATAAAGGAAATAATTGGTAATGAAAAGTACGACCTTGTGATAAATATTTACAACAGTTTAGGGTACTATTCCGAAGAAGATGATCTAAAGATCTTAGAATCCTTACGAGATAGTACAAGGAAAATAGTGGTTATTAATTTAGATAATAGAGACTATATAATATATAATAGACCTAATGAATATTATACTTATATACCGCCGTATTTAGTATACTCTAAAGTCGAATTTGAACAAGAAACTTCAAGGTTGAAAATTTATAGAAAATATTACCTAAATGATAAAGAAGTAGGAGAGATGATTTACGAGCAAAGACTATATAGCATCCACGAAATCTTAGCTCTACTCAAAAAGGCGGGACTACAACCAATAGAAGTCCTATCAGGATATTCTTGGAAGAAATTCAGCATAATGGATCCAGAAATGACGATAATAGCTACACCAGCTTAACCGCTTAGCTTCCTCGGCAAAATAACAGCACTATATTTTTAAAAACGGTTCTCATGTAATTTAACTTCCCTATGACAATTCGTAGTATATTCTGTCCTAGAATATATAATCCTATTATGATAGATTTTTAGTTATGCCTAGTTAATCTATTGAATATTTTTCCACGAAACTACTATTATCTTTATTTCGATAATTCCAAAGTGTACAATTTAGGTTTGTGATGCCGTTTTCTTTGTGGTTGAGATTAGACTCTCCTATATGCTCACTTAGTCAGCGTATCCAAATGACTTTACGTTTTCGTTTAAATTCAGTACGGAAGTTATTAATTGTTTTATATTCTCACTCATTTTTTTATATAATAGACTCTAAAATACTATAACTTATACTTTTAAAATAAGCTTATATCCCAGTAACTCTATATATTATGTGAGTAAAAATGAGGAGAACACTTAAAGCAGCTATCTTGGGATCCACAGGATTAGTTGGAATAGAATATGTCAGAATGTTAGCTAATCATCCATACATTAAAGTAGGGTATCTAGCTGGAAAAGGTTCAGTAGGTAAACCTTATGGAGAAGTCGTGAGATGGCAAACTATAGGTCAAGTTCCAACTGAAATAGCCGACATGGAAGTTAAACCGACTGATCCGAAATTAATGGATGATGTAGATATTGTATTTTCACCCTTACCTCAAGGTGCTGCAGGTCCAGTAGAGGAGGAATTCGCTAAACATGGATTCCCGGTAATCAGCAATTCTCCAGATCATAGATTTGATCCCGACGTACCCTTGCTAATTCCGGAAGTAAATCCACATACAATATCACTTATTGATAAGCAGAGAGAAAGACGTGACTGGAGGGGTTTTATAGTTACAACACCATTATGCACTGCCCAAGGGGCTGCAATTCCATTAGCACCAATATATATGAACTTTAAAATAGATAGTAGCTTGATAACAACTATTCAATCGTTATCTGGTGCCGGTTATCCTGGAATACCTTCGCTTGATGTGATAGATAATGTATTGCCTTTAGGTGACAATTACGATAATAAGACTGTTAAGGAGATTAGCAGGATTTTAAGCGAGACGAAAAGGATGGTTGATGATGATGATAATAACCTATCATTAGGTGCAACAACTCATAGGGTAGCAACTATTCATGGCCACTATGAGGTAATTTATATCACATTTAAAGAAGATGTCACTGTAGAAAAGATTGGAGAGACTTTAGATTCGTTTAGAGGAGAACCACAAAACCTAAAACTACCTACGGCACCAGACAAACCTATACTTTTGATTAATCAAGATGCGAGACCTCAAGTATATTTTGACAGATGGGCAGGGAATCCACCCGGTATGAGCGTAGTAGTTGGGAGATTAGGCCAAATAAATAGGAGAACTATTAGGTTAGTATCAGTGATCCATAACACTGTAAGAGGAGCTGCTGGAGGAGGGATATTAGCAACTGAACTGTTAATTGAGAAAGGATATATTGATAAAAGGTAACTCTTTTTTACTATCCTTTCTTATTCTACACTATGAATTTTATTACATTTGCTGAGAAGTTAGGAATTGATCGGGAAGCTGCGATAAAAGTTTATAGATTGTTTAATGGTGGTTACTTTGAAAGTTTATACTATTCTAAACCTCCTATTCTCCATAAACTTAGGGAATGGCCTAGGAAATATTTGACAAAAAAACTGATATTAATAAAAAATTTTCAATTAAATCAAGCATTTGAAGCCCTAATATGGGCAGATATCATAGCAATCTATGGAATGTCTTCAAAATTAATCGATAGGCCTCTTAAATATGGCATTTTGGAGAAAAATATAGAGTACATATATGAGGAAATCAAAAAGTATTCTCTTTCCAATAATTTTACTGACTATCCTACAACCTTAAGTCTGGATTTTATTAAGGTGGATTTTTCACCATTCATAAAGGACTTAACTAATAAAAGAATGGAGGAGATGAAAGCTAACGATTCAGAAATAATAAATGATATTGCATATGATAGCAAATTGATGGAAGAAATAAAAATTAAATATCCTTGGGCAAAGAACGTCAAAAGGGAGAACGCTGTAAGGGCTTTTCAATTATCTGAAAGAGTAAACGAATTCGTAGAGTATATTATACCATTCATTTACTATTTGGCAGCATCGAAGACCCTTCATTTTGATTACACTCTTCTAAGTAATACTATTTCAGATACAATAAAACTTGTCGAAGAAGAAGGAAGTAGAGCAATAAAAGAGCAAGAAATGAGTAGTGAATACCAAAGAAAAGTTAGAGAACTTTACCAACTTATTATTACTACTCTTAACTACTTTTAGGTTTATATACTATTTCGGCATAAAGATAACACGTGACAACAAGAGGAAAAGAACAGCAGAAAAAAAAGAAAAGATATACTGAAAGTATTGCTGCATTTAAAAAAGAATTAAAAGCACTAAGCTTTGAACCAATTTATGGGGAGTCCATAAAGGATATAATAGCGAGATTAACGGTGAAAATAGAAGATATTGCAAACCAGTACAAGTATACAGTGGAATTTCCTGAGAAAGCTGAAATTGAGGCTGAAGGAGACATTTACTATTTCATATATCCTATAACTCTGAAGACAAAGACTGGAAGAAAAAAAATCTATCTTCATGTCCAATACCTTATGTATGATCAGAACCAATGGGCCGGAATGATAACTGGAGTTAAATAAACTTCTTTCTTCTCTTTATCAAGATCAATGCAATAATAGTTATAATATCTAGTACGATTCCTATAGTCAAAATTGAACCACTGTCTAAACTCGGGTAACTAGACTTAGCATGATTATTACCAATCGTTGTGATGTAGTTTACATTATTGCCTACAGTACTATTTATTTTTATTATTTCTGAATTGACTAGACTTACATTTTGCACCTTAGAATTGATTAAGGTAACTGTACCGTTTTCAACAATCAAGTTACGTATTATACTATTAATAAAAGTAGCATTATGCCCAACTACTATAGCTTTATCTATGAACTCATTAAAGGCTATAGTGCCATTGAATACGCTCACATATACATAAGGTAAGACAACAAATTGACTAGAAGGTGATATAGGATTTATGGATAAAGTATTAACGTCAAGAGTGGCAGGGAAATTCGTAGGAATTCCATCCGCAGATATACCCTCCACATAAACATCCCAATAGCCAGATATACCATAGGTAGAATAGCCTAAGGAATTAGTAGAAGATCCGCTTGGAATTTCCAATTGACCAATCCAACTTCCGTTGATGTACGTTAAGGGAACACTGTATTGCAACTGTAAGTTATCGAACTGGCTGGAGAGATAGGAGGGAACAATAATAGCGGAAAATGAACCGTATTTAACCTCAGTGCCATTAGGATAAGTAATATTTGCTATAACGTATATTTGTTGATTTTGATACACAATACTATTATTAGGTATTATTCTAACCTTAACGTTAAGTGAGTATGGAGACACGTAAATTTGAGTTAAACCTACGCCCTCTGCAGTAAAGTTAGAAGCGTTGTAAATTGCCTTAGTAACAACATAGTAGTATCCTGGCTTCAATTTTGGCAAGGTAATTTGAGTTATATATAATAAAGTATTCTGATAAGTAATTGCATTAACGGGTATAGAGTAAACCTTATTTCCCGAGATATTATAGAAAGTTACAGTAACGTTAGGAGATCCTATTGCTAAGGCTTCAGCGAGTATTGTAACGTTTTGACCAGGGGATAGTACCACTGGGTTTGTAAAGACTGGAGGATAGACCGCATCAAGAATATATATGCCACTAACGAATTCGTCAAAGCCAAACACGTTCGGTATTTTAATAAAATAGACTCCACTTATGATATTGCTTGGCAACTGATAGACCCCGGTGAGGTAGCTAGATTCAATTTGGATACCTAAAATGGAAAGGTTTATTAATGAGGTTCTTTGCAATTGAACGCTAGAAATAATTGACATTTTATTATTCATCTGATCATATTTATATATCAAAGCTGTAAGATTTGAAGGATTCCTCACTAGAGAACCATTGGGATAAATAAGTTGAACAACTATAGGAACGGGTTCAGGCTCTGGGAATAATGCAATAGGCGGAAAAATGAATTGAGCTTGATAACCAATAGTAACGTAAGTAGAACCTTCTAAATTACCCGCTTTTACTATTACTTCCTCTATACCGCTTCCTTCTGCAACAAATTCACCAACCCAATAAGTTCCATTAAACGACAATGAGAACTGCTGAACAACAGAGCTACCATTATACACGATTCCAATTACACTTGAAGGTCTTATTCCGGTAATATTAGCGACTACTTTTACGACTTGCCCATCTAAATATGTAATATTATTAACCCCCACAGAAATACTTGAAGAGTGTATTACTTTAGGTAATAGTTGATATAAATATCCGGCATTTATTGATCCTAAACCAGTTACAGGATTCAATTCTGACGAATTAACGTAATAAGGTGTATTATATCCGAAACCTATGGGAGATAATGCACTTGTGTTTCTTAGCTCATAAAGAAAAGGATTTACAAATCCTAGCTTACCGTAGCTTTGAGTCATTAGGTCAATAATCCCACTAACTATTGGTGTAGCTAATGATGTGCCGCCCACTAAGTAAGTTTGATTGTAGTAATACAAGATAAAAGCACCAGTATATGGATTAGCGTCAGCTACAACATCTGGGACCACTCTAAAACCATTACTATCTTGATACCAAGGAGCGGGAAATAATGTACTATATCCACCGGTAGACGCTCCTAGCACGCTTTCACCGCTCCACGCTGTTTCCATAGTCTTATTCCCACCTATGTAGACAGATGAACCGCCTACTGCTAAGACGTAAGGTATAGAAGCTGGAAATATTACGGAACCTTGAGGAGCTAAGAAGTAATTGTATCCATTTCCGCCTGCGTCACCAGAAGCAGCAGCGAAACTAATCCCCTCAACCTCACCTAGCCAATATTCATACATTAGCGAATTGACATATGAAAGAGGAATTAGACCTAAATCTACATATAGTTCGGGGATACCAAAACTTTGCGATACTACGTTTACTTCATCTTGTTGAACTATATATGCTATAATTGCAGGAAGAGGGATATTTGGATTGGCTACGTATAAAACAATTCCAGCATCAGGAGCTATAACATGAGCATACTCAACATCTAAAGAGATTTCCATTGCCCAACCTGTTGAAATACCATTATTAGGATTGTAAGCTCCTATGGGGACAATTTTAAAGAATGGAGGATTTGGAATATTATACTGTTTGTCAAATTCTTGTAATTGTTGCTGTATGTAGGGATTACCGTAGAAATCCAATATGCCTATAGCGGTGCCTTTTCCAGTTATGTTATGGGCGTGTAACCAGCTAATATTATAAGCATAGAGTAATTGACTAGGCTTTAATGCATTATATGCGACAGCTTGTGTAACGTTATAGAGTGTTGTGGGCTTATTTAGAATTAGTGAAGTAATATTAGTACCTATTACGATGGCGTTAGGAATTACTGGAGAACCAAAAAATTCAAAGAACCTCTTTCCGTTGAGTTCATAAACGTAGAACTTCCCATTTAATGCTTTCTCTAGCTGTGAAACAGTTCCACTAGCCAATATTACATTCATATAACTGGTTGCGGATATATTTGATTGCCTTAACTGAGATAACGTTTTTGATATTTCCTCTGTTGGAATGAAAAGCTTTTCCACTTGAGTCTGATTTAATATTACATGTTCTTGAACATATTGTTGTAAAAGAGTTAGATTACTCGGTGGAAAAACTATAGCCACCGTTAAGTAATAGTTTGGAGATAATGTTGTGATTGACTGGTTGTTTATATTCGTAATAGTCAATGGTAATACAATGTCACTTAAAGCTAAAATCAGCAAGAATATACTCCATGTCATTAAACCAAAAATAGTTTCTGAGAGTATATAGTTTTTCCCAATATCTGAGCTTCCAATGCTATTTAACTCCCCAGTTAAATAAGGAGAGCGATCACGCGAAAATGGTTTTTAAGGAAGCTTGAAAACTTTTAATTAGAGAACATAATAATCACTAGACTTTAGTGCTAAAAAGGTTAGCAATGATTTTAAATTTATACATAGTAGAGTTAGAGTTTGATGCAAAAGATACCAGAAGATGGAGAAGTAATTAAATTTGAAAATGGGAAATGGATTGTACCAAAAAAGCCAATAATTCTGTATGTTGAAGGGGATGGAATAGGGCATGAAATAACACATGCTGCTATGAAGGTTATAAACAAAGCAGTGGAAAAAGCTTATGGATCTGATAGAGAAATTAAGTGGGTAGAAGTTCTAGCAGGAGATAAGGCAGAAAAGCTAACCGGAAATAGATTTCCTAAAGAGTCAGAGGAATTGATAGAGAAGTATAGAGTCTTATTAAAAGGTCCCCTAGAAACACCAATAGGCAAAGGCTGGAAATCCATCAATGTAGCAATTAGATTAATGTTGGATCTTTATGCAAATATAAGACCAGTAAAATACATTCCAGGTATAGAAAGTCCAATTAAGAACGCAGATAAGATTGACCTTATAATATTTAGGGAAAATACTGATGATTTGTACAGAGGAATAGAGTATCCTTATGACAGTGAACAAGCAAAGAAAATTAGAGATTTTCTAAGAAAGGAGCTAGGAGTGGAAGTGGAAGATGATACTGGAATTGGTATAAAACTTATCAGTAGATTTAAGACGCAAAGGATTGCGAGAATGGCTATAAAATACGCTATAGACCATAAACGAAAGAAAGTTACAATAATGCATAAAGGTAATGTGATGAAATATACCGAAGGAGCATTTAGAGAATGGTCATATGAAGTTGCAACAAAAGAATTTAGAGATTATATAGTTACTGAGGAAGAGGTAACAAAGAATTATAATGGAGTACCTCCTTCTGGGAAGGTCATAATAAATGATAGGATAGCTGATAACATGTTCCAACAGATAATTATCAGACCAGACGAGTACGATATAATATTAGCACCTAACGTAAATGGGGATTACATATCGGATGCTGCGGGCGCACTGGTAGGAAATATTGGTATGTTAGGCGGTGCAAATATAGGAGATACTGGAGGTATGTTCGAGGCAATACATGGTACCGCACCTAAGTATGCTGGTAAGAATGTTGCAAACCCCACTGGAATAATAAAAGGTGGTGAGTTAATGTTAAGATTTATGGGATGGGATAAGGCTGCTGAGTTAATAGATTCTGCAATCATGGAATCTATAAGACAGAAGAAGGTTACTCAGGATTTAGCTAGATTTATGGGTGTAAGAGCCTTATCAACTACTGAATATACTGACGAGCTAATTGCGATAATCGATACACTATCATAAATTTTACAGTAAATTTCCTACGTTTCTATAACACTTTCGTACCCTAATCTCTCAATACAATTGTCTCTGTGTAAATTTCCTACGTTTCATCTGAAAATCTAGCTATTAGAGCTTGGTTTAATTATACAAACTCAATATTTTTCTTTTTTCCTTCCTTTAATGTTTCAGATGAAATTAAGAGAGTGTCTCTTTAAAAACGATAATACTTTATACAAACGTACTACTTTTGGCGGTATATAGGGTATTTTTAAGGATGAAATCACAGGAAATTTACTGCATAACTGGGGAGTTAAATTTTTCCGATAATTATAATATTTCAGAAAAAAGAATTTAAAGTCCAATATTTGCTTCACTATGGTTACATTACCTTGTAATAAGGAAAAACTATTTTTAGATTCTAGACTTTTAAGTTTCTAACAATTATGAAAAGATTAATAAGTTAATTCTTGAAGGTAGGTTTGTGGCAATGGTTATTAGACGTACGTTTATAAAGTCTACCTTAGCAGTGTCCTTTTCAATATCGTATTTACTATACCTTATTGCTAGGGCATCTTTTGGATCGGGTAAACTAGCCTTTGTTATAGCATTGTTACAATTGTATCCTTACTTTCTAATTGAGTACTTGCCTACAGGGCAAGTTATTTCATTGTTCTTCCAATCTCTTTTATTGCTTCTTTTTGCGATTTTCGTTTTATTGATTACATATATCTTATTTTCATTCTATAAATTATACAAAATGATTAAAACCTCAGTTTTGAAGTAATATTGATTTAACCTGTGGTCTAGATATTACCAACAAAGTCATAGGAAACAGGTTTAACAGCAGAAACATTAGAAGTGCATGTGATAAGGGAAACATTGAAAGGTGGTAAGGGTGAAGTTATAAAAAACCCTAAGGTCTTTATCGATCCGTTATCTGTATTTAAGGAGATTCCGTTTAGAGAGGATATATTAAGGGATGCCGCAATTGCTATTAGGTATTTCGTTAAGAATGAGGTCAAGTTTTCGAACTTATTCCTTGGATTAACCGGTACCGGAAAAACTTTCGTGAGCAAATATATCTTTAATGAAATTGAGGAGGTGAAGAAAGAGGACGAGGAATATAAGGATGTAAAACAAGCTTATGTTAATTGCAGAGAGGTTGGTGGAACACCACAAGCTGTATTATCCTCTTTAGCTGGGAAACTAACTGGTTTTTCAGTACCAAAGCATGGTATTAATTTAGGTGAGTATATTGATAAGATAAAGAATGGCACAAGGAATATAAGAGCAATTATATATCTTGACGAGGTTGACACGTTAGTGAAGAGAAGAGGGGGAGATATAGTTCTTTATCAGCTGCTTAGATCAGATGCAAATATATCTGTTATAATGATTAGTAATGACATTAATGTTCGTGATTATATGGAGCCCAGAGTTTTATCATCTTTAGGGCCTTCGGTAATCTTTAAACCTTACGATGCAGAGCAACTGAAATTTATTCTTTCGAAGTATGCTGAATATGGCCTAATAAAAGGTACCTATGATGACGAAATATTGAGCTATATTGCAGCTATTTCTGCTAAAGAGCACGGTGATGCAAGGAAAGCAGTAAATTTGCTTTTCAGGGCAGCTCAGCTAGCTTCAGGTGGGGGTATTATTAGGAAGGAGCACGTAGATAAGGCCATTGTGGATTATGAACAAGAGAGGCTTATAGAGGCCGTCAAAGCTCTTCCTTTTCACTATAAATTGGCTTTAAGAAGTCTGATAGAGTCAGAAGATGTAATGTCTGCTCATAAAATGTATACAGATCTTTGTAATAAATTCAAGCAAAAACCCTTATCGTATAGGAGGTTTTCAGATATCATATCAGAATTGGACATGTTTGGGATAGTCAAGATAAGGATAATTAATAGGGGTAGAGCCGGTGGAGTTAAGAAATATGCATTGGTGGAAGATAAGGAGAAGGTATTAAGAGCGCTTAATGAGACTTTTGAAGATAGTATTAGTATTGGTGATTTTGATGATGTGGGAGAAAATTAAGAGGTTAGAAGAGAGATTGTATGAACTAAGAAAGGAAATTGAGGAAGTCGAAAAAGAGTTAGAAGGATATCCAAGTGGACATCTAGAAGTTAAGACAATTAATGGAAATGTCTACTACTACTTAAGGTATTGGGAAGATGGTAAATTAAGAAGCAAATATGTTGGCAAGTTTGCTAATGAGATCAAGGAAAAACTTTCTAAGGGTGAGCAGTTAAGGAGGAGACTAACTCAGTTAAAAGAGGAAGAAAAAAAGTTATCCATTATTATAAACAAAATAGAAAAAATTATTACCGATTACTAAACTTATCTTCATATTTACGTTTGATCATAAGATAGTCTTAAATAAACACTATTCTCTATGAATATACAGAGGATATCCGTGATAATAGTATCAGCTCAAACATCGATTTCGCAAGCCTTATCTGGGATAGCTACTAGTATTATTGATGCAATACCTTCTATAATACTATTTGTAATAATACTATTAGTAGGTTATATAATAGGTAATATCGTAGCGTATTCCATAAGGACATTTTTAGGTAGGATTTTTAGAGAGGAACACGTTAGAGCAAGTGTTGATATAATAGCAGGTACAGTGAAGGCGTTAATCATCCTAATCGCATTGTCAATTGCTCTTTCTTTTTTACAGCTAGGAGCAGCTTCTGGATATATTCAACAGATAGCTAATTATTTGCCCAAATTAGCTGGAGCAATAGTTCTTCTTACCATTGGCTTAACTCTAGTTAATATTTTAGTTGATTACATGCAGAGGCAAATAGGAGCTAGATCGCAAGATGACTTAATAACTGCGATATTCAATGTCTTAAGGTTCGGTTTATATGCAGCCATCATAACTGTTGCTGCGGCCTTAGCGATTTTTAGTGTTATACCATATGTGGATCCTTATGTATTTTATGCTGTAATATTAGGTGCGGTAATACTATATGCTGCCTATGCTTTAATTGATAAGGTGTTAGTTCCCTTTGCTAACTCTAATCCAGATCTAGCCTACGTAGCAAATTATGGTAGATTTATACTATATATAATTGTACTATTGATCGCAATTGCCATAATAGTTGAACCCTTTGGAAACGTTACATCAATAATATATGCTTTATCATGGGGTCTAGCGATAGCTTTTGCCATAGCGTTAATTCCTCTTGTTATAGCTTTAGTAAAGAAATTCTTAGCAGAAATTAAGTGATTCTTTTTAAGAAGCTATTTTTAAACTCTAGTTTCTTTTTATTTCTTATGAGTGGGATTTCCTCGAAGGAATTAGAGGAACTTAAAATTAACGGATGGATAGTATTAGAGAATGGAAAGAAGATTAAGAAGGAATTTAGATTCAAGGATTTTAAGCAATCGGTAGATTTCTTGAAAGATATACAACCTTCAGCTGACGCTTTAGATCACCACCCTGATGTGTGTGTTTATTATAATAGAGTCGTAGTAGAGTTAACAACTCATGATGTAGGAGGGTTAACAGATCTCGACTATAAATTAGCTATAAAACTTGACGAGCTTTACAAAATGAAAACTAGTTAATATATAGTGGACTTGTGTCTTAGATAATAATTTTGTTTTTGTAAATTAGCTATACTTCTCAAAGTTTCAAGAAGTTAGAAAGAACTCAATACGTTCTCTTCCACCAACCTTAATTCCTTTGTTTACTTTGATTTTCAAGAAGTTTTCTAATATACTGACTTGTCCTTTCATTTTAACGTTTAATATTTTCCCTGGGAATCTCCATATTGCCTCATAAGGATATTCCGTGATCTCCTCTTCATAGAAGTTTTCATAGACATTTAATCCTTCCTTTAATGTTCCCTTGAATGTTATTATAAACTCAATAACGGGGTGGGTTGTATCTAAAAGGAAAATATCTGTACTAACTACTTTAGCTCTTGTTACCCTATCGTTTATTATTATTTTTTCCTCATCTAAAAAACTTTGCATGTTCTCCTTAACTAATTCCATTTCTTTATCCAACATTTCCCTTGGTAAACTTACGTAGTAGTTTTCTGGATCATAATAATAGAAAAAAGTGTATTGAGTTACGTTGCCTAACTTATCCATCACGAAATTTCCCAAGCCAAAAATTGGAGTTACGTTTTCACTCATTTTTCTTCCTTTTCCTCCCTGTCTTCACTTGCAAATAGGGTTGTAATACATCTCTAAGAGTGGGACATTCATTTAACTTTCTCTTTAGCTCTGTTAGGAAACAGCACAGAGCTCCTAGCCTCTCCATACTAGTAAACTTTATCGAGTTTTGTGGTCTTTCAGTGGATATTGTTAAAAATTTGGCTTGGCCAGATAACGCTTTTAAGTATAGCCTGCTCGTTGAAGCCAATTCTGTAGTTGTCCATTTTCCCTCGGTTGATTCTGGTAATTTTATTTCGTTCCAAGATACGTTATCACATTCAATTTGGCATTCAAATTCCTCATCTGTACTAATTAGGTCTACAACTTCTGCCTCTGCAATCTGTGCTGTAGGTGACAAGAAGTTTGATGTGGTATTTTTTAATTCCTCTTTCTGATATGCACAGCATGCTAAGGTTTGCAATTCATCTAGCATTTCAAAATCTCTCAGATTTATGTTATTCGTCCCTCTTACAGTAGATATTGTGAGTAATGTAAGTGAGTTAGGAAGCATAAGAACTTCAAATTTAAAGTAGTTTGAGTCAGCTATTCTTATTATATAAGTCTTATTTTCTTCATTTGATAATTTTCTAAAGCTTTCAAATTTTTCTCGAAGAAGAGTTGAATCACAATTAGGTACGAGAAATGAGAAACCTCTTATTTCCCTTATTGACTTTGTGGAACATTTCATCGAATATATTATGCATTATCTAGGTATTTAACTTTAAGAGCTATTTAGTTCGTTAGCTTTTCGAATATCCGCATAAGCCTCCTCTTCTCTCCCCAATTTCATCAACGATTTCGCTCTTCTTACGTAAGCATTTCTATACAATGGATTGATATTGATACTTTTCGAATACATATCTACAGCTTCTTCTAACAATCCCCTACTTTCCTTTAATTCTCCTAAACTGAAGTAAACTTCTGCATAGTATGGGTTTAGATTAATTGCGATTTCTAAATCATTTTCAGCCTCCTTATAGTTTCCTAATTCTCTTTGAGCTAAAGCTCTATAGAAGTACAATTCTGCATCAGTAGGATATTTTTCAATAGCTAAACTCAAGTCAATTATAGCATCATTGTATTTACCTAATTTAAGTTCGGAAATTCCCCGTATCTTATACACTAAAGGATCTTCGTCTTCTACTACCTTGATCTCATCTAGGGCTTTCTCATAGTTTTCTAATTTTAAATAGATAAGTCCCCTTAGTTTTCTAGAATCTTTTGAATTGTCATTTAGATATATTAGCGCGTCTCTATAAAGTCCTTGAGCTATAAGTACTTTTGCCATTCCAATTTTATCTTCAGCCTTCTGAAAATTCTCATAAGCCTCTTGTAGTTTTCCTAGTTCAAAGAGTATCTTTCCTTTTAAGGAGTAGGCCTCCTTTAGATCTGGGTTCTGGGTAATTAACTCGTCTAATAATTTCAATGCATAATTTAAGTTCTTATTCTTATATTGGGTATAGGCTTCTTTTAGGCTCAAACTCTCACTTAATATATCAATTAATCTTTTTGATAAAATAAGCATTTTATATGACCTTGTACACTTTCTCGTAATTAGTCAGCTACAAAAATGCTGGTAGAAAGCCTTAGGCAAGGTTTAATACACCTTAACTTAAAACTGAATTAACTCTGGGTTACATCATAAAGAGAATAAAAAGTATTAAGAATATTTACTCTTTAGCCTTATATTATACTTAGGTAAGCGAATAATATAACAATAATAAGTATGGTTTAACTTATGGCGGTAGATCCAAAATCGTATTATTAAAAATAACAGTTATTTGTTAATAATGAATCATTGCGAACTAGGTGGCTATTTTGTTTAACTCTATGGGAAATTCTTAGAAAAATCTCTATACTATAGTATATTTTTTACAATATTTTAGTATAAAAAGTGCTAATTGAGTACGAGAATTAATAGAAATAGAATTAAATTCGAAGAAATTCCATTTTATTTATATTGTAAGATACACATAATTATATTTAAGATTATCAATAACAAGTATAATGAAAAATTTTCTTGTTATAGAGAAAAAATGATAATCTCAGTTAAATCTATATTTGTAAAAGGATTTTGGATCTACCGCTGTGGGAGATTGAGTTTGCTCAGAGAAGCAGGGAATCCTCATCCTGAAGTGAGGATGCCCCGTCGTGAGGACGTGGTAGTTTACATATCTAAATACTTCGAATAGTAGTTTTAGGAAATTCCCTTATCATAAAAAGTCAAAATATTTATCCATGTATTTATAAATATCTTTCATTGTACTTCTTAATATTATAGCTTATCAATAAACATTTTTCATCTAACTAGGAAAGATTCATTATATATTTTTAACGTAACGTAAAAGTGTAACGATTTTCCTATAAATGCTATTCGAACTATTGTTCACGGTGGAGAAGTGGTCAGAGTTAGTAGTAGTCAGAACCGAGTTCGTTCTTCATCAATCAAGATATGCCAGGTTCATCATATAAGCCAGTGCTTACGCATTCATTTCCCCATCCTCTCATTAGCCCTTCTCTAATTATTTTTACGTATTCTTCACTTGGTTTCTTCCTATTCTCTTTATAGCTCGAGACGTAGGCATATGCAAAATACTCCTTCCCATTTCTATCGTAAACTTTTACAACTTCTCTAATATACTTTATTAGATGTTGTTCAGCCTTATCTAGAGAGTTTAAAGTATGAAGGAACACCTTTTGCAAATATCCACATATTATACCACTTTCGTCCTCTATCAAGTTTGCGCAATAACCGTATTTGCAAGGTATGTTGAATATCAGTCTATAACCTTTTGTATAGGCCGGAGTTTCACTTAATATCATGTCAACCCCACGCTGATGTAAAATTCTCTCATTAGTATTTTCAGCATATGCAAAATAGTTTACAATTATGGGCATTCCGCTCCACGCTGAGTAATCACCATCTTCTATTTTCTCCATATTTTTTACTATTTCTTTGTTATATCTGTAAAAATAGACATTATCTAAGTAATATTTTCTTTTCTGATCAAAATATACCCTAGTTTTTTCCCTTACATAAAGGTCATCTGGCGATCCCTTATAATCCTCCACCTCATCAAGTAATTTAATTAGATTTTCATCTATTTCATAAACTTCTCCCCAAACTATACCATCACCTTTAATTACACCTGGATAATTGCCTAAATCGTACATCTCATAACCCTCTATATAGCCTAAGCCTACGAACCTTGACTTAGCTACTAAGTGATTTAGCTCGAAGCCATATCTTAGACTCCCATATACTAAAAGATACATAACTATTCACCTAATAATGACTCTAACCAAGGTTGAACTTCTTCCATTTTTAAAATTTTTATGGGCTTATCGTTTTCCATGAGTGTTGTAGAATCGTAATACGCTAATCCATTTATTATCTTAAACTTTATAACATAGTATCTTTGGTTTAGCATCTCTCCTTCTCCCCCTGCTTCTTCTATTGTTGGAGGGTAAAATATTGCTAACAATTCCTCTCCGTTTTCTCTAACGTCAAATCCTCTTTTAGTAAGCATATCTACCAGTTTTTCATACTCTACTGGTTTCAATATCACTCACCTTCTTTCTTACCATTAGTTTCATTCCCTCTCTTTTCACTACTACTATATCTTCGTTTTTCTTTATATCCTCTAGAGCTAAGGCTCGCCAATATTCACCCTCTACTATTACATAGCCTTCTTGTCCAGACTTTATATCATCAACTGCTTTTCCAATTTTTCCCTCATAGGAGTATAAGTTTCTTCCTCTTGTTTTTATAACAACATTAATAACCCGATATGTCAGGAAACCTAGTAGGGCCAGTGTTGGAATATCTATTATAGGGTCAGATATGTAACCAGTAATGACTAAAATTGCGATTAAAATTGCGATAATTATCAAGGTGATTGCTACTGGGTGTGCCACAGATTTTTTATTAGCTTGATTGGTATATATTTGTGATGTATAAGGTTCTGCTCATAATAATTCTATTATTGCCATTATCAATGCCCTTGAGTATACCCACTACTTCACAACCTTCAGCTTTAGCTTTTCCCTCAGGAGTGACTAGTTATCCTTTGAATACAATAATCTATACAGATTTCGTTATGGGTAGGATCAATATTTCATATTTAAATATAGGTAGCTCGTACTTACCAGGAGGAGAATATTTCACTACTGGAAACGCATCGCTTCAGTTAAACGCTATGGTATTAGGAGAGTATTGGGCACAAAATGTGATTCTATTTCATCAAATATCAAATAATACCTTTTATGCTACACTGATAGTAAATCTTTGGAATCTTTCTGGCCCCTTTAGTAATACAACAAGTAATTCGTTAGTATATCAAGGTCTAGGTGTAATTTGCTATCAAGGTCCAACGTTCAAGGTAACCTTACCCCTTTCCATTAGCCTATTTATGGAAATAGTTAATTCTACATTAAACTTTGGATATAATATAAATGGGCAGAAGGGAATCTATTTCAGATACCCTATAATAGGTTTATTCCAGTTAGGTGGTCTTTCACTATTAGGGTTGCCAAATGATCTAGAGTTAGTTTGGGGAGGACCAGGTGGTGGAAGTGTGGTATTTATGAATGTGAGTAGTATAGCCAATTTGTACTATTTCAATGGGAATACTTTAACTATTGTACCCAACGCTTACTCTATAGGATTTGATACTGCAGAATCGGCTTACGGGGTAAAGGTATACTCCACTTTTCCTAGTGTATTTTCACCTATAGTGATTGAGACAAGTGGGGTTAACGTACCTTCAGTATTATGGCCAATTCCTCCCCACGTTTTAGTTAATCAGACTAGTAATAAAATAACTGTGAAGTTGTCCATAAGTAATAAGTCCTTATCAGGGCAAGCGGTCTATTTGGAAACCGGATTTCCTCCTTCGGTCATATCTTCTGCAGTGACAAATTCCTCTGGAATTGCGGTATTTCCTAATAACAATTATTCGTTTTATGTAGTTTATTTTCCAGGCAATTTCACTCTATCTTCGACCTACTACTTCTCCTCACCAATCCTTAATTCACTTTCTAGTAAGTTTCGATCTTATTACCAAGATTTATTGAATTTTCTAAACTCGGCCCAGAATTCCTTTAAGAAAGGTATAAAGTCTGTACTATCTAAGCAAGAAACTTCCATAACTACTACCACGTTAACTTCTACTACTTCAAGTTCTTCCCAATTTGGGGTTAACTTGTATATCGTACTTTATATCTTAGCTTTTGTAATAGGTATGGTAATTTCAGCAATATTAATAAGGTTCAAATTATAGTTATATATTTGGAGGTAGTAAGATTTGGCTATAAGCATAGGAGATATAGTAGGTATAGTATTTCTTATCATTATAATAATCATCTTTATCGCCATGTCATTTAGGGTAGTTAGAGAATGGGAGAGAGCCGTTGTATTAAGATTGGGGAGATTTTTGAGAGTTAAAGGCCCTGGAATCATATTCCTTATACCCTTTGTTGATAGGCCATTAGTAGTGGATCTAAGAGTGAATACTGTTGAGGTTCCACCTCAAACTATCTTAACTAAAGATAACGTTACTGTAAGTGTAGACGCGGTTGTATACTATAAGGTTGTTGATCCACAGAAAGCAGTATTAAGTGTTTTCAATTATAATGTGGCAGTACTAAATTTAGCTCAGACCTCATTAAGGGATATTGTTGGACAAATGGAATTGGATGAGTTACTAAGTAAAAGGGAAGAAATCAATAAGAGGATACAAGAAATATTAGACGTCACAACTGAAGGATGGGGAATCAAAGTTACTGCTGTAACTATAAGAGATATTAGATTATCTCAAGATCTGTTATCTGCTATGGCAAAGCAAGCTGAGGCAGAGAGATTGAGAAGAGCAAAGGTAATACTAAGTGAAGGTGAAAGGCAAGCTGCAAGTATTTTAGCTGATGCATCAGCTTACTACAAGAATAATCCATCAGCATTACAGTTGAGATTTTTAGAAACATTATCAGACATCTCACAAAGAGGAGGTTTAATAATAGTAGTTCCTGCAGGGAATGAAATATACCCTACTCTAGGTACAAGCGCCGCATTATCAACTCTCTCAAAAAAGTTTCAAACTGAAACCAAGTAATCAGCTGGACTAGGAGTATTCATCCATCATTTACGTCTTCCTCATCATTAGCTCTGCTAGCTTATCGTTTATATCTAAATAGTTTTCTCTAGCTAAGTTAAATAATAATGCGTATTTCTTTGCATCTTGTGAATTTATCTCCGAAAGTTCATCAGCTAGTTTGTTCAATAACGTAACTTCTCTAATACTTTGCATAGCCCAAATATTCAAATATTTAATTGGTGTGAAGTCAGGTTCCCTTTCAGCCAGCACATCTATTCTAACTATTGGTGACGTTGTATTATATTGGTAATACAGAGAGTATATTGAGAGTGAGTCATTAAACACCTTTTTATATCGATTATAAGCCTTCGAGATTCCCTTAAGATCATCCAATATTATCTGATTATTTATTAACGAATCCCAACTTATCCACCCTAGATATACTGGTTTATTAAACTCAGATTTTTCGAGCCTATATTTATACATAATACTAAATATAATATAGTTCTCTCTTGCCTTCATCAGTGCGGGATAATTATTTAAAAACTCCTTGATCAATATTCTATGAGAGAAGTTCTTTACTATTCCCACGATTAATTTATTCTTACCCTTTAATCTTCTAAGTACTGTAGAACGATATAGTGCTAACTTATCCAGAGATAAGATATTTTCTATCTCAACATCCTCTTCATAATATGTTGGTGGATCCACAATAGGTCCATCGATAAATATCACGTCACACTCCTCACACTTCTCTATTAGACTCGTTTCTAAAGTAAGCATAAATAAAATGGATTTGTTGGATATCACGTTCTTATCGTAGTAATTCTCTATTATCTTGAAATCCTCAGCTATCTCAGATGGGACACTCTTTTTGTCCTTCTTTTTGCCTAAAATCTTCACAGCTCTAGCTAGGATAAGGGTTACATCACTTAACTCTATTTCATATTTGCTTCCGTCTACTGCACATGCAATGTGCTCAGAATCTATAATCTCATCAAGTATTCCTATTTTTAAATCAATGCTATTTGATATTATATCGTCAAAAATTAAGTTAACTGCCATATTTATCTTTCCTCTCTCATTAACATCTTTGCTAGCTAACTCATTTACCTTTTTAATAATCTCATTTGTATTCAAACTTTCACCTTTATAGAAATATTTTTCTCAACAAGCATTTTTATAACCTTTATAGACTCTTCTAGGTTGTCTCTACTAATCTTGATTTCACCTTTGTCTATTAGTAATATCAATATGCTAATTTCTTTCTCATTTAGATTTATTTTTCTCAATTCATCCACGATAATCCCATACAACTCATTAAGGTGTTGTTTAGCTTGTATTTCAACTTCATTTAGCTTAGAGAGTGATCTTTCCTTGGGTATACTAAAAGTTTTTGCGTCTTTCTGAATTTTAAGGAAGTGATACAGTATTTTAGCATATAATATTAGTCTATTATTTATTTCCTCAATGCTCTTGATTTTCTCTTCTATTATCTTATTTAGGTCTTGTTCTATATCTTTCTCCAGGCTATCTACTTTACTTTTTATTTTATCTATATATCTGATTATCTCTTCAGCCGAGTTGAGCTTGGTTAGTTTCTCTATATCCGCTTTAACTTCCTCCAGCTTGTCTTCATATTTATTTAATTCGTTTATCTTTTTCTCTAAGGTCCTTAATTTCTTTAGAGACTCCTTTAGACTTTGTTTAGATTTTTCTAATTCCTCTATTGTCTCGGTAATTTTTCTATCCTCTTCTCTTAGTCTTTCTACATCCAGATTCTGTTTATATTGGGTTAGTCTTTCCATAAATTCAGCTAAATCCATACTCTTCTAGAACCTCCTTTATTTCTTGAATTAATTGTGTTATTTTTTGTGTATTTCTCTCAACGTTTTCTCTCAACTTAGGTAATTCTGGACTTATCTTTTCTAGATCATTTACAATCATCTCAATATTATTTAATTGGATACCGACTTTACCTAATGATGCGATTTCCTCAATTATCGTATCTTTTAACTCATCTCCAGATATTGATACGCCATTTAGTATCTCTTTCAGCAATTTGAATAATATGAAATAAAGGTTTGAGTTATCTTCAACGTGTATAGTAGCAAGTAAGTAATCGAGATATCGTTTAAACGACTCTGTTTGTCCCCTCTCATTTATCTCTTGAATTTTCCTCACTAACTTGTCCATTTGCATTTTGAAGTTGTCTTTAAGTTCATGAATTATCTCATATACCTTCTCTATTTCCTCAATTTTCTCGTTTATCTTTACATGCCTCTTGGCTTTCTCTACAACCTCCAATTTTTTGTAGATTTCCTCAACGATCTTGTCTGTCTCAATCACTGATTCTTCGGTCTTTCTTAATAATTCCAAATATATATTCGATAAATATAGATAATCATAACATAGCCTTATGTCTTTATTTTCAGTGCAAGATTTCTCATAAGCTTCTATGACCTCTCTCATTTCCTCAAGGCTTCTTATTGCAGCTCCCCTCTTTTTAGCTGTTATGAAGTACCCATAGGTCGAGTATGGATTATCTAGTTTTTCCTTTATTTTTCTTATTTGCTCGTCTATTTTCAGATAAATTACATCTTTATTTAAATATTTAGCAATTTCGCCACTAACTATTGACGAGTAAACTAAGAAGTCTAAGGTGGGATTTTGTCCAATTTTTTTATCGGGGCTAAAAATTTGATACGCAAAGACTAAGGGATTATTTTTATTATCTTTTCTTTTGTTATCTTGTGGACTTACATAATACATTATATAATTAAATACAACCTCCTCTGCTTCTTGCTTGTATTTTTGCCTAATAAGACCCGCAAACAGCTTAGCGAATGAGGATAACGATTCTCCCGCTAGGTCTTCGAAATCTATGTAATTGGATCTAATCTTTATTATACGATTACCATAGAAGTAAGTAATAATGTCATCAACAAACGTGTTGGATGTTTCTATATCTTCTAAATGGAACTGCTTACTTCCATACATTCTAAATTTCTCATTAATTATCTCATTTACTTTCTCGAATAACTCATTAGCATTTACCATTTTTATTGATGGGTAAAATATTATCCAATTGAATGATTGTATTAATCTCTTATTTCTAGGTATGGGAAGTTGGTTCAAGTTAAGATTATCTCTTATTTTTAGCAGTAGGGAGGATATCGAATTTTTCAGATCTCCTAGTCTTAGTTCTATGGAATCAAGCCTAATTCTACTTTGTCCGTAGATTTTAGAGAATAGTAGATATAGCAACTGTCTTTTCTTTGGTGTGGTCATTTTTAGTTCGATCAACGGTATTGATAGTCCGTCTAGAGTTTTGGATAGTTCTTCCTTCCTTATTTGAGGCTCTATTAGAATAAGACCGTGAATTAGCTCGTCACTTTCGTTGATCTCTTTTATTAAGTTCTTAATTTCATCCTCGTTAGCTGGATTTGCCAAAATAATAGTAATTTTCTTATTATCCATTATAAGTTTTAAAAACCTTATGTAGTCTTTGCTTCTATTTACACTATCTACCTTTATTCCTAGTACTTCCATTAAATATTCTAATGATTCAAGTTCCTTCTCTCTATCTGTAATATACGTATTCACGAACTGTAAGGCTTTATCTCTAATTTCTCTTGACTTAAACTCTACTATTAATCCTCCTATATTAGTATTCGCTATGCTCTCAAAAAAGCTCCAGGATATTGCATATGCATCAGTTTTACCGAATAGTGATAGTTTTTTTACATTCTCCTTTATTTTACTTATATCTATGCTTTCATGGAGTATAGTTTCTATATTGTCGGATATAAATACATGAAAATCGTCTTGATAATATGTTAAAAGAAAGTCCTCAACGTATTCTTGACCTTTAGGGAACATCTCAATCCATTTTAGATATGGTATCAGTACCCCTTTTATTACATGACCTTCTAATTTCTTTATGACTAGTTTTTCGTCAGTAAATATTCTGCTCATTAAGACTTTGTATAATTTACTTAACTCTTGGGAGTCCATTTCGTTCTCTAATTTTGTTAACATATCTAGTCTAACGGTCTCTCCTTCTGAGTTTAGATTAATTCCCTTATCCGATCTAGCCAGTTCGTTGAAAATTCTATCTACGTTAGGAAGATTATCGCATACTATATCGTTGAAGAACTTTACGTATTTTCTTCTTTCTTGATCTATTACCCAGTAAGGCAAATCCATGTACTGTAGTATCTTTAAGTCATTTATGTTAGCCATATTTAGCATACACTTTAACATTAATAGAAACTCTAATTTAGATGGATTTTCTATACTAACTTTTCTTATTCTTTCTAGAAGTGAAGGGTAAGTTTCTGAAAATAAGTTATAAATTATGCCTCCAGTTCCAAATATTTTAGAATATGCGCTTGGGGTCATGGAAAGGTATATTATTGAATTTCCAGTTGAATTAGCTAATTCCTTTACCTTGCTCCAAAAGTCCTTTATCTCGTTTTGATACTCTGCGAAGTAATCTACAGAACTTTCCACTTCATCAATAAGGTACACATTATTTTTGAACGTTAACAAATCTTCGGTTCGGCTTAAAAGTTCTACAAAGGGTATCTTTATTACATTAATATTTCTATTTTTTGCATATTCCTCAATGATGTCAAGGAACGTACTTTTTCCTTGTCCCCAATCGCCGACAAGCGATATTATTTCTGGGGATTGTTTAATCTTAGATATCCTGTCTATCTCATCCTTAACTTGCTTGAAAAATCTTAATCTATTTATGTATAATGAGTTCTCTGTAATGCAAGAGAAAATTTGATAGATATAAGAGGAGTCAGATGCTGTTTCGCTTATTCTCTTAGAACAACTCACATTTTCACCCTTCGCTTAAAATTAAATCAATTCTTTCCACGTTTCCAGCGTATGATCCTAACCTAGGATCCCATGGGATTCTTACCAATGCCGGACTTTTCATTATTGACATAAGTCCACTTACTATTACGTATCCAGTATCTAATGATGTCAAATTCTTAGTTAATGATTCGGGTAAACCACCTGAAGCGGACATAACATATCTTACGTCTTCATGATATATTCTATGAAAGAAAAAGGTGTTAATCATGGATAATACGTATTTATCTATAAATGCTGGTCTTTGACTTACCAGAATTAGAGATGCCCCAAATTTTCTTCCTTGAGTAGCTAGTGTTACCAATACGTCTTTTGTCAAGTTAGCGTTTACTGGATAATCAATAGAAGGTATGTAGTTCTGTGCCTCTTCTATCACAAATCCCAAAAACCTTTGATTACCGTTGTATTTGGATCTCGTAAGATAATTAAATATTAATCTAGTTATGTAGCTTACGATGAGTTGTTTCGTAAGGACATCTACTCCTGGTGAACCATCAGCCGAGAAGTCTATTATTGCTAAACCTCTATTCCTCCAAATCACTTCTAATGTGTTCTCAGTCAAAGATGCAGAAGAGTTGACAAGTTGTAGTCTGCTAATTACTTTGTTTTTGAATATTTCTAATGCGCTAGCAATTCCCCTAGCAGTACCCGTTGTGATTCCTATATCCTTATTTTGAGCCATCGTAAGAATCTCATTCCTTAGGGTCTCAATTCCTATTGCACTACCTAAAAGGGTATTATATTCCTTGCTCTCATGGTTTGCTAAAACTTGCTCTAGGAAATTTAGTTGCAGTGTGTTATATGAAGCCTCACCGTATTTTAGAGACATAATAAATTCTGATAATTCTCTAGGCGTGAATATGGACAAATCTATTGTAAGCTTAATGTCGTTTTGCTCCTTAGGATCCTTCAATATATACCTCTTTATCCAGCCTCTTCCTTTAGATACTATGTCTAGATTTGTCGAAGCTAAATCTATGTAATCCCCATTCGCATCAATTACAATCATCGGTAAGGCCGTGATCTTGTCTCCTATTTTTATGTTAGATAAAAGCTTAATTAAGTATCTCATGTTGTAGCTTTTTCCACTTCCAGTCTCTCCAAAAACTCCCATGTGCATTGTTATTGCATTAAGGTCTAACAATAATGGTATTTCAGAACCTGCTAAGGCTCCGTACTCAATTAATCCTTTTTTGTTTTTTATTCCATAAAAGGAAAGTAGCTCTTTTTCACTCTTTATTTCTGGTAATCTTCTTACGAAAGAGCCAGGTTTAGGGGTTGTATTATGGTCATATTTTTTTATTAAGTGCAAAGTTGCTTTTATTATTGTATTCATATCGAGAATTTCATATATCGAAGGTTCTTTTAATATTGACTTAGCTATCTCCCCCTTTTCGTCAAAGAACTCATTCAGAAATTCGTAATTTTCAACCCTGACTAGTGAAAGCTTCTCGGAATCATCAACTAATAACAATTGTCCTACGCTTATTTCCTCATCAGCTCTAATTAGTCCTTGCATTTCATTTGCTTCGCTCTTCTGCAGTACTATTCCTATAATCTCTCCCCTTTCCATCACCATTTAACATTACCTAAGAACGTTTTTAAACGATTAAGCTTCTGGGATTAGATAATGAAAGGTTTCTTATTACATTGGCTATAGTTTTGAAGGCCAATCTACCATATGGGTAAATTGTTATTTTTAAATGTGAGATTTCAGCTGCACCTTTCACTATTTCATAGTGATGCCTAGGGAGTATACCTATTAATCTCTCGTGTAATTTACTAATTTTTATAAGGGGCTTCGTTAATAACTCAACGAACTCTTCTTTTTCCTCTTTGCTCATAAGCGCTGGGGGGTAATCGTAATTGTTAAAAGGATAGCATTCCTCTAACTCTCTAGGCACTAATAGCATTGGTTCGGATACTGAATATACTTGTACTTTCTCCTCTAAATTATATTTCTGTAATATGGCGTAGGCTATTTTGTGTGTTGGTGATGACGAGTAAGGTTTAACTACAGTACAAGGTAACAACAACGCAATCTCCTTATTTGAACTCCAGTTCTCTAGAAAGTAGCGATGCCATCTCATCACCACTGGGTGTCTGAACAGATCGTCAGTATTATCTCTTTTCGATATTCTAGTAAAGTCAGGCTTAAGGTATTCATATAGTTGTTCACATGCAGAGCTCATTTACCTCCTCCTCTATCTCATCTTCCGCGAAAGTATCTAGTTTTTTAGAATATCTTATCAAAGGATTGTTGCTTTCATATTCTGAATTCAAGAGCACCCAAGCGTTGATTAGACTTCTGTCTATCCAATTGTCGAATCTAATTTGAAATGGGTAGTGAGTTTTATCTAAAAATGATAATAAAATCTCTAGTTCCTCTTCGCTCGCTCTTTTAGTGCCCCACACTATTTTCCTATTTCCTACGTATCTTTCTCCTTTACCGGGTATAATAACCATACCATGTATGCCCTTAACTCTGTAGGTCGAAGTATCCACGCTGTCGGCGTTGAAGTAGACTTTTCTCATGAAAGGTGATCCTGCACCTAAGACGTGTATTTTCCCCTTCCATAATTTCCTAACTAAATAATATATTGCAACCGCAAGTTTTTTGTTACCGCTCTTGTTTAGGGTAGGAGGGACGATCCCACCAAAAGCTACTAGGTCCGTATATTGGGAGTAGAAGTCTATGGATTTCTTTATTGACTCAGGATCATAAGCGTGTATGACTGGTACTATTTTCTTATCGAAAACTGTGTATAAGTACTCGAAGTATTTGTAATTCAATTCTGATGGCTTATGGCAAGGAATTGATGGTATATCAAGGCTCATATATTGTGTGGCATCTAGTATTTTATACTTCTCAACTACTTTTTCTATTTCAACTTTTATTCCTCTAACCATTATTTGGTATCCTCCAGAGTCTACCCATGTCTCATTTTCCCAAGATGGTCTATCCCAGTTTAATTGGTTAATCATTAATGGTTGTTTAAACGTCCAAACTGGGATTTTCAGATCAGGTATGCCTAGTATTATCTTCATTTTTCCTGATATTGGTATTACTATTGGGTTAAATCTTGATTATATAATAATACTACTTGTTTTCTTACGTTCTCGCTAATGGAAAATGCAATTTCGTATATTACATCAGTGAAACAACCCTTCATCACGCTTCAGTTAAGGTTGGTTTCCTCATATATTGTAATCATTGTTTTCAGTTGCTATTATCACTTACGCTCCCCTGCCTGTTAGATATTAAGCATCTAGTTATTGTGTCCAAAGGAGCAGTAATCCTTATATTGATTACATTATTTGTATATACTCTGAATATTATTAGTAATGCGTACTTAGTTAATGTAAAGATTTTAAGTCCTTTTCCGATCACGTTAATGTTTTCTGACTCACAAGGTGTTAAACTGGTTTCTTCCAATCAAACGTTAAATGTCAGCAGCTCAAATTTAAGGATTCAAGTGTTTGTTCTATCCCCCTACTCCTACTGTATATTTATCAACGGAAATAAGACCGACGAATTTAACGTTACTTTGTCTAATTACTCTCAATTTAACCTTACGGTAACAGTTATTCCTAAGTATGCTTTTTTGAAAGTTAACGTTGTTGGTAAGGGTACAGCTTATATTGAATTAGATAATGGTAGCATAATTGCAGTAAGGAACTCTTCTGTAATTAGAGTGTATAATGGTTCCAGTGTTCTTCTTGAGGCTAACGGTGATCTTATTAATTGGTCAAATGGGGCTAATACTATGACGCTTTGGTATACAGTTGGTGGCAACTCGACAATTACGGCATTTTTTGGTAATTCTAGTATTCTTCCAAAGTCTGGTACTGTTAAACCTACAGTAAACTACACTGAAGTTGGGCTTAGTTTATTTGCGGTAGGATTTTTCATATTATATAAAATATATTCTAGAAAAGACCAAGATACTAATGTTTGATAACAACTTTTAAATGTGTACTCGTTACTAAAAATATTAGAATGAATGAGAGATTAATGAATTCTCAAAGTGGATATTTAAGGAAGGCAGTAAATCATCCAATAAATTGGTACACTTGGTCTAATGATGTATTTGAAATTGCGAAGAAGGAGAATAAGCCAATACTTATTGATGTAGGCGCTGCTTGGTGCCATTGGTGCAATGTTATGGATGAGGATACCTATTCAAATCCAGAAATAGCTAAGATAGTTAACGAGAATTTTATTCCCGTAAAGGTTGATCGTGATGAAATGCCCGATTTGGACAGGTTACTTCAAAACGCAGCTATGGCAATAACAGGTGAATCTGGATGGCCTTTAACTATATTTATGACACCAGAGGGAAAGGTCTTCTTTGGTGGCACTTACTTTCCTCCAGAGGATAGATATGGACGAATAGGCTTCAAGAGATTACTATTGGAGATTTTGAGAATATGGAGAGAAGATAGAAACCAAATACTATTATCTTCAATAGACCCCAATATGTTGATTCCTAAAAATACTGGTGGAGTTCTAAATTCAAGCGTTTTAGATGATGCGTTTTCCTTTATAACATCCTATTTTGATATCGAGTATGGTGGATTAGGGTTTGGTGCCAAATTTCCCCATCCTTTTGTCGACTTGTTATTCCTTAACTACAGTGCTACTAGAGGAGATGATTTAGGTAAGAAACTAGGTCTATTCACTTTAAGGAAAATGTACTATGGTGGTATTTTTGATCAAGTTGGTGGAGGATTTCATAGATATACCGTTGATAGAGAGTGGAAGTTACCTCATTTTGAGAAACTACTTATAGATAATGCTGAATTAATCTACGATTACTTTACTTATTATATAGCGACTAATGATATAGAAATTCTTGACGCCTTACGAAATTCAGTAGATTTCGTTTTAAGAGAATTATACATAGATGGGAAAGGCTTTGCTAATAGTTTAGATGCAGATAGTGAAGGTATGGAAGGTAAGTATTACACGTGGACTGAGGATGAGCTAAAAGATTCGTTAGGAAATGATTACGGTATCGCTATAAGGGTATTTGACTTGAAGAATACAGTGGAGGTTGAAGGTAGGAAAGTTCTATTGAGAACTATTGAACTTAGGGAGCTGTGTAAAGCAACTGGTTTACAAGTGAATGATATGATAAAGAAGATAAGTGAGATAAGAACTAAACTATTGGCATATAGAAAGCAAAATAGAAAAATGCCATATAGAGATGATAATACGTACACTTATTCTAACGCAAAGCTGGCAGAATCCATGTTGTATTCCTCATTAATTTTAAACAAGAGCATTGAGGAGGCTAAGCTTGTTCTGAGTAAGTTAGGAAAAACTGTTAGTAGAAGATTAGATGGCGGAAAGGCGGGATTACCAGAAGACTATGCTGCAGCACTTTTAGCAACTATTTCCGCATACGAGGTATTAGGCGAAGAAAGGTATTATGATTTGGCAATTGAACTCGGTAGAAATATTGGAGTCATTAAGCCTAATAATTTCACTGACATGCCTAATGAGTCTGCAAATTCAATGTACATTAGGGCGTTATTCAAGTTGTCGCTATTATCTGATGAGTTTAAAGTTGATGAGGAGAAAATAAAACCTTTAATTCCCTCTTTAACTGCAGAAAACTCTCAATTTATTGCTGGCATAGTAAATTCTATCTCTAGTTACATTAGTGGAATGGCTCATGTTGTGGTGGTTGATGAAAAGGATGGATTAGCTGAGAGGTTACATAAAGTTGCGTTACTTACCTATTATCCCTTTAAACTAGTTGAAAAGGTGGATGATAGCAGAACTGACTATGTTAGCTCAGTAATAAGGGCTATGATTAAATATAATGTGGGAAGGAGTAGAGCATATGTGTGTATAGGCAATACGTGCAGTATGCCAGTAAGTGAAGAGGAAAAGATTAAACAATTACTTAAAACTAAGCTTTGACATTTTTTATTTATGGGAAGGTTAGATAATAAGAAAGTAGCTATTATAGGTGTAAGCGAAGGTTTAGGTTATGCTGTAGCTTATTTTGCATTAAAAGAGGGTGCGCAAGTTTGTATAAATGCGAGGAATGAGAACAAGCTAAAGAAAATGAAGGAGACTCTAAGTAAGTATGGTAATATCCAGTATGTAGTTGGTGATGTCTCTAATATTGAAGGTGCTAGGAATGTATTAGATAAGTGTGCATCTTTTCTTAACGGAATAGATCATTTAGTTGTTACTGTTGGAGGATATATTGAGGACACAATAGATCATTTTAGTGGATTAGAAGAGATGTTGACTAATCACATAAAGATTCCTCTTTATGTAATCAATTCATCTCTAAGGTTTCTTAGGGAAGGTTCCAGTGTAGTTTTAGTATCATCAATGAGTGGTATTGGTAAAGCATCCCCTGACCAATTATCTTATGCAGTAGCTAAAGCGGGTCTAGCTAAGGAGGTCGAAATTATAGCCTCTGAATTATTAGGTAAGGGTATCAGAGTTAACGGTATTGCTCCAACTACTATAGGTGGAGAATTTGAACCTGAAAGAAATTGGAAGAAGCTTAGAAAATTAGGTGATGATATGGCTCCTCCAGAGGATTTCGCTAAGGTTATTATTTGGCTTTTAACTGACGAATCGGAATGGGTAGATGGAGTTGTAATACCAGTTCATGGTGGCGCAAGGCTAAAATAGGTGTCCATAGTGGGTAATGTTGAAAACTTGATCAATGGTGTAGGAGAATTATGGAATAAATACGTTAAACACGAATTCATACTTAAGATGAGGGATGGATCTCTTCCATTAGATATTTTTAGATATTACCTTATACAAGATGGAAAATATGTAGAGGATATGTTAAGAGCATTGCTAATCGCATCCAGCAAAGGTCCTATTGATAAAGTTACTAAGATACTTAATTTAGTTTTTTCTAGTCGGGATAAAGGGTTAGAGACTCATGGTAAACTTTATTCTAAATTGGATATTTCTAGAGATGTAATAGTTAAAACTGGATATAATCTAATAAATTATGCTTATACGAGACATCTATACTACTATGCTAATCTAGATTGGAATAAATTTTTAGTTGCATGGACTCCGTGTATGTTTGGATATAGTATAGTTGGGGATTACGTAATTGATTCTCCTAATGAAGTCTACAAAACGTGGGCCTCATTTTATGCCTCAACTGAATATAAGAAGAGAATTGAAGCTATTCTTTATGCCTTAGATGAGGTTAGTATTACTGAAGATCTTCTAAATATATTTATAAATTCTGTAAGGTTTGAAATAGGTTTCTGGGATGCCTCCTTAAGGAAGGATCCTACGGTGTATTGAAAATGAGCTGGATAAGAGATACTAGTTTTCTTATGGAGTGTGTTAAGAATGAGAACATAAAGATTGAAATCAATAGTTCTAATTATTTCATGTCCTTTAATCTCCTTAACGGAAAATATAATTTGTCGTTATTTTCATCGCATGATATTAGAATATCATATGATGGTAATAGGCTAATCGATATGCATAACTTGAGAGTTTTGAAGGATAATGAGGCTAGGGTACACATTTCTAATATGATTCGTAATATCAAGGTAAATATGTCAAATGAAATAAACAACCTCGCTATAATGTATAACATTCCAGTGAAAATTCTATATGAGAATCTAGAAGCTATATTCAATCTTGATTTCTCGCTATTAAGCTGTTTAGATTACGGCCTAGATTATTTTCTACTTCATTTGACCAATAACTTTGCAAAGCAATCGTCTCAATTTGAGGTAGTAAAGAAGTTGAAATTCATACTAGGAAATGAAAGGGGTTGTATTAAGGCTATTCTAAGCTTATCTAACACTTATGAATCGGATTCTTTTTTATTTTCGAGTGATTGTATAAATTTTCAGACTGACGTTAATGCATTCTCTAAATTCTTGAGAGATTATAGAACACTCAATGTGAAATATATAGAAGTTATAGATTATCTCAAACAAAGATTGCCTCATTAACTAGAGTAGTTCTTTATGTCATATCTGATAAACTCAAGACCTAATTTTTGTAATAATTCTCTAGCATGGATAGTTAAATCCGGAGCTACGAGTATTCCTCTTATCTTATCTCCTTTTATTTCTCTCATGTGTAAGTAGTATCTATACAATTGTGATATTGCGTTTAGTTGAGCTTTGCTTCTCTTTACTTCAATTATTACAAAATTACCTTTTTTATCTAATCCTATTAGATCTATTTTCCCGTATGGGGTATTATACTCTCTAGTTAATGGGACAAATCCTTCTTCGATCATACTGGGATTTTGGATAATAGTATTTACGATGTCGATCTCTCTTCCTTTAATCGTGAAATCTCCTTCCTTTACTTCAGCTGAAGTTATGTAAAATACCTCTTTCAAATCTATCTCTATTACCTCTTTTGGTCTATTTCTTTGAGCCACTATCTTTAATGGATAATCGTTCATTATTTCTATTTTAGTACCTGGTGGTTGCCAGTTTAAGGGTTCCCTTTTAACGCTTTCGTGTATTATCACTGTACCATCTGGTTTCAATATTATCAACCTAGGTGATTCTGATGCAACTGATTCGGCTCTTCCCTTATAATTAACCTTACATGTAGCAAAGATTACTATAAGTTCTCTATAAATTCGGTCGGTTAAGAAGGAATAGATTTCCGTGTTGCTAGGATTTAGTAGTACTGAATACACAGTATTACCTATTCCTAATGCTTAAATACCTTACTGTATCACTCGATACTAATGGAATATTATAATTTGATACTTTATCTCCTTGTATTTGGAGCTGATATGTTAATAATTCTGCAGACCTATAATGAAATCAAAATGTGGAAAACAGTGAAAGGAAACTTTGTAGGTAAAGTATCGATAATAGTGCCAATAAAGGGCATAGACACTAGATTAGAAAGGAACATAGAGTCTTTGCTCTCTCAAGATTATCCATACCCTTATGAGGTAATTTACGTGGTAGAAAAGGGAGACGAAGTGGAGAATATTTTAAAAAAGTACAACGTCAAGATCGTTTATTCAGATTTTAATTGTGATTCATGTAGCGGGAAAATTAGGGCCCAAATTTCGGGTCTTTTAAGAGCATCTAATGATATCATAGTTTTTGCAGATTCGGATACATGGTATCCTAGATATTGGCTTAGAAATTTAATTTCGCCGTTAGATAAATATGATACAACTACTACGTTTTCTTGGCCTTTCCCTTCTAGAATAACCTTAAGTAATCTCATAAGAGCAGGGTTTTGGACCTTAGGTTTTGAATCTCAATCACTTCAGAGCTCTAGATTTTTATGGGGAGGTTCAATGGCGCTAAGAAGGGAATTCTTTGATAACGAAGTTTTAGACGAACTTTCTAAAGAATGGTGTGATGATTGTACATTGACTAGGATAATTAAGAGAAGAGGTGGTAAGATAGGTTTCGTTATGAGTGCAATTCCCCTTAATGTTTATGACGAGAATAGTCTCATAAGCTGGTCATCTCGACAGATTATTACTATTCTAGCTTATTCGCCTAGAGGAGCAAGGGCGTATTTGGTAGCAGGTACGTTTTTCGCTTTAATTCTGATTTATTCTCTAGTTTATCTCAATATAGTTACGTTCACCCCCTATATACTATGGATAGTTAAGAATGTAATTAGAGGAGTGAAATATCCTAAACAAGCTCTGATTGCATCACTTATGACTATACTGGCAATACCCTATGCGTTATTTCTTTTGGTGTTTAACTGGAATAGGAGAGAGGTCTATTGGAGGGGTAAAAGATATATAGTAAAACCTTTAAGGGAAAAGTGAAAGATAGAAAGGTGATGCTGATGTTCTACCCCTAAAGATTGATGATTGGAGGTGTGACGCTGAGATGATGAGGTCGAGTGCTATAGATAGATGATATAAGGACCACTTCTGATAATATAATATATGCAAACTACTTCAGTGGAAATTTACCTAAACATTTATTCATTTAGACGTGAGCTAGAACACTTTACCATAGAAGAGGAAAGGGACGAATGGTTAATTGTAAAAGATAAAGCCAATGAAAAGTATATTGTAAAAGAGTTTGCTGATTACGGGATTTTAATATATCCTATTTACGATTTGAAAGATGATATATTATCTTCATTTTCCTTCCAGCTATCCTCAGTTAGCAAACTTAAAGAAGTTCTCTACACACCGGAAAAGTGGATTGATAGGCTGGATTTAAGAATAAACGATAATAGTATAGAAGTCACTTCGTTAATATTAGATTATTTAACAGGAATAGATATTATAAACTCCTTAATATCTAGCTTTGGCTTCGAATATGCTCAACTGGATGATAACTCCTTGATTATTAAAATACGCATATCTAGACCCTTGAATCACACTTTATTGGATTCCTATATTAAAGCGATTTGGCATATGCTAGAATTGTACTATAGTGTAAAAAAAGCACAAGAGGATATTGCGTCTAAGATTACTCTAAATTATATAAAAAGCATATAAAAACGTCCCCGCTTTTGGTATACTATGTTATGGCTTCTAATGACAACCGGGAAATGCAACCTTAAGTGTGATTACTGTGGAGGGTCTTTTCCAGATAATGTTGTACCTTACGGTATTAAATATGATATTAATTCAGTCAAAAAGCTCATAGAGAAAGATAAGGATTCCACAATAATATTCTACGGTGGTGAACCATTGCTTAATTATAAATTTGTAATGGCCGTTTTAGATAATGTAAGAGCGAAGAGATATGGGATACAAACTAATGGTATTGCAGTAAGGCTCCTTCCGGAAAGATATTGGAGGAAAATAAATGTAGCCTTATTATCTATAGATGGTAGAGAGGAAATTACTAACAAGCATAGGGGTAAAGGTATCTATAAGGCGGTTCTGCGATCGGCGAAATATCTTAAGGATCTAGGTGTTGAAACGATAGCTAGGATGACAGTTACGCAGGATACTGATATCTTTACCGATGTTATGCATCTAATAGATTTAGGACTATTTGATAAAGTGCATTGGCAATTAGATGTAATATGGAGTGAAGAATGGGATTTCAAAAGTTGGTCTTTTTCATACTTGAATGGGATAAAAAGACTAACTGACTACTTCCTTTCAGAACTAAGAAAGGGAAGAGTAGTAAAAATAATACCCATATTAGGTGTAATTAGCGCTCATTTCTTTGAGGGATATAAGGGTTCTCCATGCGGTGCTGGATATTCCTCAGTTACCGTTACTCCCGATGGGAGAATACTTTCTTGTCCGATAGCGGTAAGAGAAAAATGGGCTGAGTTAGGCAACGTAAATTTAGGGTATAGGCTCTTAGAAGATCCATTACCGGATGATTGTAAGAGATGCGAGTTCAAACGATACTGTGGTGGAAGATGTTTATATGCACAAAAGGAGAGATACTGGGGGGAGGAGGGGTTTAAGGCTGTGGATGAGGTTAATAAGGAATATCTTCGTACGGTACTCTCAATAATACCCGAAATTGAAAGACTTATCAGAGATGGCTACATAAGACTTAGTGATTTGTACTACAATCCAATACTTGATTCAACTGAGATCATACCTTAAAAACTCTTTGTGTACAATATATTATATGAGTGTTAAATTCGAGGAAAGTAGTAGATTATTAGAGGCTATAAAAAGTATGTTAGCCTCGGCTACTTCTTCCATTTTAATAGTTACATACGGTATTGATCAAGAAGCCGCTTCTGAAATACTGACTAAAGCTGCAAGTGGAGTTAACACAGTCCTAGTCACAGCTGATAAGGATTGGGCAAGATGGTTGAAAAACCAAGCTGAGGCTTATAAAAAAGATGAAGAGAAAAGGTTGTATAGAGAGCTGAGAAGAAATGAGACCATTTACACGCAGATAATCTATTTTACTCTAATTATTTCTATAGCAATCGCCATAATAGATATTATCCTTTATTTCATGATGGGTACTCTCGTCTATTATGATGTTCCTTTATCAATAATTGCTATTGGGTTCCTAATCTACTATGGAATAAGAAGGAGGAAGGAAGCCTTATCTCAAATAAGCATATTGAGGGAGAGTGCTCAGAACTTCGTACAAGAGGTAGGTCAAATCAGGCAGAAGATTAAAGAGAAGTTGAAAATTATAGAAATCGATAATCAAGTTTCCTTTTCAATTGTTTCTTGTGACGATAAAACTATTCTATTTAGTGCACCTCTTAAGTTTTCAATGGAGAAATCCTCAGTTCATGTGGTTATGGAAATATCTAAACAACTCGCCGATCAGTTAGTTAATCTTATACTAAAAATAAGCTAGGAAGTCTTTAGAACAGCTTAATGTCTGGCACATAATAAAGATATTGTAATAAGTAGTAGAGCATTGTTTAATAAATTCTTCTACTATTGATATTTTTTAGAAGTATATGGAGTAAAATGTAAATTCCGTCTAGGTATTTAAATTATTACTTCCTACTAGTTCACTATATAACTCGTCAATTTTTCTCACTAACGTACTATTACTAACTCCTCTGATGAAAGCCATTATCGTTGATCCTCCAGCTCCTACCCCCTCCTTAACATAGCCTTTTTCGTACGTTCTTATTCCTTCATGAATAGAAATTGAAAGATCTAACATACTCGCCAGTACCTTAACTCCTACTTGTTTTGCTAAACTTAACATGTCCGCAGATTTATCTTCCACTATCCACTTTGTGGTACCAATTATAATATCTTTTAACTTACTCTTATCGAATTCATTAACTATGGCAGCAGCAGCTGTCATTTGAGTCCCTCCAGCTAATAAAATCTTTCCTCTAAATCCTAAAGATATTCCAGCTACGCCCAATAGGACGGGATCAGAAACTTTAGCTAATCTTTGCAAAGGATCTGTTGGCAAATTCCTCAACGCTTCTTCCACAACTTTTCTTTTTAATTCCTTCGGATTATCAGGAGATGCTGAACTCACTTTATCCATAGCGTCATAACCTAATGCCAAAAGAGTAGCCATTGCAGTGGTTGTACCAGCTGGTATTGATTCTCCAATCATAATAAGTTCGTATTCATTAGATAGCTCTTCGCCTAATTTGATGCCATTTTCAATTATAATATTCACTTTTTCTATGGAGAGTGCTTGTTTTCTAATATCTTTTCCAGGCTCACCTTGAAGATCTATATATGGAATCTTAGGTGTTATTCTACTTCCTGCATTTACTACAATTTTTAAGGACTTTGTGAAAGATAGTGATGCTCTTGTTAATAAAGCAGGTGTTGGTATTCCAGTAGGACTAACTGGAATAGTATTTATGCTTTTACATTTACCTAGAATCACGTATTCAGCGTCAGCAGCAGGTGTAAAGTGAGTTAATTCTGGAGTTGCCCCAGCTATGGTTAACCCTGGAATTAGGCTGACGTCAGTAGTTCCTATTACTAATATATAGGCGAAATCTTTATTTAGGGTAAAAGTTTCAGCTCCAAAATATGCCTTAATCATTTTCGGTGCATATAAATAATTTCACGTATATAAAAATTTGTGAGTTTTTGGGAGTATTATAGAATGGTTGAAAAGGGAACTTTAGTAAGTATTGAGGAGTTCAAAAGTAATCGTAAATTAAAGGAAAGTGTTAAGAACGGGATAAAAGGTTTAGTGAAGTTACTTTTTCAAGAGGCTGATAAGATAATTAAATTTGACTCTAACGAGGATTTGATATTTCAATTGATGAAATTAGGATTAATTTCACCTACTTTGGCTCAAGAACTTCTTGACATTCTTAAAATTGCTGATAATCTAGATAATGTTGATGACGAAATCTTATACAGTATGCTCGTAAGAATTATGGAAGATGTTGAAGAGGCCATAAATAATATAGGGAAATATATGGTTAAAAATTCTAGTTGAATTTTCTTTCGAGTTCTGAGATTTTCTCAATAGTCTTTTGAACTTCCTCCTCTGTATTGTAGAAGTGCGTTGATATCCTTATCCCTTCTCCTCTTGGCGACACAACTATGTTTTCCTTTAATAGTTCCTTCGCTATCTCTTTAGGTTTTTTAACCTTTACTATGACAATTCCAGCTCTCTTATCCTCTGGAGTGATTACCTCCATGCTATGGTCCTTTGCTAATCTTATTGCAAATTGGGAAAGATTCGTCACTGAACTCTCAATTAATTCCATATTTTCGCCTATTATTTCGCAAGACTTTGCAAGTGATAAGTTTGCAGCTAAATCTACTGTACCTATTTCAAATCTTCTAGGACCCTTCTCTAATGTAAACTTATTTGGATTAAAATCCAAGTAATCAGCACTAGTTTTCCATCCATAAAACGGTGGATCTTCTATCAATCCTCTTTTAACATAGATAAATCCGGATCCTTGTGGACTCATTAACCATTTATATCCTCCAGCAATAGCGAAATCTATACCAAGTTCCTTTACATTTATTTTGACTGCACCAGCACTCTGTATGATATCTAATAGAACTAGAGTATTGTTCTCCCTTGCGGCTTTTACAATTTTTCTAACATCTACTTTCAGACCAGTATTAAAGCTAACATGGCTTATTGCAACTAATCTAGTATTTTTATCAATATGTGATATTATATCTTCCTCAAAGGTATAGGGATTAGTCTCTACTATATTTATCTTGACTCCTTTTTTCGTTAATTTCAAAAATGGGTACACTACAGTTGGGAACTCAAGGTTATCTGTTACTATATTATCATCTCCCTTCCATTCTAGCCCATGTGCAACTAAGTTTACCCCATAACTAGTATTTGGAATTAGCGAAATCTCATCTGAGTATGCTCCTACCAAATTGGATATTTTAGACCTTATGTGATACAGTTCATCCTCTTCCTCTTCATTAACAGCTATGCTTCCCCTATTTGCAACTTCATATAAATATCTGTAAGCCTCAAATAACGACGGTAAAGGTGTGGGTGACACTGATGCATGATTTAAATATACGTATTTTCTGGTAACGGGTACGTTTTCCCTAAATTCTCTCGGATCTCTTAATCTCATTTTTGATCTCCTTTAATATTTCTGGGTCTTCCAATATAGTTTCATCTATTTCTTTTCCCAATAATAAATCTCTCAAAACTCTTCTAACTATTTTACCACTTCGAGACTTCGGTAGTCTTTCAACCTTATATATTTTGTCAATGACATATATAGGCCCCAACATTTCCCTAACCTTTGTTGCTACTATTCTTTCGTCTACGTTTCCCACATAAAATACTACTAATTTTTCACCCTTTATCTCATCCGGTATTCCTACAGCAGCTGATTCAATTATTCCTTGCAAGGAATTTATTACACTTTCTACTTCTCCACTAGTTATTCTATGTCCAGCTATCTTTATCATATCGTCATCTCTACCAACTATTTTAACATAACCTTTCTCATCAATTATGGCTAGATCCCCAGTATCGTGGCTGTTGAATTTTTCAAAATAGCTTAAAAATTTGTCTTCATCTTTCCAAATTCCAATAAATTGGGTAGGAAATGGTTCTCTTGCGACTAGATGACCAATATGTCCTCTTAAACTTTTCCCATTTTCGTCTACTGTGTCTATAACTGCAGCTGGAAATGGCAATCCAGCATATCCTATTTTTGGTTCTACACCATCTAACGCATAAGGATAGCCTATTACATAACCTAACTCAGTTTGCCCATATACATCTGCAACTCTATCAGAAAACCTTAATGCGTATTTCCATGCAGTTTCATCCATTATCTCTCCTGCTGTGGCTATAAACTCCACTCTTGGAAGTTTCACATCTAACTTTTGTAAAGTTCTAAGGAGTGTAGGGGATGTAAATAATACTTTAGGCTGTAACTCGTCAATAATTTTTGGCAATCTATCCGATGGATAGTCTGGCGCTCCTTCCATAAATGCCAACGTGGAGCCATGCATTAGAGTTCCATACATTATTCTTGAGAACGTTATCCATCCCACATCTGCAGTTGTTAGAACTATATCGTCACTCTTTAATGAAAACATTAAGTCAAATACTGTATAATCTCCTACCATCCAAGCTCCATGTGGTAAGATTACACCTTTAGGTTTACCCGTTGTTCCAGAAGTATACATTATTTTCAATGGTTCATTACTTTCTATTTTCTCAAATTCTTTATATTCTCTTGTATAGTCAAATTGCGAGGAGTCCCTCGGAAATACTATATTGGCTAAGTTAGTATATAGTTTTATTTCCTTTCCCCTTCTGAATGTCTTATCTATGGAGATTACTAATTTAGGTTCCAGATTTGAAATCCTACTTACTATAGCATTTATTCCTAATCCTGCAAAAATGAGCGTATAAATTGCTCCTAGTCTAGCCGCAGCTAGTATCGTAGCTATCGTACATATTGAGTTAGGCATATAAATCGCAATTCTATCTCCTCTTCTTACCCCTTTATCTAGTAATAATCCAGCAATCATTGAACTCATATTATTTAACTCATCGAATGTAATTTCATCTCCTTTATGTTTATTCTCTTGGTAAAATATAAGGGCCTTACCACCGTGATTAAGGGCGTTATATGCAATATTTGTAGTACCGTTAATGAACCATTTAGCTATGGGTAATTGTTTATTTTTTTCTATGACTTTTTCCCATTTCTTAAAGAATGATAACCTATTAGCAAACGTTTCCCAGTAGGTTTCTGGTTTTTCTAAGGAAAGGTCGTAAAGTGTGTAGTAGTCCATATCTTTTACTTCTTATAACTTTTTAATTTGTTTTTATGATTAGAAGAAGCATTGCAATCACTCCATTATTCTTCTCTTTACTACTTTTCCACCACAATATGGGCACTCTCCATGGTCTATGTTAAATTCTCTTTTACAGTTGACGCAGACATATTTGAATTTGAAGGATTTTTCCACTTTTTTATTGATTTTGACTGACGAGAATTGTATTCCAAGTTGTTTAAGTATATTTTGTACGGACAAGTCATCAGTAAATACAATTGACGGTTGTAGATCTAGGGCAAGTGCAATCACTGATATATCTGTATTAGATAGTTTTCTCTCTTTGGTAAGATTTAATACTTTAGTTACTTTTTCTACACTTCTTGTAGAAGGCTTCATTATTATTACCTTTCCAGACGATATAGCAATTTCCAGGTTAAATCTGGAGTATTTATCCTTTATTTCATTTATGACCTCCTGCGTAGTATAGACTCTATCTAAAGAGAGTTGCAGTCCAGATAAAAACCCTGAGGTATCAAATATGATATGCATGTAATACTTCTCCTATTAAGTCTAGTTTGAAAAATCTTAAGATTTTTGCCTTGTGTTGAGAGACTCTTACCGTAATTTCTTGATTAGTTTTTATTAAGGTAACTACTTCACCATCTACCACTACTCTGGCTGTTTGAGGATACCCCTTATCTTCTAATCTTAGGATTAGAGACTTTGGTGGTATTACAACCGATCTTAGATAGTAGAAAATTGGATTAACGAATATTATCTCTATCGCGTTTAGGTCTTTATATAGCAAGGAGTTGGTTGCAGACATGCCCCAACCACTACTTCCTTGTGGTGTTGATACTAAAACTCCGTCTCCTTCCACTGAGACTCTTTCAGTATCGAAGCTTATTCCAACTTTTATAGCCTCTGGTCTATCGTATAAGATTCCTATCTCGTTAAATCCTAATTCTACCTTATCATTATGTACCATTTCCAATAGCATGTATTCTTCCTCGTTATAATCTCCCTTTTTTAGCCTCAGAAGAGCGTCCTCAATCTTATCCACAGGTACATCCATTAGTAGTCCTCTCCTTCCAGCTTTTATCGCAATCACTGGCTTACCTAGCTTAACTGCTCTTAATAACGTTCCATCTCCACCTACTGCAATGACATAATCGAAATCAATATCTACCACTTCAAAACCTAATTTATTAGAAATATTCTTAATTTTTTCTACAGTGTAATTAAGTTGTGAAGTAGGCTTACTTACAATCTTAACTCTCATTTTGTTCTCATATTCATCGGAAATACTAATATTCTTTTCCTCTTACATCTGATGCATAGGAAAATTTAATAGCGTAATTTTTGATTCATCCAATGCAACAATGAAAGGCATAAAAATCATAGTCGCGAGGGTCATCTACGCTATACATTGGTTTTATCTTGCTCCCCTAATACCTTTTCTAGCAGGTAAACTTAATTTATCGTTGCAAATCGTTGGTTTAATTCCTCTTTCTTTCTTTTTAGGCTCTGGTATTATGCAAATACCTTCTGCCTTTTTATCAACTAGAATAGGATTAAGGAACACTTTACTCCTAGGTCTTTTTATAATGAGTATATCACCACTATTGATACCGTTATCATCCAATTTTATTGAACTACTGATATTTTACCTAATGGACGGTGTTGGTGCTTCAATGTTCTTTTCCACCGGAGGTGGGATTTTAGCTTCATTGAATAGGGACTCTCCTAGTTTAGCCTTAGGTTTATATAATGCATCTTTTGCAGTTGGAGGACTTATAGGTTTAAATTGGTATATTGTGTTTGGAAACTATTTATCATTTTACATCTTATCAATTTTAACTTTTCTTTCACTTATTATTAATGTAAATAACTCAAACCTAAAACCGTGTTGGAGAATAATAAGGGATAATAGGATAGTAATTCTAGGGATTTCGATAGCTGGAATATGGGGAGTTTATTACGTTATAGGAGAATTATATCCCACATTTGCATATTATTACTTGCATCTAAACTTAATCGATTCAAGCTTGTTCACTTCACTGCTACTTGTTTCCTCAGTTATAGGTGGAAGTTTAACATTTTTAGCAGATAGAAAGATCAAGAAGTTTAACCTCCTTATAATTTCCTCGCTTCTAGGTTCAGTCCCTTCTCTTCTTCTCTATACGAAGGTCTATTTGCTAGGTATTGTAATAACTGGTATTTTTAATGAACTAGCAATATCGGTACTGTACTCGATAATAGCTAGTTTGCAAAGGGATGCAAATGCAACCATGGGGTTAGCATTGGTTAATTCACTAAATATTTTAATTGGAATGAATTTTGAGCTACTTGCTTCATATTCGGGTTATTATATGTGGATTGCGGTTAATATTATAGGACTACTATTATTTTCACTTATAGTGTTGGTTAGACAGAATATCTCAATTTGACTCGTACTTGAAATACTTTACTCTCGTTTATTAACTCTAGATTTCCGCTTTCGTTCAATAGGCGTATTTTAAAGATTTTCTGCTTCGGTCCACTATTCACTCTTATTGTTATCCAAGGGTTAACTCCATATACTAAGACAGATACTTTTCCATCTATTTTGACAGTTCTAGTACTAGAAGGCAATAACAATACCTCCTCTTCTCTATATTTCTCACCGACGTATTTTGTTCCCTCAGTTATAATGATATTATAATATTTGAACCACAAATAAGTCAGAATAGGCAAAGGTACAGCTAAAATTACTATATTAAGTTGTGTGTAATCAGTCATATATATATCTTTACGTTATTTGGTAATAAAAATTTGCACTAAGGTTTAAATAGTATAAATACTACAACCTAATAGGTGGTGTATAAGTGGATGAATACGATATAGTTGTAATTGGAGGTGGCCCAGTAGGTCTATTCGGTACTTTTTATGCAGGATTAAGAGATATGAAAACATTATTGATAGATGCTCAAGATGAGCTAGGCGGTCAACTAGTATCATTATATCCAGAGAAAATTGTATATGATGTAGGTGGTTTGGCAGGAATCCAAGCTTATGAATTAGCTCAAAGGCTTATTGAGCAAGCTAAAATGTTTGGCCCAGATATAAAAGTTAATGAATTAGCTGACATGATAGAGAAAACTAACGATAACATGTGGATAGTTAAGACTGATAAAGCCACATACAAAACTAAGACTATTTTCATTGCAGCAGGTATAGGGAAGATAGTTCCTTCAAGGTTAGGGGCTAAAGGAGAGATCGAGTACGAGAATAGAGGGGTCTATTATACCGTAAGAAGGAAGAAAGACTTTGAGGGTAAGAGGGTATTAATAGTAGGTGGTGGAGATTCAGCAGTAGATTGGGCATTAACTTTAGCTCCAGTAGCTAAATCTGTGACATTAATACATAGAAGAGATCAATTTAGAGCTCATGAGAGAAGTGTAAAGGAGCTCTTTAGGGTAGCTAACGTTTATGTTTGGCATGAATTAAAAGAAGTTAAAGGGGATGGTAATAAGGTAACCCAAGCAATAATATTCGATAATAGGACAAAGGAGGAGAAAGTGTTAGATGTAGATAGTGTAATTATAAGTATAGGATACAAAGGTGATCTTGGTAATATTCCTAAATGGGGAGTAACCATGAAAGGTAGGGATATAGTCGTTAACGGTAGGATGGAAACTAACTTACCTGGTGTTTATGCTGGAGGGGATATTGTACAGATGGAAGGTTCTCCCAAGTTAGCGCTAATAGCTGTAGGTTTTGCTCATGCTGCCATCGCTATAAGTGTAGCCAAGAAGTATGTGGAGCCTAATGCATCCTTATTTGCCGGCCACAGTTCGGAAATGGACAAATTTAAACCTAAGTAATCATTCTTTTTCTCTAAATACAATGAAGACTAAAAGGCTTAGTGAGTTTTTCCCTGGTGTAAGAAGTTATTATATCGTAGGCGAGATAGCCATAATAACTCCTAAGCGAGTTAACGTGGATTATAATTTAGTTGCAGAAAAGATAATGCAAGCTCATCCTAAGATAAAGGCTGTATATCTTAAGAAGAAGGTGAAAGGTGAATTAAGAACAAACGAGTTAGAATTTTTGTCCGGAGAAAGAATATCTAGCACAATTTATAAGGAGAATGGAGTGTTGTTTTATGTAGATATAAATAAGGTTTACGTTAATCCTTCTCTTTCTGGAGATAGATTAAAAAACTTGGAACTTGTAGAAGAAGGAAGCACTGTATTAGACGCCTTTACTGGTTATGGCGCGATTGCGCTAAATATAGCTCATAAAAAAAGGGTTTATGTCGTTGCCGGGGATATTAATATTGATGGATTGTATATGCTCAAGAAGTCTTTAAGTCTGAATAAGATAAAAGGTATGATAGATATCGTACAATACGATGCACATCATCTGCCATTTAGAGATAAGGTCTTTAAGTTATCTTTCGGTGATAATCCTACATTAATAATTGATTTCAAAGAAGAGTTGTGCAGGGTTTCTGAAAATGTTGTATTTTACATTTTATGTGAATCCGAAGATAAGGCAAATTCGAGTTTAGGTCGAACTTCTTGGATTAAGATTAACGACTATTCTAAGAATCTCTTTATCTTCAAGGGGTTGGTCAGATGCTAAAATAATAATTTCTCCTTCAATTTCAGTTTTAAGTAAATCAATTATTTCCCTATTTATGTCTCTTGCAGCTTTATCTGAATTTATCATCACTGTTGATCCTTCTATAAAAGTAGACTTCCTAAATATAATTTTATTTTGGTTTTCAAAAGTAAATTTAGATGACCCTCTACCATGAACTACGTCTAAGAACTCTTTCACTCTAATTACTCCATAAATAAAACTTTTATCATTTCTAGCAATTTTTTTTAAGTCCTCGCTTAGATCTCTGGCTCCTTTATTAGCTAATATTCCTATTATACAATCTCCCCTACTCGTTAGATAGTCATCCTTAGTTATTTCCAATGTAGTTTTGTGAAATGCTCTAACATTATGATGTCCTTTTATCTTTACTTTATCTATCGCTATCAATTTTAGCTAATATAAAAGTATATCCTCTAACCTCTATAAGTTTAGCCCCAACCATTTCTGCAACTCTTTTTGCGAATTCTTTTCGGTCATCAATTTCTTTAATCCCTATTTTTACCTTTACAACCTTATGTTCATTTAATCTTCTTTTTATTTCGTTTATCATACCTTCTGTTACACCATATTTTCCTATTCTTATATCTGCTCTTTCAGCTCTCGTTTTCTTTATCAGATCTTTTATTTCCTGAGAGTACATATCTCCTTTGCCAATTACAAATTAGGCATGTTCTAATTAAAATCTTTGACCTCATTCTCCTTCTCTCAGTTACTCCAATAATTAATGGTGTGTAGCACTTCCTACAAAACATTCGTTTGTACTTTAAAGGAATTTCGACCTTACCTTTTCTAGAATACATCTCAGCTAATTTTACATACTCTCTAGCTAACTCCAGATTACCACTCTTTGCAGTATTGTAAGCTAGCTCTATAAGCTCGATAATCCTCTTCTTAATCTGGTTTTTTCTTCTCACAATAACTAATAAATCCTCTTTATGTTAAAATATTCTATGCATTTAAACATCATCTTATTGGAAGCCAGTTTAGAACTAGTTCCTAAAGAAATAGTTAATCATCCGGCAGTTATTAAAAACGCCAAGAGGAGGAATAAAAAGCCGGAAGACACATTACTAGACATTTCCTTACACTATCATGCAATGAAGTATTTAGAAAATAGCCATAAAAGAGGTAGACCGGATATTTTACATCAAGCCTTGCTTGTAATTTTAACAGATCCAGTAATTAAAGGTGATATATTTATACATACAATACAATCTAAGATAATTAAGGTAAATCCCAATATGAGGCCACCTAAAAATTATTTGAGATTTATAGGTTTAATGGAGCAATTATTGAAATACGGTAAAATACCTATTAATGGAGATGAGACTCTAATGGAGGTTACAAATCTTACATTAGACAACATTGTGAATAGATATGATTTAATACTATTATCAGAAAAGGGAGAGAAAATTAATCCAGAAGAAATATGTAAATTAGATGAAAAATGGCTATTAGGAATAGGGGCTTTTCCTCATGGAGATTTTTCTGACAAAATTTTGAATTTGGCTAAGAAAATTTATTCTATAAGTGGATTTCCTCTGGAAACACAACAGGTTTTATGTAGAATCTTTTCTGCTTGTAATTCTATTTTAGGTTGGCCTTAGCCTTGATAGTAACTATTCCACCTGGTACCACATCCACATCTTGTATCGATAAATCGTACGCCTCTGCGATTTTTGAGAAAATTTTTCCAGCACATAAGGTAGAGATTAAACTAAATCCAGTTCCAGTTATTCTAAATTCTATCATATCTCCAGTATTTTTAATCGAGACATTTCTAATAGGTAGTGCAATCTTTATTGCATTATAAAAATCAAATAGCTCATCTAACGTTGAGGCTTTTGATCTCAAGAACGATCCTATTTGTTCTCCTACTTCTTCACACATATTTTCATATTGCTTATTGTCTTTTTCATAAGCCAATTTAGTTAAGTTCTCAAGAAACCAACTAGTTACCGGAACTATATCTAAGGCCTTTGATATTGTATAATAATCTACCAAACTTTCTAGCGTATTTGCATCCTCACCCTCCTTGAGTAGTTTCAACAAGGCTTTAAGGGCAGCGTTAGTTAAAGAATAGATAGTATAACCTCTCTTTTTCGCCTCATTTTCTAATTGCTCTATTAGGTCAGCTTCAGCTGCTATATTAACTCTTGGCATATCTGTCTATAGAGAGTTTGTAAAAAAGGCTATTTATATTTAGTCATGCTACCGCTTAAAGTTATTTTAAAAGGGTTATGAATGAGGTATGAAAGCAATTAAATCGAAAATTATGAACAGTATTAATAATACTATGAAGCCCCCTAAATACCAATTGTCATTAACAAATAATGCTCTAATTAAATCAGTCCAACTCCTTATCTCATTCTTCTTTTGACTCAAGTAAGTCCACCATATTTATATTTAGGTTTTCCCATTTATAACTTTTGCTATAATTTATATGCGAAAGTTTATTTATAAAATAAACCATATTTACTAGGGAATAAGATATAAATCCACTAATTTTATAGCAAGTCTCAGTCTACATATGTAGGCTGACAATTAACGCACTTTCATGAAGATTCAACTGAAACCCAAATCCCCTTAAATATTTACAAAATGTAATTCCGAAAAGATAAGATAATCTTTGAAGGGAAAATTTAACTAGACATGTAGCTAATTGAAGCAAATTGTTTAGCCCGATAAACTATAAATACCTACATTATCTAATAAATACTGTATAGGCTACTCTGTTCTCCTATAAGTTATGGTGTGGTGATGAGAGTTGATTTCAGGTAAAGTCCTAAGGAGAGTATCAATAATTTTTCTTTTCAGTAGTATTTCTTTAATTCCAATATTTCTGTCAGAATTAATTGCTGGAATACTATTTAAATCATATGTGTTAATGGCAGATTCTTATCATACATTAATAGACTTTTTAATGTCATTTATTTTTTATTTCACATTAATAAAGATAAATACTAGATCTAAAAGATTTCCTTGGGGACTCTATAATCTTGAAAGTCTTGTAGTCTTGACCGCGTCCATATTTATCGTATATTTATCAACAAATCTAATACTCAGTATGTTTGACAATGCTATAACTTTATCTATTTCCCCTTGGTATTCAATTATATTATTCGTAAGCAGTATTTATTCGCTAACGCTATTCTTAATAGAGAGGAGATACGTAGAGATTCAGATAGTAAAAAACGATATGATTCACTCCTTATTGGATGGTGTAACTGAAGTAGTCTCAGGTGTAACTTTAATCTTACAAAATACAGTTTTAATGGACACAGTAACACTACTAATACTTGCATTTACCTTAAGCGACGTAGTTAGGGAAATTAAGGATTCAATTGTCTCGATACTAGGTGCCTCAATTGACTCTCCGATGAAGTTTCAATTAATTAATGAACTTAGGTCAAAGAATATACCTATAATTAACCTTTATTTAAAAAAATGTGGATCTTTCTACGCAGTATATACTTATATAGGTCTACCTAAAGATATAAGTTTAGAAAAAGCGTACAAGATTAAGAGAAAAACGAAAAGGATAATTAAGAAATATGATAATATAGCTTACGTTGACGTAATACTCGTACCTCTAACTGAGATTAAGAAAAAGAAAATATTAGAGCAAGTCAATGTTCTTTACTCTAGGTAATATTCCTTTTTCCTCAGTTATCTTAAAGAAGAACTCTAGTCCTCTCCTTATCTCATCTACTGGAACATTGTACTCTTGTATATCAGCCCAGATCGTCTTTCTTACTATCTCTTCATCAAGGTCCGCCTTTTGTGCCTCTCTCATTATTTGTACATCCTTTGGTATTATTTCATCTAAATGTTTTTCCGCGTACTTTTTACTTTTCTCATAAGTCTCTTTAAATCTGAGTGCCAGGTCTTTTCCAACTTCTTTAGAAATTACTACCATACCCATGGGCATTGGCGTATTGTTGGAAATAGTTTTCCACATATCCCACATACTGCCTATTCTAACTACAGAAATTCCCATTTTCCTTAAAGCATACATCATTTTTATCTCATGAACTGCCACTAGCACATCTCCCTCTTTTCCTAAGGCTTTAATTTCATCCAATACTCTTCTAACTATAATTAGTCTTCCGTATTTTCCAATAAGTAGCCTATATAATGTAAACGCAGTAGTGTTCGGTCCGTGAACAATTAACCTACTTCTCTTTATCTCGTCTTCACTCATTTCCTTTATCGCCAAAATTGGCATACCGGTTATACCATCTACTGCAGTCGCTACAGCATTACTTAGAATGTAATAGTCATCTTGTATATATGGGTACATTGCGACAGATGGAACTGAAACATCTACTTCTTTTTTCAATACTGCTTCATTAATGTCTTGAACAGTAGGTATTACTTCAAATTCTAGGTTAAACCCTTCTGGCTTAACTTTTCCCTCCATTAATGGTATAAAAGGATAGAGATCTCCAGAATCCGCTAGTGCACCGACTCTTATTGTTACCATAGACTATATTTTAACATAACGATATATAAGTGTAATTTAACATACGTCCATAATGCTTTCCATTAATAACTTATTAAAATGCTTGCAAATATTAACTTTACGAAATGGTAACCATTGCCTTAGGTAGTAAAAACCCTGTAAAAATCAGTGCTACTAAGGAGGCATTGGAGATTTTAAGGTTGAATTGGGACTTAATAGCAACTGATATCGATAGTGGGGTAGATAAACAACCTTTTTGTGATCAAACGTATGTTGGTGCTAGAAATAGGGCATTGAACGCGATAAAGGCTACCAATGCAGATATAGGATTAGGGATAGAGGGAGGGGTTTGCAACGTCTACGGTAAGTTTATAGCAAATGCTGTTGTATATGTTATCACTAAAGAAGGTGTAGAGAACTTTGCAATTTCATCATCTTTTACCTTACCTAGTTCTATTGTTTCTTTAATACTTCAAGGAAAGGAATTGGGCGAAGCGTCAGATATTATTTTTAAAACTATTAATAGTAAGACTAAGGAAGGAGCTGTGGGACTATTAACTAATAATATAATTGATAGAAAAACACTTTATGTCCAACCTATTATTCTCGCATTATATCCAATTTATAATACAATTATCAATAATACTCTTTTTTAACTAGTTTTATAAACAATTCACCTATCTCATGCAGTTTTACGGTCTCATGTTCTGAAGGTCTTGGAATTGTTGCTAGAAATACTCCATAATCCTCGTGGTTTCCATCTTCATTATCACTCTTTGGTTCGCCATATATAGAAAATATTATAAAATCATCAACATTATTTAAAATTTTTCGTACTGCTGCATCTACTAATGAATAGATTTTACACTTTTCTGTAGCATCTTTGTGCAGAAGTCTATCTATAGCAGTTATAGAGGCCACAACTGGAGTTTCTTTCACTGACTCCAAAACTATTTGTGTTACTTTATTAATTTCCTCTTCTGCATTCACTGAAGTGTCGTATGGAAGACTAAGTTTACCATAAGTCGGATTAGTTATAGGCAAATTTATAGCTACTGCATTAGTTTCTCTAAGTAGTCTAGGTACTTCGCTATTCAAATTAACTTGTGACAGATCTTTTATATCCTTAAGCTCTAATACTGACATCCATGAAGTTTGTGGAAATTGTGGTTTTTTATTTAAAACCACTCCCCTATAAGTACTACTAAATAGTGTAAATAATGTCCTCGGGTTACATTTCATGAAACTAGTATAGCTTAACCCATCTATTCCTAGTAACAAAGGATTCATTTCTCTCACTTGTTACTCTAATAGGGACTTTAGTCTTACCTCTATTTCTTCTCTAGGTACTGCTCCTAATATTTGGTCTACAAGCTCTCCATTTTTAAAGAACATAATTGTCGGAAGACTCATTATTCCATATCTCATCGCAATATCTTGGCTCTCTTCAGTGTTTAATTTTCCAAATGCTACTTGAGGGTAGTCATTTGCAAGTTCTTCTATTACCGGAGCCAGTATTAAGCATGGCGCACACCATTCTGCCCAAAAGTCGACAACCACTATTTTGTTTTTAGTTATGAATTCATCAAAGTTTTTTGAATTGAGATGTTTTACTGGCTCTTTAACTTTCTCTTTTAAATTATTGAGTATTTGAGTTGTTTTTTTAGAGAGGATTTTTTGTAATTCTGGGTCATTTAGTTCGTCATTCATAAGAGATTATATATAGTATTCATTTAAAAAGTTTTTATCATATAAAGAGATTAGACATGACAAAACTTGTAATTGTAGGCAGTGGAATAACAGGTTTAATTACTGCATTGAAATATGGTGGAGATGTGATAATTTTAGAGAAGAACAAAATTGTTGCACATAATTCAAAAGCCAGTTTATGGTCAATTATTCCACCATTATGCGGTAACCACAGAGAAGATTGTGAAAAAGGTATAAGATTTTATGAAGAGATTTGCGAAAAATACGGTATCTATTGTAAAAAGACCCACGTTATTAGGGTCTCCAGTAAAAAGCTAGGTGGTAAGATAATAGACAGAAAGGAAATAAGAAGTATAGAACCTCAATTGGATATAGAGGAAGCAGAACTTTTTGATGCTGGTCTCTTTGTGGAGGGGGATGAGCTATTTAATACACTTGGAACTGAATTTAACGTAGAGTCGAATTCCGAGGTTACGGATATAATAGTTAGAGATAATGAAATTAAATCTCTTATAACATCTAAGGGTGAGATAAAAGGAGAGTTTTATATTTTTGCTACCGGTTACCTAACTCCTAAATTATTCTCCAAATTAGGAATAGAGGTAAATCTATTTAAAGGACATTTAGTAATTACCAAAAAAACAAGTTTAAATGGAATATTGATCGTAAATGATAGAATTGCAGTTGAGGGCAAGAACTTATACTTAAATGGCGACTCTAAGCCAAATTCCTCTTCAGCAGTAGATTATGATGAAATTTCTAAGACTATTAATGAAATCGCCAATGTACTAAAGATAGATACAAACAATCTAGAGATTAGGGTAGGATTCAGAAGTGTAAGTAAAGATGGGGAACCAATTGTAAAGAAGATTTATTCAAATGGCATATTAATTACAGGTCATAGGTTTGGTTTTGCGTTAGCTCCAATTCTTGCTGAGAAAGCTATACAGATGATCAAATATGGACATTAAGCTAGTTTATTCTACTTTGGATCCCGTAGGTGTGACGATAAAGAAATTGGGATATCGATTCGAGGAAATAAATGAGGATGTAACTGATTTTCACTATGAGAATGGAGAAGCCATAGTAATCTTTTCCAGACATGAAAGTAAAGCAGGTATTCCCTCACTTACCGTACATTATCCCGGAAATCCATCTGAAGAAATTATGGGTGGAGAACCTAAAAAGCTTGGAATAGCGTATCCTAGGCTACTTACCTCAATTTTAAGGGAAATTAAAAAGATCGATCTGAATATAGAGAAAACCATGGAAGCTACTCATCATGGCCCCACCTATCAAAATGTTCCAGTTATATTTGTGGAAGTAGGAAGTAATGAGACGTATTGGACTAACGACACAATAGTTAAAGCGCTAGTTGATTCAACTATAAGAAGTATTGATAAGGTAGATGAGATAGATTGTGAATATTATATTTCAGGTTTTGGTGGACCTCACTATTCTAGGCTTTTTACTAAGCTAGCTGACGAGAGTTGCATAGGCCATGTGATTTCTAAGCACTATATTGATAAGTTAGATGATAAAGTTATAATTCAAACTATAACCAACTCAGTGAATACCATTAATAAAGTCGTAATCGATAGCTTAAACTCTAAGCAGAAAGAACGAATTATAGCTTCACTAAAAAAATTAAATAATATTAATATCGAGTTTCGATAGTATTTGTTGAGTTAATAATGGTGAACCTATACTAATGATTCTACAACTATCAATGTTATTATCACATCTTAAAATAGTAAAACTAGCATTTGGTATTCTAATTCCCCATCCACTGATATCATCCATGTCCAATAGGTATGTTATTATCGCTCTTATAGGATCAGAATGCGATACAGCAGTTATTATTCTGTTATCTTTGTTTATAACTGATTCGAGGAAACTTTTCATTCTCTTGGTAATATCTTCCCAACTTTCTATTCCTTTAATCTCTATTTGTTTTTTGAAAACCTTTAGCTTCCAGTGGTCGTTTGGATCGAAAGAGGTATTGTTCAGTTCCCCTAGAAACCTTTCTCTTAATCTTTGATCCACTATTGGTAAAGTTCCTAAGACTTCACCTATAATTAGTGCAGTCTGATATGCTCTCAGAACTGGACTTGTGTAGATTTTTTCAACTTTCAATTTAGTGAGCTCTTTTCCAGCTTCTTTTGCCTGGTTTATACCCTCTTCTGTGAGAGGATAAGTGTTAGTATCATGACTAAGTATTTTACTAACGTTAGAGGTGCTTTGTCCGTGTCTAATGAAAATTATTATAGTCATCACATAGTTGTTATATTTCTCCACTTATTAGTTTAAACTTAAATATCATCATGAGAATAGGAGTAATGTGGTTTCATTATTCAAAAGGAACAAACATTCACTAAATTCCAGTACAAATTTAAGACTACTCTTTACCTCAGATCTTCATGCATCTTATACAGTCTTCAAAAAGTTCATAAATGCTGGAAAAATCTACAAGGTCAATGCTTTGATAATAGGGGGAGATATAGCTGGTAAGGTACTATTGCCTATTATTGATCTTGGAAATAATAGTTATAATGTTCAAGAAAAGATTGTAACATCAAGCGAATTAAATAGTCTAATAGAAAGGTTTAAAAGCGAAGGGACTTATTATGCCATATTAAGCAAAGGTGAATATGAGGAGGCCTCTCAAAATAAAAAAGCTCAAGACGAATTATTTAAGAAGGCAATTATAGAGACTCTTCATGAATGGATTAAAATTGCAGAGGAGAGATTGAAGGATTATAAAATACCCATTTTTATAAACCTTGGGAACGATGATCCAGAATATCTCTTTGATGTATTAAAGGAAAGCGAGATATTTAAAGTTGGAGAAGGTGAGGTTTTTGATCTTAATGGTTACGAAATTGTATCGTACGGTTACGTTAATCCAACACCTTGGAATACGTTTAGGGAGAAGAAGGAAGAGGATATTTATAGTGACTTAAGTAAGATAGTGTCAAAAATAAATAATTACTCAAAAGCTATTTATAACTTTCATGCTCCTCCTTACAATACTAATTTGGATAATGCTCCGCTTTTAGATGAGAACCTAAAGCCCATAATCAGAGGAGGTGAGATCGTATACACACATGTCGGTTCTAAATCAATAAGGAAAATCATTGAGGAAACTAAGCCATTATTAGGATTACACGGACATATTCATGAATCGAGAGGTTTTGATAAAATTAACAATACGATAGTTATTAATCCAGGTAGTGAGTATAGTAGTGGTCTTCTTCATGCTGCTCTAGTAGTATTAGAAGGAGAATTTATTAAGGCTCATCAATTTATCTTAGGTTAGTTCATGTAGGGGCTACTTAGTCTCTTTAATGCCTTTTCAAATTCTAACTCCATGGGTAGCCTTTATGAATTAGGAAAAGTTAGGCAATTTCGGGTCTAAGTGATGACCAATACTTTTTTTAAGGTTCGCACTTTCTTCTATTTATGATTATATTTTATGCAATTGGTGAAAGGGAAAGAGCAAAAGAATTGGTTAGAATAATAACAAAAACTAGGTGGAAGACAATATCAAAGCACGCAATAAAGATAGCTAGTTCCTCAATTGGTCCTTCTGTAGTCATATTTAAGCCAACTATGGCAGGTTTGGCTGTAGCACTATGGTTAAAACAAAGAGCGGAAGAATTGGGCATGACTTCCGCAGTTGGATGGTTCCAGCCTATAAATCAGATACCTCCACAAGTTGAAGATGCTATAAGAACAGATTTAAACAAGATACTTATGAAAAAACTGGAAATTCCATGGTCCCCATAATTTAGCTAGAGAGTTCTATTTGCTTGGGTGGCAATGTCTTTATCTCAGTGTTCTCACTGCTTCTAGTCACAATTACGTAGTCCGCAATTTCGGTTAGATATTCTAGTAGCCTGTTAAATCTTTTCTGGTCAAATGTCATTGCAGACTCGTCAATTATGAAGTATGGAGTCTTGAAATATGCTCTTAATGCGCTTAACACCAATATTAAAGCTAATGTAGTTCTCTCTGATGATGACAACTTCTTTATATCAATTATGGCTCCTTTCCTTTTTACAATTAATCTGTAATTACCGTCAATTTCAGCATCCATATCAAATTCGAATCTCTTTAGTAATTGATTAGCTATTCTGTTAAATTCTTCTCTGGCCTTTGTTAGCCTCCTTATGTATTCTACTTGTAATTCATCTACTTTCTTCTGTAATTGTTCTATATGCTCCTCTTTTTCTTTCAACTCCTCTAGGATAGAGGATGGTATTCCCAATAGTTGAAGTTCGTATTCGTACTCTTCTCTTTTCTTTCTTAGCTCCTCTATTCTCTTTAAAATACTTGCACTATCATCATTAGTGGCTATTGCACCTGACAAGGATTCAGATTTACTAAACCTCTCTTCAGTTTCTCTTCTCTGTCTCTCTAAATCGTCTATTTGGAACTTAACAGAACCTATCCTATTAATTAACTCTTCCTTTTTAGCCTTTAATTTTGCAATTTCATTCTCTAGAGTCTGTAACTCCTTTAATCTAAGGTCGATTTCTTCTTTCCTTTTCTGTAATCCTATTATATCATTACGCAAACTGTCCAAGAGCGAGGTTTTATCTCTTAATTCCCTTGATATTATTTCAGCTCTTTCTTTCCATATACTCGGATCTACTTTGCTTCCACAGACATTGCATGTATCTAAATGATGTCTATCACTTTCGTTTACTTCTTCTAATACACGTTCAAGTACTTTGAGTTCTATTTCTAATTCAGATCTATCATTAGTTTTCAGTTTAAGCTTCTCATTTATTTCTTCCATCTCTTTTTCGAGTTGAGTCTTTATGTCGGGAGATACTTTACTCTCCTTATTTTGTATCTCTTCCTCTATTTTCTTTAATGCAAATTCCAAATTCGCTAATTCATCTTTCTTAACTTTTATCTTGTTCAAGATTTCATTTATTTTATTCTGTCTAGTTAGTGTTATTGTGTATGTAGTTTTAGCTACTATATTACTACTGCTTTCCCTTTCCTTCTCTAGCTTGTCTATCTCTTCGTCTATTGCCCTTATTTTAGCTTGTATTTCTCTAATGTTATTATATTTCTTTTGTAACTCATCTCTAGCATTTATCTCAGCTGTTAAGAGTTTCTGTAATTCTTCTTTTTTAGCTTTTATTTCATTTATTTTTGATGTTGTAGATATAAACCACTCTACGTTACCATCTCCAGACAATATTTGAGTTACCAATCTATTCTCTGGAGAGAAATATGTTAGTAGTAAAGCTCTATCGTCATCCATTATTAGATTTTTCTCTTCGCCTAATCCGTTCCTTATCCTTTTTATCCTCCTATAGTATAGTTTATTATCTAATTCTGCTTCTACGTAACCACTATCTGCAAATACGTTAAGTAGATCTTCTGCCTTAATACTAGATGTTAATAGAGATATCAAAGATCTTACTAGCGATGTCTTACCATATGCGTTTGGTGCTTCGTAAGATGTTACTCCTTTCTCTAGCTCAAGACTATATTCTTGTGTTATACCACCTATATTAAATACTCTAACCTTCATCTAGTGGTATTAAAGATAAACTAGTATAAAAATTCTCTCCTACTGTCTAGTTAAGTGTGGACAACAATTTTCTTAATTTAAAATAAATTGTGTAAATTGTTTTTGCGCGTGGAATAAGTCCTTTTGTTTAGCGTAATATCTTTTTGGGTGAGCAGAGGATTTTTCTTGGTGAGCAAATCATGGACAAATGAAGTAGCCGCGCTCACTCAAGTTATTTTAACCTTAATGGAGTATATTAACCTTAAGCCTAGGTTTCACGTTAGGGAGGAGATTGCTTTAAGCTTAGCGAGTTATCTAGCTGACTTATCCTCTTGGAGGACTACGTTGTTCCACTTCACCTTACTTTATGAGAGGCTTGGTAGCCTCAGATATGCCGTATCCTTGAGTTACGCCATTGACGAGACTAAGGTTACTTGCGTTAGGGGTAATTACTACGTTTGGGTTATTAGGGAGGTTGTAGCTAAAGCTATTTCCTTCTTCATGGTAACAAGCTTGAGGAGTGGTTTTCACGTAGTTATCATGAGGGGATTGCGAGTAAGTACTTTAGAATAGGGTAGTTTACTTGCACGATGGTTTATCAGTTTACAATGCCTTTGATTGGTTTAATGTTGGGCACAAGAGGGTTACGTTAGGCGATTACACTGAAGAAGGGTCTAGGAAATTAAAGCATAGAGTCTCTTCAATGGACTTCGCTTGTAATTCCAATAAGTTAATGAGTTGGTTCTCGACCTTCTTCTTAATCTACAACCTCCTTTACATTCAAGTGTATTTAGTGGATAAGGGAGTGATGATAAATGCAAACATTTCAACTACATGAAATTGTTGTCCACACTCAGATATGATGGGCGATTCATGTTTCCTTTGCGATTTCAATTTGTTTCTCTAAAAATAGATAATAATAATTGATTCTACATTTAGGGTAATGCTAATAATTTGAAGTAACATTAGCTGGGGACGAGCTTGAGGTAATATTATGAACCAGATCACACTAAGCATGAAAGACCTCTACACCCACTCTCCGAGCGAGGATGTAGAGGAGCTCAAGAAGTGGTTTAAGCCCAGCAACCTGGCCGAGTCGTTCAACTCCCTCATCGAACGTAGGAGATTCGGCAAGTTCCACTCTCCTTGGATATTCCAGATCGTGCGGACCATAGCCAATAACTACAATCTATCAACCTATTTTCTCATAATTGCAATATTATTGCATTTTACCTTATTCTTCTCATCATAACTGAAATGTATACAATAATTTCTACATTGAATTATCTTTATACATACGAAATATTACAATTTGCAAAGGAAACTTGAATCACCCAGTTCGAGCCATAGTGTAAAAATAATTAAATCCATATAAATATTCTTTCTCAATAATTTGGCATAAATCATAAAAGTATTCGTTTATTTTCAATTAAATATGGAAATAAGCCATTATCAAAAAGAAGATGTCGGAATTTTTAACCTTTTTCCACAAAATTTTGTTATCTAATTAAAGTAATTAACGAAATGGTATTAAAGGAATTTAAACATCGCTTAAATTTGATCTGCTACCCAAATTTTCATGATTTATTAAAGTGCCAGAGGCAACTTTAGATACTTACTGTATAATTATATTGTCAAGGTGACATAGCTTTATGAGGAAAGTTATAGTGGATTCAGATACTGCCACTGATGATACTATAGCGATATTACTTGCATCCAGATTTTTTCAATTATTAGGTGTAACCATAGTTGCTGGAAATGTAAATTATAATCAAGAGGTTAAGAATGCCCTTTTTACTTTAGAGTATATTGGTAAGCAGGATGTACCAGTTTATTTAGGCTCACAAAGACCTATCTTAGGAAATTGGAGAACTGTTGAAGAGGTTCATGGAAGTAATGGAATGAGTAATTGGAACTACCCTGAACCTAATAAAAGGCCAGAGAAAGAGCATGCTATAGATGCCATACTCAGATTATCAAAAGAACATGAAGGTGAGTTGGAAATACTTGCAATTTCCCCTTTAACAAATATTGCATTAGCCTATCTTAAGGATCCATCAGTTGTTAAACGAGTGAAAAAGATTTGGATAATGGGTGGTGCATTTTCAAAGGGTAACACTACCCCCATAGCAGAGTTCAATTTTTGGGTAGATCCTGAGGCTGCTAAAATAGTTTTAGATGCAGGATTTGACATCACCATAGTTCCTTGGGAAGTTGCCGAAATAAGTGGTTCTTTGAATGAGAGAGACTGGGAATATATCTCTAAGCTTAATACTAAGCTTTCAAACTTTTTTATTAACGTTAATAAGACGCTAAAGGAATATACCACTAAGAATCAAGGCATATCTGGCAGTATCCATCCAGATTCCTTAACAGTTTCGATAGCTCATGACAACTCTATTATCTTAGATTCTTCTCTAAAGTATGTTGATGTTGAATTATGTTCAAAATCTAGAGGAGCAATGTTAATAGACTGGTACAGTTTACATAAAAACAAGCCTAATGCTGAAATTGTACTAAAGGCAGATGGTGGTAAGTTTAAAAATCTTCTATTCAACTCTCTTTCCCAGCTTTGAGCAATCAGCATATACTATAATATTAACGTTTTTTATATCTAAGCCATTTTTGGTTAGATTTTCCATAAAGTTATCCATTTCAATATCTAGATCAATTATTCTGTTAGAATCGATACAAAAAACATTAACGTGAGGCTTTCTATTAATCTCAAACCAAGTTATGCCGTTTGCCTCAAAAGAATTTAATATTCCAGATTCCTTTAATGTCTCTAACGTATTATAAACTGTGGATAAGCTAATGCTAGGTTCTGTTTTTTTAAGTTCTTCGTAAATTTGTTCCCCGCTATAATGGCCCCCTCTCATTATTAGCTTTAGTATAGCGATTCTTTGTGGTGTCACTTTTAGGTTTCTTTGCCTCAACAAGTTTGCGAGATCAACTTCCATACTGTACTCATTTCTATCTTGGAGTAATTTAAAATTTCTCCTATCTGCAACTCTCTTATACCTTAAATTTAGGTTTATAAAGTTAAGTGGGTATTATATAATAATGCAGAACTTTAGGGAGCTGTCAATTGATATTGTTCTTTCGCATAAAATACGGAACTATGACCAAGTAGTTCTTGATGGTACTAAGAAACGTGATTCATGTGCGTTTTTCATTTATGGCTATTGTAAAAAAATTTCGCCAAGAAGTAAAGTTCTTGCTAGCTGGATATCCAATGGAAAGATTATTCCACATCCCCTATTTTGTTATCTATGCCCATTTTACTCATTAAGAGATGATGACAAGACTGTAACCGTTGATCTTTTCGATATTTACTTAACATATAAGAATTTAAAGACACAAATTGAAAAAGAATTAGAATTTATAGAGAGTAGGCTCTCAGAATTTTCATTTTCCACTTCCATAGCATTGAGAAGAAGAAGAGAGGACTTGATAGCTTTTCTTGATGATATTTCAACTAAGAGTAAAATACTTTTAGAAATAATAAGGATGAGTGAGAGAACATGAGGGCAGAAGACTTATTTAATGATCCAAAAAGTTATAAGAGATGGTACGAACTCCACTCTAAGCTATACGAGAATGAGAGAAATGTAGTTAGAAGTTTTAACCTTAAAGATTGTTTAGATGTAGGATCGGGACCAGATATTTTTCATGAAGAAATTGGAGGAAGAATTGTAGCTCTGGATATATCGTTACTTATGCTAAAAGAAAGTAAAAGTGACGAGAAAGTGCTAGCTGATGCTTTACATTTACCCTTCAGAGATAACTCATTTAAATGTGTCTTCAGTTCTGTCACCGTCTGCTTTATAGAAGACGTAAAGGGATTTATAAGGGAGATGGCTAGAATAACTAAAGAAAGAGCAATTATTTGTTTTATAGCCAGGGATTCTCCGTGGGGTGAATATTATGAGAATCTAGGCAAAAGCGGCCATAAGTATTATTCGCATGCTCGCTTTATATCAAGAAGAGAGTTTTACGTAATTATAAACGATTTCATGAAAATTTCTAGAATTAGATCCACGCTAAAAAAGATGAGCGAAACAGAAATCGATGGAGTTTATAACGATGATAGTGGGTCATTTATATGTGTGGAAGCTATTCCTATGAAACCGGAGCCCCTTTCATTGAGTCTTAACAGACACTCGGGGGCTGATCCTGCTGACCCTATTTCTTAACTCTAAACCTCAAGTTTATATTTTTTCCTAACAACGTGCTTCGCGCACTTTTTTGAATTTTTACAAAGAGTTAAGAGGTATCACAAACAGAAATTGTACACTTTAAGATTAATTGAAAGGGAAATAATGGCAGTTTAGTGTAAAGATATTCAATAGATCAACTAAGCGTTAACAACATACCTTTCTTCCCACGCAAGGGGCAATATTAGTTTAGATTATAAAAACTTAATTGAAAGGTCTAACTACTGAATATTCAAGTCTTATTGACGGTTTCTCAGTCAGTTCCTTATCACTTTTTAAAACTAACTCTCGTATTATTATTGATTAATCTAGCAAGACGATCTATATTAGTTCTTAGTTCCTCCATTTCTCTTTTTAGAAAAGGTAGAGGAACACTAGAAACGCTTGAATTCTTTTTTTATCTTATATTTCTTTTTAGCGTACCTATTCTCCTTAGCGAGTTTCATTAGTGTCCGATAACGTAGAAGGGGAACACCAGCTTGTATCTAGTGATCACGTTTTCGTCGCACTTGCTCTAATCCGTTAGTACTTCTCTTTCTCAAATGTAATATTTGACGTAATTAATTACAAACTTTTGTATAAGTCTGGAGCGATCACAGCGTAACCGCTTAGGGTAAACCTTAAAAAGGCTTATTTATAATGTTTTTCCATATCTTTACTCATGTTAAGAACTTTTGTACTGATGTTTTTCACATCCCTTAGTTTTATTGTAGCTTATTATATTACCTTTAGTCCATTAATTTTAGCAGAATTCTCCCACGCTTTGATTGACTTCTTAACAATTGCATTTTCTATTATTGCTATAAAATTCATAGGGGAGAATGAAGTAGCTGAGGGGAGATTTTCTTATGGATTACATAGACTAGAAGTTGTTGTTGCTATGATTAATCTCATTATAATTATTCTGCTTTCACTTGCCGTGGCATACACTTCTGTAACATCACTGTTTAAGGAAACTACAAATGATTCTTTTACCTTAATCGTATCGTCAGCTTTGGCGTCATTTTTAACTTATTTCGCATCCCCTAAAGAAAGGAATGACTTAGGCAAGAAGGGACTATATATGCACATCTTATCAGACTTTCTAGGATATATAATGGGTTTTATCATAGGTATTCTTATCTTTATCTCGGGAATACGTGAATTAGACCCAGTAGGGGCAATTATACTAGTAATACTGAACTTTGCACTTTCTATTCCGTTATTGAAGGAAGCTTTTTTAATATTTATGGAAGGCTCATCAGTGAAAATCGACCATATTATGGAAGAACTCACTAAAATTTCCCCTAGCGTTCATCACTTGCATGTGTGGTCAATTTGCGATCACGTTAAGGTTGCGACACTTCACGTTAAAGTATCTCCAAACTTGACTATAGCCGAGGCTGATAAAATTAGGGGCTCAATTTGCGATTTTCTTAAAGAAAAATATGGTATCTCTCATGTAACAGTTCAATTTGAGACTAACGTTGACGATTAATAAAACTGGCTTGGCCACCATTCGATATCTTTGTGAAGTTTACTTCCTACTAGCTTTATTATTTTCTCTCTATCCATTGCTGAAAACCTAACATCCATGTGAGCTTTTAAGAGTGGAAATGGATAGCCCTTAATACTTACTCCACTCAGACGATCCATTATTTCCTTCACTATTTTCTCATCAACTCTCCCAACTATATCTACTCTAATGACTCTCTTGCCATTATCCAATCTAGTATAGAAAGTCGTATATTCCATTTTTCTTAATACCTCAATCTCAGGTATCTCAGAAATTTTTTCTATGTCTATATTTTTTATTATAAGTTTGGAAAATCCTCTTTTTTCAGTAAATAATTCTAAAACAGTAATGTCGGGATAATCTGTACCAAATAGATCTCTCCCTCTACTAACTTTAGATATCCACAAAACGTTGCCATCATATTCCTCTATTATTTTACTAACAAGAAATTGATTTAGTAGCATTAACAAATCTCGCATTTTTCTTTCATCTTTTATACTAATAATACCATTTAAATCGACATTCCTAATTAACTTTAACTCTTCATCAGAAAACTGTTGAATATCAACTTTATTACCAATCTTTTTGCTTAAGCTCCCATCCATAAGAATGTAATCTCCCTTACTACCATCCCTTAAAGCTAGCGATAGTTCTAATGCCTCCATTAATAGTGATATTCTTTCTTGTGCATCGTTCCCTGGCTTAAATATACCTATTTGGCCATCTTCGCTTAATGTCTTTACTCCTTTATTATCTCCAATTACAGATTCAGCTCCAACTGCGTAAACTATTCCTATTCTCATAGGTCTACCAAAAGATCCACCGTCAATAGCTACAAATTTACAAGTTTCGCTCTGTTCATGGTTTATAACGTATTCATTCCAATACTCATTTACTTTATCTTGTATCTCTTGCTTAAGATAATTGGCAATATTGTAAATCTGATTTTTTATCTCATTATGGCTTTCTACTAACTTATCATATATTTTTCTTATCAAGTCTCCTCCCTCACAAAACTTTTATTTCCTCTCTTTTCAACACGAATAACATAATCTGCTGCTTGGACTACCTCCTCGTCGTGAGTCACCACTATTATCTGAGGCACACTCTCCTTTGCAGCCCTAATTATCTCTATTAAATACGCTTTTCTTTGATCATCTAAGTGGATTGTTGGCTCGTCAAGAATGAAGAAGTTAGTATTGCTCATTAGTGCTTTTGCTATCGCTAACCTTAAAGCTATAGATAAGGCAATTCTCTCTCCGCCGCTAAGTGATACTATGGGTAAGGTATCGCCACTATTCGTATATACTAGTATATCCCCACTACTACTCCTTCCTCTGCCAGTTTTCGGCATGATCTCCATCTCAACGTTTTTAATGGATAGATCAAATTTTGATATTATATCGTTTAGATTATTTTCGATTAATTGTTTTGTTGTCATGATTATATAACTCTGTAATTTGCGTTCTCCTAATGCTGATCTAATTTTCTCTAACTTATTAATAGCATTGATTATCTTTTCTCTATCCTTTAGCTGTAATTCATAATTCGCAATTCTATTACTTATCTCCTCTATATCTTTCTCTAAACTTTCCAATTCGCCTTCGATTCTACTCTTTCTATTTTCCTTTTCCTTAAGACTAAGATTATAAGCATCTAAACTGGTTTTAAGTTCATTATATCTATTTTCATCAAATTGTATAATATTTACTTCCTCCCTTAAATTCTTAACCTCTTCTTGTAATAGTTTAACTTGACGTATATAGTCTTCTAGTATTCCTTTTTTCTTTTTCATTTCATCTAACTTTACTCTTTTGTTCTCTAAATCTAGAATTTTACTCTCTAGAGCTTTTCTGTCTAATCCTTTTAATTCGCTTTCTAGTCCTCTCATTTCTTTTTCAATCTCTTCTTTTTTCTTTTTCATTTCATCTAACTTTACTCTTTTCTTATCAAGTTCCTCCTTGGTATACTTAGATAGCCTCATGAATTCTTCATAATACAGTTTTAGTTCTTTTACCTCTTCATTTATTTTCTTAATTTCCTCGTCGATATTCTTTAAAGATTCGATCTCACTATGAAGATTTTCTATTTCCTCATTTAGCTTTTTAAGCTGTCTCATTACATTATCGTAACTTGCCTTATTATTTGAAAGTCTTCTATATTCCCTTTCTATTTTATTTAATTCGTTAGTAATCTTCTTCAGTTCTTCTTCTAGTTCATTCTTATTTAATTCTAATTGTAAAATGTAACTTTTTGCTTCTTTTATTATTTTTTGTTTGTGCTCCTCATCTAGGGGTCTTCCACATACAGGACAAGTTTCCCCCTCAACTTGGCTAATATTATTTATTATCTCATTTTTCTCAGATATTAAGCTTTCAACTTTGGCTAATTGAGCTCTAAGATTAAGTTGTTTTTTCCTAGTCTCCTCTACCTTTTGTTCTAGACTATTAACCTTGTCTATATCATTAGAAAGCTCACTTGCATCTTTCTCTAAACGTTCTTTTAAATTTAGTTTAGAATCCAAATCGGATTTCAATTTGAGGTACTGTTGATATTTTGGCTGTAATTCTTCCAGTTTCCTTTCTAATTCCTTGTATTTTAAGTATTTTGGCTCAAGTTCTTCCTTTCTTCTAATAGCTTTTTCGTATTCCTCAATTTCTTTTTCTAAATTAATTACATTGGCTGACATTTCTGTATGACTTTTCGCTAAAACTTCATATTTCTCGAATTTTAGCTTGATGTTCCTTAGATTCTCAAGTTCGTTTATCTCCTTTTCGAGTTGATCCATGTTCTCTGTTTGTTTCCTCAATTCTTCTATACTCCTATTTAACTCATTTAATTCGCCTTCTTTTATCTTTAAGGTAGTTGTCAACTTTAAGTACTGGTTTCTTTTTTTCTCATACTCATCGAATTGATCCTTTATGTCTTTTATCCGTTTTTCTAGGTTCTTTATCTCATCTTCCAGCTTTTCCTTATCTTTTTTTAACTCCAATACTCTAGCTCTTTTTTCCTCCACGGTCTTCTTAAAATTGTTATAGTCTTGTTCTATTCTATCTAGTTCCCTTAATTTATTCTCCAAGTTTTTCCTAAATTCTACTATTGGTCCTCTACTATCAATGAGTTTCTCAATTAGTTCCAATTTAAGAATTTTGCCCATAATTTCTTGGAAATTCTCCAAAATTTTATCCAGTTCTCCTTGCCTAACTATTATTGTTGATAGGGCAATATCTTTATCAATACCTAGAATTTTTTCTATTTCATTAGAGACTACTGTTGCGCTACGTGCGATTGGGAATTGATTCCTTATTAACCTATCTTCTGTAGTGCTCCTTATATCCCTTATTATTTCTATTTTATCTTTTTCATTGGAAAGGTATAAGGTAACACTACCTCTATTTGAACCTTTTCTTATTAAGTTGTCGTTATTTCCCCTACTATGGGTTCTAAACAAGCTGAATACTATACCGTCTATTATAGAGCTTTTACCTGCTCCATTTTGGCCTACTATTACATTTATTTCACCCATGAACTGGATTTCGCTGTGTTCATGACTTAAGAAATTAGTTAAAGTAATTTTATCAATTCTCATAAGTTAACACCTGTTAACTTTTTTAATATCTCATTTACTATCTCGTCAGACTCAACGTTCTTTATCATTTGTAAGATCAAATTTGCTTCATCCTCGCTAAACTTCTCATATTTAGTAAGATATTCAATTATTATCTTATCTAATCCCTTATCTCGTGGCAAGGTGTAGGATAAGTTATCTACTGTTTGAGTAGTTTCATCCTTATATATTCTATAATAAAGCGCAACATCGTTCAAAGGAAGTAACTCCTTGTAAAGTAGGTCCTTTCTCATCCTTTCACCCTCTACGATAATATGCAATATTGGTTTGTTGTTTTCACTTTTATTATGTTCAATTAGATCATCTCTTATCGTTAATATATCCTTCTTTATGTTCTTTGTATTTATAGTTACAACCTTTTGTGGCCTTACTGTAATATTTATCGTGCTAAGTATAGGTAAGTCTTTTGAAAAGTCTATTAGGTATGCTCCCTTTCCAAATTTTTCATATCCTTCTATCTCCTCTTCTCTCATTATATCCGGTGAGCCAGCTATTGCAATTACTGAACCGTCATCCTGAGTAAGTCTCCACCTAGTATGTATATGGCCTAAAGCGTAATATCCAAAACCTTTAGGTAAACTTCCTAATTCCATTTGCCATGAACCATCATATGGCAATATCTGTTTTACTCCTTGATGTAGTAGTAGTATACTCCTACTAGACTTTGGCCTTAAAGCGGATAACGCGCTAACTAAGATACTTTTTGAAACTGTTGGAATATGAGGGATTCCATACACTTCAATGCCTTTTATTATGTATGGCTTCTCATAATTCAATATCTTAATTAAATCCAATTCACTTAAAATATTATGAGGAATGAGATAACCTTTCCTCTTTGGAGTGTCGTGGTCCCCCGGTATAGATAAGAATGGTATATTGACGTCTTTCAGCCTTTTTAGTATTTTAATAGCCATAACTAATGCATTTGTAGTAGGACTCGAAACGTCAAAAAGATCTCCAGAATGTATTATAACGTCAACGTGTTCCTTTATAGCAATATCAACTAGTTGTGAGAAAATATCGTAGATATCCTTCTCTCTTTCAACTAGAGAGTACTGCCTTTTTCCTAAATGAGTATCAGAAATATGTAAAATTTGTACCATTTTTAATCACCAATTTCTGTTCCAAAGTCAGCAAAACCTTTAGCTATTTTTTCACTTTCCTCGACTTTCTTCCATTCCCCTATCATGTCAGGGTCTGATCCAAGTAATTTTCCTTCAAACATATCTATCTTTACAACAGCAGGTAATTTTACTATTTTACCTATAATTATAGCCTCACCAACGTCTAAGGAGGACAATTGCTCAGCCAAATCTTCACTTAAATTATCACTTGACTCTAAGATGTATTTTTTATCAGTTGGTTCAATTATCTTTAAAATGATCTTATTGGTCATTTGACTTAATATATTTTCGTCCAAACCTTTAGGCCTTTGGCTTACTATTGTTAATCCAACTCCAAATTTTCTGCCCTCTCTTGCTATCCTGGACGCCCAGTACTTGGTTAATGTATTCTCGTTTTTAGACAAGAAAACGTGAGCTTCTTCTATTACAGCTATTATTGGGAATTTAAGGCCACTATTTTTGCTTCTTTTAAAATCTTTCCTAGAATCAAGGATTCTTCTTAAATAATGTGAGACTACTGCATCCATTGAGTCTTCATCTAATTGTGTTAGGCTTACAACGTTTACCTTACCTCTCTTTACTTTCTCAATTATATCTGAAGATGTAAGATCAATGACGTTTGAATACCTATCCATAAATTCTTCAAACTTATTCAGTACCTCATCCTTTGCACTACTCTTTTTATCACTATTTCCTTGAGTTTCCAATTCGTCTTTCATTAGTTCGTAAAATTGGCTATTTAGAGTAGAAAATGGTATTTGCCCTTCTTTTAGCTTTTCTCTTATACCATTTGTTACCTTTATGAAAGCTCTTCTTAAAATTCTGTACTGTATAATTGCATTCTCTCTTATTTCTAGTAACGTAGAAAATTCCCTTGGGGTCATATAAAGAGGGTTAAGTTTAGGTTCAATACGATTTAGATTCTTTATATCGCTATCATAGTACTCTCCATGATAATCGAATATAAGAACAGATCCACCAAGTTCAGAAATTCTTTGAGAAAGAACTGCTACTGTATTTGACTTCCCAGAACCAGTAGCTGCTAAAATAGCTAAATGCCTTGCAAAGGAATTTATATTTAATTTAACCTCCACATTTTTACCTATTAAGCTTCCTATTCTAATTTGGCCATCTTGAGAATAAATACTTTTTAACTCCTCATCTTCAGCCTCTCTAGCTGGGGTTCCAGCGAACGGGGGTATATCGGGCATTAAAAAGTGATTATTCATATCACATAACATTTTTACTTTAGCCTTTGTATAAACGGGTATGCTATTGTTGAATTGTTTTAATCTTTGAACGATTTCTATATCATTCATATTATCATCTAGCATAGGGCTACCTCTAGTCACGTTTGTTATTAGTCCAAGGGCCTTAACGTTATCATATTCTAGAACAACATAAGTTCCTAATCTAACAGGCCTTTCAGCTAGTATTAAAGCCTCTTGTGTTGTAGCTTGACCAATTACATAACCAATTATCATGTATAGATAAAATACTGCTGGCTTCCTAAAATGGCTTACTCATCGTAGAAGAGTAATACCTAGAAATGGAAAATTAAAAAGCAAAAATAGCTTTACAAGGCTTTGGCAACAGATTTAATTGTTTCTGAGATTTTTGCTTCTTGTTCGGCGAATGCGCATAGCATTTTTTCAATGTCTTCGTGTCCTTCTTGTTTTGCTGTCATTGCAACCTTATTATACTCACTCACGTGTTGTTCTTGCTCTTCTTTAGCCATTTCATTTAAGACTTTAGAAACCTTTGCTATCGTTTCTGCAATCTTAGCCTCTTGATCCGCAAAACTGCATAGCATTTTTTCAATGTCTTCGTGTCCTTCTTGTTTTGCTGTCATTGCAACCTTATTATACTCACTCACGTGTTGTTCTTGCTCTTCTTTAGCCATCTCCCCTACTATTCCTCTTAATTCTTGGTTCTTTAATAAGGTCTCGAAGATTGCCTTAGCATGCCCTAATTCTACTAATGCCTTCTCTCTTAATGCCTTAGCTTCTTCTTTCTTTCCTAATTGCTCTAATTTCTCAGCTACTAGCATTAATGACATAAAATCTTCTGCATTTGCTTTAAATAACTCCTTTAGACCCATTTCGGTTTCCTTTCCGAGAGCCATAACAAACACCTACATTAATATACTAATCCAAGGTTTATAAACTTTAATTATACTCTAACTTAATATTGTTATCATTCCATCACACATAATAATACTGTTCCAAGTTACTAGAAAGCTTACATAAAGAAGTACTAATTAAAATTATTAGTATATTCCTCCTATTTAAGCTTAACGTGATGAATAACTCCAATCCTGATCAATGATGTAGTAACTCGCGACTGAATTGCATTTATACCCATTTTTTAATATTCAAGTATATGATTTCGGTAAAAGAAATGAGGGCTTTGGAAATAAATAGTTCTGCTTTAGGCGTATCTACATTATTACTCATGGAGAATGCAGGTAGATCCGTTAAAGACGAAATAGTAAAGAGATTTAACGTAAAGGATAAGGTAGCATATGTTTATGTAGGACATGGTGGAAAAGGTGGTGACGGGTTAGTAGCGGCAAGACATTTAGCCGATGAAGGTGCTAAGGTAACCGTAATTTTATTGGGAGAAAATAAACACGAGGATGCAATCCTTAATCTTAATGTCATAGAAGAGATGGACTATTCAATAACGTTAGTTGAGATAAAGGATATGGATGAACTAAAGCCAATCTCTGCTGATATTTTAATCGATGCCATGTTAGGTACGGGATTCTCTGGAAAGCCAAGAGAACCGTTTAGAAGTGCGATAAAAGCGTTCAACAATAGTAAAGGGTTCAAGGTCTCTATAGACGTTCCCTCCGGGATAAATGCTGATACTGGTGAAGCATATGAAGACGAGTATGTTAAACCGGATCTGGTTGTCACCTTTCACGATATCAAACCTGGCTTATTAAAGTATAATTTCAATACTGTGGTTACGAAAATAGGTATTCCAGTAGAAGCCGAAATATATGTTGGGCCAGGGGATTTAATAGTTAACGCGCGTAGTAGACCTTATTACTCTAAGAAGGGTGATAGCGGAAGAGTACTAGTAATTGGAGGAAGTTACACTTTTAGTGGTGCTCCAACTCTAGCCGCTTTGGGTGCTTTGAGAGCTGGAGCTGACCTAGTTTATGTAGCATCACCAGAGGATACGGCTAGAATTATAGCGGGATACTCTCCAGACTTAATTACAATAAAATTAAGGGGAAAGAACATTTCTCCAGACAATTTTGAAGAATTGAAATTATGGATAGATAGAGCTGATGTGGTAGTTATAGGTCCGGGAATGGGTCTAGCTGAGGAGACTATTGAGGCTTCTAAACTAATTGTGAATTATCTTAAAGAGAAGAATAAGCTAGCTGTTATTGATGCTGATGCACTTAAGGCAATAAGTGGGTTCGATTTGTATGAGAATGCTGTAATAACACCTCATGCAGGCGAATTCAAAATATTCTTTGGAGAAGAACCAGATAAGAACATAAGAGATAGAATAAGCCAAGTAATTACTTATGCTAAGAAATGTAAATGTACAGTTCTACTTAAGGGTTATGTTGATATAATAAGTGATGGTAAAAGGTTTAAATTAAATAAAACTGGTAACCCAGGTATGACTGTAGGTGGGAGCGGGGATACGTTGACTGGTATAACAGCAACATTAATGGCTCAAAAAATCGAACCATTTATAGCCGCATATTTAGGGGTTTTCATAAATAGCCTAGCTGGAACTTTAGCATATAATAGGCTCGGAGCTCATTTGACACCTACTGACATAATAAATGAAATTCCAAATGTGATAAATAATCCCTTGGATTCTTTCAAAAGAAAATTGTATAAAAGAGTTTTAAGTTGAGTTTTGTCTCTTTATTATCTCTAATGATTTGTCAGCGTGTTCCTCTGCCTTCTTCAGATTTTTCAAGATATTTACTATTTTGCCATTCTCGTCTATTATGAAAGTCACTCTTTGGGCACTAGTCCCCCTTTCGTTTAACACACTATAAAGTTTCGATATTGTTTTCTGATCATCGGCAACTATTGGGAATTTAGCTCCATATTTCTCTGCGAATTTTTTCTGAGTATCAATTTTATCTACACTAACGCCTATTACCTCAGCATTCAATTTTTTGAATTCGTCATAGAGTTCAGTAAATCTTTGTAGTTCCCTTGTACAACCACTGGTAAAGGATTTTGGGTAGAAGTATAATATTACTTTTTTTCCTCTAAAATCTGATAACTTAATTTTTCCGAGAGTGGATTCAGCCTCGAAATCTGGTGCTTCTTCTCCTACGTTCATACTAATTTAACTCTTGCGTAATTCGGATATAAGAATTTAGACAAAATATTTTTACTTCTTACTCATAGTCAGTTAGTAAAATGAGAATCATACCACGCACTATGTCAACACAACATCCCGATAATGCAAAAGTACCAGAGTGGGCAAAAAGCGAAGTTATTGAAGGAGAAGACGAAGTTAAAGAAGCCTTCCTAGCTTATAGTATGTATGGAGTTCATGAGGTAATGTGGGATGCTGAGGGAAAAGATGTAGATACTCATGTGGTAAGAAAGTTATTGTCAAATTATCCAGACTACTTTAGAGAACATATTTTAGGTAAAGATCTGTTTCTAACTTATAGGTTACCTAACCCAAAGGTGGAAGGTGCTGATAGAAAAGTTTTTGCCGAAACCATGGAGAGTATTCCAATAACTTATGATTTGGCAGAGAAATTTTACGGTAATGGGATTACGATACCAGTTTTTGAAGTAATTTTACCAATGACAACTAGTAGTTTAGAGATAATAAGTGTGGCTAGGTATTACGAAAAGGCAGTTGCAAATGAAGATGAACTAGAACTTTACGATGGTGTAAAAGTAAAGGATTTAGTTGGAGAAATATATCCTAAAGTAATAGAAGTTATACCACTAGTCGAAGATAGGGACTCTCTTCAAAATATTAACAATATAGTGGAGGGGTATTATAAGGTAATTAAACCTAAGTATATGAGAGTCTTTTTAGCCAGATCGGATCCAGCAATGAATTATGGAATGATAACAGCTGTTCTGTCAGTAAAGATTGCCTTAAGCGAGTTATACAAACTTTCAGAATCGTTAAACTTTGAAATATATCCAATAATTGGTGTTGGTTCACTTCCATTTAGAGGTCATTTATCTCCTGAAAACTATGAAAAAGTATTGGAAGAGTATAAGGGAGTTTATACATATACGATTCAATCAGCGTTTAAGTATGACTATGATTACGACAAAGTAAAAAGTGCTATTTCTTCAATAAATAACTCAAGGATTAGCCCAGCTAGAATATTGGAAAAGTATGAGGAGGATGTTCTAAGAAAGATAACGATCTTATATACTGAACGTTACCAGCCAATTATAGAAAGTCTTGCAAACGCTATAAATGACGTCTCCGTGTTACTTCCTAGAAGAAGGGCCAGAAAACTTCATATTGGTCTTTTTGGATATTCTAGAAGCGCAGGCAAGGTTAGCTTACCTAGGGCAATCTCTTTCGTGGGTTCATTATATTCAATAGGAATACCACCAGAACTAATAGGAATTTCGTCTTTAAGCAATTTAGATGAGAAAGAATGGGATATATTCAAACAGAATTACGTTAATTTTAAACATGATCTACAAACTGCTGCGAGATTCCTTAATTGGGAGTCGTTCAAATTAATTAAGGATATATGGAAAATTAGTGAGGATACTATAGCAAAGATCAAGGAAGATATCGATTACGCTGAGAGCGTGATAGGCATAAAATTAGGCGGCATAGATTACGATAGTAGAAAACACATCCTAATGTCTTCGCTATTTTTACTATCATTTAAAGAGAAAATACTTCAAGAATCTAAGAAGTATTTATATGAGATGGCATTAATTAGAAGATCCTTGGGATGAGAATACTAGTAAACGGTCTACTACCACTGGATTCGGGTAAGACAACGTTTTCATTATCCATAATTAGACTATTTAATCAAGTAGGAATCAGATTGTTTCCATTCAAGCCAATTGCCGGGCATAATGCTTGGTATAGCTTTAACACTCTCATAAGGAGTGAAGAGTTAGGAATATTGGTTGGGAATGATGCTTTAAAGTATTATGATGAAACAAAATATGATATTAGGAGAATTAATCCATTTGCTGTCCTTTTCGTTCCTATAGATTTGGAAAAGATAAGCTACAACGTATCTCTATATAATATGATAATGGAGTATGGATTTCCATATTTAATAAGGTTAAGTGACTGCATTAATGGGACAGATCAGTATTTTGTAAACAGTAGTGCAGATATATATGTGCCGAAATCAATGCTGAAATTTACTAGAAACCTAGCCCTAAAATTTAACGCAAAATTATATGATAAAATGAGAGAGATAATAGACGCTTCTCCACAACTAGTAGACAATTGTACTATAGATGTATTTAGAAACTATGAAAACGTGATAATAGAGTCCTATAATGACTCGGCTTCTCCTACTTATAATTCGACTAACGTAGATTACGTATTTACAGTCTCCCCTACAAAAGCGTTTCTCATAAAAGGTCAGGAATTTAAGAAGGCCTTATCGTTATTTTCAATCCCGCCATGGAATGTTAGAGTCTCCACTCTTATGAAGTATCTAAAAATAGGGAAAAGTTTTGAAATAGATGTAGGAGAAAGAGTTGCTAAAGACGAGATTCTAGATATATTACTTAAGTCTTAGAGTTTTTTCTCTACCTCAAAAGCTAATCCCTTGTCGGGTACGTACAATTTTCCAATGCGTTTTAGTACAGATGCAGCTACTCCCAATCCTCTTTGAATATCTGGATCCTTTAACAACTTGTAAATTTCCCAAATACTGGTTATGGGTTTTACATTTTCGGTTTTTAAGGCTTCTCCAGTTGCAGAAACCAATAAAGTATAATATTTGAAGTTAGTTAGATCTATTCTTGACAGATCATTAATGATCTCCTCCCAATGGTTAATTAGGTTTAATGTGAAATCATTTATTAGAGCATTTATTATCTTTCCTAAGCTTTCTTCATCTTCTAATAGTCCAATTATGGGGTCTAAAATTCCTTTGCTCCTAACTTTATCTATAAGATTTATTAAAAATTGTATATTGTATATATTGTCCTCATTAATAAATAACTTAGTGGTCTTTATGACTTTATCCCAATTCACTAATAATTCTAAAACATCATCACTAGTAAGTGACCCTATTATCTTTCCTATTGTGTTTTCATCTTCTAATATTCCTTTAATTACGTCAAGTATGCCAAGTCTATCAGTAGTGTTAATTACGTCTAGGATTTTGTTAAGACTGTTAAGTTTTTCATCTTTCAGTAAATTGTCTAAAGCATAGAATTCTCCATTAGTCACTTTAATTCACCAGCTCGCTAGGAACTTTTCTAACGCCATATCTCCTTTAGTCCAAATGAAATACTTATGGAATAATTCCTTCTTTATATGATTTATTGGTGAAGGAGCAGCTATTGAAGTAGTTCCTCCATACCATGTATCATCTTTTACAGCTATTCCAAATCCTTCAAAGGGATTATCCGCAACACATATTATAGTAGGATAATATTGATCAACTTTTACTTGTACTCCTAATCTCGTAGCTAAATGTTGTGCTGCAATATTTCCAGTCTTTACTGCTAAATAACCTAATTTAGGCACTGTAAGAGAATTTGCATCACCTACTGCGTAAACGTTATCATAATTTATTGAGACCATATTGAGATCTGTTGGAACAAATCCACCATCATCAATTAAGTCTGGTGTAGAGTTCTTTAAGGCTGGATTCCCAGTATACGGTGGAATTAATATGGTTAGGTCAGCTTTAATTGTCTTCCCAGCCTCATCTGCTATCTCATTCTCTCTAATTTCTTTTATCCTAAAGTTGTCAACTAGTTCAATCCCCATTTGCTTATACATTTCTCTAACTATCTTTCTTGACATTGTAGATAGATCTGACAAATATTCACCGGGTGAGAATACGACAAACTTTACCTTATTTAACATTCCTTTCTTCTTAAAGTACCCTGATAACATTAATGACATTTCGAATATTGGTCCTTCACAAGCTGCATCTGCAACTGGTACATAATTCTCTGGGACTTTAGGCTTTGGACTCTTCCCTTGATAAAATAATCCAGATCCTATTGCAATTGTTCCACCTTTGAAATCCTTTAATTTTTCTCTCAACTTCAGAGCATAATCCAGTTCACAAACGCTATAACCATACTTGTCCCATCCCTTAACGAGTTCGGTACCTAGATGAGCTCCCAGGGCTATAATTAGATAGTCATAGTCTTCTTCTGCCTTGTCCCCATCTGGTTTAGTGTAATATACAAGACCACCGCTAGCATCTATTTTCTCTACTGTACCTTGCTGAAAGTTTATTCTTTTTTCGGGTAGCGCTTTAGTTAGATCTACCATTACGTCATTCTCATTAATTACTCCAGTAGCGACATGAGGTAATGCTGGTCTGAAGTAAGAAAATCTGGTATTGTTAATGACTTTAATTTCGGCTTTGTTGCCAGCTAATCTTTTTAGAGCATATGCAGCACTTAATCCACCAAACCTAGCTCCTAAAACAAGAACTTTCGTCATACTTCTCAATCTCATTAATTTAATTTAAAGTTAATAAATGTTTGTTTCTATAAACTTTAATCTCTCCCTTTTTATAAAGTCATCATTAACTATTTCATTTTGTTAAAAATGTAAAAAAGCTTATAACTTTTTGAACCAGTAATTAGTTATGCAGCAGTTAATAGATAAGTTCATAAATGTAAAAGGACGTAAAATTCATTACATCGAGAGTGGAGACGGTTCTCTTGTTCTTTTATTTCATGGTGCGAGGTTCAACGCAAGAACGTGGGTAGAGACTAATACAGTTGACTCAATTTCGAGTATAGGGTACAAGGCAATTTCGGTGGACCTTCCGGGATTTGGATCTTCCGAAAAGATTGAAGGCATTAGTCTCTCAGAGTTCATAAATCTCTTCATGAATTCTCTAGGTATCGATAAGGCAATATTGCTGGGTGCCTCAATGGGTGGGAAGGCAGTACTAGAATTTAGTCTTAAATATACTGAATCTGTTTCTGGGCTAGTACTAGTAGGTGCTGTGGGTGTAGAGGAGTTTGAGGTTCAATTATCAAAACTAAATAAGATTCCCTTACTATTAATTTGGGGTTCTCGTGATACCGTTTCTCCTAAAAGAAATTATAAGTTAATATTAGATAAAGTCAAAAATGCGAAACTAGAAATTGTAGGTAAAAATCACGCTTGTTATTTAGATGATCCAAACACGTTTAATGAAAAAATTGTTAATTTTCTCAAGGGGATGAAATGAGTGATAGAGAGGAATTAAGCGCTAAACTTAGGATAATATTGAGGGATATAAGATATCTTACTGTTCTAAAACACTTGAAAATTGCTAATGTAGACTATGGTAAGTCGATAATGCTAAACACTAAGATTCCATTGACTGAGATAGTTGAGATATTGGATGACCTTGAAAAATTAGGTTTAATAGAGAGAGTTCACGGTGCAACCCTAAAGAATACTGAAGCCAAATTTAAGCTTAGTTCTGAGGTACACAAGCATCACACGTATTATAGACTCACCAGAGAAGGAGATCATCTATTAAGGCATTTAGATGATAGAATGTTAATCGATGTCTATATGGATATCGTCAAGAATGATAATCTAGCGTTAAATATTCTTAGACTAGCAGATGAACTTAACGCAGATCATGCCCTAACGTATGCAAAATTGACTCATAAGAGACTAGAAGAGATTACACCAAAGATTGAGGAGTTAGTTAAGATGGGATTATTAGAAGAAAAGAATTCGAAGATAATTAAATTTGCCGATAGAAAAGCTAAGCCGAAAAAGGAAACAAGGACTCACCATAAATATTACGGTCTGTCAAGGATTGGAGAATTAGTGGTTAGGGAGATGAAAAGAAGGGGGATTTTACCTAAGTAATTCTTTTACATTATGTATGACTTTTGGTATAGCTTCTGTAATATCTTCATTTATAATTGTGTTGTAATTCTTTTTAACTATTTCACTTATTATTTCATCTATTTTTCTTCTCGCTATTAACTCAACTATTTTAGCTCTTCTGTCTATTATTCTCTTTTTAAATAACTCTTTTTGTTTCAAATAATTAAGATGATCCTCTATTTTGTTCACTAATTCAATAATTCCCTCATTTTTTATTGCTACAGTCTTAACAATAAGTGGTTTCCATCCATTTCTGTAGGAAATCTCTGCACTATCAATAGCGAATTTTAGTGTATTAAATGCCAATTCAGCATCTTGTCTGTCAGCCTTATTTAAAACGTATATATCTCCAATTTCCATTATTCCAGCCTTCAACGCTTGTATATCATCTCCCGCACCGGGTATTGATACTACTAAAATTGTGTGAACACTCTGCTCTACTTCCGTATCTGTTTGTCCAGCCCCTACGGTCTCTATTATTATTTTATCATATCCTAATCCATCTAGAGCTTCAGTAAGCATTAGTGCTTCTGCTGAAATTCCACCAAGATATCCTCTAGATCCTATACTTCTCACGAAAACGTTTTTGAGCATTGTCTTATCTTGAAATCTTAACCTATTTCCCATAAAGGAACCCATAGTGTATGGACTAGATGGGTCTATTACTATCACTCCAACTCGATGCCCTCTAGATACGTATTCTTGGATTAATCCGCCTATTATGGTACTCTTCCCTGACCCGGGGATTCCGGTTATGCCAATAACATGTGCATTTCCCGATCTTTTTGAGAGAGTTCCTAATGCACTTATTCCTTCATCGGTCATGTACTCAATCTTTGTTAATAACCTAGCTATTGCTAATTCATTTCCATTTAATGCTTCTTCTATTAATTTTGATAAATTGTTATTCAACACTTATACCTCTTTTTTCCCTTGCTACCTTTTTAACCTTCTCTACTATTTCTTTAAGACTACTACCAGGCAGAAAGACTTCATCAACTCCCATTTCTTTTAACTTTTTAATATCCTCTGGCGGTATTACTCCTCCAACTATTAATCCTACATCATTTAATCCATTTTGTTTCATTATCTCTACTACTTTTGGTATCAACTCCAAATGAGCTCCGCTTAATATGCTAATTCCTATAACGTCTGCGTCTTCCTGCAATGCAGCTCTTACTATCTGTTCTGGAGTTTGTCTTAATCCAGTATACACTACCTCCATTCCCGCATCTTTTAGTGCTCTTGCAACTACTTTTGCCCCTCTATCGTGCCCATCTAAACCTAATTTTGCCACAATAACCTTAATTCTTTTTGTTGTAATCATCATTATTACTAATACTTAAAACGTTTAAACTTTTTGCTAATCGTTTTGTTTACCCTTAAGGTCGATAAATATGGGTAAAAGTTTAATAATCACGCTTATTAAACACTCATCATATGTTTAAGATGTGGTATCTTCATATCTCTATTGCAATAATTGCACTGATTCTATCTAGCTTAGTAGTGTTGGAATTCGTTAGAATGAGAAAAGAATTTAGAGGGAAGTTAACTACAGTCCTAGTATTGCTTGGTAGCTTTTTAATTGCTCAATTTGGATCCTTTCTCTTAGACTTTATCATGTGGTCAAATGATAAGAATCCTTTATATATTTATCCATCTTTGTTGACTATTTCCCTTTCATTCATTACTATACTTTTATTCTACTATTATGTTACAAAGATTTAAGTTTTTTATATTTTCTACCCACATCATAAACTGATATCATAGTAATTATGAAAATTATTATTAATGAAAATATGTCAGCTGAAAAGGGATGGCTTATAATAAGATATATTAGGATTATAAGTGAGGAGGCTAGAAAAGAAGTAAGAAACACGGATCTAGGAATAAGTGCACTTCTAAACCTTACGTAATCTTCTAATATTACTTTAGTAACTATATACCCTTCATCAACTTCCTTAACTAGCCCATCTTCGATCAGTTTCTTAATATGATAACTTACGATGGATGGAGAACTCAAATTAAGATCCTTTTGTATTTTCCTAATTCCAACTGGCCTTCTCTGCCTAAGAAGGTATAGGTATATTCTCTTAGCAGTCCCTGTCAACTCCTCTTCCATTAACTACATATAGTTTTACGTTACAAATAAGGTTTTCTATCTAAAAATCTAGTTTCCCCTAATTCCAAATATCTTCTGTTCACATAAATAAGCAAATTGGAAAATTCTCATAACTTGATAAACTCAAAAAAGATTGCTAGGGTAGGGCAGTTTCTTACAATCGTAAATAGTAGATAGCTGTAGTGAATAGATATATATACCATGTGGATATCGTAGTTAATGTGAAGCAGTACTTAATGGTTATCGCTGGCGTGTTAGTTAGCTTAGCCATTGCGTCTTTAGTAGTTTATATCTCTCATATGTTTATAATATATAATATAAAGAAGCCTAACATAGTGGAGCGACAATCTGGTTATTTTCCGGAAATGTATGAGTTAACTGTAAATATAACACCAGCAAAGGCAAGCTATGCGAATTCCTATCTTATCTGGTCCCCTCTCCAATCTTCTTTAGTAGTTAACAAAGATCCGATATTTCACGTTTATCCGAGTATAATTGATTTGAATTCATTTAATAATTCTGTTATAATAACTCTTTATTACTCGGTTCAAGATAGAGTAAATATAGCTATAACTCAGCAAATTTTTAATGTTAGCGTAGTTAATACTACTGTAATTAACGATGAGATTGTAGCTACTCAACTAAAAGTTACATTCTATAACGCGTCTCCAAATACGATATATTTAATTCCGATATGGAACCAGTATAATGTTACGTACTATGTTCTAGTCTACTATGAGTAGGTCAGTCCATCGACCTTTCTTCACTAATCAAGATGATGTTGGCATCATCATGTGCCCCGTTCGGCTGTGAGCCTTTCACTCGTTTTATAATTTCTCGTCAGGCCCAGATAGGGAACGGGGCTTTCTCAACCTTTTATATAATCTATACAAGAATATAACAATTACTATCTGACCTATATCCAACTGTAATGTAGCAGCATGGTTATAAACTATTTCAATGAGAAAAGGTAGCATTTGCATCTGCGGTCTCCATACGTACCATATGAGGTAATAATTAAGGTAATTTAGAAATACAAAACTTATAGCAGATGTGTCTATGATCATGTTGTAATAATCATTTTTAAAAGTAGAGATTAATAGAATAGATATTATAAATATAATTAGCGCTATAAATGCAGAAAATGAGACTCCTACCGGAATCGTAAGATTATATGTTACTCCACTACTTGCTCTATATACAAGCGGTTCATCTATTGGAACTAAAGGAGCCATTGAAAGTAGTATAATCGTCAATATTATTGAACCCACTAACACCCAAATATAATATTCAGAATTTTTCATAAGCGATATGGGTATATAATAAATTATAACTTTATTCCTCATCATCTGCTTTGTGGACTTATTGAATTTTCACATAGGGTTAATATTTATTGCAAACCTAAATTGTATATCTTCAGATTAATTGAAAGGGCACTAATAGTGGTTTAGTGTAAAAATATTCAACAGATTAACTAAGCATCTCAGCATTAAGTATATCTATATATAAAATCCTTTAGCAAGTTATTTCATGTTATGTCTACCACAAAAAAATTCTATGAACTTCAAGATTTAATTTTAGCCAAGGTGTCCTTAGAAAAGGTAAAGTTGCATATCGAAGAAAGGAAAGATAGAACAATTTTCAAATGGGTTAGAAAAGAGTTAACAGGGTTTTTCAGAAAATTTTCTAACGTAGAAGAATTTAGAGAATTGGTGAATAATATTAATAAAGGGCTAGAAGAGGAAAACTATGAAGTAGTTCTTGAAAATATCAAAAGATCATTGGATATTATATCAGAGGAAATCGAAAAATTCTATCAAGATTTACAGAAAATGCAATAATTCTACTACTCCTACTCTATTTATGTACATCGTATATATAGCAACTACTATAATAATTATTGCAAATAGTTTCCTTAAAGTTTGTCTTGGCATTCTTGACGCAATTGTGGATCCAGTATATCCACCAACTACTCCTCCTAATAGGTATAGTAAGCTTATCACTATATCAACATACCCATACACCGCGTATGTAATTGCTGCCGTAACACCAAACGTACCTACTGCAATTAGTGATGTACCGACAGCCCTAAGCATATCTAAACCAGTGCTGAACAATAAACCTGGAACTACCAGAAACCCTCCTCCTATTCCGAAGTATCCAGAGGCAAACCCTACTAAAAACCCTGCTGGGATTACTTTAGTTACTTTTATTCTTTCACGTAGACTCAATTTATGAGAGTTATTGTATAATACGCTTCTATTAGGATTGCATTTAGATCTCCACATTCTAATTGCTACTGCGATCATCAGAAAGCCGAAGAGAAATAGGATTAACGCCCCCGACATTAAATGGCTCAGATAAGCCCCTATTACATCCCCTATTACTCCTGGAATTGTGAATATTATTCCTTCTGGTACTCTAACATTACCTCTCCTAAAATGCATATAAGAGTTGATGTAGGAATTTAGACCGACCGCAAGTGCTGTAGTTCCTAAGGTAAGATGTGTTATATAGGTATATTCTGGTGATCCAGGTGGAATTCCATTTGCTAAACCTACAAAGTATAATAGAAGGGGAATTGCGAGAATCGAACCTCCTCCTCCAATAAGACCGAGGCTGAATCCTACCAATATTCCAGAAATGATAGAAAGCAAGTATTGTAATTGAGTTACGGTGATTTGAAATGTTGGATCTTGAAACATAATAACTAAATCTTGTTTTAACTTTAAAAAGTTTATGATTATGTAAAACTTTGTAAGTCCTTTTAAAGCTAACTTTATTAAATTTGTTAGACTTTTCTTTAATAAATGATTTTTAAGCCAAGTTATAATATCATTATGTAGAGATGAGAGTGTTGATAGTAATTTTATTAATTTAAAATAAATTGTGTAAATTGTTTTTGCGTGTGGAATAAGTCCTTTTGCTTAGCGTAATATCTTTTTGGGTGAACGTAGTTATCATGAGGGGATTGCGAGTAAGTACTTTAGAATAGGGTAGTTTACTTGCACGATGGTTTATCAGTTTACAATGCCTTTGATTGGTTTAATGTTGGGCACAAGAGGGTTACGTTAGGCGATTACACTGAAGAAGGGTTTAGGAAATTAAAGTATAGAGTCTCTTCAATGGACTTCGCTTGTAATTCCAATAAGTTAATGAGTTGGTTCTCGACCTTCTTCTTAATCTACAACCTCCTTTACATTCAAGTGTATTTAGTGGATAAGGGAGTGATGATAAATGCAAACATTTCAACTACATGAAATTGTTGTCCACACTCAGATATGATGGGCAATTCAGGTATCCATTATGAATTCACTTTATTTCAAAGAAGCTACGAAATTAACTAAATGAAGGCGACTAACTAGCAGAGATACACGATTACCAGTATTAACATTTTTATAACTGCATTATTCGCAAATTGCAATTCGCAAAGAAGAGCTGAATCGCCCGAAATGATAAATTAACGCTTTAGATCCAAGGTTTATGATTAAAAACTCTTGCATGAATTCGCCAAATTAGAGCGGTATCTCTAACCCGTGTGGACAGTAAGAAGGCTTTCCTAAGTAATTATACAATTTATCGATAATCTCCTCGGGTATAAGATAGTCAAACTGTTTGGAATATTCACAAGCTGTTTGTTTATCTATTCCAATATTAACAAGTAGTATCTCTATCACTCTATGAGCTTTTATTAGGTAATTTATACTTCTCGTTCCATTATTGGTAATCCACACGCCATCTTCTTTCTTTTTCACTAATCCTTTCTCTTCTAAATGGGATACTTCCTCAAAAACGCTTGACGGAGCTATTTTTAGATCCTTTGCAATTCTATTTATCTTTGCACCTTCCCCACTGTCATTGTATCTTTTTATGGTAAGCAGATATGAGAATTCTCTTCGTGATAAGTTAGACATCTGTGAATCAACTCTCAATAAAAATAAATAAAGTTTTGTTCTAAAACATACAATCGTGAAAGAGAATATTTCCGCTCTTGTTACACCCTATGACGATAAGGAAAATATAAATACTGAAGCGTTACAACAGCTATTGGACTTTTTAATTAAAAAAGGAATTAAGGACTTTTGGGTTCTTGGCACTAGTGGAGAGTTTAATATGCTTTCTCAAGATGAGAGAATATTAGTAGTTAGTAAAATACGTGAGATGGTTAAAGGTAAAATATATGTAGGTGTCAATGAGAACTCAACCAGAAATAGTCTAATATTAGCTAAAAAATACTATGATCTAGGTGTTGATTATATTTTTTCAGTTCCACCTATTTATCATAAACCTTCAGAAAAAGGACTAATATCGTATTTTAGCGAGTTGCGTAATGCTATAGATTTACCATTATTCATATATAATATACCCTCCTTTACAGGATATAATGTTCCTCTTCATATAATTGAGAAGCTAGCGAGAGAGTACGTATTAGATGGTATGAAGTACTCAACTACAGATTTTGTCTCTTTTCTAAAGTATTTAAAGGCACTAAAAGGAGTAAATAAGAACTTCAAAGTATTCATTGGCGAGGATAGGATGATCCTTTCCGCTCTTATTTTAGATACTGATGGTGCAGTTTCTGGTATTTCCAATTTAGTTCCTGAATTAGTCACCAATTTATTCTTGGAATTTGATAGAGGTAACATTCAGAGGGCTATAGAGATTCAGAGAATTTTGAACAAATTGGTAGACGTGGTAAGTTTAGGCGATTATCCCAGTGGTATTAAGATAGGTTTAAGGTATAGGGGAATTAATGTCGGTAGTGTTAGGAAACCTTTATTAGAGGATAGTAGAGCCGAAGGTGAAATATATAATGTACTGAAAGAATTAGGTATATAGGAATGATGAAGGTCGATGGGAATTACTGGATAATGAGGAAAATTATCCCCGGCTGAGGAATTATGGATAACTTGGATCTTATTGCAGATGAGGTAAGAAAATGCCAAAAGTGTAAGTTATGGAAATTTAGGAAAAATGCTGTACCCGGAGAGGGTAATAGCAAAGCCGAAATTATGTTTATAGGAGAAGCACCTGGAGAGAATGAGGATATTGAGGGCAAACCTTTTGTTGGGGTAGCCGGTAAACTTCTAACTAGACTTATAAATGAGATCTTAGGTCTCAGTAGAGAAGACGTGTTTATAACGAATTTAGTCAAATGCAGGCCTCCAAATAATAGGGATCCGGAAGAAGATGAAATACTTGCTTGCTCTCCATATTTAACTAGACAAATTGAATCTATAAGACCTCATATTATAATAACTTTAGGTAGGCATTCTACGTCTTATCTATTTAAGAAAATGAACATGAAAATGGAATCCATCGGGAAAGTTAGGGGAAAATTTTATACGTGGAATATATACGGATATAAGATTCTAGTATTTCCCACATATCATCCAGCTGCAGCTCTTTATAATCCCCCTATTAGAAAAGTACTAGAAGAAGACTTCAGAAAAGTTAAAGAAGCATTAAGTTCAAAACCTATTACTCTGGATAATTTCTTGTATGGATCTGGGGATAAAGGGGAAAAAGGTAATAGTAACAGCGGCAAGTAAAGGTATAGGTTTGGCCATAGCTAAGCGTTTTTTAGAGGAGGGTGCTAAAGTCATCATTTCATCTAATGACGAATCAAACTTAATGAAAGCATACAATAAACTAAAGGAGATTCATAGTGAAAATGTAAGTTACATAAAAGCAGATTTGATGAATCCACACGAAGTTAAGTCTCTAGTTCATGAGGGCTATAGAAAACTTGGAGGTTTAGATGTTTTAGCTTACGTTACTGGTAGTCCAAAACCTGGAAATTTATTTTCCTTATCAGATAAGGACTGGATGGATGCGTTCAATCTACTCTTGTTAAGTGCAGTTGTTGCAGTTAGAGAAGCTGGTCAGCTAATGCAAAGTGGTGGTAGGATAATACTATCCACGTCAACCACATTAAGGCAACCTATAGATAACCTCGATTTGTCAAATGTTGTAAGGCTTTCATTAGCAGGGCTAATAAAGGTTGCGTCGAGGGAACTAGGACCTAAGGGTATTTTAGTAAATGGAGTAATGCCTGGTTGGACAAAGACAGAAAGATTGCTTCAGATTATAAGGGATAGAGCAATAAGGGAGGGTAAGAGTGAAGATGAAGTTCTTAAGTCAATTGTCGCGGATGTGCCTCTAGGTAGAGCAGGGGAGCCTGAAGAAATTGCTAATGTTGTATTATTTTTAGCGTCAAATCTTTCTACTTATGTTACCGGTGCCCTAATACCGGTAGATGGTGGGAGTATAAAAGGAGTCTTTTAAGTGTTTTTGCAGATAATACTCCGTTTTTTCTCTATTTATAGACTAACGTGGAAAAAAGCTTGCTAACGATTATATTTTATTCTGCTAAGTATTACCGTAGAGTGATCTGTAGTGAGGATTACTGAATTTTACGTTTCCAACTTTAGGAGTCTCAGTGAGGTGAATTTAAAGGATCTGGGTGGTTTTAACATAGTCGTTGGTTATAATGGATATGGAAAGACTAATTTGCTTTCATCCATCTTCTTATTTGTCAAAAATTTATCAGCTGGAATAGAAAAAAGGTCAATAGAGGATAGAAATCAAGAGTTTATATTATTATGGCAAGGTTATGATGTTTCAAAACCTATTATGATAGGAGGAAAAGTAGAATTCTCTCCTGAAGAATCAAATAAAATTGTAGGTAAAAATCAAAAGATAACACTAGAGATAATAAATAAAATGAGGTATAATAATAAGTTTGTCGAATGGAATTTGGACACCCTTTATATAAACGGCTCTCCTCCTGGAGAAGATGATTTAAAGGTCGCGAAGAAATTAGCTGAGTATGCATCTCAAGCTATTGAATACGTACCAATTTTTGACCAGACTTATTTCGATGAAACGTTAAAGAGAATGACTGAAATGAACAAGTCACCAATTAACTTAAGAAAGTATTGGTACGATTTCGTCAATTTAGTAGCAGCTACAATACCTGAAGTTAAGGGTATGGAATTTTGGGACGGGAGAAGACTAGTACTTAATGTGTATAATTTACCAATATATATTGACTTAGCAGCAAGTGGCTTCCAGAGAGTCATACTCATGTTATTTATAATCTGGCTAAGCGGAAATAAGATACTATTAATTGAAGAACCAGAGGTGAATATGCATCCAACTCTTCAAGCTAAAATTATGAAATTAATTAAGAATTGGACAGATAATAACATATTACAGTCTTTCCTTACTACACACTCCCCATATATTGTGGAAATGGCAGCAGATAGCTATGTTGTTATGAGAAGAGTTAATGGAAATTCAACTGCGATAACAGTAAAACCTACACCAGACTTAAGGGGTACCATAAGTTTGTTAAATGCTAGTTTAAGTAATATTTTGTTTAGTAGGATCATAATACTCACAAGTGAGTTAGCAGAACCTTCAGTTATAGTGAATTGGTTGAAGAGACTTAATATAAATGTAGAAGATAATGGGATATCTATTTATAAAGTGTCCTCAGACTTAGAATTACAGCACTGGCTTAAATTGAAGAACATGTTGAACTTGGACGTAATATTCCTTGGGTTATGCGATAAGTTAGATATGAGCTTAAAGGATTACTGTGTTCCTTTAAGTCGCGAGGTAGAGAATTTCTATAGTAAACAAGCCCTATTAGAGGTCTTAAGAAGACTTGGCATATATCCAGATGAAAAAGAAATAAGAGATTTAGGCAAAGAGGAAAACTTACGATGGATTATAAATGTTTTGAGGAAAAGAGGCATAGAATACGAGAAACTTAGGATGTCAATAGGAGAACTTATAACTGATGTTGACAGTATCGAAATACCTAAAGAAATAGAGATATTAGCGAATAAAATTAAATCCCTCCAAGCTACATTATAAATTATGGAGCTTAATGTTTTATTTGATATAGGTTTTCTCCTCATATTTATAGGAATTATACTGCTTTTTGTAGGTATGATACGGGAAGCGAATAAGTCATCTGATAATGATCAAAAAGCACAAGTTGGTGGCGTAATTTTCATTGGCCCAATACCTATAGTGTTCGGCTCGTCAAAGGGTATAGCTAAATGGATGATTATAGTTGCAGTGATATTGTTCGTTCTAATTGTAATATTTTACTTCTTAGTATAGAATAGTTAGAATGAAAAAATCTTAATCTCTTTTATGCAATACTACGAGTATTGCCACGATTATTATAGTAATTACTATTGAGATTGTAAATGAAAGATTAGGAGCGATTACTTTATATGGTAATGATGTATTAGTATAGTTAAACACGTTAGGATAGGTCTCGAATGGACTTATATAAGTGTTGCCAGCAAAACTTAAGCTAAAAGATGGGAGTGTGGTGGAATTAATAATCTCAACTACTTCCTCCTTTATTAATGTTCCATTAGGCGTAAAATATAGAACTTGTTGTGCTTGGTTTTGTGAAATGTTATGAACATATTGATACGCAATGAAGGTTCCTATTGGAGTTGAAACTTTACTTTCTCCAACTAATGTGAATACATTACTGTTCCACGTAATGTTTTTTGCTCCTACATTCACTATGAAGCTAGTTGGTATGTTTTGAGGTTGATTAATGTATAATACGAAGTTTACTGGCTCTCCTAATAATGAAGCAGGTAATGCTAACTGTTTTCCTGCCCTTAACTGTATTTGGGTTATCTGTGCAGTTATAGTATTATTGCCAATAACAACTGGATAACTTATTTGTAAATAACCTTCGGGGATAAGAGAGTTTGACAATGGTGAGTAGTTATACACTGCGTACAAGTATGATCTATTTAAGAAGTTCATATATTGACTGTTTGTTACAGTGGTAAGTGGAATGGTAGAAAGATTTGAGAATGATTCTAAGATTAGCTCTAAAGATCCATTCTCTAGTTTGGATATTATGCCATTTTGGAGTATATTTACACTAATCTGTTGACCATTTACATTCCCTGAGTAATTGTAGGAAGTATAATTAACTCCATTAATCATATTAAACGTCTTACCTTTATAGACTAGCGCTATCGTCTCATTCGGAGATATTATCCCATATGAGGTATTAAAAATTATACTAGGTTCTATGAAAGGGTAATAAATTGATAAGGGTTGATACAATAAATTTACTTCGTATACTCCTTTTTTAATATAAACAGTGTTTCCAAGTTTTAAAGTACCGTTAGTGAAGTTGCCACTTATATTGACGTAAACCGTATTTTGAACAAACTTAGTTACTTGATAATATAGCGTATAATTGTAAACATGGGTTATTGTCTTATTTGCGACGGTGGTACTATTTATTAGTTTTACAGTATACGTTATGGAAGTAGGTATAGTTGTAGTATTAACGATAGTAGTATTGGCTTGAGTAATTATCAATGAACCTAAAATTCCCCATGTAATTATTAGGGCCAAGATTGATATTGTTACTGATCTCATACACAATACACCATAAATCACTTAATATTAACTTTTATCATTATTTTATGGATAGGCCTTTAGTAGCTGTAGGTTGCCTTATTGTTGAAGAAAACAAGGTTCTTCTAGTCCAAAGGAAGAACCCTCCAAATGCTGGGTTATGGGCGATACCAGGCGGTAAAGTAGAGTACGGGGAAACGTTAGAAGAGGCGTTGAAGAGAGAGATGAGGGAGGAAACTGGACTTGAAGTAGCTGTGGGTAACATTATATCTATTGTACAAGTAATAAATGAAGGTTTTCACTACGTGATTCTAGACTTTGAATGCAAACCAATAGGCGGGAATCTTCGTGCCTCCACTGATGCCGTAAAAGTAGAATATGTACCTTTTGACAAATTAAATATTATACAAACTACAAAAACTACCTACGACATGCTGAGTATGTACTTTAGAGGAGAAAAGCCACCATATTTCATCATTCAAATCTCCAAGTAGATTTATCCTTACTGTCTAATATCCTTACTCCAGCCTTTAGTAATTCTTCCCTTATCTTATCTGAAATTTCGTATAATTTCATCTGTCTCAATTGATTTCTTATATCTACAACTGCATCTATTATTTTATACATCTTATCATATGTGGGATAGAATTCTTCATCCATTACTCCAAATACTTCATTGAATTGTTTAAGGGTTTCGAAGGCTAACATAGCCCCAAGGAAATCTCTACTATATTGTAATGTGGAGAATACTAATCTTACTATCTCGTGTATATATGATAAGGCTGTAGATGTGTCGAAATCATTACTCATGGCTGTATGGAAGTTATTTAGATTATTAAGTATCTCTCTATATACTTTGATATCATCATCTTTAACATAGAACTTAGGTCCCTCAGATATTACATCTCTAATTATTGCCATTGAATCTTTTATTCTCTGTAAAGCGGATTTTGCTTGCTCTAAGGCTTCCTCAGAAAAGTCTATTGGTGATCTATAATGAGAGGTCAAATACCAATATCTCAAAACCGAGGGTCCCCATTTCTTTATAGCCTCATTTAATGGTATTATATTACCCAAGGATTTACTCATCTTTTCTTTTCTTATGGTTACAAAAGCGCTATGAACCCAGTATGTAACCCATTTCTCCCCAATTAATGCCTCAGTCTGAGCTCTTTCATTTTCATGATGCGGAAATATCAAATCAGCTCCTCCTCCATGAATATCAAATCTTTCACCTAGATACCTAGTTGACATAGTTGAACATTCGATGTGCCATCCAGGTCTTCCCTTACCCCAAGGTGATTCCCAATAAGGTTCACCCGGCTTCCACGCTTTCCATAATGCGAAGTCGTAGGAATGCTTCTTCTCCTTGACGAATTCTTCTCCTTGATTCCATTCTTCTTTTTTAGTGTTTGAAAGTTCCCCATAATTAGGATAAGTATCAACATCAAAGTACACACTACCACTAGGCGCTACATATGCATGTCCCTTATCTATCAGTCTCTGTACGAAATCAATGATTTCCCTTATATGCTGTGTTACACGTGGGTGTATATCTATTTTGACTTTAAGTTGAGACAGCATATCTAAGTAATCCTTTGTGAAATAATCAACGATTTCATTCCAATCTTTTCCAATCTCTTGTGATTTTTTAATTATTTTGTCATCAATGTCTGTAATATTCTGAACTCTAATTACGGTATAGCCTCTTAACCTTAAATATCTTGAAATGGCGTCAAATACCACGAAAGTTCTTCCATGACCTATATGAACATAGTCATAAACTGTAGGGCCGCAGACGTACATTTTCACTAGATTCGGCTCTACTGTACCAAATTCCTCTAGCTTTCTCCCAAGCGAATTGTATACCCTAATTCTAAAATCCATTATCTGTTCACACTAGTTTATTTTAAATAAATTTGAAGTTAGTTGCCTAGCTTTGGGTATGTTATACAGCTTATCTGGTTTCTCGTTAAGTTTTTTAGCCATTTCAAGTGATGTAACTCCGGCTAGTGCAAGTAGACTAGAAATGTTTTTCTCATCACTATTAAAATATGGTTTTATGACTATTGAGTTTAATACATCTTCAGTAATTTTGTCGATTTCTGAGCTTTCAACGATGACTGATACTAGAGAAGGTCCATGAACATAGCTTTCTATTTCATTATGATTTATTTCTGGTATTTCGCCATAAAACGCAGGATGCTTAGCGTTCTCATTTATCTCTTGTTTGAATCTTTTTGCGATTGCTAAGTATTTTGACGAGTAAATTACAGGTATTCTGTTTATTAGTAATTCAGCTAATCGTGTAGCATCGGCCTTTATTTGTTCTTTGGCCTCTATTACTCCTTCTTTTAATTCCATCTCGTTTATTTTGATACCTCTTCTTTTAGTAGTCATTTTTATTAAGGGTGTGAAAAGATATGGGAAAGCGTATCTAGTCTGAAAACCCGAAGGTATCTTGATAAGTTTTAAACTCTTCTCTTTAGCTAACTTTTCAAGTATTCCACCAGATGTTATTATTATAACTTCAGATCCAGCTTTTACTGCATTTTCTACATCATTTATCGTCTCTGAAGTAGTCCCAGAATAACTTACGGCTATTAGTGACTCTTTTCCCGTGAACTTTCTCTTAAAGGATAGTTCAACCCCTAAGATGTTTGCTATTTCTCCAACGATTCCACTCCCGCCAATTCCAGAGAACACTATGTTATCGTTCTTAATTTCATGAATGGGAATTCTAAATGCTTCATCAAACATTTTATCCCAATTAAGGTAAATTTCATCCACCTTTTATCACCACAGATATGGACATGGACGGAGGATTTGAGGACATATTAATAGTTATCGTATCTATACCCAGCGATTTATTGTTTTGTTTTAGTACTATGATCATTTCTGAAATCGAGAACGCTAATGAATCTATTATATTCTCTATATTTTCTGAAAGTTTACTTTTAGAGATTATGGAGAAGACAGCTGGTTGTACTAGGTAACCGAAGATTGAGTTGACTCGCTGTGATATTTGAAAAGTGTAAGAGAGCACATCGTCCCATCTCTTTTCATCGATACTTTTAGAGAAGGATTCGAACAGAGATTTGGATTTTGATAGCTGGTTTTTTAAGAATCTTAAAAGATCTAACTCATTTATTCCTAGTTCACTTTCATTTATTTTATTTAGTTCGACCATAGTATTATCTAATCTTTCAACAGCTTTCATGTGTTATATTTTGACCGTAAATATAATAAGGTTTCTGTGGATTTAATCAGTTATGGAAAGGCTTATTATTATAGGTGGTGGAGCTGCTGGAATGACAGCCGCCTCATGGGTTAGGAGGCTTAAGCCAAACATGCATGTAACAGTGTTCGAATCCACTAAGATGGTGAGTCATGCACCTTGTGGTATTCCCTATTTTACTGAAGGTCTCTTCGATGACGAAAACCTATTCATGACCTACACTCCAGAATATTTTATTGAAAAGAGAAAGATAAATGTTAAGACAAATTCTAAAGTGGAAGAGGTAGATTTAAGGTCGAGAATTGTCGTGGTAAGAGAAAATCAAGAGAAAAGGAAATACGAATTCGACTATCTATTATTTTCCACAGGTGCTAGACCTAAGAAGATAAATGCAGAGGGAGATAGAATTTTCTATGTTCATCATCCTGCAGAAGCCTCTTATATAAGGCAAAAATTATGGAGTTTTAATAGGATTGCAATAATTGGTGGGGGTATATTAGGCATAGAAATGGCTGAAGCATTAAGAGCTAGAGGAAAGAAAATAGTTTTGATTCATAGAGGGAGATATTTGCTCAATAAAATGCTAGATGAAGATATGGGTAAGATCGTAACAGATAAGGTTGAAAGCGAAATAGAGCTAAAGTTGAATGAGAGTCTCGTAAGTGTAATAGAGGAAGGAAGAGTCGTAATAACAGATAAAGGAAAATATGATGTAGACGCCACTGTAGTTGCTATTGGAGTTGAGCCAAATATTGATCTAGTTAAAGATCAATTAAAAATAGGGCAGACTGGTGCCATATGGGCTGATAACCATATGAGAACTAGTGTCGAAAATGTTTATGCAGCTGGGGATTCTACAGAATCGATAAATATCATTACTAAAAAACCCGATTGGGTTCCTTTTGCACCAGTTGCGAATAAAATGGGTTTCGTCGCTGGAAATAACATAGGTGGTAAAGACGTGACTTTCCCTGGGGTAGTAGGAACAATGATAACTAAATTTGAAGAATTTATAATTGGTAAAACTGGTGTTACTGAGAACGAGGCTAAACGATATAACATTAAAACAGTTTCAGCAATAGTTCATCATAAGACTAGGGCTAGATACTACCCTGGATCTAAAGACATTATAGTGAAGTTAATAGCTGAGGCTGACACTATGCGAATAATCGGCGCTCAGATTGTAGGAGAAGAAGAGGTTCTAGGAAGGCTAAACATGATGGCTGCTGTTATCCAAAAAGGTTTTACGGCAGAAGATCTATTCTTCGTAGAAACTGGGTATGTTCCACCCGTAAATAGGGTATGGGACGTGGTTACTTTAGCAGCGAGAAAATTATTTTCCGGTATTAGTGGAGAATAGATCTAGGTTTTATGAATGTTCTTTCAGTATTACCTCATATTTAAATATTACTATAATAAAATATGATATGAAAGATGCCTAAAAAGTTAGAGCTTCAAGTATTACTAAAGGACATAATCTCAAAGTATATTGTGAATTATTTAAGTTCCTCCAGTAATATAAGTCCTAATATCGAGAATCTAGTAGGAGAGGACGATAATAGGGGGATTTTGATTTCTCCTTTAAATGAATTTATCAGAACTGTAAGCTTCGAGAAACATAGCCAATCTTTGATTTATTCCTTAGACGGCAGTAGTAGAAGTTTTATCTCGTCTAAAGGTATTGTTAGTCTTGCATCTGTAGTAGTATCATCAACCATTTCTCCTATTTTAGGCGTCTATCCTCCCATTTCAGGTTTTCCAGAACTAGATCTGAAAAAGCCCTTTTTAGCTTTGGCCTCTTCAGCTCATCAGAGCCCCCTAATCCCTTTCTTTTATAGCTCCGAATATGTTACAACTTTATCTTTAGATGGTTCTTTCTTTACTTCAGTGAATTCTCCAGAGGAGATAGAAACTGAAATAAGAACAATACTTGAAACTGAAGCTCTTAAAAAAATACCAAATGATGGTTCTATTATATTAGATGGCCCCTTAATACCTCCGTTGATTTTCTTAAGAAGTAAGCCTAGAGATGATATATTAAGTTTACGATTACAAGCCATCAAGGGGAGAAACGTAATTGGTATTGTTAAGAGGTTAGACAAAAGCCGATTATTAATCTCTAGCCTTTATAAATTATCCTCTAAATTTATGGAAAAATTTAGGGTTGATCCTAGTAGATATTTTAGTGATGAATCGTTTATACTTGATTTGCTCAAAGCTAATTTATCTCCTCCTTATTCTCCTATATCTTTAGGTCCCATATTAAGAAATATAGGTAACACGCCAGTCTATGTTAACTATTTGATTTATCCTCTTCATCCCTACGTTTTCAAATTTGCCATATTGAGAGTAGAGAGTCTTAATAACGATTCCGGAGTAGTAGACCAGATATCTTCCTTAAAGTTTACTAAAGACGGTATTCCATTTATCCTTGCAATTGCTGATAGAACTGCAAAGGAGATAACAAATGCCATATTAAAGATTATTATGACCTCATTGGAGAGCATGGGGGTGCAAGCTAGTTTTTACAGTAAACTTGAGCAGGTGAGAATTTGAGCTCAGATGTTCCGTTATATAATGATATAAAGGATAGGATATCTAGGGCAAGAGCATTAGCCTTAACGTTGGGTGATTTGGTAGGAAAGGTTTCTAGATATATTCCTAACAAACTTGATGAGGAAAATAATGTCGTAAACGTAACTGTAGATCCGAATACTTACTATAAATATCCCTTTCTGGGTAAGATAGGTATCTTTTTGGGTGCTATAGATATAAAGACATTATATTTTGTTTTACTGAGAGTTATAGGTTATGAAAGAAATGACGCATCATCTCTCTTTATGGGAGATTCTAATGTATTAAATAATATAGGATTAAGTGATGATGAACCGGGATCATTAATAACTAATGTTACCCTAAGATGTGAAATGTTAACTAAGGTAGACTTTCTTTCCTCTTCTGAACCCGATGGTGCAGACATTATATTAGAGCCGCAATCACCGGTGATAATCCCTAAGGCGGAAGTTATAGAGAGATCTCTAGGTACTACTAGAGGATTATTAAGATTAGGTTTTTTAGATGTTGCATATAGTAAAGTTAGAGTAAGTACAAGCCTTGATGATCTGAATTTCCATATGCTAATATTAGGGACTACTGGAGCAGGTAAAACTTCATTTATAAAAGACTTAATAGCTGGTCTTAATGTAACTAATGAGGAAGGTAGTAAGATCTTTATCCTTGATGCTACCGGTGATTATTATCATATTTTCCTGCCTCCAGATAAATCCGATAAGGTAGTTATGAAAGGCGTAGAGGAATTTACTCAATTGTATGGGGCAATAGTTAAGGGCATCAATGTAGATATCATCTATCCTATCAGCAAATCCTGGGTAAAAAAGTATTTAGATGGTGCCAAATCTGCTGGGTCTATAACTAAAATGTACTTCGATATGTTTGTAAAACCAATACTTAACCATTTAAATAATAAGGGTATTTCCATTTACGCTTCCATAATAAATAATAAGATTATTATTTCCAATGCAGATTGGTCATCTCAAGTTACAGTTTATCCATTTTATTTTAGATTTAAAGATGTAAAGACAATTTTACATAAGCTTAATCCTTATTTTACTGAGCAGGCGTCACATTTTATAAAAATAATGATAAGAAAAAAGGGTAAAGATATAGCAAATCTAGACGATTTGATAGATCAATTTAATGAGAATAGTTTAGAAGGTGTCGAAATTCATAAAAGCACAAGAGAAAATATCGTTAGAGGCTTGTATTTGCTAAAGGAGACCCAACTTTTCGATGTCGGTGTAGAGAGGTTTCCATTAGGTAAGATTCTTAAAGATTCTTCTTCATCTACACTAATTTTTGATCTATACAATAGTGAGCTTGATGATTTCTCTCAGAAAATTTTAACATATTATTTCCTAGACCGCTTATTTGAATTTAGGGAGAGGCAAATGCGTAGTGGAAATGTGAAAGGAAGAAATGTGATAATTATTGATGAGGCGCATAGGTTCTTTCCATCATCTAAAGGAGGTGAAGAGGATACCAACTATATTAGAAGGGTTGCGGGTAAAATAGCTACCATGATGAGATTGGGTAGGAGGAGGAAGATTGGTTTTGTGTTTGCCACTCATAATCCTAATGACTTAAGTGATATAATTATACAGTTAGCAAATACTAAGATTATATTTAGAATTAAGTCAGAAGTTGCTGAAGCTTTAGGTCTGTCTAAGACTGAGGCTAAGATATTAAACTGGGAGAGAAATGGTGTAGCCTATTTGCTGACACCTTGGCTTAGAGAAGGTAAAATTAAGATAAAAGCTCCGGTGCCTCCTCCATTAGGTCATTACGATTTGTCTAAAACATAAATACTATTGTACTAATTTAGACTAGTGGAGTCTAACTTAGGAAATGTTATAAATACATTAAAGAGAAAGAAAGATAAGGAAGTTGTTATAGAGTTTTTGAAAACTATTAGGAAATACTTGCCACCCTCAGACGACTTTTCCATAACATTATGGAAATCGGGAATTTACGAGTATATTCTAGATAGGAATGGTATAGCAATTATGAGAATAGCTGAAGACGAGTATCTGCCATATATGACAGCATATGAGAAAAGAATGGATTACTCACAACTTCCCGATAATCTTGTAAATAACCTTGATTGGAAAGGAATTTTAAGGCAACTAAGGGATATTGCCTTGGAGTACGCAAAAAGAGATAAAAGTTTTGACAAGATAGCTGATATGGTTAATAATGTCATACTTGAAAATCTCTGATACTATTGTTGAAACATTTAGATTTATCCATTATGAACAGTCTAATTTTTTAAATAGGCTACATGGAGGTGATATGCTATTCTTCCTAGTGGAGACTGGTATGATATCTGCTTCAAAAGTTGCCATGGGTACTACGCTCTTAGCCTCGTTAGACGATGTTGTATTTAAGAAACCAGTTAGATTAGGTGATATAGTTAAAGTAAGGGCTAAGACGGTGTATATAGGTAATACATCCTTGGAAGTTGAAGTTAGAGCGTTTGTTAGAGATGAAGAAGTAGTTTCAGCTTATGCTACGTATGTTAAAGTTGATGATCTATTAAGGCCCACTCCAGTTAACGTGAAGATTATGGCAGAGAGTGAAGATGATAAGAGGAAAATAGATGAGGCAAAGAAGAGAAGAGAAAATAGATTATCTAAAATAGTAAATAGACAGAAGATGAGATTTTATGTTGATGATATTACTGATGGATTAAGATATAGGATAAGTAATGTGATTCATGTATCTCCCGAGCTGACATATGATGGAAGAATAATGTCTGCTGGTAAATTACTGAAACTTATGGATGATCTTGGAGGAATAATCTGCTTACGCTATTTAGATCATAACAGTAGTAATCTTTATGACAATTCTTTTAACGCCGTAGTTACAGTAGCAGTTAAGGGACTAGCATTTTACTCTCCAATAAGGCTTAATGATATAATCCTAATTAGAGCCGGACTGGTTTATGTAGGTAATACCTCTGCTGATATTTTAATAAACGTGGTTAGGGAAGATCTGAACGGTGCAAAGGAACATGTAGCTACTGCGTACTTTACATATGTTAGAGTGGATAAGGATGGTAAACCTATAAAAATACCAGAATATACGCCCGTTACAGAAAGAGAAAAAAGGCTTTATGAGGAGGCACTAACTCGTCGAGGTCTGCGTAAATAGAAATACAATAGGAATAACGAAAGCGCGAAAGAATAGAAGGAAATTTGGTAGCTTGACACTATATTATTGGTAGAACCTGATAAGAATCCTCCAACAACATTAGCTATATCTTCACTTACATTGAATATTCCAATAATTGTTGCCTTATTTCTTTTTAATCCCTTTATTAATAGTGAGAAGAAAGAGATATTGTATATTGGAAAAAGTGGACCGAAAACTAGGAACAACAACATCGTACCTTCATATATTTTTAATCCCATAAGAATGATGTAAACTATTGACATGACTATCAACGATCTAGCAAACGTCACTAGTAACATAAAATATTCTTCTTTTCCTTTAACTATGTTAATTCCCTTACTGTATATTAATTCTTCTATAATATAGAGAAAAGTATAACTAATAAATATTATATAAGATGGATTTAACATTAGATAGTTTAAAGGCACATATAAGGTATAGAATATTTCAGCTGCCATATTAAACCAGAAATAAGAGATAATTGGAATGAATAAAATTCTAAGTATTTTGTTTCTGTCAGCAACATCGTAATTAATCCCACCGTCATATTTAGGAATATGAATCATATTGAATGCAAGAGAAATTGAGAAGAATATGAGTATAAGGTAATCATTATGATAGAAAGCTGAAAGTAAACTACCTGTAACATTCCCAGCCAAAGATATTTGTGATAGTCTAGTATTTCCCAAAACCAACTTTTCTTGGGGAGTCGTTTCAAGTAGTATTGCTGAATATATAGGACCATCTAATGCTGAAACAAAACCGCTTAACTCGTAAGCGATTAATTTATTATAATGATATGTTAGGCCAATAATTATACCAAATAATGATAGTAATACAGCATACTCTTTTCTTAACCTTGTCTTATCAATAAGATACCCCCATATGTAAGATCCTAACGCATTTAACGCGTTATAAATCCCAGTAATTACACCTAATAAAATCAATGATTTGGTCTCGCTATAGAACTCTACGGGAAATAATAGACCTATCATTGTGAAGCTTGTTATGATAAAATACTGTCCAATATACTTTCTAATCACAATATTTCAACTAGTAAAGCAAAACGTTAATAAGAGATATGGTAGTGTCTTATCATATGAGGTTTAAAGATAAAGTTATTCTAATAACAGGAGGTACTAGAGGGATAGGAAGAGCAATCACGGAAGCATTTTTAAGGGAGGGAGGATTACCAATAGTTCTTTATAATTCTGCAGAAGATGAAGCTAAAAAACTGAGAGAGAAAGGAGTTTTTACAATAAAATGTGATGTAGGAAACAGAGAAGATGTAAAAAAATCTAAGGAAATTGTGGAGAAGGAATTTAGAAGAGTTAATGTAGTAGTCAATAACGCAGGAATAATGCTCACAATGCCATTTGAGGAATTTGATGAGGAGAAGTACAATAAGATGATAAGAATCAATTTAAACGGTACAATATATACTACCTACGAGTTCCTTCCATTATTAAAGGCATCAGAGAACGGTGCAATAGTTAATATAGCCTCCAATGCTGGTATTGGGACTGCTGCCGAAGGTACTACATTTTACGCAATAACCAAAGCAAGCATTATAATTCTCACAAAAAGATTAGCCTTTGAGTTAGGAAAATATGGAATAAGAGTTAACGCTGTAGCACCGGGCTGGGTAGAGACTGACATGACCTTATCCGGAAAAAGCAAGGAAGAAGTTGAGAGGTTGAGGGATTTATTTAGGAATAAAACAGTTCTAAAAACTACTGGAAAGCCAGAGGATATAGCAAATATCGTATTATTCTTGGCAAGTAATGAAGCGAGATATATTACTGGACAAGTCATAGTTGCGGATGGTGGTAGAATAGACAATTTAACTCATTCATTATAATCTTCTACATGTGAAGATAGTAAGTTGGAACATTAATGGTTTACGTTCAGCTTTAAAGAAGAATCTAGTAAACTTCCTAGAAAGTAATACGTTCGATATTGTAATGTTTCAAGAGACTAGAGGTGATATAGTTCCGCTTGATTTCATTATGATGGGCTATGAAGTAATTTCATTTCCAGCAAGGAGAAAAGGTTACAGCGGGGTAATGACATTAACCAAAATAAAACCCATAAAAGTGATTAAAGGTCTTCAAATCAAGGAGTTTGACGATGAAGGGAGAACAGTTAGCTTAGAACTGAAAGACTTCTACCTTATTAACGCGTATTTTCCTAGAGCTGGAGATAACTTGGAAAGATTGGATTTTAAGCTAAAATTTAATAACGGGATCGAGAACTTCCTTCTTAAATTAAGAGAAGTTAAACCAGTAATACTTTGCGGAGATTTCAATATTGCACATCAAAGCATTGATGCGGCTTTTTCTGATCCAAAAATCCCAGGGCTCACACCACAAGAGAGAGCGTGGTTTACTCATCTTCTCTCTTTAGGTTTCATAGACACTTTTAGATATTTACACCCAAATGTTAGAAAATATAGCTGGTGGAGCTATATGGGAAATGCTAGAGAGAAGAATTTAGGACTAAGATTAGATTATTGTATTGTGTCAGAAGAGTTAAAAGATAGTATAAAAATGGCTGACATTCTGACAGATGTACAAGGCTCTGATCATGCACCAATTATCTTGGAATTAACATAAGTTATATTCTATAGTAGTATAGATTGCTCTAGCGTTAGTTCTTTGTAATAACATATCATACAAAAGGTTATTTAACCATGATGGTATAGTATTTATTTTAGGTAATACAGCGTACTGCCTAGCCATTTTTAAATAATTCAGATAACTCCCTCTACCCATTTGAAAGTCTTCTATTGCCCTTTCAACTATTTCATAATACTCTTTAGGATATACATAACTATCGAATAGAAGCTTATAAGCTGTAGCGCCTAAAGCAAATATATCCATACTAGGTAATGCTCCTTTATTCTTTAGCATGGCTGCTTCTATTTGATCTATAGGGCAGTAAAATTCTGTAAATTCCCTAACATCTTCGCCAATTTTTCTAGCCGATCCTAAATCTCCTAATTTTACTGTTACTTTACCACTGGTTAAATTACTAAGAATTTCTTTCTCTTCATTGCCTGGGGATCTGTTGAAATAGATATTTTGTGGTTTTACATCTAAATGAACATAGCCAGAGGAGTGAATGACATCTAAAGCCTTTGCTACATCCCTAATTAGTACTCCTACAATTCTATACCAATTTTTACTTCTCTTAGCGTTTAAAAGTTGTAGAGCATTACCACCCTCCATTAGTTCCATTACTATATAAGGTGGTTTAGCGAGGTAGAGATAACTCTCTCCCTTCTCAATTTTTATTATATTATTAATATCTATCTCACTTATTGCAAATAATTGTACAACATTTTTAGTCTTGCTTCCGACCTCTTGTAAATTAATAAATTCCTTACTAAGATCCAGTATTATATTATTAGTACTAATCCTAGTCTGTCCTGGTGCGCTCTTATTAATCTTCGGTATCTTCATCGCATAGAACATATTTCCCTTTCGAACTTTTAGAATATAAGAGCTCCCACCTATAGCTATTAAATCAACAACTTCGTAGTCACCTATTTTATTTCCTATCCATAACTTTGGATCCCAATTATTGATATCTGGTAATCTGCTACTTTTCGTGAAGTAAATTTCTAGTAAATTACTACTTATAATCCCATAAGTCGGTTTTGGTAGATATATATTATATCCCTCTAAAACATTACCAACATAAAAGCTAGGATTTTTCTTCCGAACTTTTACTTTTACTTGAGAACTAGTGAAAGTGTAATTTTTCCCATCAATATTTATGTTCCACTTCAAGTTATCCGGTAAGCCATAGATTTTTATCCTTATCGTTCTTGAACCCGTTCTCCACGCTAATAATTGTACTATATTACCTATTTCGTAAAATCCTATTAAAATCCAAATCATTATAGATTCTTGGATTAATTCGGCTATGAAGAAATTATATGTATATAATACGACGTAAGATATTGATAATAGAACAGTTATAATCCCGTATTTCCTTACCGTCTTGCATTTGAAAGCCTTATAAAGAAATATTGAAGCCAATAAATAGGATATTGCGGAAAGTGATAATAAAGGGGGTAATAAGAAAGGCGAGTATAAAGTAAATGTATAAAGTATCCCAGCTAATGTGGAATATCCAATTGAGGAGAGTGAGCCTAAGGCTATTCCATACATTACATAACCAATAAAAGGAATTACTGTTGACACAAATACGCTATTTCTAGCAAGGGCTATCCTCACTTTATCATCTTTTATGCCTCGTCCCATTGCTATCGTATACGAATTACAATTTAAAAATTTCTATTATGAACTTTGAGTAGATTATCATTAACCATTTATTCAGTTAAAATATGCTAGTATATACTAGTACTAGCACATCGTTGTTACTATGATCGATAGGTTAGATTTATTTAACTAAGTAAAAACATGTCGGAGATCTCTCCTTTAAATTTTTGTGTCTAAGTAAATTTTATTAATCTAAAGTTTAGAGTGTCAATATGGAAAGAAAGCAAGTATTTGTTAGGGAAACTTCTGGTCTTATAAAGCACGTGTCCCTTACAGATGCAGTTATGCTCAATATAGCTAATATGTCAATAGGTATAGCACTATTTCAATCTATATCACCTTACATAACGCGAGGAGGAGTACTATGGATAGCGTCATTAATAGGACTGTTCTTAGCTTTACCTCAAGCATTAGTTTATACAATATTCAATAGAAAGATTGGTAGAACTGGTGGAGATTATGTTTGGATTTCAAGGAATTTGGATGGGGCAATTGGTACTATTTTCGCAGTAGCATATCTCTTGGAGTCCACAGCGTTTTATGCTATTATCTCATTCTTCTCAGCATCATCAGTCAATTCTGTCTTACTGACTATTGGTTATCTTAATCATCAAAATTCGTTAATTTACATTGCAGAAAATGTAATCGTCAATCCTTATGCTACTCCAACATTTCAACAAAGACTAATATTTTACGGAATCTCAGCGTTTGCTTTTGCAATAATAGTACTTATAAATATTCTACATTCTAAATGGGGATATAAGTTAGTGACAGGTTTAGGAATGTTCTCAATGCTTACCGTAATACTAGCTATGATAGTAATGGCGATCAACGCTAAGCGTTTTGATTCCTTAGTCTTGCCTTTACTGAAAGACTTTAATGTGACCGTATCTTCAAATCTACCTAAAACGATTTTACCCTATTCAATATCAATTCCAGCTACACTCTTTCTTTTACCATTATTTGCTCTTTATACGTATCCTTGGATGAATGCCGGTCCTGCTGTATCTTCAGAGTATAGGGGAGATCGCGTATCAAAACTCAATGTGTTTCTCTCACTCCTAATTACCGGAATTTTCGTAACAATAGGATTCTTAGAGATGGATCTTATTGCTGGGTATTACTTTAATCTAAACGCCTTTCCATCCGCAATTTACAACTTCTGGACAGTAGCTATGGCGTTATCCTTAAATCCGATAATAGAATGGATATTGGGGCTGGGGCTGATAATGTGGAATTACTACGTCTTATCATATGGCGTTTTAGTATTTTCAAGATACGTATTTGCCTTATCATTTGATAGAGTGTTCCCAGAGAAATTCTCACAACTGAACGCAAATGGATCGCCAGTTTACGCTCACGTTTTCGATTTGACCTTAACGTTATTATTCCTCTTAATTCCAGTATTTTCAATAGATGCGGCTGTATCATTGTATGGCGCTTCAATAGTTGGGATGCTATATTTCTTAGCAGTGGGTATTTCAGCAATCATATTCGGACGAAAAATCAGAAGCGGGCTGATGAAGATTGCGGGGATTTTAATGACAGTCTATTTCGTGTATCTGACCTATGAAGCTGCAAGAAATCCTCTATTTGGTTTTTCAACAACATCTGGCGTAAACGTTACAACTTTATCATTTGTTCTAGGTTCTTTTATTGCAGGTATAGTAATATGGAATATCACAAGGTATGTGAATTCAAAGAAAGGAATAGATCTATCTTTAACTTTTAAGGAGATCCCCCCAGAGTAAGTCGAAGATCCTTTCAGCAAATTTTATCAATTTCTCAGTGTCCTTTTCATTAAGCTCTAAGGGTATTGAATATCCTAATCTAATTTTAATGTCATCTAACAAGCTTATGATATCCCTCTCCTTAATTCTAATTTCGGCAATTCTATCATCATTTGAGTATCTTGATATTACTCTAAAAAGCCCATCAAAATCAAGGTACCAAGGTATGTCGGCCCCTATTCTTATTAATGTTGCATTCAATAGTAAGTATAGGGACTCTACGGCAGCTATTGCCGCGATTTCATAAAAACCAGAATTAAAATTGAATTTTGAGGCACGTAAAAGTTCATTAGCCCTTTGGAATAATGGTTCTAAGTTCACAATTCTAATGATAAAATTACTCTTTTTAATTTTCTTTACACTCACTAGTGCTTTCAGAAAGTTTATAGCTTTAGGCAAAGGATATACCACTAGATCATAGTCTAAGAACTTTTCCAAAATACTAACGTTGTGGGTCGGTCCAAGAGCGTTGAGGTCAAGGGTTAGGGTAATAAACGTAAGAAAATATTTATTCTCTATTACTTTATGATATAATTCTATTGAAAATTATTGAAGTGACCCACAAAGCATTACACTCAATCCCTACTTTATTGACAGCTTATCCATAATTTCCTTGGGCATCTCAGTGGATTTCCATATTTTTGGGTTAATTGCTATCTGTATTACATACCCTTCAGTAGTTAGTTCTCCATCTTTTAAAACCTTGAACTCGAACTTAATCGTCTTATTGGACAAGATTTTTGGGTTTAATAAAACTGTAAGCTTATCACCTAACTTGACTGGTCTATGGTATATAGCGTGTGACTCCGCTATGACAAACCACAAGTTCTCATTAACTATAGGATATGGAATTCCGACCTTTTCCTTAATAAATTTTTCTATAGTATTAGTGAAGAATCTATAATATGCAGCGTAGTGTGCAATGCCTTGAGCGTCAGTATCGTATATTCTAACTACATCTTCAAAAACGTACTCTATGTTCTCCATAATTTATGCGTTAGCTATCATTGATTTTATCTTTTTTCCTTTTAACGTAGATTGTTTGCCTAGAATTTAGGAAATATTACCATCATTGTGAGATCACTGAAGTCATTTTTCTCATTCATTAACGATACTAAGTTATCATAGACTCTTCTTTTTTCATCATCGTAACTAAGTTTCTCAAAGACAACTATCCTACAGTTTAAGTTATTATCATAAAGGAATTTAGCTACCTTTTGTGGCCCATCTTTATGAGGTTCTGGTATTACTATAGCCACACGGCCCATCCTCAATATGTTAAGAATATCATTCAGAAATTTCGATATATCTCCCCTTACATGTAGCGTTACAAAGCCGATAAAATTTATGTCAAGACCTAATCTAGAAAGTGCAATATTTAGGGAGGATACTCCAGAGATTATATTTACCTTAACACCTTTACTTGCAGCAATGTTCTTTATTTTTTCCACGAATTGCCAGTCGGATACTGAAGGATCCCCATGATCAAGTATTGCCACATTTTCAGTTTTCCCGATTTCAATAACCTCTTCTAGCGTTTCACTCTCATTTTTATAGGTTAATACTACTGTTCTTTTACCTTCCAATATTGGTGAAAATCTTTCTAAGACTGATTTCCATCCAGCTACTACTACACTATCCCTTATTGCCTTATATCCCTTTAATGTAAGATATTCCGGGTCTCCAGGACCTACCCCGACAATGTAAACTGTAATTTTACTCACCCTCATAAGTTGCTACTGCAATAGTAGAATTCCTACTTATAGCTATTTTTCTCAATATTAATTTTGAATTTCTTCCACCAGCTATTAATGCGGAAATTTCAGCAACCCCTTTCAAACCAACTTCGATTAGGGTTTTACTTGGAGGTGTAAGACAAGGATTCATAAAGTTGTTTATCTCTTCCTCATTTACTAATCTAAATCTAACATTAAATTCGTCAGCGATTTTCTTAACCTCTTCTCGAATAGACGCAATTATCCCAATCCTTTCTCTTTTAAGGTTGAGCCTTTCTAAAACCTTGTATATTCCATCTCTTATCTCTTCCATTTTTACATCTTTTTTAGAGCCTATCCCTATCGATATCTTCAGCGGCTTTAGCCATACTACGATCTTATCCTTATACTCTTTATCACCTCTTAACGATATAATGTAACTACATTCCTCACTATTTACCTTTATATTTTCAGGGAAATTAACGTTAACATCGATACCATCTATACAAATACTCTCATCTCTTAATAGGGCTGCATTTATCTTTACAATATTTTCAGGATTTATTATTTTAGCTATTAGGATATTGGCTATTCTCTCGATACTTAACTTGCCTTTTATCTCAGCAGCTGTAGTTATTATTGGTGTAGAGTTTAAAATTACAGATAATTCTCTTGCAATATCATTGGCACCCCAATGACCACCTAGAAGGGGTATAACGTAGTTTATCTTATCGTCTATGCATACTATTGCAGGATCCTCAGTCTTAGACTTCGCATATTTGCAAACAATCCTCGTAGCTCCTTCTAGGGCCATTACAAATACGATTGCATCATAACATTTCCATATTGTTTCAATTTCTGCATCTTTATACCTGTAATGGACTACGGGTATTTCGAAACTTTTCAACTTCTCCTTAATAGTTTCGCCTGCGCTAAAAGCGTCTTCAGAGGCAGATATTATGCAAATTCCTCGCCATAAGTTTTCTATCATTGTTAGTCTTCCTCCACTTTCCAAGGCCTATACGAGTGATTATGTTTGGGATCGTATACACTAGATCTTACCATATTCTTGATCTGTTGGGGATCTGCTGAAAGTCCTACTATTATTACTGAATCCCTATATATCTTAGCTTCTCTAACCTTACTTACGATATCAGCCAAAGTTCCTTTGATTATCTTTTGCTCCGGCCAAGTAGCACGATAGACCACTATTACTGGAGTATCGTCAGTCAATCCTCCCTCCTTTAGATCATTAACAACTCTGTCAATGATATGTATTCCAGTATATATTACCATAGTAGCTCCAATCTTTACCATTTTGGCGAAATCCTTTATGGAACCTTGCATTGGGACTCTTAGTGAAGCCCTTGTTATAATGACAGTTTGGGAAAGCTTAGGGACTGTTAACTCAATCGGTATTACAGAAGCTGCGGCAATAGCTGCAGTGATACCCGGTATAACTTCAAATGGAATCCCCGCAGCCTCCAATGCCCACATCTCTTCAAATAATGCTCCGTATATTGATGAATCTCCAGATTTGAGCCTAGCAACCAGTTTTCCTTCACTTGCCTTCTTCACCATTATTTCCACTATCTCATTTAAAGTAAGTGATGAACTATTGTATACTTCAGCGTCCTTACGAGACCACTTTAATATTTCTGGATTTACAAGGGAACCCGCATAGACTATTACGTCAGCTGTTTCTATATACTTCTTCGCTTTTATCGTAATTAGCTCTGGATCTCCTGGACCAGACCCTATGAAAACCACTTTTCCTATCATTTATAATCACCTTTTCTTTCTCAAAGCTATTATCATCGAAAAGTAATCCTTATCATTAATAATCTCCCTTTCCATATTAACTAATTTTTCATCACTCATGAAACATCTTCTAGCATAAATTAAGTCGTATTTTTTGGAAAGTATGTCAGCTATTTCCTTAATGTTCTCATTAGCCTTAAGTACTATTATAGTCTCAAACACTTCGCTAGCTTTGGCAATAGTGTCCAGTCTTGAAGCTGGTATTATACTTATAGAATCCTCAGAATTCGCTAAAGATATCATGGCTTTTGAAGCACAAGCTGTTATGGAAGAAACGCCTGGGACTATTTCCACGTCAATACTACACGGTAATTTATTCTTTATTCTGAAAAAGGTGCTATATAATGTTGGATCGCCTAATGTGACGAACGCAGAATCGCCTTCACTTTCACTACAGATCTTCTCTCCTAGCTTTTTTAACTCATTCTCACTAACGTCCTTTGCCATAGGGAAACCTAATAGGACTAGCTTTGAATTGTTGTCAGCGTATTTCTTAACTATGTTCTCCGCTAAACTTCTATTGGTTCCAGTAGAATAAGGGATGAAAATAGTTCTAACCTCCTTAAGAATTTTCGCTCCTCTTAAAGTTATTAACTCGTCATCTCCTGGTCCTAAACCAACCACGTAAAGTTTCATGGCTTTTCACCAGAAATTATAAATATCGGATTTCTCGCCATCATTGCGGTGCCCACTTTGGTTTTCATACCTTTTGCGATTATCACCTCGGTTATTTCTAAATTCACGAATCCAATTTTTTCCATCGCTGATAAGGCATTATTCACAGTTTCCAATAGTATAGCATCAATAACTATTCTTCCACCCTTATTTATTATTTCCCAAGAGGCTGATATTATTTCCTTAATTTTTTCCGATCCGCCTCCAATGAAAATCCTATCAAATTTCTCATTAATCGTGGACAATATCGCTGGTGCCTCACCCTTAATGAGCACTATATTGTTTAAAACTCCAAACTTTTCAGCATTTCTTCTTGTCAAGTTAATAGCCTTTTCCTCCTTATCTATACCGTAAACTCTACCACTGTTTCCAACCAATAATGAAGCCTCTACAGTAATGCTACCTGTACCACATCCAATATCTAATACCTTATCACCTTTTTTTATCCTTAATTTGGATAAAGCCAAAGCCCTTATCTCCTCTTTAGTCATTGGTATTTCTTCATCTCTTTCAAAGAGGTTATCTGGAATTCCAGGTATAACGTAATTCCATTCCATTTAACATCCCACCCTACTCAAAGACTCACCGTCATAATCGAAGATAATTACGCAGAAGTTTATATTGTCATTAAAACTTTTTATCCTACTCAATATTTTCTCCGCTACAATGTTCATAACTTTTCTCCTTTGTTCTTTTGTCATATACGTAAAAGCTTCCTCAACTGACAAAGCATTTGATATTTTAGTTAGAGTACCGTAAGGAAGTCCTGCTAAAACTGAGGCATGAGTTAGCGATTCCAGTCTAGCATCACCTTGTGAATAATGAGTATTAAAAATCCCCGCATACACTTTAAGAAGCTTTGCAGGCAATCCAGCCAATATTACCTTCTTAAAAAGATTACTCGCTAACTTTATTGAATCCCCTATCCTATCTCCTACTTTTATGATACAGTTACTATCAAATAGCTCTGCTGCATACTTCGCAGCAGAATTCCCAGGCGCAATTACTACATAGTCGTAAGACTGCCTAATTACGTTAAGCTCACATCTAATGTGTTCTAAGTAATCATCATCACTAACTGGTGTCTCAATACCAGTCGTACCGAGTATGGAAATCCCACCGACTATTCCGACCATTTTGTTTAATGTCTTTTCAGCAATGGTCTCTCCATTTGGCACTTCGATCGTTATTTGTATTCCCTTATCTGTAACTTCCCTTATTGCGTTGATTATCATTTCTCTTACAGTAGGACTTATTGCCATCTCACCCATAGTTGCTTTTAACCCACTTCTAGTAACTTTACCAACTCCCCTTTCTCCAATTATTACAATTTCATTATTCTCATTCAATTTAGCACAGCACCTTATTACTAATCCATCTAATATATCCGGATTATCTCCGGAAAATTTCTTAACCTCAGCGCACGATATTTCACTATCTATCTCAACTTTTTCCACGGGAATTTCCAGTCTCAATCCTATGGGTGTTGGTATTACTACTGTACTTCTTTTCTCCTTATTAAGTAGACCTATAACTGCTGCCTTTGCGGCTGCAGAGGCTGCCGCTCCAGTGGTTATTCCAAATCTCTTCAAAGAGTTTATTATCATAGCTCATATTTCCTCTCGTAACCTCTTGGTGTTATCATGTAATTTTTATATCTATATGTCAATGAGTTTCCTATTATCATTGTAGTACTCATACTTATTTCATTCATATATTCTTTCCATGACGATAAAGTCGTAATTATTATGTTCTCATTATTCCTATACGCGCTCTTGACTAGTCCCACTGGGGTATTTGGCTTTCTATGTTTTGAAATTATATCCATAACCTCTATTAGTAAATTCTCATTAATTAAATTATAAAATACTATTACAAAGTCAGCTTCAGCAGCCTTAGTTACTTTATGTAAAATCTCCTCTCGTGGGATTAGTAAATCGCTTAAGCTTATTACTACAAAGTCAAGAGAAAGGGGACTTCCTAATCTCGCAGCGGCTGCTAATGCAGCAGTTACACCTGGTACCACTTCGACGTCTAAATCTAAATTTCTCCTTGCAATCAAGTCGTAAACTAAACCCGCCATTCCGTAGACCTGGGGGTCACCACTAGATACTAAGGCTACTGTATTATTGGACTCTAAGGCCTTTTCTATTGCAGTATTTGCCCTAAATATTTCCTCTTTCATTCTAGCCCCTATTACTTCCTTTTTGCCATCTAGGACATCCGATATTAACCTTAAGTATGTATTATATCCAATTATTACATTGGACTTTTCCAGAACTTCTTGCGCCTTAATTGTCCTTTGTTCTTTTGATCCTGGTCCGATTCCAACAATATATAACCTCCCCATTTTCATCCCTCCATTGCCATTTTGATAATCTCATTAATAATCGCCACTGCTATTCCACTCCCACCATAAGTTCCAGTTAATACTACAGATGGAATTTTAGTCTCTATTAACGCCTCCTTTGACTCTTTAGCGTTAGTGAAACCAGGGGGTGTTGCTACTATAAACGGTATATCAATTCCTTCTTTAACTAATTTAATCGTTTCCATAAGTGCAGTAGGAGCGTTTCCTATAACTACTACCTTACCACCTTGTCCAATTGATAATCTCATAGCGGCTGCTGCTCTGGTTATTCCTAATTCCTTTGATAACTCCTTCGTTCTCTCATTATCTATCATACAAGTAACCTTTCTCCATCTTATACCTACAGAAACCATTTTCACATCAGCCACGATTTCACTTCCAGCTTTTATTGCCTCAATCCCTGCATCTAAATTAGTTAGCTTTAAATATCTGGCTAATTCCGGATTTCCAGACGCAAAAATGGCCTTACCAATTATTCTTTTCTCCCTTTCGTCCTTAACGTCCAGATTCGATAGAATTAAGTTCATACTACTCTCTTCGATTTCGTAAGGATCCTCAGTGTATTCAAGAGTTGGAAGTGCATTCAAGGCTCTGGCTAATCTGTAATATAATGCTAATCCAATCAAGGGAGACGAGGAGAGTGGTTCAGTAACGTACAGTTCTACCTCCTTTCCACTTATCTTACTTACAACCCAACTGTTTAATCGTTGGATTCCTAACTCTCCCATTATATCTCTAAAGACGTGATTCCCTCTTCCTAGAAATACTAAGCCTATGACTATTCTCCTATATCCCTCTCTTACGACATTGTTTAGTAATGATCTCCAATCAGGCTTAGCGAATTCATTGTAAGTTAAATATATTGGAGATGAGATCTTTTCCTTTAAGTAATTTATCATATTTTCTATATCACTATTATACGTTTCTCTCCTCGAACCATGACCTATTAATATTACTGCAGTATTGGATTGTCTATCCACATATTCTCTTTCACCATCTAGTATTTAAGGATTGTTAATGTACACCTACGTAGCTCATTTATGAGTCCTAATATAAGTTTAGCATTTATCACTGAATCTAATATAGTGGTCGACGCCACTAACTCTATCTTCAGTATGTGTCATAATAAATATGAACAACGACGGATTACCATTCAAAATAAAGCGATATACTGGACAAAGAGATTAAATCTTTTCAGAAAGACTCGATGAGGTTAGGCTTCATAAAATTTCACTATATTTAATATTAAGTCCTCTGCACTTGTCTTCACTGAAGTCACAGTAAATCCTTTCATCTTTCTAAACTCCATTAGCTTGGTAACCCCTGCTAAGATAAACTGAAATCTATAAAGCTATATTCAGAAAAATAATAAATTAGTAATGCAAGTATTGTATTAGTAATTACATTAATCAATACCAGTATTTGCTCTTATTTAATATACGAATTTAGTTAATGAATGGTTTTATTATCGCGCAAGTATATCTAAGTATCTTGATGAGGGTATATTATTCCTAATTCAGATGAAATATAGTGTCAAGAATAGTTCTGATAAAATATGAATAGTACTTCGAGGAAGCTTATCTTAGTTAGTGCATTGTTTCCATCCAAATCTCTCCTCATACTCTTTTACTTTACTCATGGAAGTAGACTGATTTTTATCTAATGGTATTAACCCAATTATCTTATCTCCGTCGTAAACATACATGAAATATTTATCGTCTACTAATATCAACTTGTAGCAGAACATTTTTTAATAATATATTATGTTCATCTTGATAATAAAAATTTGATTGGGCTAGCGTTGTAAACATAACTCGCCATGTTATCTATTATTTTCTCTTTCACCATTTTTCCATTCGACCAACTGAATAGTGAAGGCTCTAGATAACAAGCAAGAGCACATGCATTACAGCTCTCATATTTTTCCCATGGATAACTGTTCCATAATTTTACTATATCGACCTCCCATACTTTATCAGTTCCACTATATTCATTTAATACATAACAAGGAAGTACTATTCTACCCTGTGGGTCGATATTTATCGTTAACCAAGGTTTGCATCTCCATGGTATTCCATTATACCAGGATTTAATTATTGCCTCAAAGTAGTCCGATGACTCGATTATTTGATAACCCCTCTTTTTAAGCTCAATAATTAGCCTTAATGCGTCATATAGTCTCCTTTTATCTGGACTTAATTTCTCTGCAGTGGAATAGTCATACTCAACTTGTATACTAATATTAACATTAAGTTTCCGTGCAAGCTCTATTACATCCTTAACTTGATCCATGTTTTCTTTAGTTATTGTAAAACTGATTGCTACTGGTAAATATTTCCTAGCCTCCTTTATACCTTCCACAGCCCTTTCAAATGCACCCGAAATTCCTCTTATTTTATCATGAACTTCCCCTATTCCATCTATCGAGACGAATAGGTAATCTAGATAATTGCTTATACTTTTAGCCCTATCTTTGAGTAACCAACCATTTGTCACTAATGAAGTATAAAATCTCTTATAAGATTCCTCCAATATATCCTCTAAATCTCTTCTCAGCAACGGTTCTCCACCCTCAAATCCCATGAAGAGGACTCCCGCTTTTTCTAAGGACTTCAACATCAAAACCTCTTCTTCCAAAGACAGTAATTTTTCATCCTTTCTTCTCCAAAAGGGGCACATTCTACATCTTAAGTTACATGTATACAGCAACTTATGTCCCGCAATTAGAGGTAACTTTCTAACTCCAAGTCCCAGAAGTGCCCTTTTCACGTTGCCAAATATCATAGGTTTTAAAGTTGACATAATTATTTAATATACAAAAGCATGTATTAATCTTTTGCTAAAAGCTGATTTATTGATCTAGGACATTTTTACACCAAACTGCTATTATCTTCACTTCAATTAATGTATTAATACGTAACTTAAGGCTTCTAATTTTCCTTAACTCTTTGTGAAAGTTCAATAAGTCAACAAAGAAGCGAAAAGTTAAATAGTTAAATTTTTGGTAGTCAAGATATGCCAACTGTAAAACTCACAAAGAACATTACGATTATGACAGGTAGTCCAAATACGTTAATTTATGATAATAGAGTCGTAATAGATCTAGGAGGAAAGAACTCATCAGTAGATATAAATGCTGAAGTTCAATTAGCTACGCATGGTCATGCTGATCATATAGCCGGTTTACTAAAGAAGGACGCTAAAATAAGGTATCTTCCGAAGGAGGATTATTGGTCATTAACCTTGATGGGGAGAAGAGCGATGATTTATGGGTGCAGCTCAAAGGATTCCGATATCTTTACCTTTGATTACGTGAAAGAGAATATCGAATCTATTGACATTGAGGTTCGAACTTCAGAGATTGAGGTGATAAAACTACCTGGTCATACGCCAGGTCATAGCGGTTACATAGTTGACAATGTCCTTTATGCAGGTGATGCGTTTTTTGGTGAAAAAGTACTAGAAGGTTTCTCAGTTCCCTTTTACACCGATTTCTGGACTGCTTTAGAATCACTGAATAAGGTTAAAGAATTAGCAAAGAGTGTTAATAATATAGTGATAAGTCATGGTCCAGTTTACACTAATAAAAATAAGATGGTCTCGATTTTAGAGAGCAATATAATTTACGCTCAGAACTTAATAGGAAAAATCTTGGACATGCTGTCAAACAATGAGCTTACAGTGGAGGAGATTGTGGTCAAGTTAAAGCAAGATTTAACACCAAGTAATGTATTGTTAAATTCAGTAGTTGTGAGGTCAATACTATTTGGGTTAGAAAATATTGAGTATAATGTATCTCAAAAAGGTTTAGTTTTTAGAAGAAGAGTTCATTAAGAGATATTAAAAAATAAATATAGTGTTATAGTTCATATTTTTACTATCGTTAAATTCGTGTTATAACTAAAAAAGATGGAGTGTTCTCATGTAGTCATCTTATTCGATATTATATAGTAAAATTAAATCAGGCTAGAAATTTTCACAATTAGTCGTTTCGATCGAGATTTAGCTAAGGAATTAGAACGTGAAAACAGCCTCTGAAATAGCTTATGTGGGAGGGTTATGAAATCTTTTTGTGGTAGTACTAGAATGAACCTCGTAAACCCTTGCACATAAGCTTTTCTAAAATAATGGAGTCTGGGACAAATTAGTCTAATGGGTTTCTAAATTTATATAGCATTTCGGGATTTTTAATCTAACGCTTTAGACCACAGCAGATCGTGAATCGCGACCCTCGCTAAGACCTTTAAGTGGATCCTCTCTTCCTTGACCTTATTTATGATCCACCCTGTCCTCCTTTTAATGAAGATCAGAGCCTCTCACGCTTAAAATACTCCTCCAAATACTCCAGTGGGTTCTTCATGAACTTCAATATCATCTCCCTCCACCTTTTCCCTCCCTTGATCGTAGCGTTAGGGTATCAAGTAGATCTCAGAATCAGGGAAGTCATCCAGTATAGACTTGCTATAGTACTTGTCAGCCCTCAAGGAGTCAACCTTTACACCAAGATCCCTCAGGACCTCGAGGGCCATCTCATAAGCCTCCCTCTCACTCTTAAGCGAATAACCGTAAGCGACAATCAAGTTACTACCCAAGTCAAAGATGAAGAAGGAGTACACGAACTCCTTCCTTCACATCTTCCCCAGACTTCTCCCTTTTACTCCTGTAATGCTTGGTTACTACTAGGGAATAGCCTGTCCCGTCCATGACCACCTTGAGGCCACTAACGGTCTTTGAGAGTAGGTTGTAGAGGATGACGAAGACGTCAGGTGGGAGTATAGTCTCTCTACTGTCTTGTAGCTTATCTCCTTATATAAAACATATTAGTCAGATCTGCGTATTACAGATCTGACTGGGGTTGAGGCCGTTGATCTCCTTGGGCTTAGAGCTCGACGGAGAGCTTGGCCTCCTCCAATTCGGACCGGAAGTTGGGCTTGAAGCCCGAATAAAACATAAGGGTGAGTATACATGGAGGCCCCAGTCGCCGGAATAGATGTTTCAAAAGATAAATTAGTAGTGTACTTCCAAGGTAAATACTATGAATTTCAAAATAATAAGCAAGGTTTTGAAGGAGTAAAGCAAGTCTTGCCAAAGGGTTGCAAAGTTGCTATAGAAAGTACGGGAGTTTACCACATCAACTTGGCTAAGTACTTGGGTAAGGAGTACGACGTGAGGATTATTAATCCCCTCGTACTCAAGAAGTTCAAGAACATTAGGGGTAAGAAGAGTGATAAGAATGACGCTAAAAAGCTCGCTGAACTAGTTATAAGTATGGGCAGTGAGTTTACAACGAGTGAGGCTAAGGAGTTAACAAGCCAATGGGATTTTATCACAAGGAGCATTGTTAGGGTTAAGAATAGGCTAAGGAGGGATTTAATACTTCTAGGCTATAAGGACAGTTTGTCCAAGAAGAACTTGAATGAGGTATTGAGGGGGGAGGATAATATAGTATTATCTGAGGTTAGGTTCCTCTTGGACGAGTTGGAGAGGCTTGAGGTTAGGAAGAGGGAGATTGAGGAAGAGCTTGAGGATCTTGTTCCTAAGGATAGTTTGATCTTCACGATTCCGGGTATTGGTAGAACGTTGGGTTGTATAATTTTAGCAAGAGTTGGTGATGTTAAGCGTTTTGGTGACAAGAAGAGGTTTGTCGCTTACTGTGGTCTCGATCCTCTTGTTGAATCCAGTGGGAAGAGTGTTGTATCGAGAGGCATATCTAGGAGGGGTGATGCTGTTTTGAGGAGGGCTTTCTATCTTGCAGCTTTAACTGCTATCAAGGTTAATCCTATTATTAAGCGTTTTTATGAGGAGCACAAGGAGAATTTGAAGGGTAAAAAGTTGATTACTGCTTGTGCCAGGAAGCTTGCTGTTATTACTTGGGCTGTGCTGTATTATAATAAGCCCTTTGATGCTAGCGAGTAAAGCAGGTGACATCAATTGAATAAGTAGTGTGTACTATGCTCGATTTTCACGGAAAGGTTTTTATACCGGAAGCTCCTTCGTTAGGTTCAGTAGTGATGCTAGTTCTGCGGTTTCCCTGTTGGATAAGCCTAGATATTCCTTGATTATCAGTATGTATGCTTTCTCTTGTGGGGTTAGCTTGCTCTTTCTCCCTTGTTCTTTCTTGATCTTGACGAACTTTGCCTCCTCTAAGTCTTGCCTTAACTCTCGACCGAATCTTCTTAATCTGGCTAACCTCTCTTCTTCGCTCTCCTTATTGTTCTCTATCTTACTGAGCCTACTTTCCTTGTACAACTTGATCAAGTCCTCTATTGACTCCTTGAAATTGTCGAAGTCTTTCTGAGTTAACTTCTTATTCATGTGTTCATGATACAAAATAAGGGGTATCTAAAGTTTTTGTCCCAGAGTCTAAAATAATGTCTTTGTTCAAATTTCTATATCTTAAACGTTAAACGAGCGTTTTTCCATACTACTCCAATATTTTTATAAACGTTTTTTGAATTTCATGACTGTTTGAGAACACTCCCCCAAGGAGTAGATAATGCTAGTGCAATATCCTTTAGCTCGTACTTTCTCGGCTTAAGATTTAAATTTCTTAGTCTTAGGATGTTTCTTCATCAGGTATTTACCTGAAATAAGCTAACTTTCCTTATCAAATATATAACTCTCTGAATGTAATGTAGCTATTATACTTGGCACTTATTATAAAGTATAACTGGCGTAATATTCGGTATCATTAAAGTAATTTTACGTAAATATATGATATGGTTAATACCGATCCGTCAAGTTGTTTGTAATAAACCCGATGGTGATGCCAACTCCTTAAATATGTTTCCAGTTAGTATGAGAACTATATGATAGCTTATTGAGCTTAATATTATCAGTATTCCTATAAAATATAGACTAACATATAGAGATTTACCATATGCTAATGTTATCGCTATTCCATTAGCGAAGCTTAATATTAATAGTATAATTAGGAATATTCGTGATATTATGTCTATATTAACTTCGGAGAAACTAAATACTGTAGATACGTTCTGAGTTGAAAATATATTATTTAGCATACCTACTATCGATATTAGTGCAGCAGATACCCCCGCCGAGGCTGTTTGCAGTGCATATATTGACGTTTCAAAAGCTCTTCCATTTTGCTCTTTTCTAGACCTTATGTTCAAAACTGAATCACCTATCTTACTTAGAATCTCTCCAATTATCATGGCATTTCCTCCCATACTTATCGTTTCATATAATACTTTGCTTAACATACTTACCAGTATACTTCCGCTTTCATCTCCAATCAATCTAAATATCTTTTCCTTATCAATGCCGAAGTTTAATCTATTTAGCGATCTTCTGATTAAAGGCCTTACGTCTCCTAGATCCCCTCTTAATACTGCCATCAAAGATTCTTTTAAGTTGCTTACTATTGCATAATTTCTCGAAAAGTACCTAATAAAAAGTAAGAAATGTCTCTCTATTCTATTAATTTTATTTTCATACAATCTATACCTAAGACCGATTCCTAATAGAACTATACCAGTTCCCATTAAAACTATATATGAAGTGTATATTACTGAAAATATTATTGAAAGAGATATTGTGAATGTCAAAACAAATTTATCTATAACGTTGTACCTAATGTAATTTTCTGGTCTATATAAGAGATACATTACTAATGTTAAATTTCCTAGAAGTGCTAAGGATAAGATAGTAAGCTGTATTATTAGAGTAGTTCCCCCACTATAAATTAAGGATAAAATCGTAATGTCAGCTACTAGAAAGGTAAGGGAGCTATTTAATGTAGCATAGATTGTAAGGAAATTATTCATTGATTCTATTAACCTAGCAGAATAAGCATTATATTCAGATAATGTAAAATCGATTTCTCTTGACAAGAACTCTATCATATCATCACCAAAAGTTACTGCTTGTGATAATCTTATTAAGAATTCTTTCAAGAATCTAATGTTGAGGTTCTTTATACTATAGGTTATTGCAGATGAGAATTTATATCTATACCCAGAAACTAAATTTCTTATTTTTTTGAAAACTTTGGTATACGGTTCAAACGAGTCTTCCCTACTTAAATGTAATATAACGATTTCCGGTGGAACTCCAGAGGAAAATAACGCAAGCATAAAAGCTAGCATGAAAATATATTTGGAGTCTACTTCATTTTTTGCACTAAATATTCTTAGCATATCTTATCTCCTCCTCTATACCAAATTGTCTCGCCCTTAATATTTGATTCCATACTTCAAAATAATTAAAAATTTTTTTACTTAGGAGTATTTTTAGAAATTCAGCTCTTAAGTTTAATTCGTCGTAAAGAATCCCTATATTTCTACGTTCGATTCCTCTCCTGATTGCGACCTTATTTTCTATAAGGTAAGAAGATCCTCTTCCGGCAAAGATTATCTTATCTTCTGTAGGATCATATGTGAATGCTGGTATATAAACTACGTCATTAGTAACAGGATCTATATCAATTATTTCGTCAACTTCAACCACTCTTCTTATTAAATTGCCTTTTTTATCGTATAGTGCGGTCTGAAATAGTGCTATATTAAGGTTATTAATATAACTTTTAGGCACCTCTATAGGATAACCAGTAAGCCTTTGTACAAGCGTTCTTATATTTGCTGCATGAAAGGTTGCCATAACTGAATGACCAGTCTGCATTGCTTGGAATGCTACGTTCCCTTCCTTATCTCTTATCTCGCCTACTAAAATATAATTAGGTCTTTGCCTTAAAGCAGCTTTAAGTAAGTCGAATAATTTTACACTTCCCTCACCACCTGTTTCTCTAGTAACTTCTGCTACCCAATTAGAGTGCGGTACTGTAAGTTCTGGAGTATCTTCTATTGTTACTATTTTTAAATTTGGAGGGATGAAAGCAGTAATTGCGTTGAGGGTAGTTGTCTTTCCGGAGGCAGTTTCTCCGCATACGAACAAGTTCATTCCCTCGTCTAACATCATCCATATATATGCTGCAAGAAGTGGAGACAATGTACCGAAGGAGATTAACTGAGTTACACTGATTGGTATTTTACTGAATTTTCTTACAGTTAAATTAGAACCTCTTCTACTTATATCAATTCCATAAACGAAGTTAACTCTTGATCCATCTGGCAAGCTTGCATCAATTATTGGCCTGTTATGAGATACTGGTCTATATGTTTTCTCGCTTAAAGAAATTATTAGATTGTCTAGCTCCTCTTCATTCTCAATTAATAATGATGTCCTCATAGGGCCGAATACCTTGTGCACAATGTAAATGTGACCTAAGCCTGGAATCGATATATCCTCGATAAATGGATCCCTAATTAATGGCTCTAATATGCCTGAATATAATTTATCTCTTACGAAATGATAAATTGCGTATTCCTTTGGTACAGATATTCTTATCTTAGTTAGTATTTTATCTAAAACTCTCCTCATAAGTATCTCCTTTTCTTCGACAGTAGGTGGTGGCTCTGTATTACCAATGGTTTTTGCGAATTTCTCCTCTATTTCTTCTATTTCTTTAGGTTTCGGTCTCGGAGGTTCTATCACCGTATATTGGTTATAACCATCCTCTGCCTTTGTACTCTGAACATGAATGTAAATGTATTTATCTACTTTATAAATTGCATTATAATTCTTACTACCTTTCAGTTTATTCGGGTCATCAATCATTACTGGTTTTTCCGGAAATCTAGATAAGTAATCTTCAATAAAGCTCATGGTTAAGCCCTCGATAGGGATAGTGGTACGACCTTTATTCCTAAAGCTGGGTCTATATCGAATGAAATAGCATCAGCTCCTTGTATACCACCTATTGTTTTAATTCTCTCTAGGACCTTTATTCTTCTTCCTCCTATGCTTGTTGCAGAAAGTTTAAAATAAACGTCGACTATGCTTGTGATTCTACTCTTTAGTTCCTCATTAAACACATCTGGGTGGACGGTAAATAATATAAGCTTTCCTAGATCAACTAACACTCTAGCATCTTTCATGAATTGCAAAATTTGCTTTATTTCTGCGAACGTGGCAACTATTGACAAACTATCGATAATGATGAAGTCCATATTCTTCCTCCTTTTTATGAAGTCTATGATTATCTCAAGTATTTTATTTGCTAATCTTGAATTCCAATTAAATTTATTCGTGTTTAACGGAGCAATTCCTAAGACGCCTTTTAAGAAAAACGGTATTAGATCAATTTTTACATCTTTCATCTTTTTCAAATAGTCTTTACTAGTTTGTTCTGTCGTTATTATATAACCCTTTTTCCCACCTATTAGTAGTCCATAACAAAATTGTGCAGATAAAACACTTTTACCAGTTCCATGATCTCCCTCAATCATGATTAGTGCGGGAAACGGCAATCCAGATAATCTTCTATCTAAATCCTCATTTCCGGTTTTTATTATCACAGTATACCCCTCCATATTGCTTCTGGTCCATAATTAGAGGCAACTACTACAGTAGCCATAGTATTAGGGTATGGAGGATATGGTAAATCAGCTATAAATGTACCTACCATGTTTGGATTAATTAAAACGGTATTTGAGACCCATTTATATGGGCCTAAGTTTGTGGAGTAATTATAGTTAGAAATTATAAGAGTAGATATGTTACTTATATTTGCATAATATTTAATAATTATTGCGAAATCCCTAAAATCAAATAATGCAGTAGATCCATTATTGGTTATTGTTATATATAATAAGTTACCATTTATCGCTATACTCTTTATGAATATTCTAGTGTTAAGTTGATTTAGTTCCATGTTTTGCCTTAAATTCTCTGCATGCAATAAGAGTTGCTGACTTTTGATATACGCTTCTAAAGCAATTAATCCCAGCGAAATTGTAATGAAAAATATTAGCACATATGCTACTACTTGCGAGACTCCCATATCTAACTCGCCTCAAATGTATAGCTGACTGAGTATCCATTAGGGGTAACCAACTGAACTGTATAATATTGCGTAGTGGATAATGGTGAGGATAAATATATGATAATTTTAGCTACAGATCCAGGATATAATGTATTAGTATTAACAACCCAATAGGGTAATGTACTAGAGTTATATCCGGGAGTGTTCTCATGCAGTCATCTTATTCGATATCATATAGTAAAATTAAATCAGGCTAGAAATTTTCACAATTAGTCGTTTCGATCGAGATGCAGCCAATGAATTAGAACATGAAAACAGCCTCTGAAAAAGCTTATGTGCGAGGGTTGCGAGATTTTTTGTGAGGGTTACCAGGATGAACCTCGTAACCCTCGCACAATTAATACTTATGATTCTAAGAAATTTAAATCTTAAGCCGAGAAAGTACGAGCTAAAGGATATTGCATTAGCATTAGCAGCCTACTCCTTGGGAGTTCAAATCACGAAAACGGGAATCCCACCATCAACCCTATACTACTATTTGAGGAAAGTAGGGATAAGGAGGAGAAGAGAAAGCAGACCAACATGCCCATCATGTAACTCTAACAGAGTAGTGAAGAACGGCTCATCTAGAGGGAAAGCAAAATACAAGTGTAAAGCATGTGGAAAGACGTTTTACGACGTCACAAGTCATAGAATGGATAGGGAACAGAGGGAGAGAATCTTAAAGGAGTACTTGAACAGGATGAGCATGAGGGCAATATCAAGAGTTGAAGGTAAACCATTGACTACTGTTTACAGCCTAGTGAGGAGGATTGGGATAAGGGCCTTTACGAATCTAACGATCTTGAAGGGTGAGCTCAAGAATTTCACAGCTAAGTCTACGGTGTTTGACGAGTTCTGGACTTATTTCCGTGTTAGGCATGGGGTGATGAGGGAGGATTTGTGGATTTGGACTGCTCTTGCTGATGGTGTGCCTTTCTATGAGTTTGGGGATAGGAGTTATGGGACTTTTCGTTATCTCTTGGGTTGGTTACCTAGGAGTGAGGTAAACTATACTGACTACTATTGTGTTTATCAAGTTCTCGATAATCGTGTAGCGGGTAAGAAGTATACTTATCTTGTGGAGAGCCATAATTCTTGGTGTAGGTCTCATTTGGCGAGGCTGGCTAGGGATACTAAAGCTGTTACTAGGAGTGGGAGGATGACGGAGTACAGTTTGGCCTTGTTGAATGTAATGTACCCTCACGTATTCTCAAGGGAGAGAACTCCCTTAAATGAGGCATACTTGAAGGGAGTACAGTATATTAGAGAAAACTTGATATAATTTTACTATATGATATCGAATAAGATGACTGCATGAGAACACTCCCTTATATCCTATCTGCTGTAGATTTCCTTGCGGGCCAAAGTATAATACACTATTTTTTAAGTTAAAAATTATCGATTCTCCTATATTATGTAGGTATACTATTACAGTTGTAGAACTGGAATTCGTAACATAATCTATTTGAAGATCAGTAACCAATCTTTGGGATTGTAACATACTATATGATACCATATTAGTAGAAATTGACGATACTACGGAAAAAACCGAACCTGCAAGCACTCCTACCAATGTAACTGCTACGATTAGCATTATTGTCTCGCTAATCACTTCACTAGCCATTCTTCCCAACCTCCAATACCAATAGATACTTTTTCATTTCTGCAGTCACGGAGGAGTAACTTTCGGCAACACTCATTGCAATATTTGCTAAATCTTTTGCTCTTATCTTTCCATTATTAGTCCTAATATAAGATTGTATCTTGTTAACAATGAACATATCATCTGCAGAGATATAACCTAGTTCATATAAAGCTGTCAACTTAGAATCCTCATAGTCTAAGATTTCTAGCAATACACAATTTCTAATGAAAACGCTCAAATCTATATTCGATGTTCCAACAATTTCCGCTACAGCCTTTAATTCTTTACTACCTTCTGGCCTCTGTTCGCCTTTAGACTGCTCTGATATGATATTGAAAGGTGATGATGAATCAGCTTGAGCAGATTTTAGAGATAAAACGGCATCTTCAATAGAAGAATTTAATTTCTGTAAAGTCTGCTTTAAATCTTCTATAGATGTATTTAGAACATTTACTAGATCATTTTGATATTTATCCATTCTACCTATTAGGTTCTTAAGAAGTTCTTCAATCTCCTTGGTAGAATTACTCGTAACTCCTTGTTGTTGCTGATTTTGTGTAGTAGAAGCAGTTTGAGTTGTTTGTATATTTTTAGGCCTAGTTATTCTTGGCAATACTATCTTAAAAAAGGATATAAAGAATGCTGCCAAGGGTATGCTTATGCTAATCAGTAAAATAAATAGTGGAGACTCCACTAGTTGTTGCAATTCAGGTAAGTTTATGTTTATCATCCCTCACCTCACGAATGCTATAAATGGAAAAAAAGATGAAATACCTTTTTCTTACCTTTTTTAGCACTTTAATCTCACCCTATTACTGATACGCTACCCTCTGGCTGGTATATATATTCAGATATTGTGAGAGGAGATCCTATATTTGGTGTAATTTGTATTGTTATTGTCTGATATTGAAATACATGACTTCCTAGATCTGGTCCAAACAAAAGTATTACTCCTATTACTGATCCGGCGGGGGCGATAGCACTCCCTATTAACGGATCTCCTGCCACTGGATATGTAAATGCAAATGTCTGATTAACAAACACATAGTAAGTAACTAGTTTGCCGCTTATATTGAGAGTGAAAGTAAAACTATTGTCATTCTTCAACCATGATGGAAGGCTAGATAGAGATAGAATGCTACTATTAATAAATATTGGTGATGGTGTTTTTGTACTAAGATAATAATTATATAGTGTGTAATTAAGTGCTAGTAACGCATAGTAAGGATTAGGATAATATACATATGTTTGACCTGCACTTGTCTGCTGATTTACGAGATCTAAGTACTGTCCATTCGCGTATACGACATTCGCTAGTTCAGATGGGGATACTGTTAATAAGGTGTATTTATATATATTTGAGTACGTCACTCCTTCTGCAGATGCAGTAAACGAGATGGCTGTAGTAGTGGGCGACAATTCCACGCTAGAAACTCCAGAACTTGGAGATACTGTAAAGTATATCCAGTAGCTTCTAGTATTTAATGGATAGTTAACAGCATATAGGACAGAGCCGGATAGTGTTAGTGCTGTTGACGCTGTCTCCTCTCCTTTATTTATAGTGGATTTGGCTTTCTGTGTCACAAATAATCCCATATTTATAGCCACGTAAGCTAATACTGATGCAGTTATTATAAATGCTATTAATATTATTGCAGTGTCTAATCCCGCTAATCCTTTCCTTTTCACTTTTTTGTTGTATTCCTTTAACATCTTTTTGGAGTTCATTTTTTGGTCACTTGCTGAAATCCGTTTCTCAGAACACTTTTAAAAATCTCTCTCTGATTTTCGACTACAGGTCGACATAACTTTAGGCTATTTTTTAAGTAACTGTTAGCAAGTAATATTTAATGGCTCCTATCTTTCTAGAATACAAGGTTGTACATGATAATATTACATATTATATTATTTATGTTTTTATATATAATTTATCATTAAAGTTAGTAACAATGTATACAATAAATCCAAGTTCTCATACAATTCTTAACTATAATGTATCTTTAGAGCCCGAACAAATTTTTTCAAATATCACTGGAGTATCTACATATTATAGCTTAGATGGAAAAAAGATTCTTGCTTACGAAGACAACAACGGTAGTATAATCGTAGCATATAACGGGTTAATTCTGAAAAAGGCTAGCAATAACTCTGTTCGTTATCTCATAGCTGCTAACTATCCTGGAATTGATAACAGTAAATTTCCTAGTCTTTATAAGCTAGCTGAAATCTCCATTTTTGATTCTAATATAAGGGTCCTAGTTTTAGGGGTTTTACTAACTATTTTGTCATCCTTCATCCTAAAGGTTATGGTGGGACGATATGATAAGGTTAGATAAACGTAACTTCATTCCTTGGATTTCTATAGTTCTTTTATTATGTGCCTACTCCATAGGGACTGGCCTGTATATAACTATACAGCGTGTTACGTATTATCCTATATTTGAATCTAAAATTGTTTCAGTATTTCTTACAATATTCTCATCATCCTTGATTACTTTTTACAATTATAAGAAATATGTCTTTCTACTTCCGTTATCTCTATTGTCTTTCTTCTCTGTGTCGTTAACTCCCCTTATAATATCTATATTTATTTTATATGAGTTAAAGAAAGTTGACCGAACAGTTAGTATTATATTGCTAATAATAAATGCTTCCATGATATCATGGCTTATTCTACGTTTACTATTAGGCATTAATACTTACTTTTCTATTCCTCTAATGATTTTAGAAGCGGGAGCACCTACGGTAATTCCATTTATATGGTTTGTTGGAATAATATTATCTGCTTATAAAAGAAATTTAAGTAGTAAAAGCCAACTATTTATCAATCCCTTAATTCCATTCATTGTGGTACTACTTATTTCTCTAATCCCTTACCTTCCTTTTATAAATCCTTACAAGTTTCCAGAAACTGTTGATTTCAAATATTACTATTCATGGCTTTTGGCACCCACTTTCAGTGGATGGTTCTTCGACTCCAGGCCTGTGTATTTGATGCTTTTATATGCGTTGTCACTCATTTTTAAACCGTATACAGTAGCGTACTATGAATTTATATTTCTCTCACTTCTTTATACATATTCTGCATATAAACTAGCCTCAGCAATAGATAAATCTATAGCTTCCTTATCTGCCTTATTAGCTTCGGTATCTCCTATGCTAATGACCTTCCTCTATTCTGGTTTGGAAGCCAATTTATTTTCAATATCATTGATGTTTATCTCAATGTCGTATCTTTTCAAAAAAGAGAAATTAAGTTTAGCGATACTATTTTCTTTATTATCAATGTTCTCTCACATATACGCTTGGGCTCAATTATCAACTGGAATAACTCTATATTATCTTCTTAAATCAATTATACATAGATCCAGACCAGACAACTATACATTAACGTATTTGTCCTTCTCAATTCCTTTTATAGCAATTGGACTCTTTCTTATATTAAGTGGCGTTTTTCCTCTACCTATGGAATTATTAAATTATACTCAACTTATATACCAGATAGCGGTAGTGAGTTGGGGATCCAACAACGCCTTGCTTTACTTTTTGTTATCGTCTTTTGGAAATAGGTATGTTAAGGAAGGAGTTCTAAATTTCGTTTATTCAATTTCGGTATTTGGTATTATCTTTGTATCATCAGCAACCAATTTAATTATCGACTTACCTCTTTTCATTCCAGCTGCATATACCATAAGAAACGTTAATAGGCGAAGTACTTCTATACTATTGGTCTTAAGTTTAATATTGTGGGGTATCTATATGAGCATTAACAGCGTTCCTATGCTATAACTATGCTTAACATTATCTCGTTGCTTACATAAAAATTTTGTAAGACGATGCTTTGTTAGCTTGTCAAGAGTGTTCTCAGGGAGTGTTCTCATGCAGTCATCTTAATTAGATAAATGATAGTAAATTTATATTCAGATTGGAGGTGCTCATAATTAGTCATTTTGATCTATGGGTAGCCGTGGAATTAGAACTTGCAAGGCATTTCTTGAAATATGGTTTATGTTTGAGGATTACGAAATTTTTGTGAGGATATAGCTAAGATAAACCTCCTAACTTGTATAACTTATTACGACTACGTAAATAAAATTGTTGATTACATCCCATAAACTATAATAGTAAGATTTTTATTTTTCCTTAAGAAGAGATTAATTAATGATAAGAGAGATATACAAGTTACTATTAGTCGGTGTTATCTCCTTCTTAATAATTGTAACTGTAATATCTAGGCTTTACATTGTTCTCGTTCCTATTGTGTTGTTTTCGATATACTTAATTAATGAGTCTAGAATACCAGAAATAAAAGATTTAAAATCATTTCATAAATACGTGGAAAAAGTTTATGGAAGAGATTTTGCAGCCATAATTAAGAAGAGATATAACATTATTCAAGGTGATTTAACGTTAGCTTATTTCCCATCGTCAATCGAAGATAATACCGTAGTTATAGCCAATACTCATCTAATCTTGAAGATAAATTCCAGAGTATTTGTATTGAGTAAATATGAGGGTGTTGATTACCTAGTAGATATAATTAAAGGGAATGTTGCGAGCTAAGGATGTATTCTTTATATAGATAATATAGTTTGGCTAATTATAATCAATATTTAAATAGATCATATCGTAAATAATTAATAGAATGTCTTATAATGTGTTCGATGTATTAAGGGAGCTAGATTCCATTGTAGATTTTGCTAGAGCTAAATTACAGTGGGATATTTTATTTTTCATAAATTCTAGGGGGCCTTCATCCATTTCAGAAATAGCTGAAGGTACCAATAACAGCAAAAAAGCGGTAATAGATGCTATAAGGAAACTAGTAGAAAAGGAACTGATTATTAAGGTTAAGTATGACGTCTATGATTTATCCGAGAAGGGAAAGCAAGTATTAAATAAACTCAATTACTTTACATCTCATACAGTATCTACCCAAAAAAGTGTTGATGGCGATAATAATGTATTATCAAATAATGCAGATAACCCTTCACAGAATTACTATTTGTTAGAACTAATAAAGATGTCTTTGCTTAATAACGGTACCTTACCTATTGACAAAGTGAGTAGAGAATTGGGGATATCTAAACAGACAGTCAAGTACTATCTAGAATTATTCATGAGGAAGAAGATTTTTAAGAAGGTAAACAAGAAGAGCTTGTTAGGGAAGAGTGTTCAAACTGTTGTACTTACTAGTGAGGGTAGAAAAATAGCTTACAAGGTACCTAGTCTAATTAAAATAAGGAATAACTTATTTCTAAGACTACTATTAAAAATAACTTTTAGTATAAGTTATGAATCAGCTTTGATGAAGCTTATGGTTTTCTTCGCATTATCTTCACCCATAATAATATATTATGATGGCGATCCACCCGTTCGTATACTTGGCATTGTATGGTTATATATGCTGGTCTTCACCTCACTATTGAGTATATTCGCCTATTTAACAATGAGATAGGTGATGGTCACATATGGAGTTAATTAATGTCAGTCTTCTATATTTGGTAACGGGAAATTATACTCATTATCTTATGTTGATTACTATACTTAATGTAAGCAAAAATTTTGCAATTATAAACATGACTGAGATAAGTCATAACATTACATTATCATATGTGGTAGCCTATCCAATTTTCCTTCTTTACATACCAAACGTAACGCAACAAAGTATAGTCACTCAGTTCGAGGGAATCAGCACTACCATTGTTAACATACTTAACTTTACGATTTATGTTGATGTATACAATAGCATAGTTGTCCATTACATAGGAAACGGAATTAATGTAACTCTAATTGGAGCTACAATTCCCCTAGGGCCAGGAGTCTACAAACCAATCCCTTCCTATATATTAGGTCACCAAAGAACTGGTAGTACCGTAGAAGAATACGAGATATTTCTTCTTACAATTGTGCTAGTAGTTTCGTTCTACGTTATATTCGAGAGGATGAATAAAAAATGAAAATATATAATCTCGGAAGAGCTTTAGTTTTGACTGGTATAATAGAGTTAATATTGGCTTCTCTTTTTTATTCTGATAAGAAAGTTATTTTATCAGTATTATTGGGGGATTATTCGTATTTTTGTCTACTTATCGGTGTTATAGTTATAGCCGTATATGGAGCTATAACTAAGAATTAATGTTTTTGAATTATGGAAACTATTTTATTCTCCAATCTTCTACATGTTTTGGGAGTTTGTCGTAATCTTTTATGAGTGTGAGCACAAATTTCATTCATTTGAGACTTAGTTTAAGTTCCCCTAATATCACTTTTCCTCAAATGCTTTAATTGCGTAACAAAACTTTTTGAAAAAGTTAAAAATGGGAGATTCAGAGATCCATTGGGAATTCACTTTATTTTAAAGATTACTACGAAATTAACTAAATGAAGACGATTAACTAGCAGAGATGCATGACTACTAATGTTAACATCTTTACAACCGCATTATTTACAAATTACAATTCGCAAAGGAGAACTGAATCATCCTTAAAAATTGTTACATCTTCTCTTTTTCAGCATTCAAATCCTATGTTAAATTGAAAATAAACTAATACTTTATAAGGAATTATACTAAATTAACAAAATTATTGCCCACTCTCTCTTTTATCGTAGATCTGTTAAAATTACGGGTATAATTGATGATATTAATATATGTTTCTAGTTGTAGATTAGCTATATTTAATTATTATTTAATATATTCTTGAGATAGCGTTTTATAAGTAATAATGAAGACTTATAACCTATAACTAGTAATATCTATAGGGGATAATTTGTGGAAAAGATAGTGAAAGTTAATGATACCACTTATATACTAGAAAATGAACGATCGGTTGTTATAACATTCAAACTAGAAGAAAATAATTTGAGTACTGTCGATGAAATTGTGAAGAAATTAGGTTATGAGCATAGGAGCGATTTCATTAGAGATGCCATAGAGAAATATATAAGCTATCTTAAGTCAAGCAGTAATAACAGTAAAAAGGATTATTAATGAATAATTAAGTTAAATTAATATAATTTAGTTTAATGAGGTATATATTAAAGAAACATAGACAAGGGAAATTAAAAAGCTCCACATAGCTAAGGTATGATTCTGAAAATATAAGAATGGCGCTGCTTTGTGGATTGCTTCAGAATTGTACAAAAAGTTTATAGATTATTCGTTAAGTATTACCTATGGGAAAGAGTAAGTACAAGAGGGACTGGAGCAAGTACGACGAGAACGTCATAACTAGATATAAGTTGATGTTCCCCTTCTACGTATTCGAACATTGGTGGGACTTATTAGCAGAGGAGAACAGGAACGCTAGGACAAAGTATAAAGCCTAAAGGAGTTCAACGAATTCCTAGCATTCTTACACATCTTCCTACCTTGCAATAGAAGGAGTATTAAGAGCCTTAGAACAATTGAAGATCATCCCCACAAGCCTCGAACAATATGGGAGAGAGTGAGGAACATGAACATAACCTTCCCCGAGACAAGTGATGAACTTGAAGTAATTGCAGACGCTACCGGCATTAGCACAAACACGGGAGGACAATACATTGTTGCCAAGTGGGGTAAGACTAGGGATTCAAAATTCCTCAAGATCGAGATAGTAATGGACAATAACGAATTCAACGTGGTAAACGCTGAGGTCACTAGCAACGAGGTTGAAAGTGTAAAAACAGTTAAGGATCTTCAAGATAAGGGAAAGAAGTTTTATGGAGATAAGACATATGACGTCAATGAGGTTTACAAGACCGGAGTTGAGGTTGTAGTTCCTCCCAAGAAGAACGCTTCTACTAAACGCCATCTTGCTAGACGTAAGGCTGTGCGGGAGTTTAGGAAGTTGGGTTATGATCGTTGGAGGGAGGAGAAGGGTTATGGCGTTAGGTGGAGGGTCGAGTCCTTGTTCTCTGCGGTGAGGCGTACTTTTGGGGAATCGGTTAGGCAAGTTTTGCTGGGCAAGTAGTTGAGGCTAAGCTCAAGTTCTGGGCTTACGCGTGGATGGTTCACTTGGCGAATTCTGTAGTCGGTAGGACTCAAGCATTAGGGTGTAAGCTTGAGAAGAACGTTGAAATAAATATTAATTACTGAAAAAATTAGTGTTATACAATATCGTTTTAATGAGACAAATTGAACGAATCAACAAAGTAGAATAACGCATAAAATTTTTATTTTGCAATGGAGAAGAGTTTTGAGGTTTGTAAATATGGAAGTCGTTTATGTACTTGGAGTGAAAGGCGGTATAGGTAAAACAACCTTCTCTCTTTATTTTGCTAATCAGCTATCTTTAACGGGTAAAAAAGTATTGTATATCGATCATGATTATTTTTCCTTTGGATCCTTAATATTGGGGCATAATGATCTTGGACTACTTGAGGAGATCGAAAATAATTTACCAATATTTTCAAGAAGTTTGAAAAACATCAATAATCTCTACATTTTAAAACTTTTTTCAAACCCTTTAGATGCTAACAAGGATTATTCTTTATTAAGCAACAGTATTCCTCAAGTTGTAAATAGCATTGCTAAGATGGGATTGGATTATGTTATTTTAGATTCTTCAGTAGGTATACTTCCAGATAATGATATTGTGATCGGATTACTAGAAGAGTTAGATGTAGAGAAAAAAGGAGTATTCTTAAGTGATATGTTATCTGTAAATTCTACTATAAAATATGCTAAACTGTGGGAAAATGCGATAAAATATAAGATATTAGTTATAAATATGGTTCCGCCAATACCAGAGGACTTATCTGAAGCTATGAAAATTGCAAATAAAGTCTATGATGATAATAATAGCAAGTTATTCAATACTGTTGTAGTTGTTCCATTTGACGAGAAAATGTATAACTATAAACCATTAGGCAATGAATATGAAAATGAGAGACTCAATACTATATTATCATGTATTGTTAATAGATGTAATACTCTTATAATAAACTAGATATTGCTAAATTATATGTGTTAAATATCTATAGGAAAATTTTATTTATGAGAAATGGAATTTATAAGATTATATGCAAAAATATTTGTTCTTTACCACTTAAGGGCGATTCAGTTCTCCTTTGCGAATTGTAATTTGTAAATAATGCGGTTGTAAAAATGTTAACATTGGTAATCATGTGTCCTCTATTACTCGGTCATCTTCATTCAGTTAAATTCGTAGCAATCTTTAAAATAAAGTGGATATACAATGGGTAATTGAATCTCTCCCACTTAAATGTCGAGTTAGATTACGTTTAGCGATTATATAAAATTAAACTTGGTCTCCAAATATATATATAATATACTATAAACAAAAAAAAAAAAGAGAGAGATTTTTCTAGAGTAGATTTATAAGGTTGTTTACGTTAATAGAAATAGATGATAAGGATAAATGTTGTCGGTTTTAAAGGTGGTTCTGGAAAATCTACTATATCATATCATTTAGCCAGACAGCTAAGTGAGTATTATAATGTAGTACTTGTTGATAAGACATATTCTGGAACTATAAGCCGGATATATAACATAAACAATAATATCTTTTCCTTTCTGAAAGGAAGGAACGAGTTGTTCTATATTAATAAGAATAACCTTTCAGTTATAAATATGTCCTTTTTGAATGAGGATGATCTAAATGGTATTGACTTTAACGCATTCAAATACTTATATAGCAAATTAACAAAGGATAGCGATATAGTCATTGTAGATCATTCATCTATCCCTCATGATTTCGCAACTGAGATAGAATTGAAGGCATTTATGGAAAATTTTAGAAACTTCGCATATAATACAGTACTTGTTCTTAGTGGAGATGAGATTCCAATAAAAAAATATTTAAACTATACCGTACTGTTAAACGATTTTGTAAAGAATTATGCTGAGAAAATCTTAGGTATTTCTTTACCAACTGATGTAAAATTTCTAAAAATCGTAGCAGTGATTATAAACAAAATTCTTAAAGGTCAAGAAAGTAAGTTGGAGGAGTTCATAAGAGGAGATGAGATACTGCAAAGATCTGCCAGATTCATAATTCCCTATTATCTTTCTCTCACACAAAGACATTTCAAGGATATTGATCCTCCTAAAGAGATAAGTGATATTACAAGATATATATTAGACTTCTTAAGAGAGCCAACCTCAATTTTATGATACTTGTAGCATTATTCTCCCTTCTCTATTTTCGTTCATAATCTCTTTTACCGCCTCTACACCTTCATCTAACTTGTAAGTTTTGTGGACTTTTACCTTGCAATCCTTACACAGATTTATTAATTCCATTAGTTCCTTCCTAGATCCCCCCGTGGTTCCAACTACCTTTATATGCCTTCCGTATAGGGAGCTTAGATTTACCTTCACTTCACTTCCAGTTAAAGTTCCAAAGAACGCCAATTGACCATCTAAACCTAGAACCTGTAAGCTATTTTCCCACATTGAGGAGCCTAAGGAGTTTATTACTACATCGGCCATTTTCCCATTGGTTATTTCTTTAACCTTTTGCACTACATCATCATATCCTACTATGTAATCTGCACCAAACTCTTTTAACCAGTTCTTTCTTGAAACCGCTATAACTGTTGCCCCGAACTTTTTAGCTAGTTGTACTGCGAAAAGTCCGGTATTGCCACTCGCACCAAATATTACTATAATATCGTTAGGGCCTACTTCTAATTCTTTTAGAGAATGGTATGAAGTTAGAGCTGCTACGGGTAAGCTAGCGGCGACATCCCAACTCATACTTTCCGGAATTTTGAAAATGTTTTTATCTGGAACCGAAAAGTATTCTGACCATCCGCCGTTAGTTATGACACTCATTATCCCGCCGTTTCTACATAACATTTCCCTTCCAGATAGGCATAAATCACAAGTACCATCAAATACTCTATTGTACACTACTACCTTATCCCCCTTATTTAATCCTTTTACATGATCCCCCACTTTTTCAACTACTCCAGCTAGTTCTGCTCCGGGGATATGGGGCATTGGAGTAACTGGAATTGCGTTAATAACAAAGTAATCTATGGGGTTTAAACCAGATTTAACTACTCTTATCAAAACGTCATGCGGACCTAATTGTGGTTCTTGAACTTCTTTTACCTTGAGATTTTCTAAACCACTCTTGTCGAAAACTAGGGCTTTCATAAGAGTTAGTCTTATCTGCAATATAAATCGGTTACTTAACTTTAGGTAACTACTATCCTCTTATTCCTATCTTAGCCTTATTCTTAAAGCTAATATACTCATACGCTAGGCTTACGAAATCTTCATCAGCCTCTTCGCACTTCTTCTTTATTGTAATGTATCTCAAGGTCTCTAATTCTACAGATGTTAAGTTAGTTATGTATAAAAATATATTTGTTGGCTTGTGTAATAAAATGGCTTCAGCTCCTTTAAGTACAAATAGGTGGAGTTTTTCTCCATCCTCCTCTTCAATAACCTGTAGATTAATTGGAAAATTAGTTATCTTTTTTATCCATAGGTTCTCTAGCATTATTACTTCTTCATTGTCGTTTAACTTTTCAATGTTTTTAACAAATTTCTCAATCACACTCATGAGCGTTATACAATACGTTTTATATACTTTTAAGTTTGAAGCGGAAAAATTATTAAACGAGATATAGAGTATTACATAGAGAGAATTATTGATAACGAATATCATCAGACTTTTGAGTATTAAAGGAGGTGTTGGTAAAAGCTCTATAGCTTATGCGTTAGCGAGAATTATCTCTGCTTCTGGGTACAAGGTATTATTTTTAGATATGGACAACCTTCACACTATTTCAAGAGTATTGGGAGTTAAGGATTGTGAGCTAACATATACAAGAGATTTTTTCGTATTTGCATGTGATGATTTTAGTAAGATTTCGTTTAATAGCTATGAATATGTGATAATTGATACTTATTCTGGGATCTCTAGTGAAACGCTTTCAGCTATTAGCGGGGATCATGTTTACAATATTTTTATTTCAGACTTTTCTTCTATTGATAATACTTTAAATTATATAAAGGAGTGGAATGGTAAGAAAACTACTAATTTTTTAGTTGTAAATATGGTCATAAGGGAAGATAATGAGAATGATATTTTATTAAGAAGGTTTTTCGATTCTTTACTCCTTAAAATTAATGTGGCGATAAATAAGATATTTTTATTTTTCTTTGATGAAAATTATTATGGATCTTATAAAGTTGATCTAAATCATATAGAACTCTTAGCTAGTTATGTACTAGGTGAAATGAGTGAATCTGATCTAAACTTAGGATAAGTAATACCATTTTTTAGTATTACTACCAAGGAATCTTTGCCGTCTACTTTCAATTCAACATATTTTTTGACAACTATCAAGGCTTTTAAAAGAACGCAGTGATAATTAGGATATGGGTAATAAAGTTTTCACATTTGGTGATATCAGAATTAGGGAAGTTAAGGGAAAGTATTATGTTTACTTAATAGAGAAGGACTCAGAAGGTAAGAGAAGGGATAATTATGTAGGTCCTTTAGATGAAATCGTTAAAGGGTATATGCGGGGGACGGGATTTGAACCCGTGCAGGCCTTCGCCAGCGGAGCCTCAGTCCGCCCCCTTTGCCCTAGCTCGGGCACCCCCGCATATCAATACTTTATATTAACTAGGTATAAAGTTTTACCATAGAATAAGACAGAAGGACTTCAGGAAGTAGATGAATGTTTCAAACTTTAAGACTATAATTCAAGGAAGGAACGGAGTTAAGAAGCTCTTTTTTGGGTTATTCAAGTATTTGTTGATAATTCACTTTATTTCAAAGACGCTATGGATTTAACTAAATTAAAACGACTGAATAGCAGAGATACATAGTTACTAATATTAACATTTTTTATATCTACATTATTCGCAAATTATAATTCACAAAGAGACTTGAATCACCCTTCTTTTGAAGTGAGAATAACTTAGGTTAATAGGAAGAGATACTCTATGGATCTCATTTCATTTGATAACTAGGTGGATATAGAAAGATTTGTTCAAGATAGCTATTTGAGCATTAGAGAAATTCTATAAATAAAGAGTTTAAACAAATAGTTATTATTACTCATGATATTAGTATGTGATTCAATGACGTAGAGATTGATAGGGAAACTTCTATTATTCGAATTTATGGTATCTAATTATCTCTCTACTGCTGCTTAAATTTACAATTGATAGGATGCGGGAACTCCCTCATTGGAAAAAATTAATCCGAGTACGATGTAAAAAGTTTTAGCGTGGTCTCTCGCTTAGTTGTTCTTTAAAAGTAAGTTGAAGGTGTAAGGTCTTTGGTAGGCAATAAAGTAAAATCCTTTATGTTACCGATTATTTCGTATGCTGTTCCTACATTTGTGTTAGTTTATCCATCGTTCTTTGTAAGCTGGCTCAGTGAGTCTATGCATTTAGCGTATTGGGAGGTGTTCGCAATAGTTGCTTTACCATTTCTAGGCAGAATAATTGGCTCTTTCATATACCAAGTATTCAAAAATAGTGTAATTTCTTACTGCTTTCCATTTCTTGGCTTTTTGGTTATTCTTCAAAATTTTTTAGGAGCTTTAATTTTTGTGAGATTTCTAGTAGGGGTAATATTTGGTCTGTTAACGAGCTATGCTGTTGAGAGTGCAGTTAAAAGTGGTAGAAATGTGTTAGTAGGTTTTACCACCGCAGGTTGGCCTATAGGTTGGGTAATTAGTTATGTTGCATATGTTTTACTTAAAAATTGGAATGTAATTAATATAAGTGGAATTTTGATAATGTTATTAGCGCTATTTGAATTAAATGGGAAGGAGTTTGGAGAGAGAAGTAAGATTTCTGTATCCTTTCCTAGGCTTACCTCAATATTGATTTATGTATCAGCATTAACACCAGCTTTCATTTTGCAAGTCATGCCGAGCTTTTTGGAGGTGATAAAACTTACTTGGTTAATCCTTCCATCCTATTTATTATCAATTCCAACTTATGTGCTTTTACCTATAATTAGCGAAAAGGTAGGAATTAGAAAGGTTTTGGTTATTAGTTCCATTATTGTAATACTTAGTTGCGTTATTACCTTTCTTCTATTACCCATGATGGTAATTGTTTTCACTAGTATCGGTCTTGGTATTTTAGGGATAACACCGAAATATCTTGCAATTAGAGGTGAAGATCCAAAGAGGATGGGTTTGGCCTTGAACATTGGTTCAGTAATGGGTCTTATATTACCAGTAGTGTATGGGCTAATGCCATTTTCATCAGAGTTTTTATTATCCATTTTAATGGTTTTAATGATATTAATATGAAACGAGATCGGCAGATTTTTAAGGTACAAGATCTTAAAGACATAATGATTAGGGATGAGTCTTTGACGAATATGCTTTAAATAAGCAGGAATTGAAGGCACTAATTAAGGAATTGAAGAAATGGAAAGCGCCAGCCACTGTACTTCTGTCTTTATATATACCACCCGGTAGGCCTATTCCCGACGTAGTTAATCTTCTTAGACAAGAGTACTCCATAGCTCAGAACATAAAGCTCAAGAGAACTAGAGATGCTGTACTTTCCGCAATAGGTGCAGCAATAGACAGGCTTAATAAGATACCGAAGATAGATGGTAATGGTTTGGTATTGTTTTGTGGCGAAAATTTTGATACTGAGGACTTTAAGTGTTTTATGTTTTCTCCACCTGATAAAGTTCCATTATTCTTTTATAGAACAGATAAGGAATTTCATCTAGAATTTTTAGAGGATATGGTGGAGGATACTGCAGTATATGGCCTTATAATTGTGGAGAGGGATGAAGCTACTATAGGTTTGCTTAAGGGGGCTAGGATAGAAATTTTGGAGGAGATTGAAGGTTTTGTACCAGGTAAACATATGATGGGAGGGCAGTCTCAGAGAAGAATCGATAGAATAATTGACGAGATGTATCATAATTTCTTAAAGGAGGTTGGTGAGAAAGTGAATGCGTATTTTATGCCTTTTGTTCAGAATGGTAAGATGAAAGGTGTATTATTAGGAGGTCCAGGATATGCTAAGGAGGATTTCTATAAAGAAGACTATGTTGACTATAGAATAAAGAATTTAATTTTACAACCTTTAATTGACGTTTCTGACCAAGGTGAGGTTGGGTTAAGGGAAATGATAATGAAGGCTGAGGATTTGTTAAAGAATCAGCAGTACATTGAGGTAGAGAAATTACTAGAGGAATTAAAGTATCATTTGGCTAAGGATGATGGATTGATAATTTACGGGAAGGAACAGATTAAGAAAGCTATGGAAATAGGGGCTATAGAGGCTATAGTAATTCATGAGGACTCTACTGATAAAGAATTGGAGAAATTAGCACAAGATGCAGAAAATTACGGTGTTAAAGTTTTTGTTGTTGGTGATGAAGTGCCAGAGGCTGAATGGGTTAAAAAAACATTTAATGGTATAGTAGGTAAGTTAAGGTATAGGCTATATTAGTCAGACTATTTTTCTTCTTTTCATTTCTGTAAGTATTTTATCTAATGAGATGGGTGGATTCTCTATGCCATAACTCTCAACAAAATTCCTTTTAAGTTCATTTATATCGATATCTTTAGTTTTCCTTTCTATCAAGATTTTATTCACTAAGTTGATTTCGTCCTCCCAATAATTCCAAGGATACATAAACCATGCCCAGCTTACTATTTCTTCAGCATAGTAATCTGGTATTATTTTTGCAGCAGGCTTTATGTATTGTAAGGTCGCTGTTTTTACTTCTGTTGGTCTAAAATTTTCCATTACATATTTCCGGGCTAATTCTATACTATCTCCGGTATCTGTTATATCATCTATTATAAGTACGTTCTTATCTGATAGATCAACCTTAAACGGATACTTCACTTTAGCCTCTGGAGTGTGTGATGCTGTTTCTATCCAATGTTCTATCTTTATTGATAATATATCAAAAACACCTAAGACGTCAGCCACTAACCTAGCTGGAACCAAACCTCCTCTTGCTATTGCAACTATTACATTGACGTTATACTCATCAGCTTTAATTTTCTCAGCCAATTTGGTAGAGAGACTTACTATTTCATCCCATGTTACCACTTTCACTGGTATTTTTTGCAAAATTAACTCCCCAAAAAATCTCTGTTAAAACTTTATCAATTTTTTGGTTTATACTTTATAAGGTATGTTAGTGTATTTCATCTTATGATTGAGCAAAATGAAAAAGCCTCGATTGGGATTATTGGCGGATCTGGACTATACGATCCGGGTATCTTTTCGGAGAGTAAGGAGATAAAGGTGTATACACCTTATGGGCAACCGAGTGATTTTATAACTATAGGTAAAATAGGGAATAAATCTGTAGCCTTTTTACCTAGACACGGAAGGGGACATAGAATTCCTCCTCATAAAATAAACTATAGGGCCAATATTTGGGCATTAAAAGAACTTGGTGTTAGGTGGGTGATTTCAGTTTCTGCAGTAGGTAGTTTAAGAATGGATTATAAACTTGGAGATTTTGTTATACCAGATCAATTTATAGATATGACTAAGAATAGAGAATACAGCTTCTTTGATGGTCCTGTAGTAGCTCATGTCTCAATGGCTGATCCATTTTGTAATAGCTTAAGGAAATTGGCAATAGAGACCGCAAAAGAATTAAACATAAAGACGCATGAAAGTGGTACCTATATATGTATTGAGGGTCCTAGGTTTTCTACAAGGGCTGAGAGTAGAACGTGGAGAGAAGTTTATAAGGCTGATATAATTGGTATGACGCTAGTCCCAGAGGTTAATCTTGCGTGTGAGGCACAAATGTGTTATGCCACTATTGCTATGGTAACTGATTACGATGTTTTCGCTGAGATCCCTGTGACAGCAGAGGAGGTTACTAGAGTTATGGCAGAGAATACGGAAAAAGCTAAGAAACTTTTATATGCGTTAATTCAAAAACTACCGGAAAAACCAGAAGAGGGGTCGTGTTCCTGTTGCAACAGTCTGAAGACAGCACTAGTATAAAGAAATTAGTGAGGTTTTTTAACATTAATTTTCCTCAAATGGATTTAATAGTATACGGTCGTGGTTTGGAGCTTCCTGCATTTACTCTTGGAAGAGCTCTTTCTTCCTTGAAGAATAAGATGATCAACGTATTAAATATTTACGATTTTCTTTTTATCTGCAACCCCTACATTGAGGTTTCAAACGTTGTGGCATTTACGGGGGACGAAAACGAACTACGTGATCTTTTGGATGGTTTGGAAAGTCTAAGGGTAAATGGGCGTATTTATTTTTGCGGCATAACAAATATTAAACCTAGATATAACTTTGTTTCAATTACGAGTTTTGATAAAAGTTTCTGCGAGATTAATCTATCATTATCTATCTTGAAGATATTGAGTAATGATAATATAAAACGAGAAAAAATGATTTTGGATCAATTAAATGATATTTCGGACTTAGATGATTACGTGAAGAACTACGCTAATGTTTTTAGTTTGGATCAGCCTATCCTCTTGTCTCCAATCATGCTCCCGGCCAAGTCTTTCCTAGAGAGTCTCGGAGTAAATGTTTCAAGTTATTTTGACACTAAAATATTAGATAGCGTGCAGATAGTGTATACTGGTGTCGATATGCATATTATTAAGAGAGTGATTTTTTCCTTGAGATCTAAGGGGAAGAAGGTTACTGATATTTTGATAGATGCAGACCCGCTATTAGCACCCATATATTTAAGTATGATTATGTTTTACTTAAAAAAGAAATAAAGGAGGTTCAGCTAATTTGAGTATTATAGAGTTCTGGTTAGAGGCTAAAGCTACTATTGACCGTTTAATAGAGCAGTTTCTAAACTCAAATAGGGATTGGGATCTAGTTGATATAAGTAGTTATATTCTTAAAGATGGTAAACGATTTAGGGGAACTTTAAACATGTTCTTCACTGTCGCTTTAGGAGGAGACATTAAAGATTCTTATGGAGGGGCTTTAGCTATTGAAATTCTCCATTCTGCTTCCTTAGCTTTGGATGATATAGTTGATCTCGACGCGACTAGGAGAGGTGATAAGGCTGCATGGGTTGTATATGGAAATAGAAAAGTAATTTTTATAACGAATTATCTTATTCCTACAGCTCTAAGGATAATTCAGACTTCTTATGGTGACGATGCTTTAAATACTAGTATTGAGTTATGGAAAGACACCTCAGTGGGTGCTCTAAGGGATATGTATGATAATAGTGATTATATACGAACAATTGAATTAAAAACCGGTAGTTTATTTAAGCTCTCTACGGTACTATCAGCCTACGCTTCTAAACACTATAATACGAAACAACAGATGCTGGATGTAGGCAAGTATTTAGGGATAATCTATCAAGTAATAGACGATTTTGTTGACTATAAAACTAAGAAAGTAGAGGAGATAGATGGTAGTGCAAAGCAATTGTTTAAATATTATCGAGAAGGAAAGTTAGAAGAATATGTTAGGTCAGTATATTTAGAATATAAGCAAAAATATGATGAGTTAATAAGTAATATTCCCTTCCAATCTAAATATCTTAGTGAGATAAGGTCACTCCCAGAGTTCTTAGCTAACGGGCTTCTAAAGGAGGCTAACATAGATAAGATTTAAGAAATTTAAATTCAAGGTCTTTTTGGTGAATTATTATTAGACTTGCAGTAATCCATGAATCTGAGAAGGTTACTAAGGCTTCTAAGCAACTTTTACTTGAGGTAAAAAGTAGAAATCATAGTGCGTATTATATAAGAATTTCCAAACTAAATGCAGAAATAACCGAGCATGGCATAGAATTTACATATAGTGGAAGGAAGGTTGATATAGATGGAGGACTAATAAGGAACTTGGGCTTCATCTCTACTACTGAGCAGTTCATAAAGAGGTTCGATGTATTAAGGGAGCTAGAAAGAAATGGAGTAGTACTAATGAATAGGCCAGATTCGATGTTGCTAGCCAGGGATAAGTTTGCAAGTTTAATGAGAATGAGAAGGGCAGGTATTCCAGTTCCAAACACTGCACTAGTAGAAGATCCCTTCGAAGTTATGAGATTAGCAGAAAGATGGGGCGAAGTTGTGATAAAACCTGTAGTGGGAAGTCTAGGTTTAGGATCCGTTAAGGTTTCAGATCCAGATATAGCGTTTAGAGTAGCTAAGGCTATTTTATCGGTAAATCAGCCAGTTTACGTTCAAAAATATGTAAAGAAACCAGATAGAGATATTAGAGTGATTGTAATTGGGGATAAAGTTCTAGGAAGCATATATAGAATATCGAAGAGTGGATGGAAAACTAATATAGCCCAAGGCGCTACAGCACAAGTTTTAATTCCAGATGCAGAATTAGAAGAAATAAGCTTAAAGAGTGTTAGAGTCCTCGGTTTGGATTATGCTGGGATAGATATTATAGAAGATGTGGAGAACGGTGGTTATAAGATAATTGAAGTTAATGCAGCACCTTTGTGGGACGGATTTGAGGCAGCTACAAATATTAATCCAGCTAAATATATTGTCACGCATTTAATAGAAAAGATTAGGAGATGAGGAATAGAAAACCGTCTGAAATGTGATGAAGAGCTCTCGCTCCTGATTTAAAGATCGAGCTCTTTCTTGTCCTTTATTGATCTAAGTACAAGCATTGTATACGTCGAGGTGACTCCATCCATATTTCCTATCTTATCTAAAACTTTTGCTAAATCTTCTCTAGTCGGTACTCTCACTTTCAGTACCGCATAATATTCTCCAGTTACATCATAAATTTCGTAGATTTCTTTCATTTCCACTAATTGTTTTAGTATATTATCGTATTTCTTAGGATCAGCTTTTATTAATATGAAAGCTACAACACTGAGCCCTATCTTATCGAAATCTATTTCAGTATAAAAACCCTTAATCACACCATTTTCTTTTAATCTCTTTATTCTGACATATATTGTAGCCTCGCTTAAATTAAGCATCTTGGCTAGCCTTGAGAAAGGTATTCGTGAATCTTGTTGTAGTATATTAAGTATCTTTTTATCAATATCGTCAAGATAGTAAAATGAGGAATTCAAATAAGAGACCTCCCAAAGATCTTTATTAAATCAACTCTATTAAATTCGCCTATAGCAAATTTTAAAATTAGTTGAGGATCATTGTTAAGAAGAGCCTTCGAAAGTCTTGCCGTGCCTGGATCGTTCTCTTTTGTCATTTTTATAATTTTAGCGTGCCAGTTTAATGACCAATATAACTTACTCTTTTTAAATTCTTTTTTGAAATCTTTTCTATTTAATATAGAATCGGCTAAAATTTTTGAAGAAATAATTGATGGTCTTATTCCCTCCCCAGTTATTGCATATACTGTACCCAAAGCCTCACCAGTATAATTACCGTCTAATCTGTCTTCTATTACCCCGTAATCAGTAACCCTAGCCCCATGAAACGTTCTAATTCTACCCTTGAGGATTTGTTTCAATCTTTCCTTTAGCTCCGGTACCTCAGCATATCCTCCAATTCCGATTTTAGATCCCTCCCTATCTGGAAATACCCAAGCGTAACCCAAAAAGCCAGAGTAAAAATAGAATTCCACAACTTCTTTATCTATTTCGTAGTCAGTAATGTATTGAATAGCTGGTATTGACATAGACTTACTTACACTATAATGGCCTGTTGCAAATATCACTTTATCGTGATCTAGTGATTTATCGTTTATGTAGTACTTATCATCTTTTTTTACGACTTTAGAATTAAATTCAACATTTACTTCTTGTGAAAGTCTTTTCAAGAAAAGAGGCTTATCAATTATGTATCCTAACTTATTATCTGTCCTTATATCAAATACAAGTTTATTATCAAGATATATTCTAAAACCCCTTATCTCACTAATTATAGTTTCATTGGGTATTGGTATTATATTTTCTATCCCAGTTATTAAGCCCCATGCACAAGGCTTAAGTCCAGGCTCCGGCATGCTCTCGTAAACAGTTGCCTCAACTTTCCTACTTCCTTTTAAAAAGTAAGCTAAAGATAATCCTGCAGGACCAGCTCCTACTATTGCTATTCTCGTCATATGTTATTCACTTTTTTCTGAAGTAAAATAAAGCTATAATAGCCAATATTAAAAATCCAGTATATAAGGGCAAGAGTGCGTAAAAGTTTGTTATGAATACTCTGCCTATTATTGCTCCGACAATTAAAACTAATATAAATGCAAAGAAACCGTTTCCTATATCTAGTATATCTGCCTTTATTAAATTAGGTAATATCGATTTTAGGACCAGAAATAAGTTATATATGAACGGAATAGATAAGGCTAACGTAACTATTGCAAATTTATACTCATCTTGATATGCCATTGCGAAGAAAATACCCGCTACATCTGCGAATGTTGATAGTGTTGTAAAGTAGAGGGTGCTAATTGCGGTTTTTATATCGTTGGACCAAGGTTTTTCAGAAATTAAAATATACACTGCAATAACGAAGTCTATTATAGCTCCTACTAAAAATCCTATAAATGAATCTATTAACCCTGGAATTACTGGTAAAATAATCATCAATATGGAAAGGGGTAACGTGTAACTGGCTTTCATCCTATTCTTAAAGACTATTAATTAGAAAATAAAAATATCTATTCCCAATAGAAGAGTGTGAGATATAATTTACCAGTACTCGTAGTACACGGCGGGGCAGGAAGTTGGCAAATAGCTGATCAAGATAAGGCAAAATTGACAATAAGCGAAGCGTTAGAAAGAGGGTACTATGAATTTAGGAAAGGTTCTGCAATAGAAGCTGTAGTAGAGGCAATATATTATATGGAGGAGTCTGGGGTTTTCGATGCTGGAAAGGGTAGTGTGAGAAACTCAGCCGGCTATATCGAAATGGATGCTGGAATAATGGTAGGTAATACACTTCAAGTGGGAGGTATAATGGGGTTAAGAGAGGGCAGTGCGATAAAAAAGGCATTGGAAATCCTATTCCAAAATAGGCATGTATTGATGATAGGTTCTAATTATAATAGTTCGAATTCTAATAATAGTGCAATTTACGAAAGTAAGGTTTCTGGAGATACTGTAGGTGCAGTAGCATTAGATCAGCATGGTAATCTAGTTGCAGGAACTAGCACTGGAGGTATAAAAGGAAAATTACCAGGTAGAGTTGGTGATTCCCCTATTCCGGGTGCTGGCTATTACGCTACGTCTAATGTGGCAGTTTCTAGTACTGGAATTGGTGAGATAATTTTAAGGATATTACCCGCTAAAGAAGTTGATATTTTGGTCTCATTGGGTTTCACTATTGATGATGCACTAAGGGCGGTAGTAAATAAGGTGACTAAGACTTTCGGAAAAGATAATATAGGAATGATTGGATTAGATAAGTATGGAAACGCCTCAGCTTACTATAATACAAAAGGCATGGCTAGAGGTGTTATCTCCTCTGATGGAGTCAAGAAAGTATATGTCTTCGAGGGTGACATCTAAATGAAAATCTTAGTAATGAGCAACATTAGATTCCCCGAGCCTCATGTTGAAAGTACTTTATCAAGTATAATAAAGAAGGAAGAGCCTGAGGTTATTGTATTGAATGGCGATACTACCCAATGTTATTGGGATTATGAGTGCCCCAGAGTTATTGATGTACTTTATGTTATCAGAAGTATAGCACCTTGGGCTCAGATAATTTACGTTCAAGGAGATATGGATCCGCATGCGATAAAATGCATAACTGCAGAACCCAGATATAGGGAGGAGATAATTGGTACAACTATGTATATTGCAGAAGCAGCTTCTGTCAAATATCACATTATTCATGGGCATCAAGGAGAAATAGATCAGTTAAGGAAAAGTATTGGAGCAGGCCCATGGGATTGGTTAGTAATAGGTCAATATAAGAGATTAGAAATAGATAAACTAGCAAGGGTATTATATAGCGGTGGTATAACTAGAGAATTCCCACCTGAGGCAAGGGGTTACGTAGTTATAACAGACTCCAATTTTTATATTAGAAATCTTAGAACTTAACCACATATTGGGAAATACAATCTTCTGGAAAGTTCTATAATTTTCACATCATATACTTCCTCTATAGGATTTAAATCAGACCCTTCTTCCCAAATCATGTAGCCGTTTGCAAATATGCTATTCTTCTCTCCACTATAAAACAGTATTTCCTTTATAAACGGTATTTTTCTTAGAGAGTTGATTATTCCTCTTATGTTTTTATCTATTATCCTATACTTGACTACAACAATCACATATTATAATTGTCCCTATATTCTCTTAAGATAATTGATAATAATAGATGGTATTTTCATAAACCATTTAAATTTGAGTCTTACTAATAGCTTATGCAACTTGAAAATAAGCCCATTATTGTGATCTCTTCAACCAACAGCGAGGAAATACCGAATTTTGTAAGGGCGATGTTTAAGGATTGTAGATTAAACGGGAGTAAGAAGTTAGTAATAAATTTCGTTTCATCAATCTCATATCCAGAGTTTGTACAAAACGCTAGGGAAGCTCTTTTAGATAATATAGATTTGGGTGTGTACATCTATATATGGAAGCCGGAAGAGGTTGACCAAATGATGAGAAGGATTATGGAAAATCATAAGGATATGAAAGGGATGATAATATATTGCGATGACAATAATAAACATATGATCGAAAAAATACTTCCTAAGATTCCTAATTCGATAAAGGCTAATATTATAAAGGATTATTGTAAATAATTTTTTATTCTAACGAGAGGAGTAGATAGTGGTGCTAAATTGAAAAGAGCCGAATATGATGTTTTGATTATTGGTTTAGGAATAGCTGGCGCGTCACTTGCTTGGAAATTGTCCCAATCTAATCTCAAGGTCTTAGCAATAGACAGTAAACCTTGGAATAGATTTGGGGATAAACCTTGTGGAGATGCTATAAGTAAAGAACATTTTGATAACTTGGGTATGCCTTATCCTCAAGGTAAAGAGTTAGAGGAAAAAGTAGAGGGTATAAGGCTATACAGCCCCGATATGAAAACTATTTGGACTGTAAAAGGAGAAGGTTTTGAAATTGATTCTCCTAGTTACGTACAGAGATTAGCCAAGGAGGCTAGAGATAGGGGAGTTGAAATTTTGGATCTAACAACAGCAATGAAACCTATAGTAATAGGCAATAAGGTTGAAGGTGCAGTTTTATTTAACAGAAGAACTAACGAAACTATCGAGGCTAAGGCTAAAATTACCGTTGACGCCACTGGATATTCAACTAGTTTCAGAAATAAGTTGCCGTTTGAATTTCCGGTGACTGAAACATTAGATGACAAAGATGCAGATATCGCTTATAGAGAAGTACTAAATACTAAAGACGAAATTGAGGAATACCCATATTTAAGGATATTCATAACACAGAAAGCCTCACCAGGGGGATATTGGTGGTACTTCCCTAAGGGACCGAACAAGGTCAATGTTGGTCTAGGTATACAAGGAGGTATGGGTTATCCCAGTATTCATGAGTTTTACAATAAATATGTTGACTATTATGCTCCGGATATAGATAAGAATAGACTCTTAGTTAAAGGCGGGGCGTTAGTACCGACGAGAAGACCATTAGCGACTATCGTATGGGATGGTGTAGCAGTAATAGGTGACTCAGCATTTACAGTGAATCCAGTACATGGAGGAGGCAAAGGTTCTGCAATGATTTCAGCTTACTGTGTTGGTAAAGCTATACTTAATGCCTTTGAGGTTAATGATTTCTCGGCAAAAGGACTATGGGATGCTAACGAATGTTATATAGAGAGATATGGTGCTAAGCAAGCTAGCCTTGACTTGTTTAGGAGATTTTTACAAAGGTTAAGCGACGATGAGATCAATTATGGAATGAATAGAAAAGTCATAAGAGAGGAGGACTTATTAGAGGCGAGTGCAAATGGTGATCTCCAACTTTCCACAGCAGAAAAAGCGATGAGAGTTATAATGGCTCTAGGGAAACCATCACTACTTTTTAAGCTAAAGACTGTTGCTGAGTATATGAAGAAAGTTAAGGACGTTTACAAACACTTCCCAGCAGAACCTAAAGACTTAATGAAGTGGAAACATAGCGTGGACTCGATAATTTTAGAATTTAATAAAGCTTTGGAAAAGTAGTATAACTATAAGTAAAACATACGGTGTTATCAAGGGGATCCAGAACGTTTTTGAAGTGTAATTTCCTACGTCTTCCAGTGCCTTAAGCATAATAGATATTATTTTTCCGAGTATCTTTACACCTTTTATTTTAACTACTTTATATTCTACTCTATTTATTTCCTTCATATTCTCTGTAGACCTTTTAATTAGTTCAGATGCAATATTCACAAGATCTTCACAAAAAGTAGCCGGAGAATATGTGATCCCTAAACTTACTCCAGTACAAGAATGGTCATCTGGCGTGACTAAAATTACCTTGTCCACAATCTGTCTTACTGCATTAGATATAGCGTAATTAAGTTCTTTAGTTGAGTTATTAGCGTAAATGTAAACGATGGACACTCTCTTTACTCCATCATCAAATGTGAAGACACGTATACGGTTGTCGCATAATCCATCACATGCTTTACCTAACTTTCCCTCCGAATATCCTACCATAAGTCTCCTTGTGCTTTTAATCCCTCTTTGATCCGCGATGAAGTCCTTTAGACTATTTATTTCATGACTATCATATTCTCTTTCTAAGAAAGAGTTATGGCAATCAATAAGGTAATTGTTTGAAGACAACATATATTTCCACAGGGAAGATGGTAAATCGTCTATCCCAAACTCTGGTCTCTCCATAAACGATACTCTAAACTTATCGAATTCTAATGATGTAATATCAAAAGTAGAGCGTCTCTCGATTGAAATGCCATAAAAAGTCGCTTTATTCCAATCATTACGTTCTATAGTGCTTTTTGAGATAGCTTCTATTACTTTATTTACTTCTGCTGATGAGGGTAAATCTAATTCGTGACTACCTGGTCCATGGAATACTGTTACTATGTTATTTCGTAAGGCTTTTTCAATATCGTAGACAAATCTAGAACTACCAACGTTATCGAAAACTCCGAAATGTATTTGGGGTATCATAAACAAAAAATCGTCCAATTTGTACATAAATACGTTCAGAGTAGTTTTTACAGAGATAAGATTTAGAAAATTTTCCAAAGGGACCTTATTCTTTTCTGTTATAGCAGTTATGAAGGGAACAGCTACTTGCGTTGATTTTAGCCCAAGTATTTTTACGCCCTTTCGATTAACAGTATATATATAGAAATGAAATATTAACCCTATAATAAGTATATATAGTAAAAAAATAATCGAATATTTAAAGTAAAATATTATAGGAACATATGATGTAATTCCAGATAACACTATTGAAGGAATTTCTTTATAACTACCTAAGAGAATATACGCCATTAAAGGCATGAAAAATCCAAACGCGTAAAATGGAGTTATAGGTAACAGAGAAAGTAGAAGATAAGGTATCGCAGTTAGATTCATCATAAACAAGGCTATTTTTATTTTATTCTTAAAAATTATTATCAAGAGAATTGAATAGAGCACAAACGAAAATAGATAATCGAAAGTGAGTTGGAAACTCCTTAACAGTATAAGCAATGATTCTACTGAAAAAGTTGTTGCAAATATTTTTATACTAGGCAGAGTTTTAAGATAACCATAGTATTTCCTTGTCAAATTTTCAGTATCCATGTCCATGATAAGTTGATGGGGTGAAATAAAATAGTTTTGTCAATTAATAAGGAAAAACTAGGTGCAGACAAGGTAATAAAAAATTCGTTAGACTATTGCGATTTATATATCATACAAAAAGGTGATAAAGTGTTTCTTCTATACCTATTTGAGAGACGAGGATACTATTATTTCAAAATAATGCCGGAAATTGTCGGAAAATGGGAAGATTGTGAAAACGTAGTCTATACTGCATTTGGGCTTTTTGGTTTTGTAAGTAACCAAGAAGAATTAGAGCAAAAAATTAAAGAGAAGATTGAGGTGTTAATGCGAAATGTCAGTACTTAACGGCTATCAATTAATAATAAGTGATGTAGATGGGGTAATAGTAAGAGAAGGAGATCCAATATGGGAGAATATTCAAGCGCTAAGGAATATACAAAATAACGGAGTTAAGATCATATTTGTAACAAACAACTCTGGTTTTAGTAGGATCTTATTATCTAGGCAGTTATCATACTTAGGCCTTAAAGTTACCCCAGATATGATAATTACAAGTGGTTTAGCTGCAGCAATTTATATGAAAGAAAAACTCAATGTCAAATCAGTATTCGCAGTAGGCGAAGAGGGCCTTATTGAAGAATTGAAAAATCACGGTTTTTTAGTATTCTCAAGCGCAGAATCAGAGAGAATTTTACCAGACGCGGTCGTAATGGGATTAGATAGGTTAAGTACCTATGATAAACTGTCGTTAGCCATGAGGTGCATAAGCAAAGGATCGAAATTTATAGTAACAAATATGGACAGGCTTTGGCCAGCTAAGGATGGATTAAAATTGGGTGCCGGTGCGTTAGCTAGTTCTATAATTTACGCGTTAAGAAGGGATCCGGACTTCATAGCTGGGAAACCTAATACTTGGATAGTAGAAATAGCCATGCGGATTTCTAATGTTAAGAAGTTAGATAAGATTCTAGTTATAGGAGATCAAATAGAGACTGATATCCAGATGGGGTACAATATAGGTGCCGACACTGCATTAGTCTTAACTGGAATATCAAACGTAGATGATGTTGATAGGAGTAATGTTAAGCCGAAATATGTAGTAAATACTTTATTAGACCTTTTGTGAAATTGTAGAAAGAATACTTAAAAACTATTACGCAAATATAAACATGTATGGAAAAGATCGAATACGACGCTGTTGTAATTGGAGGAGGACTAGCAGGATTAATGAGTGCACATGAGATAGCCTCTGCTGGTTTTAAAGTTGCTGTTATTTCAAAGGTATTTCCCACGAGATCGCATTCTGCAGCAGCAGAAGGTGGAATAGCAGCCTATATTCCTGGGAATTCAGATCCAAATGATAACCCAGATTATATGACATACGATACAGTTAAAGGCGGAGATTATTTAGTTGATCAAGATGCAGCGGAATTACTTTCCAACAAATCTGGAGAAATAGTAATGTTACTAGAAAGATGGGGTGCACTATTCAATAGGCAACCGGATGGCAGAGTTGCAGTCAGGTATTTTGGAGGACAGACCTATCCGAGAACTAGATTTGTTGGAGACAAAACTGGAATGGCACTGTTACATACACTTTTCGAAAGGACTTCTGGTTTAAATGTAGATTTTTACAACGAGTGGTTCTCTTTAGACTTAGTTACTGATGATAAGAAGGTAGCTGGTATAGTGGCAATGCAAATGAAGACATTAACTCCATTCTTCTTTAAGACTAAGGCTGTCGTATTAGCGACTGGAGGAATGGGAATGTTATATAGACATACAACAAATAGCTACATCAATACTGGCGATGGCTTTGGCATAGCATTAAGAGCTGGAGCTGCATTAAAAGATCCAGAATTTGTACAATTTCATCCAACAGCACTCTACCCATCAGACGTTTTAATTAGTGAGGCTGCTAGAGGTGAAGGAGCTATATTGAAAAATATAAAAGGAGAAAGATTTATGACGAGATATGCTCCTAAAAAGCTAGATCTAGCACCTAGGGATATAGTTTCAAGAGCAATAATTACTGAAATAAAAGAGGGAAGAGGATTCCCTGGTGGGTATGTTGGTCTGGATTTGACTCATTTAGGTGAAGAATACATCAAAGAGAGATTAGCTTTAGCTGTGGAAGCGGCAAAAAGCTTTGCAGGTGTTGATGCGTTTACTGAACCTATTCCAGTAAGACCTGCTCAACATTATTATATGGGAGGAATAGACGTGGATATAGAGGGTAGGAACCCTGATATTGTGGGGCTATTCTCTGCAGGTGAAGCAGCTTGTGTATCAGTACATGGTGCTAATAGATTAGGTTCTAATTCACTTCTGGATACTTTAGTATTCGGTCAAGTTACGGGTAGGGCTGTGGTTCAATTTCTCAAGTCTAATTCAAGTAATCCCACATCAAATTATGAGAAAGAAGCTGAGAAAGTTGTTGATGATGCTTATAAGTTAGTAAAAAGTGAGAGTGGCGTGCATTTTGGTCAAATACTAGAAAAACTAAGAGACACGATGTGGGATTATGTGGGAATATATAGAGATGAGGGTGGACTACTTAATGCGATGTCTGAGATAAACAAATTAAGAGGTATGATTAGCAATATGTATGTGACAGATAAGAGTAAAGTCTATAACACAGAATTCTTTAACGCCCTAGAATTGAGGAATATGTTAGATTTAGCATTCGTAATAGCTAAATCAGCTTTAGAAAGAAAAGAGTCAAGAGGAGCGCATTATAGAACGGATTATCCGGATAGGGATGATAATAATTGGTTAAAACACACAATTGCGTATTTAAGGGGTAATACGGTTGAGGTTACATTCAAACCAGTTAAGATAACCAGATGGAAACCAGAACCTAGGGTGTATTAAAATGACTCAGTCTCAAGAGGAAGAAGTTATATTAAAGGTAAAAAGATTTAACCCAGAAAAGGGATATTGGTGGGCGGAATATAAGCTGAAGGTTGATAGATTTACGCAATTCACAGAGGCACTAAGGAGAATAAAAAGTGAACAAGATCCTACGTTATCCTATAGGGCATCATGTCATATGGCAGTATGTGGAAGTTGTGGGATGAAAATCAATGGTGAACCTAGATTAGCTTGTAAAACCTTAGTTTTGGATGTAGTCAAAAAATACAATAATAATGTAATAACAATTGAGCCAATGGATTATTTCAAACCAATTAAGGACTTAATAGTTGACTGGGATGAGTTTTACGAAAGGATGTTTAAGATAAAACCCAGACTATATCAAGCTAAGGAGGTATTAGAGGGTAAAGCTGAGCATAGACTTAAACCAGAGGATCAGAGAGAGTTATGGAAATTTGCTCAGTGCATATGGTGCGGGTTGTGTGTCTCAGCTTGTCCAGCGGTTGTAATAGATCAGCAATTTTTAGGTCCAGCTGCTCATGCTAAGGGTTATAGATTCTTAGCAGATCCAAGGGATACGATAACTGAAGAGAGAATGAAAATACTAATTGATAGTTCATGGCGTTGTACTTATTGTTATCAATGCTTTAATGTGTGTCCCAGAGATATAGAGCCAGTAACTGCAATAAAGAAAACGAGAAGTTTCACTAAAACATACAAAGACAAATCGGAAATAGCGGAAAGAGGTGAAAAGCATGTTGAAGCCATTCATGAATCTATATTAAAAACCGGGAAGCTCGCAGAGGCACCAGTATATTTAAAGACCTATGGGGTACTGCAATCGCTTGTCGATCTAGTGTACATGTCAAAGACAGGGAAGCTTAAATACGCATTAGTTCAAGAGAGACCTGTACAAAATATAAACGAAATCAAAAAGATTATAGGTGAGTGATAGGAATGAAAATAGCTTATTATCCTGGATGTGCAACCCATGGTCTATCTAAGGATGTAGATATAGCCACAAAAAAGGTAGCAGAAGTACTTGGGGTTGAGCTAGTTGAAGTACCAGATTGGAACTGTTGTGGTGGTGGATTTTATGATGAGTATGACGAAGTTGGTCATGTAGCCCTTAACTTAAGGAATTTATCGCAAGTAGAAAAGATGGGTCTTACGAAAATGGTAACACCATGTAGCGTGTGCCTTCATAGTCATAGATTAGCTACATATAAATATAAAGAGGATAAAGATATAAAAAGGAAGACTGATAAAAGACTAGAGGGCACTTCAGTTAAATATGAGGGAAAAGTCGATGCAGAACACATAGTTTGGGTTCTGTTAAGAGATGTAGGATTAGAAAATATTAAGAAACACGTTAAGAAACCTCTGACTGCACTTAAAGTAGGCACTTATTACGGATGCCAAATGTTAAGACCAGAGCAAATAATGGGATTTGAGAAGGCTTATAATCCCAGTAGTTTATCTGAACTAGTTGCAGTTACTGGGGCTACACCGGTTCCTTTTCCTGCCATGACCTCATGTTGTGGATTTCCACTAGTTGGAAGTAATCCTAAAGGCGCTTTGAAGTTGGCATTTAACGTTCTTAATAGCGCTAAACAGTCTGGAGCTGATTTAGTAATACATCCATGCAGCCTATGTCACCTTCAGTTGGACTCCTTACAGTTAAAGGTTAAGGCTGAATTTAACATAGGTTGGACTATGCCTGCAATATATGTGACGCAGCTATTGGGTTTATCCTTCGGTTTCAGTCCTGAGGAACTAGGAATAGGAAAGCTTGCGATTGAGGTACTACGAAGTAAGGGAGTGATATGAATGAGTGAGGAAATCAAAAAAGTTATTCAAGATATTGGGGGAAAGCCAGATGAATGGGTTAATGTTTCCGAAAGGCCAGGAAAGGAACCATTTGCGAAGGAACTCAATTATAGTCTCGAGGATTATTTCTGGGGTAAGGTTCATGTGAGGAACGAAGGGGATATTTATGTTTTAGTGATCTCAAAGGACGTATTCAATTGGAAAGAAAGGATAAAGGATTTGAAACTTAATGGAAATGTTATTGATGCGGCTGGAGGTCTGATGTGGATTCAAGAGTTTAATATCCAAGGGTTAAAAAGAGATTTCGAGTTCTTAAAGACTTTCATAGAAGATATAAGGAAGCAAAAACAACAGAAAACTTCATAATTTTTTATTATATACTTATATGGCCATACTCAGCAGACACCCGCGTGTCCCGTGGGAGAGTGAAGTTGAGGCCTCCTCTTTTTCTTTTTAACTTTCCACTACTTTCAACAAGTCTTCGTGGTCTAATTTATAGGTTATTAAATACTCATCGGATACTCTTCTAAGATCAGCATTATCTCCCCTAATCATGACACTTATTAGTTGAGAGTTGGCCTCTTTTAATGATCTTCTCACAGTAGTTTCTGCAATTTTATCTTCTCCATCTGTTAATAATATTATTTCACTTACCCCTTTAACATGACCTTCCTTTATGTCTTCGCAAGCAGATATTATTGATCTGCTTATATCTGTACCACCTCCTCCTCTAATTTTCCCTATATACTCTATCATTTTTATGACGTCTTTGCTCTTGGCATTCTTCTGAACTTTAATTAATGGATACGGAATATTGTCGAAGAATCTGAGGTAGAAATCTCTATTTTCTCTTTTTGCTCTACTGTATAATGCTAGTGCTACAGCTTTGGCCCATAATATTTTCTCTCCATCCATACTTCCCGATTTATCAAGTAATAGATATATGGGGCCTAATGTTTCTTTAATCTGTTTTTGATATAATAACAACTGGCCTTCTGCTAGTTTCAAGTAAAAGAGCATATCTGGTAGGGCCAATTCGGAGTAGACTATCCTTTCAATATCACTTCCCTCTTCATATCCGTATAATTCACCTTTCGAGAATCTAGTTGTCCTCCTCTTTGTAATACTACCTAATTTTGGAATACCACTTAAAAACTCCAAGATCTTCTTAATTTCAGTATTCCTTGCGAGTCTTAACACTTCATGAATCTCTCCTTCAAACGTTAGGACGCTTCCAGTGCCTGCTCCATTCCCTCCAACGATCTTTTGCATGTTTCTCACTGAATTGGCATCCTCTATGGCCTTAGACATTGCCTTCTCATGGGCTTGCCTGAGGACCTTTTCCATAGATTGTTGATTGGAATTCTTTTGTTCTTTCCCTTCTTTTGAAGAGCTTCCTTTCATTAAACCGTTTAGTATCTCTTCAGCCGCTTCCCTCTCCTCCATAGATTGGGAGGTCTTCTTTATTCTTTCTAACTCCTCAATAAGATTTTGGACGTAACTCACGGTTAAAGCTAAGCTCACAGCAGAGTTCACAATTGAGTATTCCCTGTTTTTTAGAACTATGTCAGAAGATAGAGTGGAATTTACTAATGAATAAGCTATCTCTTGGTTCTTTTCTATTTCACTTTTTCCTTTGGTTATTGGCAATGGTAAATAGTGCACGTAATAGGTGTCAACTAAAAACGTTTCATTTAATTGTACATCTCTTCCTAGTAATTTTTTCAAAGTATATGATATTCTTTCTCCTCTATATTTAACTAGAGGATCTCTATAGTCTATTCCTCTTAATACACCTTCCTCTTCACTCATGGATAAATCCCTAATTTTCTAGCCACTTTTTCTATTAATTTGTCTATCTCACTTAAAACTTCTTTGGAAAACTCTTCAACTTTCTCATCTCCACTTTCTTTGCCTAAAGCTACTATTCTATCTCTAGTTGCCCTTAGACTTCTAATCAATTCAATTAGTCTAGGATCAGACTCATTCGCTGCTTCGACATATTTCGCAGCTTCCTTAATGTTATTATATATCTCATTCAATTCTTTCATATATTTAATTGGTGTCTTTAACTCTTCAGATAATAATGCAGCTACTTTTTCAAAGTCATCTATTTCCCTTGGAGCTATATATTTTAAAACTATTAGATCTTCCTCAGTAGCCTTCAGTCTACTATTCAATATTGCATGCGCAGAAACCACTTTTAGAACTTTACCCTTTCTTCTATCTGATAAGTGGATTCCCTTTTCCTCAAGCATTGCATATAGTTTCAATAATTTGTTCTTAACTCCAGACAAATCAACTTGGGATAAGTATGAATATAGCTTATCTAAATGCTCTATGTTCATTATTGGTTCCTTGACAGCCCATCTATTGGTAAATTCTATTTCCCATGTCGCATCTAACAGCTGTTTCCATAGCTCCTCTCCTACTGGTCTAGCGTAATGCCTTAAAAGTAATCTATCGTATAGTGCCTCCAACTCTGGTTCATCTGGTACTCTATTGCTTGCTGATATTAGTGTCCTTAAAGGTACCTTTATCACGTTATAACCATCATAAATTACTCTCTCGTTTAACAATGATAATAAAGCGTTAAGGATTGCAGAGTTTGCATTGAATATCTCATCTAGAAATGCTATTTGGCTCTCTGGTAGTCTATCTTTTGTAATTCTTTTATATTGTCCATCTTTTAGGGCATTTATATCAAGTGCTCCAAATAATTCTGCAGGTTCAGTGTATTTCGTTAATAGGTACATGAAGAATTTAGCGTTTAACAATTCTGCAGCTCTTCTCGCTAGAGCCGATTTCGCGGTACCAGGTTCTCCTATTAGTATTACATGCTCTTTACTAAGTAAGGCTAATGTAATCACTTTTGCTTCTTCTTCCCTTCCTATAAACGGTGCCATTAAAGCTTCCATGAATTTCTTGGGTAATTCAAGTAATGTCTTTTCACTCAATTTTATCCCATTCTTAACTTCTCAATTTTAGCTTATAAACAAAAATTAAGAACGGTCTTATACGAAGAAGGGGAAGAACTCTTATCCTTTAAGGTGGAAAAACCAGATCTAACCCAATTTCTTTGACATTCCTTATGTGGCTCTAATACTTTTATTTCCTGATTTTAAGTAATATTGAGAATCCTTATTCAACTGTTAACATATAATAAATAGTATAATATAATGAAAAATATCTATTGGCTATAGTCACTCTGCACATTCCTTTAATTCAAGATTTATCTTGTACACAATTTAAAATTCTTAGGATCATATATCAACTTACTTCTCTTTCCTTTTCCCCTTCATGTTTAATACTTTTTAACATCCTTTCATTAACACATAGATTTATAAATGGATAAAATGATATTTGAAATAACAAATCTGTGAGTCGAGTCGAATGGAAGAAAAAGTAGGTAATCTAAAACCAAATATGGAAAGCGTAAATGTAACCGTAAGAGTTTTGGAAGCAAGCGAAGCAAGACAAATACAGACAAAGAACGGTGTTAGAACAATCAGTGAGGCTATTGTTGGAGATGAAACGGGAAGAGTAAAGTTAACATTATGGGGAAAACATGCAGGTAGTATAAAAGAAGGTCAAGTGGTAAAGATAGAAAACGCGTGGACCACCGCTTTTAAGGGTCAAGTACAGTTAAATGCTGGAAGCAAAACTAAGATAGCTGAAGCTTCAGAAGATGGATTTCCAGAATCATCTCAAATACCAGAAAATACACCAACAGCTCCTCAGCAAATGCGTGGAGGAGGAAGAGGATTCCGCGGTGGGGGAAGAAGGTATGGAAGAAGAGGTGGTAGAAGACAAGAAAACGAAGAAGGTGAAGAGGAGTGAATTTTGAAGATGTGAAAGATAAAAAACCAAAGAAGATAGGCGAGTTGATTGATAGGAGCGAAGAGAGTGATAATTACATAGTAAAAGTGGCTGAAGACAAAGTATACGAGCTTGCTCCTATAGCTTATTATATTTGGGCTATGTGTGATGGTAATAGAAGTGTGGATGAAATAGTTAATGAATTAAGTAAAGAGGCAAATTTAGATATATCACAAGTACGTGACCCCGTAGTAATGGTATTAGACGAGTTAGAAAAGGCGTCACTCATAACTTTTTAATCCGTATAAGATATTGTTTTTTTATATGAGAGTATTTGTTAAGGATGAATTGTTATACTCAATAGAGGAAGCGATAAGAGTCTATTTATCATCACTAAATTTCATCCCTAAAACTGTAGAAGTAGAAGTAAAGGACTCTTTTGGATACGTGTCAGCAGAAGATCTGAACTCGCCAATTGACTATCCTCCATTTTCAAGGTCTAACGTAGATGGTTATGCCTTAAAGTCCTCATGCACTCCCGGAGAACTGAAGGTGATAGATAGAATAGAAATTGGTGAATTTAAAGAAGTTCACATAAATGAGTGCGTAGCTGTTGAAGTAGATACTGGAGCAATCATCCCAATGGGTGCGGATGCCGTAATAAAAGTTGAAGATGTCAAAATAATAAGTGGTAATCTCATAAAAGTAGACAAAAAAATGACTTTTGGCCAAAATATTGGGTGGATAGGAAGTGATATTCCTAAAAATTCAATTATATTGAGAAAAGGTGAAGTGATTTCCCATGAGAAGATTGGCTTGTTAGCGTCATTAGGAATAAGTAAGGTAAAGGTATATGAAAAGTTAAAGGTATATCTAATTGCAACGGGAGATGAACTTGTTGAACCTGGTAACTCCTTGTCCCCAGGCAAAATTTATGAGTCTAATCTACATTACCTATATTCTAAGCTTAAACAAAATTATCAAATAGTTGGTCTTTCATTACTTAGAGATGATATAGAGAGCATTAAAAATGAGATAAAGAGAGCTATTTCGCTTGCTGATGTTTTGATACTAACCGGTGGCACTAGCGCTGGAGAAAAGGATTTCGTCCACAGAGCTATAAAAGAGTTAGGTAGTATAATAGTTCATGGTATAAAGATAAAGCCTGGAAAGCCGACCATTTTAGGAGTAGTAGATAACAAGCCGGTAATTGGATTGCCTGGGAATATAGTATCTTCAGTTGTAGTTTTTGATACGGTTATCTCAGAAATTCTGAGAAATCTCTATCCTTCCCGCAAAGAAATTGTTGAATTAGGCAAAATTAAAGCTAAGTTAGCACTGGGGACTAAGGCTGATAAATATAGAAATACTCTAATTCCAGTCTATTTGTTTAAAAGTGTTGATAGTTCCTATTACGCACTTCCAGTAAAGTTCGAGAGTTATATGATAGGTACTTTTTCCTTAACTGAGGGTTATATAATGCTTAATCCAAACGAAGAAATCGAAGAAGGTAAGGAAGTTGAGGTTAACGTGAAGAAGTTTGATGATTCGATATCTATTATAGGAGAAGAGGATAAGAGGATTCTAAATTCAGATACGAAAAATGTATTGCTGGGTTCCTTGCCTGCAAAAAAAGCTATAGAATACAAATTTGGAGATGTTGCAGTTATTAGTTCGTTGTATTCTTCATCAGTAGATAATTATGATAGGGTTTTCTGTAGGCAAATTTTAGTTAATGGTGAGGGAGAGGAAATAGGTTATGACGATTGGATTGGGATGTCCAAAATCGTAAAGAACCCGGTAGTGAAGTTAAGATCTCCTTCCACAATTTACTCGTTATTAGGAAAGGCTAAGGTTTATGCTCCAGAAGGCTATATTATTGGTAAAAAGGTATTCGAGGAATGTCTATACATGATAGGAATTAGTGAAAGAGGCAAGAGGTATCTAAGCACGATAAAAGTATAAATAATAATAGGCTTAATTTGGAGTAATGCTCTAAAGTATTAAATTAAAGATATAACTAGCTCTCTATCAAAGTTAGGTTATATGATCGATAGCTGTTACCGACAGTATCCGATAAACTATGAACCTTTCATCTAATATTATCCATTATTGCTATATCTCTCTTCGCTATTGGATAAGCGGATGTTATATGCCTCCACAAGATAATAAGAAATTTATAAGTACTATTATTATTTAAGTTGTGGAGTGTAAAAGGGCTAGGGCGTATTCCAGTTCGGCTAATTTAGGTTCGGGCTTCGACATATTATCAATAGCACATACTGCGTTTTTTGACACTGTGGAAATATGTGTTGAGAATAAGAATTTAAATAACATTATAGTTGAAAGTAATTCAAAAATCCCACTAGAACCAAATAAGAACTCTGCTACTTATCCAATAGTTAAGATTATGGAGGAAATAGGGATAAAGGCTAGCCTTAAAGTTAGAGTAATAAAGGGTATTCCAGAGGGTTTAGGATTAGGGAGTAGTGGAGCATCGGCTGCTGCTGCTGTCATGGCGTTCAATAATCTATTTAACCTAAACTTGTCTAAGGAGGATCTTGTCAGATATGCAATGTATGGAGAGATCGCCTCTTCTGGGTCTCCTCATCCAGATAATGTCGCCGCTAGTGTTTTTGGCGGAGTTGTGTCTGTAGTTTCCGTTAGTCCGGTTAAAGTTGTTGAAATACCTATAAATTACTCATTTGATATTTTGCTTTTCACCCCATTAAATGTGCATATTGAAGAGAAAACTAAGAAAGCTAGGGAAATGGTACCTAAAACAGTTACACTTTCTGATTATATAAATAATTCGAGATATATATCGTCATTACTTCTTGGTTTCATTAAAGGGGAGAGGGAGTTGATAAGATTAGGTTTAAACGATAAAATTGTAGAAAAGGCAAGACTTCCCTTATTCCCTTACTATCCTAAAATTAAAGAGGTTGCGATAAAATATGACGCAATAGGCGCTTGCGTAAGTGGTGCAGGTCCTTCAATCCTAGTTTTGACCGATAAGATGACCGATGAAAATAAAATTGTAGAAGAGGGAACTAAAACTTGTAATGAATTCAATGTTGAATGTAAAGTTATTAAAGCCAAGATTGCTGGAGGTGTAGGGATTGAAGGACGCGACTAGAGCAGTAAGGGAAGACATAGATGACTTAACTGGTGCTATAACTACTCCTATATATCAGACTTCTGCCTATCATTATCCCGAGGGAGAAAAATATAGATATTCTAGGGAATCAAATCCTACTGTTCTAGAGCTAGCTAAGAAAATAGTAGAACTTGAGAACGCTGAGATGGGTATTGCGTTTTCTTCTGGGATGGGAGCTATCTCCACTACTGCCCTAGCACTGCTAAAGCCTGGAAATAGTGTTTTGGTTCATCGTGACATGTTCGGGAGGTCCTATCGTTTCTTTACAGACTACCTTAAAAACTGGGGTGTTAATGTAGAGGCATCATATCCTGGGAACAATAATATTATAGAGAAAGCAAAGTCTAAGAGGTATGATGTAATATTTGTGGAGAATATCACAAATCCACTATTAAGGGTTATAGATGTCGCTGAATTATCCAAGGTAGCAAAGGAGCAAGGAAGCATATTGATTGTAGATGCGACTTTTTCTACCCCAATAAATCAAAAGCCATTGGAGTTAGGAGCTGACATAGTAGTGCACAGTGCGTCGAAGTTTTTGGCTGGACATAATGACGTAATAGCGGGATTAGCTGCTGGTTACAGTAAGTACTTAAATGTTATAGATCAAATGAGAAGGACTTTAGGAACTTCTTTAGATCCTCATGCAGCATATCTAACTTTGAGGGGTATTAAGACTCTTAAAATAAGGATGGATGTTATCAATAGGAATGCGGAGCAAATCGCTGAATTTTTAGAAGGACATCCTAAAGTCGTAAAAGTATATTATCCTGGTCTTAAGTCTCATGTGGATTACGATATAGCGAGAAAGGTTCTTAAAGGATTCGGAGGCGTTTTAAGTTTTGAAGTAAATGGAGGTCAAGAAAGTGCGTTAAAAGTAATGAAATCACTTAAGTTGATAATCCCTGCACAAACGCTTGGTGGGGTTAATTCTGTTATATCACATCCGGCCACTATGTCACATAGGACACTTAGTTTAGAAGAAAGAAAGATAGTTGGGATAACTGATAGCCTCCTCAGACTTTCCGTTGGAATAGAAGATGTAAATGACTTGATAGAGGATCTAGATAGGGCATTGAGCACTTTATACTAGATTATTGTTCTTATTTCATGTCTTAATTCTTCCTCTAACATTTCTCTTATCTCTCTTCTGTGTACTCTGCTTAAATGTAAATAAAGTCCTTTTTTTGTGAAGGGTCCTCTATTACATAATTTACAATATAATAAATTATTATTCTCATAAACTAGCCAAAAAGATACTTTATCTATAACGTTCAAAGCCAATTTCTTTGAGGAAATTCCAACCAACTTAATTATCTCATCGTCCTTGACCATCATTTTACAAGCTTTCTTAACGCTAGGATCAATCAATTTTTCTGCAATTATTGTAATTCCACTGTCCATTTTTCATCCCATACTGAAGCAATGCCTATTGAAACTGTGGCTAATGCTATTAGTCTGTTGGCTCTTTTCTCCAAGTTAGTGAAGTCAAAGAATTGTTTCACATCATTTATGTCTATTCCCAATACCCTTAGAATCCTTTCCACTTTAACTTCCAATTCTAATATTTCAGTTTCTAATGTTCCTATATCTAGTTTTCTCTTAACATCTATGATGAAATCTAATATATCCCCTAATTCATTTTCACTTATTTCATTAAAGACACTCGTTATCTTCCTTCTAACCTTTGAGCCTATAACTTCTGCCATCCCTGGAGAATAGTCGATTGGTGATAATTTAGAAATCCACAGATCAATATATTTCATTATGGTATTCCTCACTTCCTCACTCTCCCCTTCCAATTCAAGCACTATGGATGCAGCAGCCAGTATGTGAGCTAATGCCTCACCTACTCTTAGCTCCTCCTCGTAAGTAGTAAACATGTCGATTGACGAATTTTTACTATCAATTTCCGTGCTCAAGATCTATTCCCTACCTATTGTGCTTTGCGGATGAAAATATGAGAGAGAGATCAGATAATACTAAATCGCCGGATGGTATGATGTGATAGTGGTATTATTAGGATAACTTAAAGTATAAAGTAGGAAAAGATTTAAATATGAAAGCATTTGTTTTCGGGATTGGCGGTGGAGGTGACGTAGTATCTGCAATAGTTGCATATAATTACTTAAGGAAGTTAGGTTACGACGTTTTGCTTGGTTCAGTAGTTTGGGAAAGATATGTAGAGGATCCTATACCAGGACCCATATGTTTTGATAACATAAGAAACGGTGTTTTAGTAAATCAAGGTCTATACAAGGTTAATAGGGATACCTATGCGATTAGAGGCAATAGGCGAGTAGTACCTCAATTAGTAAGAGCTGTTAGAGCATTAAATTTAGGTGAGGCTTATGGAATTTGTAATAAAGATGGGGTAATAGGTCTTTATTCATCATTAAAAGAGTTTGTAAATAAGGAAAAAATTGACCTAATAGTAGGAGTAGATGCAGGAGGTGATGTACTGGCCAAGGGTTGTGAGGAAACTTTAGGTAGTCCACTCATTGACTTTATCTCTTTAGCATCGCTTGTCAAGTTAGAGGAAGATGGCTATAATGTTATGCTAGGAGTTATAGGAAGTGGCAGTGATGGAGAGTTACAATATGATTACTTTCTTAAACGGATCAGTGAAATAGCTTCGTTAAATGGTTTGCTAGATATTAAAGGTTATGATAGGGAAACAGCGAATCTAGTGGGGAGGATTTTGAATGAAGTTACTACTGAGGCATCAAAGATTCCTTTTGATGCATTCAAAGGATTATACGGAGAGATAACCATTAGAAACGGTACAAGAAAGGTTCTAGTTACTCCAATATCTGCTGTTATGTTCTTTCTTGACCCCATTAAGATAGCCGAGACTAGTCCCCTTTACAGCCTTGTTAAAGATTCTATTTCAATTGATGATGCTAAAAAGAATCTTAATGAAGTTGGTATATATACTGAATATAATTTTGAAGAGGATTTATATAACGAATTTGGTTTAAACGCTTCTCATGCTTCTGCATATGATGTGGATAGGATTAGAGTAGAAGGTAAGAGGAAATTGGGAGGCGTTAAAATAAAGTGCTAGATTTTTATTATTGCATATTTATATTGCTATGTGGATCTGATTCATGAACTAAAGTCAGAGTATGGCTTTGACGAAGATGAGATAAGTTACGCATTATCTAGGGCTAGGGGTATTATATTTGGGTTTGCCATGGAGTATAGGGCTAGGCGAATATTACAAGAAATGAATTTTGAAAACATAAGATCAGTTGATATGCCAACTCACGATATAGAAGCGGAAAAAGATGGTGTAAAGTATTATGTGGAAGTAAAAGCTAGCAAGAAATCTCCTACGAGGGAATACAGTGCCTATAAGGTAGCGATGATAGCATTATTAGATGGGGTACACTTAACCTTATCTATGATACCTAAGCCAAATCTTCTTTTAACTGAAGAAATCCTTAGTGAACCAAAAAGAATATTATATAGATTTTTCAAACTGGCCTATTTGAAACAATTGGAAGAGCTGAAAGTATTTTTAGAGAATGAAAAAAATAAAGAAGTTTTAGACTCGTATTCTAATGTGATAAGGACTATTAGTAATAGGTATCACTTATCCATTATCCTTGATCTCGCTAATCCCTTTTCTTCTTAATTTAGAAGTTTTATATATTATCAGATCCTTTTCTGCCTTATCTAGGAACTTGTAAACTGAGGAATGCTCTTTCCCATCAATCAGAAGCTCTATCGCCTTTTTAGCTATTTGAACTTGATCGTAAGGTCCCAATACTCCTATGTAGTGGCCGTAAATGGAAATATCTACTCCAGTATACTCTTGTATTATTCTCTTAGTTTTTCCATTTTCTCCTATTATTCTTCCCTTTACTCTTCTTATCGTATCTGGATTACTTCCTATAAGAGCTTTCAAATCGATTACATCTAAAGTATACTCATCGCTAAGCAATCTGAAGGCCGATTGCTCATCGAATCCTAAACCTATTGCTCTTATTACAGAGACAGCCTTAAGAGTTTCGTACTGATTCTGTCCCTTAGGTAGTATATTAAAAGTTTTTGTTCTTTCATCATATATAATTTTAGTATCAGTAAATTGTTCTAGTTTCCCAATCACTTTTTTAACTACTTCTAATTTTTCATCTTCTACCGTGATGAACAAGATTATCAATCCCCAGTAACTCCGTATTTTATCAATAACTCTTCTGTAGGCCTTATATTTATTCCTTTATTCTCAAAAAATCTATTTATGTTATCTAGGTCCCTTTTCAGTAATGTGATTGCATCTTCGTAATCTATTGGAACTGCTTGACCTACATCGATTATATAACATTTATTATCATAAACTATTACGTTATATTCACTTAAGTCTCCGTGAATCAATTTAGCTCCTTTTACCATAATTTCCACTTGTTGAATTAAGTCCTCATACAATCCTTGTGTAATCTCCTCGTCACTTAGCTCCTTCAAAAGGGGAGCTCTTATACCATTTTCCCCAATAAATTCCATCACGAGAACGTTCTCGAAAACCAGAATAGGTTTTGGTACTCTGGTTCCAGCCTCATATAGTCTACTAAGATTTTTGAATTCCTTTTTTGCCCAAGTATTAATAAGTTGTTTAGTGTTAGTTACTTTTATGTCTTCGAACCTTATATCACCAATAGTATACTTCTTAATAGCTCTTTTACTTTGAGCTGTAGATGTATAGTATATCTTTACTGCATAATACGTATCATCAAAAGTCCTAGCAGGATATATCCTAGCTTCTTTCCCAGACGATATTGCACCTAAATACTCCTTAATGTTTAATCGTCTAGCTATTTGAATCAAATTTAGATATGTCCTATAATCTATTGTAGAATCTACTACTTTAAAAAGATCTTCATCTTTGCGTCTTTTTTCATCTTTAGTTTTCTTCGGTAATTCTGTCAAATTTATCCTCTTAACTGGTCAATTACTTCTCTACTTATGATATTCTCGTTTACAAGTCTTTTTATTTCATCGTTTCCATACTTATACAATATATCACAACGATTAGGTTGAAAATCCCAAATACCTACAAGTACTACGTCTCCTTCTCTCATCCACATCTTCTTCCTTATTTTACCAGGTATTCTCGCTAATCTCTCCTTCCCATCCATACATAATACTATTAAGTGATCCCCACCTAACATCTTCTTAACTACACATATTGTCTGTCCCTCTTCGGGTCTTGGCACATCTCTACTAGGTGCTTCCTGCGCTCTATCTTTCTTAGGCAACTTATTTATTCACCTGCAATAGTCTATTCTCATATATGCATAAAAAATTACTTCATCTCTTTCAAGAGTTCGATCGCAATCGCAGTTGATCCTCCAATTCCATGACATATACTGGCTATTCCTCTTGTTCCATGCATTTTAGATAACACGTTCAAGAGAGTTACTATAATTCTAGCACCACTTGCACCTATTGGGTGACCTAACGCTATAGCCCCTCCAAATACGTTAAGTCTATCATAAGGTATTCCTAGGTATCTATTTATTAGAACATTATTTACGGCAAATGCTTCATTATTCTCAAAATAATCGAAATGGTTTATATCGGTATCTAATTTGCTTAATAATTTTTTAATAGCAAAAATTGGTGCTTCAGTAAACCTCCAACTTTCTATACCAACCCAACTATATCCTAGAATTCGGGCTATAGGTTCTATTTTAAGTTCCTTAGCAGCTTTTTCGCTCACTAGTACCAACGCTGCGGCACCATCAGATATTTGAGACGAATTTCCAGCAGTGTGTAGACCATCATCAGTAAATGCTGGAGGTAAACTAGAGAGCTTATCTAAACTGGTATCGGCTCTTATTCCCTCATCAGTATTAATTACCTTTCCATCAGCTTTAATTTCGACAATTTCTGACTTAAAGTATCCATTAACCGTAGCCTTATGAGCTCTTAGATGACTTTGATAAGCAACTTCATCCAACTCCTTCCTTGAAATGTTATGAGATTTTGCTACCATATCAGCCTCTTGTCCCATTACTTTATACTGGAAGGGATCTGTTAATCCATCGTATAACATAGTATCAATGAGCTCAATATTTCTATTCATTAGCATTTTCACACCCCATCTAATATCAGATTTTATGGCAAACATTGCTTGGCTCATATTTTCCGTTCCACCCGCAACTATTATATCAGCATCTCCAGATTTGATCATCTGTGAAGCAGTAATTACGCTTATCATCCCTGAAGAGCAAACCATATCCACAGAAAATCCGTCTATCTCAAATGGAATCCCAGCACTAATTGCGCACTGTCTGGCTATATCTTGGCCATGCCCAGCTCTTAGGACGTTCCCCATAATTGCCATATCTATCTTCCCAGGTTCCACATTAGCTCTTCTTAACGCTTCTCTAATTACTATTGAACCTAAATCTACTGGTGAGAGGTTTCTTAAAGCACCGCCAAACTTTCCAATAGGCGTTCTAACAGCCGATGCAATATATACACTTTCGGGCATACTGAATATACATTCCTCTATAGGGTTTAAATTTTTTAAGCAAGAATCCCACGCAAATCATAGAATGATGCTTCAGTTATTTTAACATCATACCATTTTCCTAATTCTACATTTTCAGATCTAATCACAACTGGGATGTAATTCATTAATCTTCCTATCACTGATCCCTTACGACCTAATTCTGTTGTAATAACTCTACTAGTACTTCCTACATAATCTAAATGAATAGATAATGCAAGATCCTCATATAGTTTATTAGCTATTTGAATTCTCTTTTTCTTTATACTATCTGGAACTTGAGGCATTGACGCACTTCTAGTATTTGGCCTTATGGAGTACATTGCTAGGTGTATTCTTTCAAATCTTAATTCCTTCATAAGCAATAACGTGTTATTAAATGCCTCTTCATCTTCTCCGGGGTGGCCTACAATTATATCCGTGGTTATGTTAACAAATGGTATTTTATGTCTTATTTCACTTATCAACTCTTTATATTCATCTACAGTATATTTTCTGTTCATTAGTTTTAATACTCTATCATCTCCACTTTGGACGGGTAAATGTATGAACTTATATACCTTTGGGTTTCTTATAGCTTCTATTAGATCATCCATTATCCTCATAGCTTGTTCTGGTGTCATCATGCCTATCCTTATCATGAAGTCTCCATCTATATCCGCTACTTTATTTACTACATCAACTAAACTTATAGATCCCCCTAAATCTAATCCATAGGCTGCAGTATCTTGACCAGTCAATTCTATTTCTCTAGCACCAGATTGTATAGCATCTCTTGCAGCGTTAACTATTTCTCTCAATGGATAGCTTCTCAACTTCCTCCGAGCTAATTTAGTTATGCAGAAGCTGCAGTTGCCCGCACATCCATCAGCTACTGGGATTATGGCAATTTTTCCATCAAAGGTCCTAGGGGTTATAAGTGCTCTATCACCCTCAATAACTATTTTACGTTCTTCTGATTTTACTATATCAACTATTCTTTCAACGGATTGGGGACCTATTAATGATGCATTTGGGGCTATGGAAAGAACTGTAGCTGGTTCTGCACTACTCATACACCCCGCTACTACTAATTTTTTAGATAACGTGTTTAACTCCTTAATTCTTTGTTTCATTCTCTCTTCAGTTTCTAGTCTTACTGCACAAGTATTCAGTATAATTATATCGGCATTCTCTGGGTTTTCTACAAAATTATAACCCTCACTTTTAAGCAAAGTCATCATTACGTAAGTATCTGCCCTATTTAGTGCACATCCATATGTCTCAACGTAAATGTTTTTCATTATTCTTCAATAGTATTTTAAACCCTATTTGCTTATAGGTTTAATGTGAGTTCAGAAAAAGAATACGTAGAAATGCTTGATAGGCTATACTCGAAATTACCAGAAAAAGGACGTAAGGAAGGTACACAATCATTGCCTAATATGATAATACTCAATATAGGAAATACTACTATAATTAGAAACTTTGCGGAGTATTGTGATAGAATTAGAAGAGAGGATAAAATATGTATGAAATACTTGCTAAAGGAACTAGCTGCACCCGGTAACGTAGACGATAAGGGCGAACTCGTAATTCAAGGAAAATTCTCCTCGCAAGTAATAAATACCTTAATGGAAAGATTTTTGAAAGCATATGTTGAATGTAGTACTTGTAAAAGCCTAGACACTATTCTAAAGAAGGAGAAGAAGAGCTGGTATATAGTTTGTCTAGCATGTGGCGCTCAAACACCAGTGAAACCACTATGAAAGTGCTTTTAAATATAATTAGAGCACAAGGCATGACACTAATAAATATATGTCAAGAGGAATTATTAGGAAAAGTATTCAGAGAAGGAGAGATAATACTTGATATTAGTGAGAAATTTTATGGGGGAGAGTCTGTGGAATTAGATTACGCTCTTTCACTAATTGATGAAGCTACAGTCATGAGTATTGTAGGGAATTATGCGGTAGAAGAGGCAATAAGGAGAGGGTTAGTACATAAGGACTCAGTGATCAATGTGGCTGGTATAAAATTTGCTCAAGTTTATAATGTGTGAAATTTATGTCAGGAAAATTCTGTGTATTATGCGGAAAGCAAAATGTTGACCTAATAGATTCGCTATGTGTAGATTGCTATGTAAAGTCTAAAAAATTGATAGAGACGCCTAAAAGGGTAACCGGAAAGTATTGTAAGATCTGCGGTGCCCAGTGGATTAGAGGTAAGTGGATAAGAACATCAGCAACATCATTAGCTTCCGTAGTGGAGGATATTATAGCAAGAGAATTAGGGAGTAAGATGAGGATTGACAAAAACGTGGATGAGTTCGCATTTGATATAAAGAGCATATGGAAGGATCCAAGTGGTAATTCTTTTGCGACTATTGAGTTTAGAGGTAAGGTAAGAGGTAAATCATTTTCCCAAGAAGCTGTAATAAGCTTAGAAATGGAAAGGGAGCTGTGTGACTCATGTTTTAGGAAGAAGACACGATATTATGAGGCTATAGTTCAACTTAGGAGTAAAGGTAAGATTGGAGTCGATGATAAAAAGAGAGCGTTCTTCGAATCCTTTTTCTCTACAAGTATTGTAGATAATATTTCCGATGTTATTGAAGGTAGAGAGGGTGTTGATTATTATTTTATGAGTAAAAGTGTTGCAAGAAAGCTTGTATCGATGATATCTTCTATTGTGGACGTTGAAGTTAATGAGAGTTATCAGAATGAAAAGATGAAAAACGGTAAAAGGGAGGCAAAACTAGTTATTTCATTGAGGATATGAGAGTAGGCATAGATGAAGCAGGTCGTGGAGCGTTAATAGGTCCAATGATAGTTGCAGGTGTAGTTATAAGTGATACGAAACTAAAGTTCCTTAAAGGTATTGGAGTAAAGGATAGTAAACAATTAACGAGAGAAAGAAGGGAGAAATTGTTCGATATCATTGCGAATACCGTAGAGGCTTTCACAGTAGTTAAAGTCTTTCCTTACGAAATAGATAATTATAACTTGAACGATCTAACATATGACGCAGTATCTAAGATAATACTATCACTTTCATCTTTCAATCCTGAGATAGTAACAGTTGATAAAGTGGGAGATGAGAAGCCCGTTATAGAACTTATCAATAAGCTGGGTTATAAGTCAAATGTAGTTCACAAGGCGGATGTCCTATTTGTTGAAGCAAGTGCAGCAAGTATTATAGCTAAAGTAATAAGGGATAACTATATTGATGAGTTGAAACAAGTTTACGGTGATTTTGGGAGTGGATACCCTGCTGACCCTAGAACAATAAAGTGGCTTAAGTCCTTTTATGAGAAGAACCCAAATCCACCCCCTATTATCAGAAGATCATGGAAAATTTTACGTTCTACTGCTCCATTATATTATATAAGTAAAGAGGGTAGAAGGTTATGGTAACGAATTTACCTGCCGAAGCTAAGGCTAAGTGGCTAAAGGTAATGGACGCAAAGACTCCAGAGGAGAAGTTCCAAGCCCTACAAGAATTTCTTAAGGAAGTTCCTAAGCACAAGGGGACTGAAAATTTAGTGTACTGGGCAAAAAGGCGAATGGCCGAGTTAAGAGAAGAAATGGAGGTAAGAAAGAGCAAGAAAAGTGGAGGTTTTTCGTTATTTGTTGAGAAAGAGGGTGCAGGCCAAGCGATTTTGATAGGAGATATGCTTCTTAGATCATTTATAATGAGAAAACTTACTAATGTAAAACAGGAATTTAATGAGTTACCAGTGCCTGGTATGGTTAAATATGAGGACGTACAGATTCAGTTAGTTAATCCACCTAAGAGCCTACCACTCTCTAAGACAATAGGTCTAATAAGAAATGCAGATGAGGTTATCATAGCTATAAATAATAAGGAGGATCTATCTCTTATAAAGAGTCTCCTAGAAGATAATAATATTCTATTAAGAAAACCTAAGGGAAGGGTTGTAATAGAGAGAACTAGATATGGAATTTCTGGTATTAGAGTAGTAAATTTAGGTAAACTGATAGGTATTGATGAGAAAGTAGTTAGGGATTATATAGAGAGTTTCGGAATTAAATCAGCAATAGTAAAGATAATAGGCGAGGTCACCTTAGATGATATAGAAAAATCAATGTTCGAAGCTGTTAGCTACAAGCCTACAGTAGTGATCTCTAAGGATAGGTTCGACACTGGCGAGTTACCAATGTTAACTATCGACCAGATAGATAAGTTGCCTAAGCATTTGTTCGATATGTTAGAAGTGATCAGAGTTTACACTAAAGAGCCTGGTGAAGAGCCAACTAAGGATCCTTTAATACTCAAAAAGGGGTCTACAGTTCTAGACGTGGCAAGGAAACTGCATTCGTCATTGGCTGAAAATTTTAGGTATGCTAGAGTCTGGGGAAAATCGGTAAAGTTTCAAGGACAGAAAGTGGGTCCGTCACATATTCTAGAAGATAGAGATATTGTTGAGATACATGTAAAATAGGATTTTCTATATAAATTTAAGTATAGGTTTATGAGAAAGTAACACTAGAATGAGTATATTTAATAGACGTAATAGCAGGCAATATGTTAACAAGCAAGGTCCATCAAAAATCGAATTACTATTTTACAATTCCAGTATAATCGATAGTTTAGCTAAAAGCATAGGCGTAAAAATGAAAAAAGCGGGCATAAATCAAGATCCACGTTTATTTGCATCTAGGCTATTTCTTACTCTTATACTTTCAATTGTAATTTCCGTAATGTTAGTAGTGTTTGCTGTAAGGTTCTTTGAGCTATATAGATTAACGTTGCTTACAAAATATTTGGCAGGGTTTTTAACTATGATGATATTTGGCATAATAATACCACCTATTGCTTATTTGATACAAATTCTCCAGTTATCACAATCAACTGAAAATAGAAGAATAGGTTTAGATAGTGAAGCTCCAGCATTCGCTGCAGTATTTAATGTTTTCTTAAGGTCTGGGTTAAGTGCAAGATATGTTTTCGATTACTTATCTAAATCTACAGCAATGCAATACGCTAGCCAAATTGCCTCATATGTTAATAAGAGAGTTAAATACCTAGGAGAAAGTGTAGAAAGTGCAATAGTTGAATCACTAAACTACTCGCCTTCGAAGATATTCAATGAATTTTTAACGACTTATGTTACTGCAGTCAGAACAGGTGCACCAGTTCTAGAAACAATGGAAGCTAAGACTAAAGATATCCTCAAGAATATAGAAACTTTAGCGTCTACTGCTGCGGAGAACTTGTCCGGCATAGCTGAAGGTTTCGTAATTTGGCTATCATCAGGTTTCATCACATTCTTTCTCGTTTTACTATTACAAGCAATATTTCCATCTCTCTTCGGTTCAGTCCCATTCCCAGTAATGGCTATTTTCGCAATGATAATGATACCATTAATAAATCTATTGTTCATATGGGTTGTTGACCAAACTCAATTTAGATTCCCTGAGAGATCCTTAAAAGCATACAAAGTATTTTATGTTACATTTCCTATAGGGTTGATTATCTCTTTTATCATACTGTATTTGATAAAGGAACCAATACCTCTTCTTTTTATACCTCCTTTTCCTAAATGCTGGTGTACAGCAAATACCATTCTCTGTATTAGCATTTACAATAGGTCTATTAATAGCTGCGATACCTCCAGCAGTAATTGCCATGAGAGAACTAAAGGAAGGAACGGGATATGATGTTTATGTTGTATCTTTTCTTAGGGCGGTTGCTGAGGGATTAAGAGCTGGACTAAATCCAGCTACAGTAGTTAAAAACCTAAAGGATTCTCCAGAAATGGGGAAGTTTAGAGACATACTAAATACTATATACGCTTATTCTCTATTAGGAGTGCCTATAAAGGATGCCTTTAAGATAGCTTCAGAGAGAATATTGGACTTTTCTAGCAAGGTTTCTTTAATTTCACTAGCAGATATGATAGAAATTGGTAGTTTAACTCCGGAAACAGTCGAATCATTAGCCGAGCAAGTTGACGCTCAAATAAGGATAAGGAGAAACTACAATGCGAAAATAAGAGTGTTATTATACGCTCCTTATATTGGTATTATTTTGGCATTGGTGGCATCTATTCTATTAGGTAACGCTATGTTTACTCTAATATCTCATCAGTCCTATTCCTTTGCTTATGGACCATTATCTAGCGCTACTGTGGTCTTACCTAAGTCCCTTTACGTAATTTCCATTTCAGCGCTCTTTAATTCATTTTTAGCTGGATTATTAGTGGGAAAGATAGGATATGGTAAAACAGCAGCAGGATTTACTCATGCGGCAGTTTTAGTAGTTATTACCGCAGTGCTGGTAATCATTTCATTACATATATCACTAATACCTTCTATATCTCCTTCCTCGACATCTTTATAACCTAGATGGGGGAGTGGTATATAATGAGTAAAATTTTCAAGTTCCCCTTACAGATCGGTAGAGGTAGCGTTAAGCAATTACCTATCACAGATCTTCCTATAACGCTTTACCCAGTTACACCTTTGCCCGAAGAGGTTACAACGATTGTCGCGGATTATGAGGTTAATATCCTAAATTTAGTCCCGGAGGATATTAAGTCAAACCTAACTCGAAATAATATTGAACTGATATTACCAAATCCTCATGTCTTCATTACTTTTGATGAGAGAAAAGGTATCTACAAATATGTTTTATTAGAACCACCGGTTAATGAAATGATCTATAATATCTACAATATATTTATAGAGGAAGTGGAGAGAGAACTGCTTTCTAAGAATCCCTCTTTAGATCTTGCAAAAATTATATTCGAACTGGATAAGAAAAGGTCAGGTCTTAAAATTATCCAAGAGAAGAGAGGAGATATCTACGTTTTGAGTACAAATGCTAGAGTTACTTTGTACTATTTATTAAGAAACATGTTCGGATACAACGTATTAACCCCACTTGTAGCTGATAAAAATATAGAAGATATTTCGGTTCCTGGTCTAAATAATCCAGTCTATGTATATCATAGAAGTTATGAATATATTCCAACTAATATTATATTTACTAAGAACATGCAAGTATCTCCACAACTTAATATAATGATAGATGGTGAGGAACTGCTAGATCAATTGGTTCTAAGAATGCTTTCTACTACAGGTAAGTCAATTTCTGTTGCTGAACCAATACAAGACGGTATGTTACCAAATGGTGATAGGGTTGCCGCAACATTTAGGCGCGAGGTATCAGCCAGTGGTTCTTCAGTAGTAATAAGAAGATTTAGCGAAAGGCCTATCACAATACTAGATTTAATTAATTCTGGTACCCTATCTCCAGAACTAGCAGCATATCTATGGTATGGAATGGATCTGAGAATGAGTGTCATGTCAATAGGAGTTACCGGGGCCGGAAAGACCACTTTACTTAATGCAGTTCTAAATCTAGTAAAAGAAAGCATGAAGATCGTCTCCATAGAAGATATTCCAGAAATTAGATTAGCCCATACTAATTGGGTTCAGCTATACGCTAGGCCAGCATATGCAGGAGTAGGTAAAGAGATTTCATTAATGGATCTGCTAAAATTATCCCTCAGATACAGGCCAGATATAATAGTTGTAGGTGAGATAAGAGGGCAAGAGGCTTACGTATTATTCCAAGCGATATCAACTGGACATGGAGGTGCTACGACATTCCACGCGTATAATACCGACTCTGCAATAAAGAGGCTCATGAATGAGCCCCTAAATATTCCACAAGAATGGATACCTATGATGAACATAATAATGACAATTAGGAGGTTACCAGTATATATAGGAGAAAAGATAGTCCTAAGAAGACGTGTTGTAGCAGTTGATGAAATAGTTAGTTGGAACGACTATAGAAGGGTCTCGAGCTGGGATCCAAAAAGTGATGCGTTTACAATTAATCTAGATGCTGCCAGAGTGTTAAAAAATAGAATAGAGGAAGCTGGTCTTAATCTAGATGACGTGAAAAGAGAAATGGAGAGAAGAGCATTATTCCTAAAGTTGTTAGCGTCTTCCAGAGAGATAATACAAAATGAGGAGAGTTATAAGCTTGTGAAGAGCTATATAATAAAATACAGCTTAAAACCCGAAGAAGCTCTAAAAGAGGCTCAAGCAATGGCTAGGACAAAAACTATAGAGTTAAAAGAATAAGTGAAAACAAAATTATTAATAAAGATGAAATTGTGTTATTGAAAAGACTATTAATATATGCCATTATCGCAAGAATAATCCCTAATATTTTTATACTCAAGATTTCTTCTTCTTTCCCAACTAGGCTTTTGGGTGTAACTTTCCATTTAAACCTGACTTTGAATATTCCTTGAATGTAGCCGATAAGAGAAGCAATTAGGGTTACAATGCCACTTTTATAATCTCCCTTAGGTTTTATCAGAGCTATGTAAATTCCATTCGAGACTAGTATTGGGATTAGTGAGGTAAAGACATAAAAGTAGTTTATATTTAATATAAACTGTATTGAGATAATAATAAGAAATAGTAGTAGGTATAGGGGGTAAATTCCCCACTGTTGTGAGTATATAAATCCCTCAATTCCCCTTATTCCTAATTTAAACAATCTCATGCTGTAAGAGATCAATTCTCCAGAACCATAAGCCCATCTTTTAATTTGGTTATATAAATCAGTATGGGTATAGGGAGCTAAGGTATAAACTGTGATGTCATCAACGTATTTTACTTTAATATTACTCAGAGCAAGTCTAATACCTAGCTCTAAGTCTTCTGCTACGCTATTTTCTTTCCATCCACCTATCTTCCTTAAAATATCTCTCTTTATTCCGAATGCTGAACCATTTGCAAATATTATTAGACCTAACTTGTCTCTAGCCTTGAATAATGCGTTCATTACAAATTCATTGGTATATGAGTATATCTTTTGAACTTGTGTATTAACATCTCTAACTTTTAATCTAAACGCAACCGCATCGTAGTCAAGTTGAGAAATTTTACGTAAAAAGTCCTTTTCGACCCTGGCTTCTGCATCCAGATACACTAACATTTCAGCATCAGAAATATTAGTGGCGAAGTTTAGTGCTCCAGCTTTTCTTCCCTTGTTTTCTGGTCTCCTTATAATTACGAAATTGTCCGGAAGTTTATCTAGTGATTCTATAATTTTTTTAAAAGTCTCCTCTGTATCATCAGATACTATAATAACTTTGTAAAATCTATAGTCCAATCCCGATAGGTTATTAATTAGTTCTTTAATCGTCTTTTCATCTTCGTCTTTTATTGCAACGATTATGTCTATTCTTTTGTTAGAATTTTTATCATTTTTAGTAGAAAATTGTATAATGTTTTGATTAGAAACTTTATAGTAGAATGCTTGAAGGAGTATCCATAAAGATGTAAAAAATGATGATATAAAAAGCAAAATTTCAAAAATTTCCCTTATCATCCTTGTTTCTTTCTCTCAATCGCTTTTTTAATTCTTTCCTTAGCCTCAGCTACGCTTCCCCATCCGCTAATCTTTACCCATTTATTTGGCTCTAGTTCTTTATAGTGCTCAAAGAAATGTACGATCTTATTTCTAATAGCCTCCGGAAGATCTTTAACATCGTTAATATTAGAAAATGACGGATCCGTCTTATTTCTTGGCACTGCTATTACCTTGGCGTCTTCACCTTCCTCATCCCTCATGTAAATCATTCCTATAGGTCTTGCTTCTATCACTGTACCTGGCATTAGTGAGTAATTTCCTAGGACTAATACGTCTAATGGATCCCCATCTTCTTCTAAAGTCTCTGGAATAAAACCATAATTAAATGGATATACCATTGATGTATATAAAACCCTATCTACTTTAATAATGTCCTCTTCTTCATCGTATTCGTATTTAATATTTGAACCCATAGGTATTTCTATGAATACATTTATTTCATCTGGGGCCTTTTTCCCAGGGCCTAATTTCATATCTTTTCACCGCCTATTATTTTGGATTCAGCTTATTTAAACTATTCATTATTCTAGTGACCAGTTCTCTTATCTGATTTAATGGCTCTATCGAAAGTAACTTATCTATTTCCTCGGCGTAGCTTGAGATTATCTCATCGACATTAAATCCAATTCTCTTGTATCTTAATCCTTGCAAGTATGTTGATAATCTATCCGATAACTTAGCTACTTTAGCTTCATTAGTATTTAGGTCCTTAAGTTCGAGGAAGAGTTCCTTTCCAATTCCTAATTCATCAAATGCCTCTACTTCTGCATCCCTTTTATTGATTCTACTGGTAGCCCACTTTGGTAAGTCTCCTAGTAAAGTCTCTCCTGCATCATGAAATAGGGCAATAAGTGCACTATGTTCAGGGTTTATCTCTATTCCTTTTCTTTTAAGCTCCGTCGCGAGTACGTAAGCCAAGATTGACGCTTCAAAACTATGAGAAGCTACTGTTTCTCCCATCGCTGAGGGAATTCCGTTTTGCATCCAACCGGTTCTAACTAAGTTTTTGGCGCCCTCTAACAATCTCTCTAGTTTCATTTCAAATTAAAATGAAGTTACAGCATTTTTAATAAATTATCTAAAGCTTCTATCATCTCTTCCATGTTTTTTGTCCAAAACCTAATCATTGCCTCCTTTCCCTTAGTTCCCTTATCATAAATTACATTCGGTATGCCACCATATTCGCTACTTACATACTCAATAATCCATTGCATTGTCTTTCCTTCTCCATGGGCAGGTTCTAGTTCCCTATTAATCTCAATTGTTTCATACCCAATTCTCTTAAAACTCTCAACTATCTTATCGTCATATCTAATATTCATTAAGCAAGTACTATCCTTTCCCTTGAGAATGAGCGACAACAGCATTCGAGCTGTATGGGTAGGGTTTCCAAACACCACTGGATGTCCAACAATTACCTTTTTATCCCATCTCCTTATTATTCTACCCCTAAATGTAGCAATATCATTTAGATCCCTAACGTATTCTGGTTTTATACTATGTGCTAGATTTGATTGTACTTCAGGGATTAAAATCCAGAATCTATCGTTATTTTCGGCAAAATCCGCAAATCTCCTCATTTCCTCAACTGCTTCATATTTCATAGACTTCTTCATAATTTCAACACTTACGTTAACTGGTCCTATACCTTTTCCTATGTTAAGTCCATATTCTATTGAGGTTTGAACGAAATCTCTAGCCTTCCTAAAGGCCAATTTTAAATCCCTTATCTTTATGTATTCTGCAGTAAGTGCAGTTGCAAATACGCTTCCAGTACCATGCGTATCCTTTGCCTGCAACCTTTTATATCCTATCTTGTATAGTCCTTCATCATTACACATATAATCGAAACTATAATCTCCTTTACTATGGCCTCCCTTGATTATCACGTAGGGAATATTATAACTATCCCTTAATTTCTTACATACAATTACTACATCGCTCTCCTTTTCTATTTTGACACCGCTAATTGCAGATGCTTCTATTATATTTGGCGTTATTACTTTAACTTTTGGCAAAATTATCTTCTTATATTCTTCAATGTCTCTAATCAGCGGAGTTCCATCTTTCGCATAAAGTACCGGATCTGCTACTAAAAAGTAATCATTTAATAATTCATTTACAACCTGAAACTGTTCTTTAGTATATATCATTCCTATCTTTACAGCTTCCACTTTGAAATCCTCGAGTAAAGTTTCTATCTGCTTTTTAAGAAACTCAGGATTAACAACAGTGATATCTTTTATGCCTTTTGTACTTTGAGCTGTTATCGCAGTGATAGCAAAAACTCCGTGGATTCCTAATACTTCAAAAACTCTTAAGTCAGTCTCTCCACCAGCCCCATTTCCAGTATCCAATCCAGCTATGCTCATACCAACAGGTTTAATCATTGTTTTTTCACTCTCGTATTCCCTGCTACTACCCAATATTCTCCGTCATCTCTTATTTCCAACTTCCAAATTCCAGTGCTATGTTTAACTAATTCCAATGTTTCTTTTACCGCGTCGATAGCGTCCTTCCTTCCCTTACCTATAGCCATTATAAGTAAGACATTCTCTCCGGGTTTCATTGAATCTATTACATGTATTATCTCGATTTCGATCAGATCATTATATTTCTTCTTTATTTCATCTTTTATTTCTAGAAATCTTTTTCTAGTGTACTCTTCGTAGGCTTCGTATTTCAGTTCAAAGACTCTATGATTGTCTACTATACCTTTAACAAAACCTACATAAACTACTAAAGAACCCGCTTCCGGGGGTGCTTTTTCTCTAAATTTTCTAATTTCCTCAAGTAAGTCAAATTTTTTCCCTATTATTAAATCTCCGCCCGAAGGTGGTGGTAACAACGCTACCTCATCTCCATCTTTAATATTCTTGGTTGAAGCTGAACCGTTAACCAAAATTGAAACCTTTATCCCATTTATTCCACTCTTCAAGAAATTTACTAATTCGCTTCCGTAAATTTTACCCAGTTGTTCAATAAAGCAGTCTACAGTTTCGCATTCTGTTTCTAATACTTCATTTGACTTATGGGTTATGTCTTTAATGAATGCAAAATAAAGAACTTTCACTTTTTTCATGGACTCACCATTATTAATTTCTTAATCCTTAGATAGTATGAGTGAAGACGAGATAATAGATTTACTATTTAATACTCAGCGTGATATAAGGCAAGGTATCACAATAAAAAAGGAAAATAATGAGGTTTTAAACAAATTAAATGAGATAGAGAAGCTTCTTCAGTATTTAATTAAGAATAAAGAGAGAGCAAGTCAACAAAACGGGAGTTTATGTGAACAAGTTCTTTCATCAACTTATGTTATTCTTGATGAAAATATGGGAGATATACCTAGAAAGTACTTTATAATTGATCTGAATAGTTCTAGAAAATTAGTTACATTTAAGGATACAATAGACCTTCTTAACCTCTACTTCTCTCAAACCATAAATGAGCAAGATTTAGACGATAAGCTTCCTAAACGGCTAGTCCCATTATTCAGATTCATGAGAAGAAATGGTTTAATATACTTCGATTACGACAAGAAAAGATATTTTATTGTAGACTATAAGTAAATAATATTGTTTATGGCATTTCCTATTAAGTTTTCGTTTATAGACCTTCTTAAGGCCTCCTTCAGTACGTTCAAGAATTCACTAGTCTTAACTAAGTCTCTTACAGAATAATCTAGTTTATTTGATTTTGCTATTTCATCCCGGAGAGTATTTATTTCATTGCTAAAGTTATAATACGAAAGATAATCCTTATATGTGGAAATTTTTTGGTTTAGTAGAGGCGTATCTTGCGATAGTTTAGATAAAAATTCCTTTACTCTGGAGTCAGAGGATAATTTTCGTATAAGCTCACTGCTTATATATTTAGAGAAAATCGGAATAGTCAGCAACAAGAAGTATTGGCTACCTCCTAAACTCCACATGACTACTTTCTCAGCGATTTCATCCTTAGAAGCTATTAAACCATCTGCAACTGCCCTTACTAACAAATCGAATATTATATTCTCGTTTATCATGACTTTTTCTTCCTCAAGATACTTTACCTCTTTCTTTTCTAGGAATAAGCTATATGCCGATATTGTTCCAAACTTCCACGTAGAAAATGGACATACAGTTAAGAAACCTTTTTTGGTAGCTCTAATTGGGCTACCTTTATAAGATGTTAAGAATAAGCCTGCACATTCATTATATTGTGAAGAATATCCAAGCTTCTTAGCCCAGCATCCTAAATGTACTTCTTTATCCTTTAGTTCATGTTTGATAACTTCGTACGCAAATATTCCCTTCTGTTCGCTAAATTTATTATAAATATACAATCCCTCAGGGCATAGGAAATAGATGCCAGCAGCATTTTGTTCAATCCTTAAGCGATTTATCTTCTCAACACTATTTCTCGCACCTTCTAGATTCCCCGCTAGATAATCATTAAAACCACAACAAATTCCAGTGACTAATCTAACTCTGGGAGATAGCTCTTGAGGTAATTTATCTCCATTGATTAGGAGGTAATTTAGAAATCCCTCTAGTCCTAATGGATCGTACTTTGCTGCGCATCCTACGAATAGTAGGAAGACTGGTCTATTCCTGTACCTACTGCCTAAATTTTTTTCCAATTCGTAGATAGTCCTTGGTACATCGATTGTTTCTAATTCTATTGTTTCCTTTTTTTCATTAAATTGTGGTAATATTTCCATTAGATTTGAAATATTTATTCCTACTGGACAAGCTTCTTGACAAGAAGCGCATCCAAAACAGAATTCAAAATTTCCTTCACCCGTTAGTAATCTGTTAAATCTACCTAAAGGTGAATAAAGGATATTATTGGTAGTGTTGTAAGCAAGGCAGCTATCTAAACATAATGAACAATTTATACACTTTGACGCCTCGACTATCGTGTTTTTATTTATTCTCTTAGATCTTATTTTTATCTCATATTTTTTAAAGTTTCTTATGATATCCTTATGAAATTCTTCATACTCTTTCAAATAGGGAAACGGTAATATATCTGGATTCTTTCTCAGAAACTCAAAGAGTTCTGGTAATCTGGTTTCCTCTAAGCTTCCAATCATAACTTTATATTTTCTCGGCGAGTTGTAATTGATTATATATCCCATTTTAAAATCGAAATTAAATTCCACGTTTTTGTCATAATTGGTCATCAGTATTATTGGCACGTAATTTCTCTTGAATATACTAGATATCTCCATATTTATACTTTTTATCAAATTATTTATAGATACTGATTTAAAATTTCCCTTAATTACTTTATTGTAGAACGAGGGTATATAATATCTTGTAGTATCCTTATATATTAGGGCTGACCAAGCAAATCTATTTTCACCTTCAGTTTCTAACAGCTCTGGATATTTTACCGCAAGAACTCTTACTACCTTATAGTCAATTAGCTCATTTATAGTCTTTTTACCTTTTGCAAATCCGAACTTATAACTACCGAATCCTGAACCATTTGATGCAGTAAATCCTCCAATAGTGCCTTTTAAATATAGTGGGAAGATAGCAGGGTAGTAATTAATCTTGGAGAGTTCATCTATCAATTTATCGAAAGTTACTCCGGCAGGTACTTCAAATATTTTATATATATTCTTTCCTTCAACTTCCCTAAATACACTTCCGTCATCAAATCTATCCGGAGCACGAATTATTTTCAAATTAGTATATTTTAATACGTCGCCATATAAACCTGTTAACCTACCAACTACTAATTCGTTTTTATCATTACTTTCGATCTTTTTTACATCATAGCCCCCTATCACAGCTCTGCTGAAAATTGATGCGTCTAAAATCACAACTACTCTTAGTAAAAATTATTAATAACAGTTTTATAGTTTTAGGCGTGGAGATAAAAGTACCAATTTCTATTTCTGGTATATGGTATCCAGTAATAGAGAAAGAGAACTTGATAAAATCAGGATCTATAGGACTTACCTTAACGTTAGAACCATATATTACAGCTGAAATCAGAAACGGTAGTGGAATAGAATTTAATGGGATAGAAATACAACTTCCTAATTACGAGATATTAAAGAAAAAATTAGGAGAATACAAGTTATCTGTATATTCTGAAGTACCATTAGGTTATGGTTACGGTCTAAGCGGAGCTATAAGCTTGGCTTACGCCCTTGGGGTTAAGGAACTAACCCCAATAAGTGAGGAAGACGCGGTGAATACAGCCCACTTAAGTGATGTGTTATCTGGAAATGGATTAGGGGATGTAATAGCGCAATATTATGGCGGAGGTTTAGTTTATAGGAAGAAGGCAGGAGGTTTAGGGTATGGTGAGGTTGAGGTGATAAATATGGATTGGTCATATTACCCAATTTTCTCTCAGCCCATTAGCCAACTTCCAACCAAGAGTATTATAAAGAGGTCGGAAATAGCACTTAAGCTTATAGACGATTTTCTCAAAAATCCGTCTCCATTGAAATTTATTGAGGTTGCACAACAATTTACAAGTAGTTTGGGTTTTAGTTCTGAATATCCTTATTCCTACAGAAAGAAGGGGATAATTGTTAAAATCTTTGAACCAGAGTATGGAGTATGGATAAAGCACAAGATAGCAAGCCGTGGAGCATACGTGATTTAATACCAGAAAATCACCCTAGAAGGGAATCCCTATTAATCAGGGAAAAGTTGATTGAAGCAATGGAGAAAAGTATTCTAGTTCCTCAAGGGTTAATAGCACATGGAAGGGGGGAATGTTTCGACTACTTAATAGGAGAGAAAACTCAAGATTTCGCTGAAAAAGCAATAGAAGCCGCAGCTGCTACCTTACTCTTAGCAAAAACGCCTACTATTTCTGTAAATGGAAATATGGCCGCATTAGTTCCAGAAGGTCTAATAAGATTGGCAGAGGAGAGTAATGCTAAGCTAGAGATTAATTTATTCTATAGGGATGAAAGAAGAGAAAAAGCAATAGCTGAAGTACTATATAAGGGAGGTGCGAAGGAAGTTTTAGGAGTTGGTGAGGACGCATCAGAGGTAATACCAGAACTATTTAGTCAGAGGAGAAGAGTAAGTCCAAAAGGTATTTACAAAGCTGATGTGGTATTGTTGGGTTTAGAAGATGGAGATAGAACAGAGGCACTTGTGAAAATGGGTAAAAAAGTAATAGCAATAGACATTAATCCACTATCGAGGACTTCAAGAACTGCTACAATAACTATTGTTGATAATATAATTAGGGCGGTTCCCAGACTGGTAGAGAAGGTGAAAGAGTTGAAGTCTAAGAGTAAAGAAGAGCTAGAACAAATAGTCTTTAACTATGATAACAAAACTATCTTAGCTGAATCACTAAAATTTATAGCTAACAGATTAACTCAACTTTCTCTTTCCTTATAATGTTGTTTTTCAGGAAACTTATTAGTTTTCACGTCAATTATATACTGATTAATAGCGCTGGAGATGATTTCTTTCAAATTAACGTATGACTTAGCGAAGTAAGGGGTAACCTCAGATAACCCTAGTAAATCGTGTATTACTAACACTTGTCCATCACAATATGGGCCTGCTCCTATACAGATTGTAGGCACGTTTAGTTTTTCCGTAATCCTTTTAGCTATATCCACGTATGTATTTTCTATAACTATTGAAAATACCCCTGCATCTTCTAGTTCTAAACTATCCTTTATTAATTGCTCCTCTTCCTGCTTAGTTTTTCCGATAGTTCTAAATCCCCCTAGCCTCAAGAACCTTTGAGGGGTTAAACCAATATGCCCCATTACGGGTATTCCAGCCTTTACGATTGCTCTAATAATGTCTTTAATTTCCTCTCCACCCTCTAGTTTTACCGCGTCACTACCAGCCTTAACTAAAAGACCTGCATTCTTCACTGCACTTTTCACGTCTATCTCATAACTTAGGAACGGCATATCTGAAACTATTAACTGAGGAGGATTAGCTCTTGCTACTGCTCTAGTATGGGAGATCATGTCTCTCATGGTTACGTTAAGCGTATTTGTATATCCTAGAACAACCATTCCTAAGGAATCTCCTACTAGTATGGAATCTAGCGTAGTATTAGATATTATTTTCGCTGTGGGGTAATCGTAAGCTGTTAACATCGTAATTTTCTCCTTCATTGATTTCTTCTTTATGAAATCCCTTATTGTCACCTTTTTCATTGTTTATTCTTGAGCTTATTCTCTTAGCTAAATTTATAATTTTTTTCAATTTTTCAGCAATCTCAAAGGTTTCCTCATGCTGGGAAGCCTTATAATACAATTTTACTATTAAAGGTAAAATCTCAAATGAAAATTTCATAAAATTTTTCTTGTCCAAGTCAAGTAGTTTAGGTTTCTTCAACAAGAATAATAATTTTTTTTCTACCTCCTTAGGGTTTAAGCTATTATATTGAATAATTATAAGCGAAATTTCAGCATCCTCCTCGCCATTCTCAATTTCTCCACTAATTGCTAGCTTAGTCTGTTCAATATCTATTAATTTCCACCAATGTTGATTAGCTGACTTGTACGTGGTTTCTATTATACCGAAATCCTTCTCTAAGGCTCTTAATATCATTCTAGGGTCGTAGTTAATTCCCCATTCCTCTAGTTTTTCAACCAATCGCTTGTAGTTAAAGTCTCCTAGTTCTCTATTTTCATTCTCTTCTGTAATTTCTATTATTGCTTTCAAGATATATTTAGCCTTATCACCATATCTCAGAATAGCCTCTAGCGTTCTGTCCTTTACTGTGCCAATCATTTTATATTATCTCGAAAGCATATAATAAGTTCCTTAGCCATAATAGCATGAGTATGACAGAAAAACAATTTGCTGTCAGTGTTACCAATTTACGAAAGAGAATCGGAAATAAGGAAATACTTAAGGGGTTATCATTTGATGTAGAGAGCGGTGAGGTTTTCGGAATAGTGGGACCTAACGGAGCTGGAAAGACGACAACTCTAAGAATATTAGCCGGTATTATCAAAAATTTTAACGGAGATGCAAAAGTCTTTGGTCTAAGACCAATTGAGGCAAAACAAAATGGATATATCTCTTATATGCCAGAAGACGCCTTTCCTTATGAAAAGCTAACTGGCTATGAAAATTTAGATTTTTATGCAGAATTATACGCTAAAGGTGACAAGGAGTTAAAGGAGAAATACCTGAAATTAGGCATTGAAATCGCTAATTTAGGTGAGAGGATTTACGATAAAACTGCTGAGTATAGTAGGGGCATGAAAAGAAGGCTTATTATAGCGAGGACCTTAATGGTAATGCCAAAACTTTCAGTTCTTGACGAACCCACTTCAGCCCTAGATGTAGAGTCCGCAGTAAGGATAAGGAATATAATTTTAGAAATGGCAAGAAGATACAATATGACAATAATACTCTCTTCACACAATATGCTAGAGGTAGAATATTTGTGTGATAGAATAACGCTAATTAACGACGGAAGAATAGTTGCGAATGGAAAGCCTAAGGAGATCATTAAAAGTACTAACTCTAAGAATTTGGAAGAAGCGTTCATAAAACTAGTATTTGGTGATCAATGATGCTAAGGACAATGATAAAGAAAGAGATATTGGATTTAAAAAGAGACAGAAAGTTATTACTCGGGACTATAGTACTTCCTTTCGTATTATTACCATTAATTGGTATAATACTTTACGCTTCCATAGCTGTATCCCCACCCGTGATCGAAATAATTAACTATAATCAATCCAACTTACCTTATATTCAAATCATTTCGAACTATATTACTCGAAATGGAGGCACAGTGATTTACAATAATACGAATACAAGCATAGTACCTGATGCTGTGATAATATTCCCTAATGACTTCAATATAAACGCCAGCAATATCTCAAGACAAACGTTTGTATATGAAAAGATTTTAATTTCCTCCAATCAAGAAGCTTCTAATTTGGTTAATAACGCAATAGGTTATCTGTCTTATACTCTAGTATATAATAGGATTGAACGGTTGATAAATTCTTCTAATTTACAGCATGTTGTTAATCCTGATGATGTCATAAATCCTTTATTAGTTAAAAACTTCGTTGTGACCATAACCGGTCGTAACGCTTCACAGTCTCAAGCTAACCTAAGTGAAATGGCCAGGATAATCACATTAGTGCTTTTCCCCAGTGCTACTCCGGTAATATTTTACGTTACAGATGGGATAGTTGGCGAAAAGGAAAGAAAAACTTTGGAGTCCTTATTGGCTTCCCCTATATCAATAAACTCCTTTATATTCTCTAAGGTAATTATAGCTGTGATCTTAGGAGTTCTCTCTTCATTAGGTGATATTCTAGGTATAGTAATATTTTCCTCATTAATGTCATTTACATTTGGTTTACCGCTATCTCTCAGTACACCATTTATCCTAATTGTTATTCTAACCTATCTGTTAGCTGTACTATTGACTGCAGCGCTAAGTGTGATTTTACTTCTAGCCTTAGGAGGATCAATGCGTAATATGCAAGTGATAAACTTTCTCATTCTATCTTTTGGTTTGATAGCGTCCTTCTCTGCACTATTTATAAATGTTGCTAATTTGCAGTCTCCCCTAAATCTAGTACTCCTAATACCGTACGAACAATTAAGTCTATCATTACTTTACTTCGTTTCCGGCTCTACTTTTGTTTCGTTATCTCTCCTCTTAGGCGTATTTGCGGTCTGTGTAATAATTTTAATAGTATCATCAAGACTATTTAATTCGGAAAGACTACTGCTAAAGTAAACCTTTAAATATTGAGTCGTAATTAATATTTTATGGCAGAAGTTGTAAGAGCCTATATTCTCGTCTCTACTACTGTTGGTAAAGAAATGGAAGTAGCAGATATGGCTAAAAAGGTCTCAGGTGTAATAAGAGCAGATCCAGTTTATGGTGAATATGACGTAGTAGTAGAAGTAGAGGCCAAGTCTTCTGACGATTTGAAGAAAGTAATATATGAGATAAGAAGGAATCCGAACATAATAAGAACCGTAACTTTAATAGTAATGTAATTTTTTCTTACCTATTAATTCTCGGCGTGTATTTCCATTCTATTAGAAATATACGTTAGGTCAGTCTTTATACTCTTTCCACATTAGCTTCAGTACGTCCCTGCTACATCACTTGATAATCGTAAAATCCGGGGGTGACCCTCCTGCGATCATCTTACCCCGGTACACGGGGATTAATGTAAAATCACGCAGGCCAATATGATTTAGCTTAACATAGGTTAAATTTTTACCTTTGATTACTATCAACGACCTCTACTTGTTCCTCTTCCTCATCTTTTTCTTCTAACATCTCCAACTTCTTTAATACCTCTACCAGTAATGCATCTAACTGTGCTACTTTTGCCTCTAAAAAGGCTATACTCTCATCATACTTAGCGTTCGTCCTTTTTTCTTCATTTTCCTCCTCTCTCTCAAAGTCTCCTTCTAGTCCCTTCTTTATAAACAGTTTGACTAAGTCAGTCATTTGAATACCTAACTCATCAGCTTTCTGCTTAAGTTCGTCATACATCCACTCTGGCAATGAAAGGTGTATAGTGGGCATCTCTGTCTGCTCCTCTAAATATTAATATTGAAGTAGAAGTATATTAATCTTTATTTTCTATTATGTATTCCTCTTCATGGAAGAATCCGGGAATACCGATCCAGAGAATACTTAAACCTTACTGATGACAAGTATATATATGATAAAAGATGAGAGTTGTAACATTTAAAGTGGAAGAGGATTTGTTAGAACTATTAGATAGATATGCTATAAAATACGGTTTAAATAGATCTGAAGCCATACGTAAAGCCATAGAAAAAATGGTAAGAGATGAGTTATCAAAGGAGAGAGTCCCAGTGGCAAGAGTGGAAAAGATAAAGCTTTAATAAGATAAAGCGTAAACCACTTTCTTGCTCTCCTCTACGTTTTCATCTATGAGATTGTTTTTCAGATCTATTCTTCTTATCTCATATTTTAGGTTGGCTAAGAACTCTTCTGGGGGATCTAAAGGCATATAGTGCCCTTTTATCCAATAGTGAATCGGGATTATTATTTTGGGTGAAATCTTATTAATTATCTCTAGGGCTTCTTTGAAATTTATGGTAATTACACCACCTATAGGTATCAATAGGACATCTGCCCCATATAACTCCTTATAAGTATTCTCTTCAAGGAGATGGCCTAGATCCCCAAGGTGTACGATTTTTTTACCATCACTCCTTTGTAGGACGTATATGCTATTTTCCCCTCTTAGTTTACCGTTATACTTATCATGATAACTCTTTATTCCCTTTATTGTATAGTTAGAATAGGTTAAGGATCCATAAAAATTAATTTTAACATCTTTGTATTCAAAGATTTGATACGCGTTATGGTCGTAATGATCATGAGTTACTAAAATTAGGTCTACCTTTTTTATATCCGGTTTAGGTAAACCAATACTTCCTCCATCGTGCGGATCAATTAATATTCTATCATCAATTAAAACACAAGAATGTCCGAAATATTTTAGTACCATACAATCGTTTAAGAATTCATTAATTTAAGTGCAATGTTTTTCGCATCCTCTACTGTTACCTTATTACCTGATTCTGCCAGTTTCTTAATCTCAGCTAGGACTATCTTTAATTTATCGTCTGATAGATATATTCCTTGTTCTTCTAATAATTTTCTTAACCCATGTATTCCGCTATGTTTACCTAGTGCTAGTCTTCTGAAATTACCTACTTCTTCTGGTGAAATTGGTTCGTATGTGAATGGGTTTTCTATTACTCCATGAACGTGTATCCCAGATTCGTGTCCAAATGCATTATCACCGACAATTGCCTTGAAATAGGGAACTGGTACGCCGGTCATTTCAGCTACAAACCTACTTACCTCATATAATTTCCACGTTTTCACATTTGTCTCATAATTTAGTAATTTCTTTATACCCATTACTACTTCCTCTAATGACGCGTTTCCTGCTCTCTCACCTATACCATTTACAGTAACATGAGCTTGTCTGGCACCTGCATACACGCCAGCTAAAGAATTTGCTGTTGCTAGTCCGAAATCATTATGGCAATGAACACTTACTATTATTCTCTCACCTACGAAGTTTACAATTTTCTTTATCATATCATAGTACTTAAAAGGATGCATTGTCCCTACAGTATCCGGTATATTGATCCTATCGGCTCCTGCTTCTATTGCAGTTCTAATTGCAGTAAATAGGAAGTCTTCTTCAGTTCTCGTTGCATCCTCTGGACTAAACTCTACTATCATACCGTGATCTTTTGCGTATTTTACACTTTCATAAATCTTATTTAATACCTCCTCCTTTGTCATCTTTAATTTATATTTCATATGCAATTCGGAAGTCGCTATGAACAAGTGTATACTCGAGATCCCAGTACTTATTGTCTTATCTATATCGTTCTTATTAGATCTAGATAATCCAATTACTTCTACTTGATCTCCTATCTCTTCAAAAATCTTTCTGGTAGCTATGAATTCTCCTTCTGAAGAAGCAGGGAAACCTGCTTCTATTACATCAACACCTAAATCGGCTAACTTTCTCGCTATCATTATCTTTTGTTCTGTTGTTAAATCTATACCGGGAGCTTGTTCGCCGTCTCTTAACGTGGTATCGAATATTCTAATTTTCTTAGACGTAGAGAATACTCATACCTCGTACGCACCATGATAACTACCGTATAATGCTATTTAAAACTTACTATTCATTATAATTTAAAACTTGTTCAATTATCATTCTGGCTATTTCTAACTTTTTTCTTTTTATCATTGATGCCGGTACGTTTCTCTGATAGTATGGTTTAGAGAATTTTCCAACAATTCCAGATTGAAAATCCATCGCGTATAATCTTATTTTACTAGCCTTCATATACTTCGCTAAAACTACAGCTCTATCTCCGTCAGTGAACCCACCATATAATCTTAAACGACCAAAAGGCATTACTTGTGAATTTGGAATTACTTTATCCATTTCCTTGACCTTATGTAGTAGATTGATATTATCACCATGAGCCAATACTACGTATATTGGATTTTTAGGAAAAGTTTGAAGCCCATCTAAGTCAGTTACTATAATGTCAGGGACAATCCCTATATCTACTAGATAATTAGCTGCACCATCTGCTGCTATTATTACGTCTTCTTTAAGCTTATTTATTTTATCTAGCTGAGGACCCGCTCCCACTATCGCAATTTCTCTCCCTTTAATTAACTCTTTCAATTCAGCCTCATCATATTCCTTAGTTATAAGATAGTTCAGTATTGATGCAGAGATATAGTCGTCTCTTTCTTTGAATCCAAACCAACTCCTTATCATTTTATAAAAATTTATCCACCATAACGTATTATAAAGTAAATTGTATCACCTTCTTGTTTAATTATGTTAATCGTATATCTATCTTTTATTATCTCGAAATATGGATTTGCTGATTTTATCTTGAAGATCACATTGTTGTTATTGAACAAATACTCTATAGCCTCTAATGGGTCACTTGAGCATGTATAAGAGTCTAGGTCAATCGTGAAATTCGTCATATATTTTCTCAACCTCCTCTAGAATTTTAGATATCTCATCAACTAACATTTCCGCCTCTTTATTCCTTATTACTACAGTTGGAGTTTTCAGAGAGGATTCGTTAATTAAAGTAATTGGAATCAACCTATATTCCAGATCTCTCAATTTCTTCTCCAACATACTTCCATCATTAAGGAATAGCGCGGTATTCCAAAATAAATCGTACTTAAATACGTCTCTCAGAGATAGTAATACCTTAGCTAAATTTTCTACAGTGTCTAAGGTCCTTATTACAGTATAATAGAGGTCTCCGTCCTCAAAGGCTATTTGCGCCTCTTTTAATGTCCTCCTAGCCCTGAGTAAATATTCGGCGGCTACTAAACTTTTATCCATTTTTCTCTTCCTCTACCGAATATATTACTCTACCGTGAGTATTAAGATATTCTAATAATGGTATTTCGTATTCTAACTCTTTAGGGGATAGTAATAATCCGTAAATTTTAGGTAAAATTCCGTAATTTAAGATAAAATCTTTTGTTGTCTCCTTATTTCTAACTTTATTGTAAAAGAACGAAAATATCTCGCCTCTTGCATAAAGTGATATTTTAGAGACCTTATCCAAGGTTATTAGAAAAATTGTCTCCTCAGTCTCATCATTTTTCTCAAAAGATTTCCCACCAACTATGATCTTTTTAACGTAATCCCCATACCATTCTATAAAAAGAGAGGATAGGTCCTCAATTACACGCAGAAGTAACTTCATGTTTAATAGTTAGTTACTCAATATAAAAAATTATGAATGGAGATGCTCAAAGTTACTTGATGGAGCGAATTAGTATTGCATTACCTATCCTGGAAATATCTGTACCTTGTAATACTACTTGTGTTATGATGACTAAGTATAAACACCTTCTATCAATAGAGAATTTCAAAGCTCAGTTAGAAATATTAGACAGTTTAATTAATCTAATTGAAGATAAAATATACACGCTAAGACATGAGATTGAAGATAAGTTCTCTCAGTATAAGGCTAACGTTAATATAGATAATTTAGTATATGCCATTTACAAGATGATTGAGGAGGGTGGAAATATGATTCTAGGCGAAAAGGTATATTTTGGGAATAAGGAAGTAGCTTACGGTGAGTATACAGTTTTAATCGGATTCCACAACCTTGTTGAAAAGATTGTGAAGAGTGATTCCAATATCAGATCATTATGTGATGAGATAAGATATTTAAGTGAATCTACATGGGAACATTTTGACAAAAACATAAGGAGGTCTTTAAATGAAAGTTAGAGTTGGTATCGAAGGAATCACGATGGATTCAGCCCACTACACCTTGTCGTCTTATGCTGATAGCCAAATCCATGGACATACGTATATTGTTAATGTGGAAGTAGAGGGTGAAGTCAATGAGAAATCTGGGTTTGTAGTGGATTTTAACTTACTCAAAAAGATAATTAAAGAGACAATACAAGAATGGGATCACAAACTCATCATACCTAAAGTTGATTTAGATAAGTCGAGGTTTGAAGGCCCATTTAGGGTAGATTATAAGGTAATAGATGCTCCATTTCCTACTGCTGAGTATATAGGTATTGAAATAGCCAAGGATATATACCTAAAACTCAATAAAAAATATAGAATACTTTTGAAGATATATGAGGGAAAGGATTCATATGCAATTATAGAGTATCCATAATATAAATAAATAAAAATGATAAATAGGATTTAGATCTTTCACCTTATGTAGAGAGGATTAGGAAACGTAGACCTATATTGTCTATCCATTTACATTCTTTAGACTCTTTTGTCGTTTTATAACAAAGTATGGAATTATCGTTAAATTTAAAACACCAATCCTTACCCTCTTCAAGTCGTTTAAATAACTGATTTACATTTTTTACAGTTTCCTCTTTACCATTGCACAAATACCCTGTAATCTCATATCTCTTTATAATCACGTCATGATTAAAAACAAATATCCCACCGAATATTGCAGGATAGCATAACTTCTTATCCCTATTTTCACACGCTATATCTATCCTAAAAGATTTAGACAATTGTAAGAGAAATTCCTTTACGTCTTCATCTGCATTCTTTAGCGTAATTATCGGCGGAATTACACTGAAGACAAACGTAAAATCGTTAACCTCTTTTCTTATCGTGCTCGGTATGGAGATTATCATTAATTATCTTTTTGAACAATGGCTTGTCTTGAATATAATTTTTATCAAGTTGATACGCAATCTCAGCCTTGGCCAACTCATATCCTATATACACGGCATGCTCTTTGCTAATATCCTTAACTCTCCTAATCAGCTCTCTGCCAATGCTTAGCCCATCTTTTCCTTTTATTGTTATCTTGTTTTTCCCAATCCATTCTACTCCAAATCCATCTTCACTCACGAAAATTTTTGCAAATCCGGTATTATCCATTTCAGGCTCTATACGCCTATTAACAATCACGTCAGCGTTAAAACTCTCCCTAAATCTTCTCTTATCCTTAAGTACTAACAAATCTATTCCTATATCTTTGGGAAGTCTATTTTCCTTCAAAGCTACACTTATCATTTTTGTAGCTTGTGATACTTCCCAACTACTCCACCTCGTTTTCCCCTTTTCCATAATTAATAAGTTAGAAATTCCCAACTCTCCAGCAATTGCGGTTAGTAGTGCATTCATTCCTATACTATCTGCATCAATGAGTTCAGTCACGTTAAGAATTCCCATTAGAATAGGTATATCTTGCAACGTCTCTCTGACGTACTTATACCCAATTATACTGCTTACTAACCCTCTTAGGGGAGGCGATAATACGGGATCTGCTATTAATTTATCGAATCCTTTTTGTTTGGCTTTTTTTACGAGATCAATAGTTATTTCTCCTCTATTTTCAGTGTTAAACGGGGCTACAACAAATGCTGCTTCTTTCCTAATTTCCTCAAGTTCCTCAAAGTTATTTTCATTTAGGTTAAATACGAATGAAGCTCCAGCTCTTACACCTTCTTTTAATTCTCTGGGCGATTCAGCATCTATTCCAACAACGTAACCGTAGTCCACTAATTGTTTAACCTTATTTTTAACCTCGTCCAAATCGTAGTGACCCACTGGAAAACCTAATACTACTACGTCAACGTTTTTTCTTATTCTATCCAATTTCTCGAATTCTTGCTTATTGTCTATTTCCAAGAAAATTCTAAATGGCGGTGGATAAGTTGTAATCTTAATTCCATTTATTTCAAACGAAATCTTAGCTTCTTCCTCCATTTTTCTTAGCTTCTCTTCAATATTATCCATTTTACCTATGATCTTATCAGCAGATTCCGTTGTGGAGAGTTGTATCCCATTTTTCAATGCCTCAATTACTCTAGGGAGATCCCATGCTTCCTCTGTCCCTTTAAAAGTTCTCACTCCCGTAACTTCCTCAACAATTTTGGCGTCGCCATAGACTAAACCTGGTAAAAGGATGTAATCTGCATCAAATTTGGTCTGCTTCAAGTTTTCTGCTATAAACTTTGTACTCATTAATGAGGCAACAGGGTAATTAAGTACCTTAATCTCAACTTTAGTATCTTTAATGTTTTTAGCAACTTCAGAAAGTATTGGTGCAGCTAAAGTTCCAGTTACTACTAATACTTTCACACATTTATTCTAGTTTTTACGGTATTTAATTTCACGTTTTTAGAATCGTTGAACAAAACTCTTAAAAATTATTTAGTAATATAGTATAGTTGTGAGTCTTCTACCAAGAACTACAAGTGTAAAACCTGGAGAGAAGTTTGATGTTATAATTGTTGGATTAGGTCCAGCTGCATATGGCGCTGCGTTATACAGTGCTAGGTATATGCTAAAGACTTTGGTTATAGGAGAAACTCCAGGTGGGCAGTTAACCGAAGCTGGTATTGTTGATGACTATCTTGGCTTAATAGAAATTCAAGCAAGTGATATGATAAAAGTGTTTAATAAGCACATAGAGAAATATGAGGTACCTGTCTTATTGGACATTGTGGAAAAAATTGAAAATAGGGGAGATGAATTTGTAGTAAAAACTAAGAGAAAGGGTGAGTTTAAAGCTGATAGCGTTATCTTAGGAATAGGAGTAAAGAGAAGAAAGTTAGGTGTACCTGGAGAACAAGAATTTGCAGGAAGAGGGATATCATACTGCTCAGTCTGTGATGCACCTCTATTTAAGAACAGAGTCGTTGCGGTTATTGGAGGAGGAGATTCTGCCTTAGAAGGAGCTGAGATATTATCTAGTTACTCTACTAAAGTCTATTTAATACATAGGAGGGACACTTTTAAAGCGCAACCAATCTATGTTGAAACTGTTAAGAAAAAACCAAATGTTGAATTTGTTCTTAATTCAGTAGTGAAGGAAATTAAGGGAGATAAGGTCGTTAAACAAGTAGTAGTAGAGAATTTGAAAACTGGTGAAATTAAGGAATTGAACGTAAATGGTGTTTTTATAGAAATAGGATTCGATCCTCCGACAGATTTCGCTAAGAGCAATGGGATAGAAACTGACACAAATGGATATATTAAAGTTGATGAGTGGATGAGAACTAGTGTACCGGGAGTGTTTGCTGCAGGAGATTGTACATCAGCGTGGCTGGGATTTAGGCAAGTCATTACTGCGGTAGCACAAGGTGCAGTAGCTGCGACTTCAGCTTATAGATACGTGACAGAGAAGAAGGGTAAGAAATGATTAATTTATTAAATAAAGTTGCTATAGATGCAACACGATATTTAAATGAAATAAAGAACGAGAAAGATCTAGATAAGGTAATTGGGTTTCACGCGGGAGATACTACACGAGTAATTGATAAGAAGTCCGAGGAATACATCTTTCAGTTATTAAATGATACTGGTCTAAAATTTAAGTTCGTATCTGAGGAATCAGGTGTTAGAGTACCATCAAACAGTTATGATTATGTTGCGTTAATCGACCCGTTAGATGGTAGCAATAATTTTGTACTCGGCGTCCCATGGTATTCTATATCAGTGGCTATTTATGGTAAAAGTTCAAATAGTTTGTTGGACTCGCTAGGAGGATTTGTATCGCATATTTCAATTGATAAGATATATTCGTATGATACTTCTTCTGCATATTTAAATGGAAATCCATTAAAGGCTGAAATTATTGGTAATTCACCTTCAAATGTGGTAATTACGTATTTTGATGAGAGAGGTATAGATAAGATATTAAAGGTTCTTTCAGCTCTAAAAGGATATAAGATTAGGAGCTTTGGTAGTGCGTCATTGGATATGATTCTAACCTGCATGGGTAAAGCGAAATTATATTTTGACATTAGAGGAAAGTTAAGAAACGTAGATATTGCCGCATCAGCCAATTTTTGCAAGAGATTGAACTCTATTCCGTCTACATTGAATGGTAAAGAAATAAGTAGTGGGATAGACGATATATATAAAATAGATGAAATTATCGTGTCTCGTGATCAGAGTTTGATGAAGAACCTTTACTCAATCTTTTCTTAACTGAGGGATGTATTTTATTAAGTGCATCTATTAAGTCTTCTCTAGTTAACGTTCTATTGCTTTCTCCCCTTAAAATACTCTTTAACACTTTCATCTTAGCCTCTCTTGCCAATGCTGCTAAGTCAGCCCCTGAATAGCCTTCCGTCTGGTCCGCTAAAATTCCACAATCTACTTTTTCACATTCCTCTTTTCCAATATATTTCATTAGTATATCTAACCTTTCTTCCCTATTTGGAAGTGGCATATGAATAATTTTATCAAATCTACCAGGTCTCAATAGGGCTGGATCTATGGCTTTTAACCTATTTGTAGTTCCTATTACAACTACTTCCTTTAGGCTTCTTATTCCATCCATCTCTGTTAACAATTGATTAACAATTTTTGAGGAATCCCCATAGCTCTTATAGCTTCTTTTAGACGCAATGGCATCTAGTTCATCTAATAAAATTATTGCAGGCTTATTTTCTCTCGCTCTATTAAATACTTCCTTAATTGCAGCTATTGCACCCTCATACCCTTTGTACATAATCTCAGCCCCGCTTAACGCGATTAACTTAACGTTAAGTGTTTTAGCCAATGCCTTAGCCATCATGGTCTTACCTACACCTGGTGGACCGTAGAGTAATATTCCTCTAATTGGCGGTACTCTTAATTGTTCCAGTAGTTTATAATGATACAATTGTAACTCTAATAATTCTTTTAATTCAGTCTTTATTTCGTTGTATCCTCCTATATCATTTAAAGTTAATTTCTCTTCTAGTTCATTTTCCTCTTCTCCTTTACGTACTCTTCTTTCGAAATCTAGTCTGAATTTCTCATAATCTTCTATCATTTGTAGCGTTATACTAGGTTTATACTTTTTGATCAACTCGATGAAATCCGCCATAGTTATTTTCCTATCTGCGCCTTTTTCTATTGCTTCAGAAGCAACTTTTCTCGCGGCTTCTTGACATAAATTAGCTAAGTCCGCTCCACTATACCTCTCCGTAATTTCGGCTAGTTTATCAAAGTCTACATCCTCAGCCAACGGTTTCCCTCTACAATGTATTTGTAAAATTTGTTTCCTAGCCTCTTTATTTGGTGGACCAATGTAAATTAATTTATCAAATCTACCAGCTCTGAGTAATGCCTTATCTAACATTTGAGGAACGTTCGTAGACCCTACTACTATTACGCCGTCCTCACTATGTAATCCATCAATTTCCGATAACATTAGAGACAACAATCTGGGTGTTACTGAGTCGCCAGTATGTGACTCTCTTTTAACGCCTATTGTGTCTATTTCATCAAAGAAAAGGATACAAGGGGCGTTCTTTCTAGCATTATTAAATAACTCTCTCAGTCTAGCCTCACTTTCTCCATACCATTTACTCATAATATCGCTTATGTTAACGTAGAGGAAATTCAACTTAGATTCATTAGCTAATGCTCTCATCATCATAGTTTTTCCGCAACCTGGAGGGCCAAATAACAACATACCTTTAGGCGGCTTTAAGCCATATTTCGTTGCTACATCCTTATTTTTCAAGGGTAATTCTATGTACTCCCTTATTTCTTTTTTAGCATCCTCATATCCCCCTATATCGTCCCATGTTATCTTTTTGTCTTCTATCTCGACTTTTTTCTTCTGTGATTTATTCTGTAATTGCAAAGCTTTATCGGAATAGGCAAACTTGGCAGTTGATTTTCCAAAAATCTTCATGAGTATGATTACTAGTACTGCTAAGCTAATAAATATGATTGCTAAGTTAAGTACGGGTTCTATCAACTTAAATCAAGAAAAATATCTGCCTTTATGATTATAAGCTTATTTCAAAACTTTTTATCTAGAAAAGCACCCAATTAGTATCTATTTGTAAATGCCTTTTCTCAAATCTTCTAGAATTTTGACGTGAGCATTATATCCTGGAGCTCCGGTAACACCGCCACCTGGATGTGTTCCAGATCCACACAAGTAAAGTCCCCTTATAGGTGTAGTATAATCACTATAACCTATTAATGGTCGGAAAAAGTATAGTTGATCTGGAGTCATATCTAAATGGAAAATATTTCCGCCGTTGATTCCAAATCTCCTCTCAATGTCCAATGGAGTTAAAACTTCATACTTAATGGGTTTGAAATTTGGTGCAAACTCCTTTATTTTCTCAAAAGTTATTTCAGCAATTTTTTCTTTCATTTCATCATTTCTCTTACTGTCGTAAACTAAGTACTGCCCAAATATGGAAAAGGAGAACTTCCCTGGTGGAGCTACTGTAGGATCGACGGAGGATTGAATGTTAATGGAAAGCCAAGGTTCCCTAGAGTACCCTAATGCTCTAGCATCATCGTACGCTTTCTCTATGTATTCCATGTTAGGCATAATCAATTCAGATGCTATATGTTCTGGTGATAAACTCTTGCCATTCCCGAAATCTGGTAGCTCCTCCAGATATCCAACTATTTTAAAAGAGACGCCAACGTTCTTCAAAGCTCTCACTCTTCTAAGGAAGTCTTCTTCTAGCTCTGCATTTCTTAAAAGTTTAAAGAACGTAGTTTTAGGATCGGCATTTGAAACGATAATTTTAGCGTTTATTGTTTTACCATTTTTCAGTTTTATACCTTCTACCCTTCCATTCTTTACTAATACCTCATCAACTTCTGCATTAGTGTAAATCTCTACCCCAAGGTGCTCAGCTGATCTCTTAAGAGCTTGAGTAACCTCTCCCATTCCTCCCTCTACGTAACCCCAAGCTCCTTTCACGCCGTTCACTTCACCTATAACATGATGAGCTAACACATATGCTGTCCCTGGAGTCGAAGGTGAGGCAAATGTTCCTACTACGGAATCTTCAGCCAATGCTGATTTAACTTCATCTGTTTCGAAATACTCATCTAATAATGATTTTGCATCTTGCATGAAAGTTCTCAAGAAGCTTAATGCCAATTCTTCATTAACGTTTCCCCTAAATATATTGATTAGATTGCTAGCTTCATCTATATGTGGTGGGGGATTTAGCATGAAAAAATCAGCCATTTCGGCGAATAGGTCCCAAAACTTAACCCATTTTTTGTAATTTTTAGCATCATTTTTTGAAAATTTCTCTATCTCTTTCTTAGTTTTCTCTAGACTTGACCAAATATATAATTTTTTGCCATTTTCAAATGGTAAAAATAATCCCGGATCTTTTAAATAAACCTTTAATCCAAACTCCCTTAGTTTTAATTCTTCTATTATTTTAGGTCTTAATAGACTGAGTACGTAAGCACCAGTTGAGACTTTAATACTAGGCCATAACTCCTCAGTAACCGATGCTCCACCTACTATTTCCCTTCTCTCAAACACAGCTACTTTTAATCCAGCCTTAGCTAGGTATGCTGCTGTAACTAGCCCATTATGGCCTCCACCAATAATTGCTACATCTATCATTTAGCTCGCCTGTTAGTTAGCCATACTAAAAATCCTATTAGAACTCCTAAAGCCCCGATTCCTATAGAGATGTATGTGAATGTCTCAATCGTTTGAACAAGTGGTGTTATAGTATTACTGGCCGTGGCCAACACTGTTATAGATAACATTGACATAAACTTAAAAATAAATACTTATAACCTTATTGCAAATATGGACCTTATATTACCAGACTATTCTGGGGAGAATATTTATACACTATCTTGTTTTGTAGCTGAGTATCTTGGAGTCAAAAGACAATGTTTGAATAAGATGAATTTGAACGTGAATAATAGATTAGTTTTAGCCTTATTTGACGGACTAGGTTGGAATGTATTTAGTCAAGCTGGTGTAAATTTGAAAGCGAAGAAGATAACAACTGTTTTCCCATCTACAACATCCACTGTATTAACAACACTATTTACCGCATTAACGCCAGCTGAGCATAGTGTTTTAGGCTATAACACTTTCTCAAAGAGGTTAGGTGGAGTAGTAAATACTCTACGCTATACTTATCCTACCGTGAGCGATAGGGACTCAATAAAGGATTCCGTACCTTTTTCCTCCTCATTTCCTCATGTTAAAAGCTATTTAAAAGAAGTCCAAGATAAGAAGACTATATCAATAGTGCCTAAAGGAATAGAAAATACTGAATTTAGTAATGCTACGCACGGAGCTTCCGGTGAATCGAAAACTTATGTTAACTTTTGGGACGCATTTTACCAACTCTCACAAGTTTTACAACAAGACACATATGACTTTATCTACTTTTACATTCCAGATGTGGATACTTTATCTCATAGGTATGGGCCTTATGCAGAACCTACTATTAAATCTGCAAGGGATATTCTAACTAGCATCTTAGAAATCTCACAAAAACATAAGAAATATAGTTTCCTAATAACCGCAGATCATGGCCATGTTCCCGTTACTGAAACTATTATCTTCAACAATGACCAAGAGCTACTTAACATGCTGGATGTTCCCCCATATGGAGATTCTAGGGCAATATTTTTAAGAACCAGATACGATGTGTCAACCTATCTTAATAGAAAGTATGTGAGTCTTAAAATATTTGGGAAAAGTGATTTTGAAAGGCTATTAGGTAAGATTAATGATATAACTGCTTTACCAGACTATATTGCAGTTCCTACCGATTATCGAGCATTCATATTCAATTTTAAGGATAAGGACGAGTATGATAAACTTAAAGGGCATCATGGGGGACTATTGCAAGAGGAATTTGAGATACCTTTGGTGATCTTGAATGGTTGAATATCATATTCCTTCATGGGATGAAATAGAAGATGCGGTTTTTTCGATAGGCGAGGCTCTAGTTAAGAGTAATTATATTCCAGACGTTTTGATTGCAGTACTAACTGGTGGAATTATACCCGCTAAACTTCTTTCCGACTTGCTAGATTTGAAAGTAATTAGGTACATAGATATAAAATTTTATCGTAGCGTTGGAAAAACTGAAAGTAAACCAGTCATTAGATCTGTATATACTGATTCCTTAGAGGGGAAGAAAGTCCTAGTAGTTGATGATGTTGCAGATACTGGTGAAACCTTAGAGGCTGTTAGTAATGTTATAACCATGTTTAACCCAGCTAAAGTGATGACTGCGGCTTTATACTTAAAACCGTGGTCTAAGAGGATCCCGGATTTTTATTATAAACAAATTGACAAGTGGATAATTTTCCCGTGGGATAAGTGGGATGTTGTTAGGGAAAATAGTAATGTTCCAGTTGACAAAAAGGAGAGATTCTTAAACTTGTATAATCAATTATTAAAGATCAGAAAATAGAAGGTTCTTTATACTCTCCCCAAATATCTCTTAAAACGCCACTGGTCTCCCCTACTGTTGCCCCTGCCCTTATGGCATCAATCATGTATGGGAATAAATTCTCATTCTCCTTCTCAGCAATTTTCCGGAGATTATTGAGACTCTCCCTAAGTTTCATCTCATCTCTCTCTTGTTTATACTTCTTTAACCTTGAAATTACCCTTTCCCTAACCTCCGGATTGACTCTAAATATTTCAGTTGTTCCAATCCATTCTGGTTCATAATACATATTAACGCCAACTTTTCCTAGGTCACCTTCCTCTATTCTTTTCTGTATCTTATAGGCGCTTTCAGCTATCTGCGCTTGGGGATACCCGTTTTCTATGGCTTTTATCATACCACCCATCTTTTCTACTTGGTCTATAATTTTCCATGCCCTCTCCTCTATTTCATCTGTTAGCCACTCTATGTAATATGAACCTCCTAATGGATCTACTACATCAGCCGCTCCACTCTCGTTCGCTATTATCTGCTGGACCCTTATAGCTATTTTAGCAGCCTTTTCAGTAGGTAATGCTAACGCTTCATCATAAGAATTAACGTGTAAACTCTGGGTTCCGCCCAATACGGCCGCTAAAGCTTGTAATGTAGTTCTTATGATGTTTATCTCTGGCTGTTGCGCGGTCAATTCAGCGCCACCTGTTTGAGTATGGAACCTTAACATCATTGACTCTGGTTTCTTAGCGTTGAATACTTCTTTCATTATTTTCGCCCACATTCTCCTAGCAGCTCTAAATTTAGCAACTTCCTCGAATATATCTGAGTAAGCTGCAAAGAAGAAGGATAAGTGTGGTGCAAATTCATCTACGTTAATTCCTCTCTCCATTGTTTTTCTGACATACTCCATACCGTCAGCTAACGTAAATGCCACTTCTAATACTGCGTCCGCTCCAGCTTCCCTTATGTGATAGCCACTTATACTTATTGGGTGCCATTTCGGTAAATACTTTGCGGAGTATTCTATAATGTCGATAGCATATCTCATCGAGGGCGAAGGAGGATATATGAAGTTCTTCCTAGCTATATACTCCTTTAAGATATCGTTCTGAACTGTCCCATCCAAAACGCTCTTGTTAATATTTCTACTTTCGGAAGTGGCAATCAGCATTGAGAGTAATTCCATAGCGGTGGCATTTATAGTCATTGAAGTGGTAACTTTATCGAGCGGTATTCCGGACATTACAATATCCATTTCCTTCCAATGGAACATCGATACTCCAACAACTCCAATCTCTGTATAAGCTAATTCATGATCTGGATCTAATCCCAATTGAGTAGGCAAATCAAAGGCCATACTTAAGCCAGTTTGCCCAGCTTCCAATAATTTCCTAAATCTAGAATTCGTCTCTTCTGCAGATCCAAATCCTGCATATTGTCTAATTGTCCAAATTCTTCCTCTATACATATTAGGATAGATTCCCCTTGTAAATGGATACTCACCTGGTAATCCTAATTTTTCCATATAATTGCCCTTGACATCCAATGGTGTATAAACTGGTTTAATATGTATTCCAGAAAACGTTTTGAATTCTTTTTTCCTCTCTCCCCTCTTCTTTACCCAACTTGAATAGACCTTTTCTTCCCATTCCTTAATTCTATCTTCAACATCCATAATATGTTTAAATCTTATAAACACTATAAAACTTTTTCTTCAGGGCAAAACTTTTAAGATTAAACAATACGATCATTTAATGCAGATAGAAAATCTAGATCATATTGGGATAGTAGTTGGGAATCTAGACGAGGCAATTAAATTTTATCAAAATACTTTTGGAATGAAATTAGTACATTACGAGTTAATTCCAGAGAGAGGTATAAAGGTAGCGTTTTTAGTTAGTAATGAAAAAAATGAAACCTCAATAGAATTGTTAGAACCAATCGATCATAACGACATGAGTAACACTGTGGCCAAGTTTCTGAAAAATAGAGGCCAAGGTTTACATCATTTGGCTATAAAAGTTAGTGATATTAATAGGGCGTTAGAAGAATTAACAGCTAAAGGCCTTCAATTAGTAGATACTTCCCCAAGAAAGGGCGCAAGAGGACACCTAGTAGCTTTCTTACATCCCAAAAGCGTTATGGGAGTACTACTTGAATTGGTACAAGCAAAGGAATTATAAATATCAAGATGCATTGGATAATGGATGTAAGAAACTTTAAAATTATATTTTCATTAATATATAACGATAGTCTATGCCCAAGAGGGAAGAAAAGGATATTTTTGATTTAATGGATGAATGGATAAGGGAGATGGAAGAAGAATTCGAGAGAATTGAAAGGGAGTTTATGAGAGGTTTTAGAGGTAAAGGAGAAGGGATTAGGCAATTTGGGCCATATGTTTATGGATTTAGAATAACTGTAGGGCCAGACGGTGTGCCGAAAATAGAGGAATTCGGTAACGTTAGGAAAATCAGAGGCAAGCCAATGATATCTGAAGAACGCGAACCATTAGCTGATGTTATTGAGAAAGGTGACGAAATTAAGGTTGTGGCTGAAGTGCCCGGAGTTAACAAAGAGGATATTAAAGTTAAAGTGACGAATGGAGGGAAGAAATTGGTAATTACAGCCAAATCAGAGGATAGGCAATATTATAAGGAGATTGATTTACCAGCAGAAGTAGACGAGAAGGCGGCTAAGGCTAACTTTAAGAATGGTGTTTTAGAGATAACCTTAAAGAAGAAAGCTTCTTCGTCAGATTCTGGTGTTGACATAAAAGTTGAGTAATTTTTTCCTAATTTAATCAGAATTAGTCAAAATAAGTGGTCTTGTTGATGCTTTTTCAGATTTTATAAAGCTTAATCCGGATTCATCTTCGATTATTAACGTAAATTTAATTTTACCTTCCATTGCAGATCTTATCCTATCTTCACATTCCTTATCACAGAAGTTTCCCACTTGATCTAATAATATTTCTAGAATTCCCTCAATTGTAGAGATATAACCTTGAGACATACCAGCAGGTTCTATTTCTATCCCTAATTCTGGGATTACTATTTTAGCAAAAGCAGACCTATATACTAATGCACTTAAATCGTCCTCATTTTCTATCTTCATCTCAACTAACTTAGGTTCTCTAGTTTCGTATGGTTTAACATCTCTAAATTTATACCCACAATTCTCACAATACCAATTGGATAAAACTAACTTTCCAGTATGTGGCGTATTATATAGGTAATCCACCGCCTTTAACGTCTTAGATTTACATACTGGACATATAAGTGTCTCTTCAAATATTACTTTAGGTTCTTCAGACACTGTCATCCCCTATTAAAATTTATTTAGTTGTTCACAAATTTAATACTTGTTAAAGTGATTTGATGTAATGAAATTACCCCGAGAGAATGATGAAGGAAAAGTAGAATATAAGCTTATTCTTTCAAGTGTAACCCCGGATCGTCTTCAAGAATTAGCTACTCAAATGAAGTATAGGTTAGAGGAAGGTGATGGTGAAGCATTTTACGTTATAGGTGTAAGTGATGAAGGCGAAATAATAGGGTTATCTAAGGGTCAGCTAGAAGAGAGCATAGCTACGCTGAATATGATCACAAGGTTAGTAAATGCTAAAATTGTATATAGAAGGGATGTCGAAGTAAGGAGGGATAAATACGTAGCTGAACTTCTAGTTAGGAGATATAAGGAGAACCTCCCAGTGGAAGTTAATGTTGCGGTAATGGGTCATGTAAATGCGGGGAAAAGTACTGTTACAGGTGCGTTGGTTCTAGGAAGACTAGATGATGGAAATGGAGGATTAAGAACAGCTATTGCAAGGCATCTTCATGAAGTCCTATCAGGGAGGACATCTTCCATTACTTTGAGAGTAATTGGATTTGATGATAGTGGTAAGATAGTAAATTGGCAATTAAAGGATCCACTTGACGAGGCAGAGACAACGATTAAGAGTACTAAGATAGTGAGGCTTATTGACCTAGGGGGTCACGAAAGATATCTCAGAACCACTCTAAAAGGGCTATTAGGTTATGAGGTGAATTACGTTATGTTAGTTGTTGGGGCTGATGATGGGTTAAGTATAATGGGCAAAGAGCATTTAGCCTTAGCTTCAGTATTAAAATTTCCTATATTTGTAGTTATTACTAAAGTAGATAAATATCCGGAAGATAGAATAAAAGGCATAGTTAATGATATTAAAAGTGTTCTAAAGATTCCCGGAATTAATAGATTGGCTCTAGAAGTTGAGGATGAGGACGATGTAGTAAATTCAATTTTGGCTATAAAGACTAGGCGTGTAGTTCCTATTTTTAAAATATCAAATGTAAGTGGAAAAGGTTTAGATTTACTTATAAAATTCCTAAACCTATTACCTCCGGAGGCTAAGAATTTAGACGATAGAGGCGCGCCCCTAGTGTATATCGATGAGATATATAATGTCACAGGGGTTGGCACGGTTGTACTAGGTTCGGTTGTAAGAGGTAAGCTTAACAACAATGAGTCCGTTTTAATTGGGCCTAATAAGTTAGGAGAGTTTAAGGAGGTTAAAATAAAAAGCATACAAGTAAATAAGGTATTTGTAGATTCCGTTTTAGCTGGGAATATAGCCACGTTTGCTATTCAAGGTATTGAAAAGGAAAGTCTCAGAAAAGGAATGGTCATGGTAAAGGGGATACCTAAGGTGGTCAGAAGATTTAAGGCAAGAGTGTTCATACTGCATCATCCAACTACTATTAGGGAAGGTTATGTTGCGACCCTCCATTCTTATACAATAAGGCAAGCGGTGAAGTTTGAGAAGATCCAGACAGGGTTTTTAAGAACTGGAGACACCAGTGAAATAGTATTGTATTTCCTATACAGACCAGAATATTTGGAGAAGGGGCAGATTTTCGTATTTAGAGAAGGTAGAACTAGAGGTGTGGGTATCGTATTGGAACCTATTGGTTAATTTTCCCTACGCTACACTCTATAATCTGCTTTGAGATTTCCTCAGCTTGTGAGCCTATATGCTTCTTTAAACTATTAGCTAATGGTCCCCCTACTTCATAATCACTGCTCCACTTGATTTTATTTCCAATAATTGTGAGTAATGTGCTTATATTTGCTATTATACCTGGTCCCTCAATAGTAATTAACGTATCTATATTATCTCCATTAATTTCGTGTTTTTTTGACAGTTCCATTAATTTCAATGGTCAAAAAGGAGAATTTTACATAAGCTTTAAAATTATTTCCATTAATTTCTTTAACGCCTGGGATACAACCTAATAAATTCTTGTAATCTGAAAAAAACTGTTTAGCCTTATTTAAATCCTTTATGGTAATTTCTCCTTCGGTTTTTGTCATTTTATCACCCTTTCCTTTATACAATTAAATAAGTCATTGATTATCTTCTCCACCGCACTTCCCATTAACCTTGCGCCTACTGAGGCTAAAACTCCAGCTACTTTCACATCTGCTGAATAGTTTATCTTACCATCTAGGGCCTCGGCTATTGCATCTATATCTACATTACTATTCATTCCTGTACCCTTAGCGATGATTTTTCTTTTATTATCATCTATCTTCTCAAATCTCACATTCGCCCTATATTCTCCTTTTATGAATCCAATCCCAGTTACTCCTACTACCTTATACTCTTCACCTTCCTTACTGAAACTCTTTATCCCCGGAAAACATTGTGCAACTTGATCTGGATTATCCAATAGTTTCAGAATTTGATCCTTAGTTGCGTTTATGCTAATTGAACCCTCATATTTCATAAGTAACAGTTAGAATAGTAGTATATATGAATATAGGAGTCATTATTTTGGCGGCAGGGGAGGGAAAGAGGTTTGGAGGAGATAAATTACTAGCAAAAATCGATAATACGCCTATAATTATGAGAACTATTAGAATTTATGGAGATTTAGAAAAGATCATTATTGTAGGTAAATATGTTAATGAAATGCTTCCCTTACTTATGGATCAAATAGTCATATATAATCCATTTTGGAATGAAGGGATAAGCACGTCACTAAAGCTTGGGTTGAGATTTTTCAAGGACTATGACGCTGTACTGGTAGCACTGGGTGATATGCCATTTGTAACTAAAGAGGATGTTAATAAGATAATTAACACGTTTAAGCCAAATTGTAAGGCAGTAATTCCAACACATAAAGGAGAAAGGGGAAACCCAGTATTAATTTCCAAAAGTTTATTTAACGAGATTGAAAAACTAAGAGGAGATGTTGGGGCTAGGGTTATATTAAATAAAATAAAGATAGAAGAATTGTGTTTCATAGAATGCAGTGAAGGTGTTTTAATAGATATAGATAAAAAAGAGGACTTAATGCGCCTTAGGGATTTCCATCCTTAATTTTTCGGATGCTAATTTCACTGCTTCAATGATGTTTTGGTATCCCGTGCATCTACACAAATTACCAGAGATTCCTTCTCTAATCTCTTCCTCTGTGGGATTCGGATTCTCTTTGAGTAGCCAATAGGCTTCCATTATCATACCCGGGGTGCAATATCCACACTGTAAACCATGTTTCTCCCAAAATGCCTCTTGAATTGGGTGTAGTTTACCATCTTTCGCTAATCCCTCTATAGTTGTTATTTCTGCTCCATCTGCCTCTACAGCCAATATTGTACACGATTTAACACTTCTTCCGTCCATAATTACAGTGCATGCCCCACAATTGCTTGTATCACAACCAATGTGAACACCAGTAAATCCTAATTCTCTAAGCACATGAACTAGTAGCCTTCTAGGCTCTGTTTCAACTTCATAATCTTGTCCATTTACCTTTAGGTGAACTTTTACTTTTTGATCTTTCTCAAACACTTTCATGTATATCACCTATTTAGAGCAGCCAAAATTGCTCTCTTAGTCATAACTTTTACCATTTTCTTTTTATATTCTGCTGATCCCCTTATATCGGAAGTAGGATTGGCGTAGTCCATCGCCTTTGTAGCAGCTTCTTCTATTAATTTTTCTGATATCTTGCCAGATAATAGTATTTTCTCAGCTTCACTTGCTCTTACTGCAGTTTTGTTTACAGCCGTTAAACCTATTCTTGCATCTTCTATTACGTCACCATTTACCTTCAGTGCAACAGCAACTCCTACAATTGCAAAGTCTCCAGCTCTCCTCTCTAATTTCTGATAGGAGAACTTATAATCCTTAAGTAGGGGAACTTCTATCTCTGTAACTAATTCACCTGGATTCAAATCTGGTGTAAACATATCCTTGGCGAATGAGGAAAAGTTCTCCACTCTTTCTCCTTTGGTACTTCTAATCCTTACCTTTGCATTCATGGCAATCAATGCAGCTGGATAATCCGCTGAAGGATCTAAATGCGATATACTACCACCTATGGTTCCCATGTTTCTGACTTGTGGATCTGCTATTTTAGATGCAGTTTCACTTAGTAATGGGATGTTAGCCTTTATTATATCGTAATGAGTAACTATAGGTCCTATTTTTACTACATTTCCTTCCATTTTAATATATTTCAACTCTGGCAATCTCCTTATCTCAACTAAATATGATGGTCTGAATATTCTCAACTTCAACATTGGTATCAAACTATGACCTCCAGCTAATGGTTTAGCGTCATCGTGAGTCTCTAGAAACTCTAGAGCCTCTTTTACATTATCTGGAATTACGTAACTAAACTTTGGTGGATACACATCCTAAATATTTGTTAGACCTTTATATACTTAGCTCTTATACTTTTAATACCTAAACAAAAACATATACCAGACTTATTAGATTTATACTATTTTTTAACATATTTTTCTGGTCTTTTTTTGAATTCTGCCATACACATGGGGCTACAGAAATAGTATACATTTCCTTTATAATTGAATGAGTAAGGCTTCCGTCTTATCTCATCTCCACACACAGTGCATTTCATCTTTATCACTTAAATTTCCATAAGTATTCCCTAAATTTAACTACTTCGCCAATTACAATAACCGCTGGAGACGTTACATTATTACTTCTGACAATGTTAACTAGGTCCTTTAACTCCCCAGTAAAAACTCTCTGGTTTTCTGTAGTTCCATTTTCAATTACAGCGACTGGTTCTCTTTCATTTCTTAATTTTATTAGAATATTAACCATATTTTCTATCTTCCTAAGACCCATAAGTATTACCAGCGTACCTTTTCTTGGTATGTAATCTTCATCTATCAATTTATCTTCTGCTTTTGTTCCAGATATTATAGTAAATCCACTTGCTGAGTAAATTCTACTGGTCACAGGGATTCCTGCATAAGCGGGAACAGCAATTGCACTAGTTATCCCGGGAATTACCTCACACTCTATACCTTTGGATATAACGTATAAACATTCCTCTTCTCCCCTACCTAAAACATATGGGTCTCCTCCTTTTAATCTAACAACTACTTTATTTTCCATCGCCTTCTTTACTAGTAACTCATTTATCTCATCTTGTATTACGTAATCCCCTATATTCTTCCCAACGTATATTTTTTCAGCCTCAATCTTACAAAAATTTAGAAGCTCTTTAGAGATTAGCCTATCGTAAACCACAACATCAGCCCTCTGTAGGATCTTTAAGCCTTTAACAGTAATTAATTCAGGGTCTCCCGGACCAGCTCCTACTAAATAAACTTTGCCACTCATTAAATCCCCCCTATCTTTCTCATAATATAAATAGCGAATACTATACCTTCTGGAAATTTTATACCATACACAAGTATTATTACTGAGTTTAGTAGCAATTGGTACGGGATGTTAAATATATCAGAGGCTAAGTATAATAATAACAAGTATATTGTATCTCCAGCGAATCCTAGACTAAATAGGAGAAGTTTTTCAGTGAATTTTAGAGATGGTATTATATAGCCTATAACAAAACCCCCTAGAAATTCGCAGAGGAAAGATATGACAAATAGCCATTGTATCTTTAATACTACTGGATATATCTGAGGCATTAACCATGGAATTATTAATACTAAGCCTAGTGTTACGAATATTATCGCTCTTTTTCTCATTAATAAGGAAACAACAGGTATTTTTTCCCCATCATTTTCTATAAATTTTTCTCTCGGTGTATTAGAGATTAATGTATACCATCCTAATAGTCCGCCAGAGAGTATTGGCCCTTGATACGAGAGTAATCTATCTACTGGGTCGACAAAAACGTAAACTATGATAGAAATTATAAGCAGTGAAAAACCTATATACTTGGCAATTTGAACTACGTCCATTATGGTAAAAATATTGTATATACTATTTTATCTTTTTCATCCTTTTTCTGTATTAGCTTAACTCCTTTCTCACTCATTACGTCTATCCACATATTTACCTGCTCTTCTTGAGTCCCCTTTAGTGCAATAACCTTTATCTCTTTATTACCTCCTACTTCTAACCAGAACCTTAATAGTCTTATACTCGCCGAGTTTGCGCCACATCCACTTTCAGCTTTTGTTAAATCTAATTCCTCCATCTCAATATATCATCTTAGAGCTTATGTTTAATATTTTTTTGTTCTCTAGAAAGTAAATCTTATCCCATTTTTCCTTCCTCATTTTATTGACTATTGATTTTATTAGTATGATAGAGTTACAGAAAGCTCCACTACAGTCGGTAGCTTGAGTATCAGTATAATCTATACTATTAATCAGTTCTTTTTCTCTCTCGTTATCACTTCTAAACAATACTATCTGTCTATTCGCTGTCATGAAAATTGGGGAGTGGCAAAATTGTTCAAATCTCTCACTATTTGTGGCATAACCAAAGATTTCAGCAAACTTCAGCATGGCGTAATACGCAATACCGTAATTTTCCTTATGTCCTACGAAAAACGGATTATTTGCCAAATTAAGTAACCTACCGGATTCTTTAATTTCATCTGCTTGCTCTCCTGCAAGTGAATATACTGCACTTAAACTCATTAAGAAAGATAAAGTACCAGGTAAGGGAATAATTGGCTTATAGGGAATAAGTATAAGATAGTCAGCTAATCTTGCCAATTGTGAATCCTCATTAGCTGTTATCACATATAGTCTAGTCTTCCCTTTAAATTTTGTTGCAAGCAATATATTCGACTTTGGCCTTCCGGAAACCGACACTATAACCAAAGGTCTATCTAAATTTTCATAGTGTAATCCTTCAAATGGATCTAAAGCCTTAAATCTACCGTTAGTTTTACCCTCTATTGTAAGGGCAACTGCATAAGAGTCTCCAGCTCCTGCAATATATGCATTATCTAACTTTAAGTCTAAATTTACTTTGTAATCTTGTGTTATCTCACGCTCAATCAGATCTGCATACATTAAATAACTTTAATTAACATTCTGCTTAATAGTGTTTTAAGAAAAATGAAGGTTTTAATAAAAACTGATTTAGTTTTAGGAGCACCTAAGACGCTCAGAGACGTATATATAGGAATTGATGAGGGTCAAATAAAGGTTATATCGAAAGAAAAGCCGGAAGATTATGATTATGCAGAATACGTGATCGGCGGGAAGAATAGGGTAGTAGCACCAGGTTTTGTAACTACGCATTCCTTTCTTTATTTATATCCGTTTAGGTATAGGGTATTTTCAGGTAAAGCGAATGCCTTTCAACTGATGTCAACACTCACACCTAATGATATTTATTACTTTTCCTTAATGGGTGCGTACCATTTATTGAAAACTGGAGTTACAACAGTAGTCACTTCAGGCCCTAATTTGGATATGATAGCTAGAGCGATTTCGGAAGTTGGATTAAGACCAGTACTAGCTGTGGGTGTAGATTGTCCAGATTCTAAAGAGGATTGGGAGAGAGAGTTTACAACGCTATATAATAGATGGTCTAGTAAGAATGAGAATAGGGTGATTTTACGCCTTTGTAGTAATGAGTACTCTAAAGAGGTCTTTGAGCTCTCGCAACAATATGACTTTCCTGTTCTCTTAGAGAGATTCGTGAGCTTGGAAAATATTAGTGGTAACCCAATTAACGTAATAGGATTAGGCGGAGGGGCTAGGAAAGATCTAGATATTATAAAACAGAAGGGATTTCATTTAGCGTCAACTCCATCATATGAGGTTTCACAATTTCCATTAAGCCAATATAAGCCATCAATATCCTTAGATCTATCTCCTACTTTTGATATTAGACATGAAGTCTCCACATCAATAACCAGGTTAATTTTAACGCCAGAAGAAGCTCTTAACGCCATGACAATTTGGGGGCTATTACAACTAAAATATAATGATAGGGGTGTTCTGGAGAACGGAAAAGTGGCAGATTTAGTTATCTTTGAAGTTAAGGAGCCACCTACTTTCCCCTTGGATTATGAAAGCCCCTATGAGTCAATAGTGTTTAATCTCTCTACTCCCGAGACAGTGCTAGTAAGTGGTGAGGCAATATTAGATGGTGGAGTTCCTTTAAATATTGGAATAAAACATATTGAGAAAGCCATAGAGAGGCTTGAAGACATTGATAAAAAGGTTACAAGACCAGCAAGATATATGGAAAAGGATTGAGATTGTAGGAGATATAGTAATAATTGGAGTCCCGTTTAATAAAAAACCAGAAGACCTTGTAGAAATAGCAAATGAGATACTTTCCACTTTCCCCTATGTTAAATCGGTATGGGGAAGACACAGAGACGTCAATGGTACATATAGGCTATCAACCTATGTACATTTAGCCGGAGAGAAAAGAAGCGAGACCGTATATAAAGAGCATAAATGTAAATATTTTCTAGATTTTACCAAGGTATTCTTTTCTGAAAAACTATCCTACGAACATCTAAGGGTAGCAACGCAGGTTAAGAGAGACGAGATTATTATAAACATGTTTTCAGGTTTTGGGCCATTTTCAATTCTTTCCGCAGTTCTTGGCAGACCAAAAATAGTATACTCAATAGATTTGAATCCTTATGCGTATTATTATATGATGGTAAACGTAGAACTGAACAAGGCTTACGAAGTTCTTCCAATATATGGGGACGCTTTCAAAAGAATATACGAATTAGAAGATGCGGATAGAATAATTGCGCCTTTGCCAGAACTTGCTGATAAGGCATATGAAGTGGCGTTACAGAAGGTAAAAAAAGGTGGTATAATTCATCTTTATACTGAGGTGGAGACGAACAAGGGTGAGGATCCCGTGAGAATTGCTATGAACAAATATAGGGGATCTTATTTTGGTAGGATCGTGAGAAGCGTTAATCCGCATAAATATCATGTGGTAGTTGATATCAAGGCTAATTAGTGGAATACTTTACCAACGATTCCTAAATCTGTTAACGAGTGTTGTTTTAGCTATCCATTGGATGGAGAAAGATCATTATGGATTTGGTGAAGCCAAAGGGCTGAGGGTTAATATTAAATACGTGAAATCCTATGATGCCCAGAACTATTTGTGTTAACATTTATTAAATTATTCTACAAATAGTTGATGAGATAAAAGTGTCTAAAGAGAATATATTTGATGCTTTAAAATCTGGAAAAATAGATTATGTGAGAGTAGAATTTGTAGATATATTAGGGAATACTAAGGGTAGGTCTCTTAGAAGGGCAGAATTCGAAAATGTAATAAATGACAATAAGGGAGTTGATTATCCAGAATCCTTAGCATTAATGGATTACAAAGATAGACCGATAAAATCAAGGTATGAGGATATTATTGCTATACCCGATCTGAACACCTTTGTTGCAATACCGTATTTAGAAAGAACTGCTAGGGTACTCTCATTTTTGGCTCAACCTGATGGTTTACCGTATCCATATTGTAGTAGATCTATACTAAATAAGGCAATAGAGAAGTTAAAAGAAGCTGGTTATACGCTACAAGTTTCATTTGAACCGACATTTTATCTCTTGAATTCTGCTCTTAATCCAGCAGACTATTCTAAAGCTTTCTCGTTAGAAGGATTATTGGAACAGCAGAACTTCCTTAAATTGCTTATAAAATATTTAGAAGAAATCGATATAAAAGTTGAAACTATTAATAAACACTATGGTCCGGGTCAATACGAGGTTAAGCTTTCGCAAAAACCCGTTTTAGAGGCTGCAGATTCCCTAATTTCCAGTAGGGAAGTGATTAGGGATACTGCCAAAATGAATAATGTGATTGCTACTTTTATGCCTAAACCATTTAAAGATTACCCAAGTAGCAGTATGGATATCACATTAAGTCTGCAAACAGTAGACGGAAAGGACATCATGTACGATCCTAATGACTCTAAGGGAATTGGGCTTAGTAAGATTGCATATAATTTCATTTCTGGAATATTAGAGCACCTTCCTTCAATATTATCTATCGCTGCACCAACTGTTAATTCATATAAGAGATTTAAGGAAGTAGTAACTCCAAACATGCCGGGAATAGGCTCTGAAAGGCACTACATAGTGAGATTACCAAGTTATTATAAGGATACTCATCAAGTAGAGTTCAGATTAGCAGATCCACTGGCGAATCCGTACATTCTGTTAGCCAGTATGATATATGCAGGTTTAGATGGTATAGAAAGAAATCTTATGGCTAATGTAAATGAGTATTATGGCACATTGCCACAAACCCTTAAGGAATCTTTAAGTAGATTGGAAAATGATACATATATGAAGTATAATTTAGGTCAAGATTTGATTTCCATCTACATTAATATTAAAAATATAGAGATAGAAGAATACGAATCACAAATAACTGAATGGGAAAGAGACTACTATCTAAAGGCAGGATGGTAAATGCTAGGTGCTATTCTGAAAAATTTCGGTGAGGAGCTAAGTCTTGAAGACGTAAGAGAACCTTCTAACGGAATTGTTCTAAAAGTTCTAGCCACTGGACTTTGTCATGGAGACTTACATGTCATAAATGGCGATTGGAGATACGAAATTAAGGTGGAATTGCCGAAGATATTAGGGCATGAGATAGTTGGTGAAGTCGTCAAAGGTAATGGTACATTTAAAGAGGGAGATAAGGTATTAGTTTATAATAGTATTGGTTGCGGAAAATGTAAGTATTGTGCATCAAAAAAGTATCAATACTGCGAAAAAGTGAAAATTATTGGGCTTAATATTAACGGTGGTTTCGCGGAATATGTAAGTGTTCCTTCTGATAATATCCTCTTAAGAGTAGATGGTGAGCCCGTTAAACTGGCACCTCTAGCAGACGCTGGAATCACAGCTTATAGTTCAGCCAAGGGTATAACCAATGAAGATAGTGTATTGATTATAGGAACTGGGGCTGTCGCATTATTAGCACTACAAATTTTGAAACTAAAAGGAGCTAGAGTTACTGTTATTGGGCATAATAAAAATAAGCTTGAAAAAGCTAAAGAACTAGGAGCTGATGAGGTGATTAATATAAAGTATGATAGTACGATAGCGAGTGAGGTTAAAGAATCCAAGTTTGATTACATTATAGATTATGTGGGCAGCGATTATACACTGTCTGATTCCATGTGGTTGCTAAATAGGGAAGGGGAGTTAAGAATTATTGGGGAATTTGGTGGTACTATAACTGTACCGGAACAATTACTAGTGTTAAAGGGGTTAAAAGTAAGGGGTATATTATACGGTAGCTTTGATGATTTGATAAGTGTTTACAAACTATATAATGAGGGAAAAATTAGACCTATAGTAAATACGTATAAATTAAGGGATATTAACAAGGCGATTAGGGATTTAAGAGATGGTAGAGTGATAGGTCGTGCAGTAATAGTACCTCCTTAAGGTTTTTGGTTTGAAAGCTGTTCTGAAAACTTCTTAAGCGTTTCCACATTTTCTTCATGAACTGACTTCCTTCTTATATCCACGAATATTCCTAGCTTCCTTGCCTTATTTATATTTAATCCAGCTTTTTCTAGTTCTCCTACACTAAATCCCCTTCCTATTCTCTTGTATTTTCTCTTGTGCGGGTATTCGAAATGATAATTAGGTCTTTTTATTACAGCTTTAGGGAACTCCATAGGAGTCCCCCCATAATCAAGTAACGTAGTTCCTTTAAAAGATTTTAGCTTTAAATCTAAATGGTCTCTTACCGCTAATCTCAATTTTAACATCTAAAAACTTTCTTATTATTTCCATATTCGTATATGCGTGGGACGTTAGTTCAGCACCGATGTACTCCCCACCAAAGAGCGATGTGAATATCATGAGCATATCGCTCATATGCACATCCACAGCAGCTTTGGTATTGAGATTGTCGATAAGTTTCCTTGCAGCCTCTTCTCCAACTATCTCAGCTCTTTTACCTCTTTCACCCAGCGAATCAGCGCCTATAATACTCTTCTCCCCTATGGCTGCCAATGCAATACCGCTACCTTTACTTACTTCACCTTGTCTTACGTCAGTTTCTATTTCTATCTGCACCCCAAGTTTAGAAAGGATCGCTTTTGCTGAGTCCTTTTGTCTTTCGGCAATATGTGAAGGTAAGGATGAGACATGTGAAATTCCCTTGATCATTATCAATTTACCTAGCTCTAGTAAACTAAAGTCGGATGGGTTTCCATTTACATTTTCAATTATCACCTCTCCTCCACCTTCTGGATAGTGACCTCTTTTTATCAAATTTACCTTCGACTCAATCCCTATTTTCCTTAAGATTTCCAGATACACTAGTCTAATGTAATCTATGGTGGGGGATTTTGGAACGTCAGTACCACCTTTTATTTTAATTCTCATATTCTTGTTAATTATGGCTGGTATCATAGTTTGCATTATTAGAGTTACACTGCCCGCTGTTCCAATGTCTATGTCTATAATAGAATTTCCCTTGATTTCATGGGGGATAAATGTTAGTTCTTTAGATCCTACTTCATCTCCTTTAGTTTCCGCATTCGATATCATTTTCATCGCCCTTACTGCCCACAGATGTTGCCTCTGTAATCCAGGATTAGGTCTATTAGCCCTTATATTAAATATTCTAAAGGGTTTACCGGTTATGACAGAGAGCGTTAGAGACGTTCTCAGAATTTGTCCTCCACCTTCGCCAAATGAACCATCTATTTCAATCATTAGGTGAATTATCTTGAAGATCAAATTAAAGTCTCTTGTAAGAGTTATTGGAGAAGAGGAGCTAGCGGTAATTCCTCTAGCAGAGAACGAGTATTATGTGGAGTGCCTAAATTTTTATGAAGACGTAGAAGGAGGAAGACAAGCTAGGTTGGTTGTGGTAGTGGATAAGTATGGAATAATAAGACAAGATCAAGTAAATTTTATAAAAGGTAAAAAGACATTTGTGGATGCTATAGGTGTAGAGGATGATTTCAGAAAAATAAATAGTGTATTGAAGCTAGATAGAGTAGCTAGAATGTTTAAGGTTCCATTATATTTTGATATCGAAATAGTTGAAAAACCCGACGTTTCTAAAAGGGGAATAAGGGGACTTTACAACTATTTATCAGTTCATAAGGAAATAGATATAGGAAAGTTGAGGGGTTTAGTAAATTTAAGTATCGAAGAACTTGTCTAATCCTATTGCTTCAATAAATTTACTGAACCTTACTCCGATTCTTCTTATCTTTCTCTCATCCTCTTCCAATATCTTCTGTAATAATTTTACTGATTCACTATATGCAGTTTCCTTACTTATTCCATGAGGGAACGTTCTTCCTCTACTTACGATATCTAAATCCTCCGTTACTGCGACTACGTGAATAGCTTTAGGAATCCTCTTATCTAACTTATAATATGATTCTTCTATTGCTCTAAATAAATACGGTTTTATTTCCTCCAGATTCCTGCTATTTCTCTTCATCGTTACAATTCTCCCAATACTCTTTCGTACTCTAGTTCTTATAGGCTCGTTATACTCGTCTCTAGCTAGAGAGATCAAATATTTAGCCTTAGCTTCGCCTATCATTCCCTTTAGTTTATCAAATTCAATGCTTAACGTATCAACTAGCTTGTTAATACCTAACTTCTTTAGTTTCTCCGCAGTTATATTACCTATTCCGGGTACATCCGCTATATCTAGCTCTCTTATTAATCTTTTAACTTCTTCATCATCAATAACTTTTATTCCATTTGGCTTTGCCATATCAGCAGCAATTTTCGCAAATACCTTATTCTTGGAAATCCCTACAGTAACTGTAATTTTCTCTTTTTCAAGTATTTTGTTCTTAATCTCCAAACCTAGATTATATGCCTCTCTATAATCTCTGACTTTGTCTGAGATATCAAGATAAGCCTCATCTATACTTGCAATCTCGATCTTCTCGGAGTATTCTCTTAGTAAGTTCATTATTCTACTGGAAACTTGCTGATATACTTCCTTTCTCATGGGTAAGTAAACTGCATTAGGTAATATTTTCTTAGCCTCAACGATTGGTATTCCAGCTTTTACTCCAAATTTTCTAGCTTCATAGTTTGCAGTAGCCACAGCACCGCTATCCTCAAATCTCCCTGAAAATACACAAACAACAACTGGTTTTCCTTTCAAAGACGGATTTAAAACTTCTTCAACTTGAGCGTAAAAGTAGTCAAAATCAACGAAAAGAACAATCATTTACATATAACATTTGGTTTCTTCTTCCTTAAATACTCTCTTACCTCTTCTAATGTTGGTGAAGAAATTCCTCCTATTCTTGAGACCTTAAGACCTGATGCAACACTAGCAACTTGTAGACTTTTCACAATATCCTTATCTTCAGAGTATGTCACATTAAATGCAGCATCAAAGGTATCTCCAGCTCCGGTAGTATCAACTATCTTCTCTACTTGTATTGGTTCAACCGAACATTCTTCAGTCTCGGTAATTATCTTTGCCCCTTTCTTGCCCATTTTAATCACTATAAATCTGGCTCTTATGTTCTTATCTTCGATCATTTCATATTCTTTTTCATTAACATATAGGATATCTACGTCAACTGACTCTATATTTTTAGCCTGCGGACCAGGATCGTAACTTACTAGTTTTGCATAAGGGTCTCTCACAACGACGTTTGGCGATACTGAGGCGAAGTGAATAACGTCAAACAGTCCAAAACGCCTTTTAACATCCTCTCTTGTTAGTAATATTGATGCACCAAGTCTTCTTACCATAGATAGCGTTCCATCATTTCTTAAGAAGATTAATGTGGCGCTAGGTTTCTCATTTAGTTCTTCTACGTACTCTAATCCTACTCCTAATTCTACTACCTTCTCCATTAAACTTCTAACTACTTCACTTTTCCCAACCTTTGCTAATAGTTTGGCCGAGTGACCTAATTTGGTCACTGCTACTGCGTAGTTTGTTGCAGCTCCTCCAGGCATGATTTCAAGAACATCGGTCATATGGCTAGAGTCTATGGGTGGAATAGAATCCAATTTTACTATGATATCAATGTTAAATCTTCCCACTGCCAGATGTATCAATTAAAATCACCCATGTCAGACAGCCGCCACTCAATCACTTTATCAGTCCCAAAGGTCTTCATCACATGTTATCTTTACATAATGTTATATTAATAAAGCTTACATTATTCTGGTGATTTAACGTGCAATCAAAACTCTTGTTCTCTCACAGACAAGTTGTGTCATAATATAAAACCTCACAGATTTAGAGTTAATCTCAAAAACTTTATTATATATTATTACTGTGAGATGTCGGAGATACGTGAGTTAAAGAAACCTATACGTGAAAAAGCGAGTATTCATAGCCATATTAAAGGTTTAGGCTTGGATAGTAATGGGAAAGCGAAATTTATTGCAGATGGGCTGGTTGGCCAAGCTGAGGCCAGAGAGGCAGCAGGGGTTGTTGTACAACTAATAAAACAAGGAAAGATGTCCGGAAAAGGGATACTATTTGTTGGCCCTCCGGGAACCGGAAAAACCGCATTAGCTGTAGCAATTGCCAGGGAATTAGGTGAGGATACTCCATTTACTGCAATTAATGCTTCTGAAATATACTCTACAGAACTTAAGAAAACTGAAATATTAACTCAATTAATAAGGAAATCAATCGGTGTGAGAATTAGAGAAAAAAGGCTAGTGTACGAAGGTGTCGTGAAAGATAGGAAGATTAAGGTTGCCAGAAGTAGACTAAATCCCTATTCTCAGGCTCCAGTTGAGGCTCAAATAACTTTGACTACTAAAGATGATGAAAGGACATTATCAGTAGGTGAGGAAATAGCTCAACAACTAGTATCCTTAGGCGTTAAGAAGGGCGATGTTATCATGATTGATGCTCAAACTGGACAGGTCATAGTTGAAGGAAAGGCTAAAGGTTTTGAGGGTGCCAAAACCTATGATATAGAGACCACGAAAGTGCTAGAGATGCCTACTGGACCTGTGCGAAAAGAAAAGGAAATAACCACTACGCTAACCTTAAACGATTTAGATTTGAATTTAGCAGCTAGAAATCTAGCTGTTACGGCTATTTTCTCGTTCTTTACTGAAAGAGAAATAAACGAGGACGTCAGAAAAGAAGTTGATAGACTAGTTAAGGATTGGATTAATCAAGGTAGGGCGGAATTGGTAGTTGGAGTCCTATTTATTGACGACGCTCATACGCTCGATTTAGAAGCGTTCTCATTCCTAACTAGGGCTCTAGAGTCTGAACTAGCTCCAATACTAATCTTAGCAACCAATAGGGGCATAACTAAAATTAGAGGTACTGATATAGAATCGCCTCATGGGATTCCTCTTGACCTATTAGACAGATTATTGATAATACCGACTAGACCTTATAATGCTGATGAAATTAAAGAGATAATTAAGATTAGAGCCGATGAATTAGAAATTGAATTAGATCCTCAAGCTTTAGAGGAATTAACTAAAATAGGTGTAGAAAATAGTCTGAGATACTCTGTTCAACTACTAGAACCATCTCTTGTAATTGCCCAAAGAAATAATAGGAGCGTTATAAAGGTTGAAGATGTATTAGAGGCTTCAAAACTATTCTCGGATGTTAAGAGGAGTGTAAAGTTTGTAAAGGAGTATGAGAATCTATTATTGAAATGATGTCTGGTGACGGCTCTGAGACGTGATGTCACCAAAAGTCTGATCAATATTTTTTAAATATCCCAAAACTTAGATTTTAGTGTGAAAGTAGGTTTAGTGTATTATGGTGGACAATACAATCACCTAATTCTTAAAAATGTAAAGTATTTAGGAGCAGAGATTGAGGTAGTTCCACCACATAAGCCAGTAGAGGAGCTAAGGAAATTTGACTGTGTTATATTTAGTGGGGGTCCATATTCTGTATCAGAGGAAATTCACAAAATGGGAAATTCTCCTCTTTATATAAGGGAACTGAAAGTTCCAATGTTAGGTATATGTTTAGGTCATCAGCTAATTGCCTATGTATTGGGTGGAATCGTAAGAAGGGCCCTAAATCCAGAATACGGGCTTACCAGAATAAATATATTTGATGAGGATACTATTCTAAAAGGTTTCTCACAGCAATTAAACGTTTGGGAAAGTCACAATGATGAGGTAGTGGAACCGCCTAGCGGATTTAGAGTACTAGCGAGTAGTGCAAATGCTAGAGTTCAAGCAATGGTGAACTCAAGCAATTCAATATTTGGTGTTCAATTTCACCCTGAAGTTAAACATACGGAAAGGGGAATAGAAGTCTTCAAGAACTTCTTAGGAGTATGTAGAAAATAGATTCACTTTAACTCTTCTTCAGCCTTCTTACCACTCTCAACTATCTGTCTCTTTACCTTTTCTGGTAGAGTGTAATCTTCTCTTCTTTCCTCTAATCTTCCCTTCAGAACTATTCCCTTACCATTAACGATATCTATTTCCCACACGTGCTTATCATGGTCAGTTTGTCTCATCTTTTCAATTAATATATACCTATGAAGTTCTCCATTCTTTACCATTCTTCTAAATCTGATAATTCCATCTGCAACATGCTCAACCCCAAATCCAAATGCTTGGGATGTGGTTATTGCGTACTGTGAAGTTGCATATATTGTGAAATTCCATTTGTTTAGGACCCTCTTAAGATAATAACTTATTTTCCTCGCCATTGCAGGTTTGTCCAAAAATAACGCACTTACGGAATCAATTACTAATCTAGACTTACCATAACCTAACTTCTGCTTAGCCTCAATTACCTTATTTATTAGCTCCTCTGGAGTTAAGTTCACTAAGGCCCACTGATCCTCTTTTTCCCTCATTAACGCATCTATTATTATCAATTTCTTCTCTATATACTCCTCAAAATCCCAATTAAACTGTTTGGCTTGCCTTATTATTGAATCTCTACTTTCCTCAGTTGTAACGTATATACAAGGGTCTCCCTCCTTTAATCCCTTAGCAATGAAGTGAAGTGAAAATATAGTCTTTCCGGTCCCTGGTTCTCCAGTTAACGCTATGAAAAATCCTTGAGGGATTCCGCCTTGTACTAACTTATCAAATTCTGGTATTCCAGTAGATAGTCGGCTTACCATAATTTTAAATATCGATTTTGAGAATTTTAAAATGATCTGTGACGCTCAGCGGATCTTCTGATATGGAAGTGATGAGTTGTGTATTGGGTTAGAAAGAGAATTATAGGGGGTTCTGGACTACCTTATATCGAGAACGAAATTTTAGAATGGAGGAAAGAAGGAGTAAAAAGAGTACTGGTCTTACCAGAGGATTGGGAAATTGAAGAGGGTTGGGGTGATAAGGAATATTATCTAACCGTTCTCAAGAAAAATGAACTCCAACCTTTGCACGTCCCGATTCCAGATGGTGGAGTTCCCTCAGATTCTCAATTTCTTACCATAATGAGATGGCTATTAAGTGTAAAAGAAGGTAATTTAGTTCATTGCGTTGGTGGGATAGGAAGAACTGGTACAATTTTAGCTAGTTATCTAATTTTAACCGAAGGCTTAGATGCAGAGTCCGCTATTAATGAAGTTAGACTGGTGAGACCTGGTGCTGTGCAAACGTATGAGCAAGAGATGTTCTTATTACGTGTAGAGGGGAGGAGAAAATATTGGTTGAAAAGCATTTTCTCGAATTCTTAGAGAAATTCCAATACCTTATATCTAAAAACGTTAAAATAACTCATTATGGCGTTGAAAATGTTAAGAAGATTTGTGCAGTAGATGTCGCATATAAGGGTAATCTAGGATTCTCAGTCGGTGTAAGTATGGATATTAGAAGTGAGGAGTATAATTATAAATCTTATGTTGGCGAAGTGAACTTTCCATATATTCCAGGTTTCCTTTTCATGAGAGAAGCTCCGTTAATGATAAAAGCAATAGAAGGATTAGAATGTCAACTTCTTTTGGTTGATGGTCACGGAATAGCTCATCCTAGGAAAAGTGGAATTGCTGCAGTTATAGGTGTTCTTCTAGATTTCCCAACAATTGGGGTAGCAAAATCTAGACTTACTGGGGAGCTAGTTAATGAGAACGAAATTACTTATGTTTATCTTAATGGGGAGAAAGTTGGGGTTAAATTTGGGAGATATTTTTATAGTCCGGGCAATGGGGTGGATTTGCAAGATTGCATAGAATTAGGTAAGAGAGGATATCCTAAAGTTCTGAAAATAGCCGACATGCTAACTAAGAAGATAAAAAAGGAATAAAAGTGTGTATATGGTAAATTTAATTATGAAAATTGAAGTACCAACTATCCCAGAACATAAAGAGATAGTATTAGATCCCACCAATACCGCATTGATAATTGTAGATATGCAAAATGATTTCGTAAGAAAAAACGGTAAACTGTCAGTCCCTACTGCGGAGGCTACTATACCATATATAAAGAGATTAATTGAAAAGGCTAGAAGTTCTAATGCTTTGGTAATATACACACAAGATTGGCATATGAAAGATGACCCAGAATTCAAAATATGGGGGGAACACGCATTAGCGGGAACCTGGGGTGCAGAAATAATTAACGAACTAGCTCCAGAAAAGGAAGATTTCATAATAAAGAAGTATAGATATGATGCATTCTTCGAATCTTCATTAGATTATATTCTTAGAGTCAAAAATATTAAAAATACAGTAATTACGGGCACTGTAGCGAATATTTGTGTATTACATACTGCGGGTAGTGCTGCTTTAAGGTGGTATAATGTAATTATGCCAAAGGATTCAATATCAGCAATAACTGAGTTTGATTATTATGCTGCATTAAGGCAAGTAGACTTTTTATACAAGGGAATAATAACTACTGCAGACGGTATTAAATTTGAGAGGTAGGTAATAAATTGGAATACTATGCCATAGTACATAACGATTTTGATGGAACAGCGTCTGCAGCCGTTTATGCTAGGGCAGTTAAGGCGTTACCTAAAAACGTGTTTTTCACAGAGCCAAACAAATTACACTCACTTCTAGCCTCATTGGAGCTTAGAGGAGTATATAATATCATGATCGCAGACTTGGGAATAAACGCTAGTACGTTCAATGAAATTGTAAAGAATTTAAAAAAACTGATCGATCAAGGTGCCAACGTAGAGTGGTTCGATCATCACGTTTGGAAGGATGAATGGAAAGAGGAATTAAGAAAAATAGGCGTTTCAGTATATCATGATACCTCGACATGCGGTGCAGGGGTTATATATAAGTATAAAAACCCTAACGACGAGTTTTCCAGAAAGTTATCTTCAGCGGATTGTTCAGTTGATATATGGCTTCACGACGATCCTATGGGGGAGAAACTCAGAAGAATAGTTGAGAATAACAAGGACTACTCATGGAAAAATGAACTGATAAAAATGTTTTATAATGGAATATTGTGGAACAACACTTTTGATAAGACGCTAGAGGATGTTGTGTCTAAGGAGTTAGAGGGATATAAAAAAGTAATGAAGAGTTACAAGTTAATACAAATTAATGGTCATAAGGTTGTCGTGGCAGTAAGGTGGAAAGGGCCTCCTGATATAAGTTATGCTTCCCAGTTTTTGATGACTAGAACTAACGCTTCTGTCTTCGCATCAGCAAATGGAAAAAGTATTTCCTTTAGAAGTAAGGAAATTGATGTTAGGCAATTTGCTGTCAAGTTAGGTGGAGGAGGGCATCCCTTAGCCGCCGGGGCACAGCTAAAAGTTCCCATAATATATAGGTTTTTAAATAGGATTGGGATAAAAGGTCCTATGCTAAATTGGGTTACTAAAGTAGTTCAGAATACTATAGCAGAAGTCGGTTTTGTGGGGTATCAAGAGAGTAAGAAGAGTAGCACTCCTTCGCCATATTAAAGAGTATGTATGGTTATAATTTTCCTATTAGCTGGTAATGCGACATTATATACCCTAACGTTTTTCACTACTGATAGTGTCCTTTTTGCGTAATGCGCATGACCATGGATCGCTATATTAGGTAAACAATCTTTTCCCTTTGTTGATAACTCCTCTAATACTCTATATCCCAAATGTGGATATACACTCTTTCTTTCACCAAATACTGTTTGAAAGGTAGTAGCGTAATGAGTTAAAAGGATTTTAATATCTGCTTTAGAGTTGCAAGTCATCTCGGTAATTTTCTCTAACCTCTTCATGTAAAAGTCCTCAGTTATTCCGTTACTCACTTGCCACACTGTTGGCTTTTCTAGAACTCCCTCACTACCAATTATTATAATTTTTTTATTGTCAATCTCAGTTTCAACCTTACTATCTTCTAACCAGATTATATCGCCATAATTTTCTCTATAATATCTCCTATTTTCTATAAAATCTTCATTACCAAAAATTGAGACTATTTGCCTCACCCTATTTTTTAAGGCGTTATATACTGGAGTAAAATGCACATATTCACCTCTCTCAACTAGATCCCCGGCTAATAGTGCTAAATCAGCTTTAATGTTCCCAAGCTCTCGTACAGCTAAGAAAAATTCGGTTAAATACCTAGGTGAGTGTATGTCAGAGGTTGATATGATAAGCACATATATACTTTCTGTTCAAAACTTATAAAATGTGGAAGTAGAGGGAATTGCGGATTTACCACTTCACACTGGACACGTTCCTCCATGGTTAGTTCCCATTATGAAAAGATTGTCTAAGGCTATAGTGGAAATTATGGTTCTTGAATTAGGCCCTCAAAAAGTGGTAGAGAGGTTTTCAAATCCCTTGTGGTTTCAAGCTTTCAATAACATAATTGGAATGGATTGGGATTCTTCTGGCTCCACCACAGTAACGCTAGGTATTTTGAAGGATATTGTAAACCCTAAGGCTCATGGCTTTGCTGTGCTGGGAGGTAAGGGTAAAAACGCTCTAAAAGTTCCGGAAGAAGTTGACGCATTAGTCTTTGATATTGATAGGAATAAGATTAAAAATATAAGTAAAATAGTAGCAAAAGTCGATTCTACCTTGGTTCAAGATGGCCATCAACTCTACCACCACTCAATGCTTGTAACTGAAGACGGAAGGTGGAGTATAATCCAGCAAGGTATGAATTTAGAAACGAAGTTCGCTAGGAGATACCATTGGAAAGAAACTGAAAATTTTATAGTAGAACCTCATTCTGCTATATCCGGTATTAAGACTGATATTGCAGTTAACGTAATAGATAAAGAAAAGGATAAGACAAGGAAGTTAATATTAGATTTGTTAAGAGAGAATCCTAACAAGATAGTCTCTTTATATACTCAAGCAATGGCTATGCTTAAGGGTCAAACAACTTTAGATTTGTGGATAAAAGGTGGATCAATAGCATTTGTATCTAAAGGGGCAAGATTAATTTATATGAAACCTGTGGATGTTAATAGAATCAAGCAAGTACTTAGGGAAATATATGAGGTTAACCCACTTACATTTGAGGAAGCACTAGTTAGCGGTTTAGGTCCCTCCACAGCCAGAGCACTGTACTTAGTAGCAGATCTAATATATAATGAGCCACCATCCTATAAAGACCCTGTGAATTATCCTTACGATCCATTTAAGTATGCATTTGCTATTGGCGGTAAAGACGGAATACCGTATCCAGTTAATAGGAAAGTAGCTTGGGAGGTGATATTTACTTTAGAAGATTTTATAACTAGGGCTAAACTTGAGGAGAGTGATAAAAGACTAGCTTTAAGGAGGTTAATGGAACTTTCTAAAGGTATTAAGAAATAGCTATGGAAGGAATATGAAACGAGCATAAGAATGTCCTTAAAGTTAAATGGGCAACTGTATAAGTAGAAAAGTACTTAAATATAGTTGCTTACAATATTCTCTTAGAATGTTTAAATTAAAGCTAAATAATAAGGAGGAAGAGATATTCGAGAGAATTACCTTTACTGCTGAACTAATTGGTGAGGCAGTCAAGATTTTGCAAAATGAAGTTGATCATGTAAGAAAGGGGGAATATGACCAAGTTCCTGCAGATTTAATTAAAATTAAATCTATTCACGAAAGGGCTGGAATGCTACGTGAGGAGATACTTTCAACTCTTTATGGAGAAGCATTTTTACCTGATTTTAAGGAATCAATGGTAATGTTGGCTCAAGCTCTTTTTAACACTTTAAGCTCTGTAAAGGATGCTGCTAGGGCTCTGGGGTCTAGGAAAGTCGATGCTAAATGTATAACAATCCTCTCAGATATGCTAATTACGTATCTAGCATTAGTAAATGAGGCCTCGTTCAAGATTCATGAATTAACTAGACATCTAGGATCAGATGTTGAAGTTTCATTGAAACTAAGTAGGGAAATACAAGCAATGGAGAGAGAAGGAGATGATATCAAAGACACTCTTCTGCAGAGACTTTATGAGATAGAGAAGCAGATAGACATTATAAGTATATTACAAATGAAAGACGTAATCATATTCATAGACGATATATTAGACTCATTAGAAGATGCTACATTAAGTGTTGAGATATTTTACGCTACCTTAAAGTCCTAATATACTCTTTATTACTCCGAAGATTGCTAATGAGAGTACTATGGCAAAAATTGGGGATGTAGACCAACTTCTGAATATTTGCATCACTTGTTTTTTAACATCTGATGTAAAGCTTCTAAAACTAAGCCCTATTATACCACCCACTATAGTTTGGGTAATTGATAGTGGTATTCCTAGAATCGTGAAAATTTCATTTATAACATTACTTCCTATTAACGCTGAGGATGCACCCAAATATCCCAATTTAGTTATACGAAATCCTACCCTTATTGCTATTCGTTGACTAGTTAAAACTCCTAACGCTGCAGCTAATCCGTAAAGGGGTATTACAAAATATGCTGGGGCTGTTACTAACGAGGCAGATACTATTATGCCTATCGCATTGGCTCCCACGATAAATGAGGTGAAGGCTGATGAGAATAGTATAAGATTTCTGTATATAGCGATCTGTTTTATAATACGAATTTCACCACTTACAACCTTATTTAGCATTAAATAAAATAGAAGGGAAAATCCAATCGCAATTATTGGTGAGATGATCCACGAGCTTACTATCACCCATAATTTTACCCAATCTAACTTTACAAACCCATGTGATATTAAGGTTAGTATAGCAATTGAAGGATAGAACGTTTGACTTAAAGAGGAAGGAATACCGGATTTATTTAAATAATAAAAGGTTATTATCGATGATGATAGTGAAGTTAAAATAGCTATTATGACGTACAAACTATTTCCATAAACTACCCCATAAACACTATGTAACATGGTTAAACTGCCTAACACTACACCCACAAAGATAGAAATCATATTCAAAATGTAAGCATATCTTTTCTTTACGGCATTAGTAGCAAACAATATACCTAGTGATGTCGCGTTATTGTTGGCTCCTATCACGTAACATGATACTAGTCCGACAATAAACAATATGTATTCAATAACGGTCTGTGTCGAAATTATTATTGTTATTGCCATTTCTTTTCAGATACCCTAAATAATAGATTATGGCATCTCTTATAAAATCGCTTCTGTTGGCATACCCTAAGTTCCTTGCAATATTATCTACTTTTCTTATAAATTCGTCCTCCAATTTAAAAGATATCGTCACGGTCCCAGTAATTTCTAGCTCAAATGTCTGTTCGTCCACCTTTTTCAAAGTCGTCATGTGAATCATAAATAATATATGATATAAGTACATAAACATTTTGTTTTGTTTTACAATACCATACTTATATAACTGCAACTGCTACACTGAAAAATTTTCAACGTATTTGTTTACGGAAAGCAGAGTGATAGTGCTTAAAAACCTTTTACTATAAATTAAATGAGCTTATGAGTTTAGAATTAGAGTGGATGCCGATAGAGGACTTAAAATTACCTAGTAATGTTATTGAGATAATAAAAAAGAGAGGTATAAAAAAGCTTAACCCCCCTCAAACTGAAGCAGTAAAAAAAGGACTATTAGAGGGTAATAGACTATTACTAACTTCACCCACCGGCTCCGGGAAGACACTAATAGCCGAGATGGGAATAATTTCGTTTCTTCTAAAAAACGGAGGAAAGGCAATATATGTGACCCCACTTAGGGCGCTCACAAATGAAAAGTATTTAACATTTAAGGATTGGGAATTAATAGGTTTCAAAGTAGCTATGACCTCGGGTGACTATGATACAGACGATGCTTGGCTGAAGAATTATGATATTATAATTACCACTTACGAGAAGTTAGATTCCCTATGGCGTCATAGGCCAGAGTGGCTTAATGAGGTTAATTATTTCGTATTGGATGAACTGCATTATCTAAATGACCCCGAAAGGGGTCCAGTGGTTGAGAGCGTAACAATAAGGGCTAAAAGGAGGAATCTATTAGCGCTAAGTGCTACAATAAGTAACTATAAGCAAATAGCCAAATGGTTAGGAGCAGAGCCAGTTGCAACGAATTGGAGACCGGTTCCACTCATAGAGGGCGTCATATATCCTGAAAGGAAGAAGAAAGAATATAACGTAATTTTCAAAGACAATACTACCAAGAAAGTTCATGGAGATGATGCCATAATAGCATATACTCTGGATAGTCTAAGCAAAAATGGCCAAGTTTTAGTTTTTAGGAATTCTAGGAAAATGGCTGAGAGTACAGCTTTGAAGATAGCGAATTACATGAACTTTGTAAGTTTAGATGAGAATGCCTTATCTGAAATTTTAAAGCAATTAGATGATATTGAGGAAGGTGGGAGTGATGAAAAAGAGCTACTAAAATCTCTAATAAGTAAAGGAGTAGCGTATCATCATGCTGGATTATCAAAGGCATTAAGGGATTTAATAGAGGAAGGATTTAGGCAGAGAAAGATAAAGGTTATTGTAGCAACTCCAACCTTGGCTGCTGGTGTAAATTTGCCAGCTAGAACAGTAATAATAGGAGATATTTACAGGTTTAATAAGAAGATAGCTGGGTATTATGACGAGATTCCAATAATGGAATACAAGCAAATGAGCGGGAGAGCTGGTAGACCCGGCTTTGATCAGATCGGAGAATCAATAGTTGTAGTGAGAGATAAAGAAGATGTAGATAGAGTATTTAAGAAATATGTACTATCTGATGTTGAACCTATCGAATCTAAATTAGGTAGCGAAAGAGCATTTTATACATTCTTACTTGGCATCCTTTCTGCTGAAGGTAATTTAAGTGAAAAACAGTTGGAGAATTTCGCATACGAATCTTTGCTTGCAAAGCAATTGGTTGACGTTTATTTTGATAGAGCTATAAGGTGGTTATTAGAGCATTCCTTTATTAAAGAGGAAGGTAATACATTTGCCTTAACTAATTTCGGAAAGAGAGTAGCTGATCTATATATAAATCCGTTTACTGCAGATATTATAAGAAAAGGTCTAGAGGGACATAAGGCTTCATGTGAATTAGCTTATCTCCATTTATTGGCATTTACTCCAGATGGCCCATTAGTATCAGTAGGTAGGAATGAGGAAGAAGAACTAATTGAATTACTAGAAGACTTAGACTGCGAATTACTAATAGAGGAACCTTATGAAGAAGATGAATACTCACTTTACATAAACGCATTAAAAGTAGCGTTAATAATGAAGGATTGGATGGATGAAGTTGACGAAGATACAATCTTGAGTAAATATAACATAGGTTCTGGCGACTTGAGAAATATGGTCGAAACAATGGACTGGTTAACTTATAGTGCGTATCATCTGTCTAGAGAGTTGAAGTTAAATGAGCACGCTGATAAACTAAGGATTTTAAACCTAAGAGTGAGAGATGGTATAAAGGAAGAGCTATTGGAATTAGTTCAAATAAGTGGTGTGGGTAGGAAGAGGGCTAGACTATTATATAATAATGGAATTAAAGAATTGGGCGATGTCGTAATGAATCCAGATAAGGTAAAGAACTTGTTAGGTCAAAAATTGGGTGAAAAAGTTGTCCAAGAAGCTGCAAGATTACTTAATAGATTTCATTAATCTGCAAAATGGGGAGACATTTATTGTGAGAGACGAATGTGAAAAATTAAAAAAGCTTAAATTAATTCTTTTAGCCTTAGGCCAAGAGGTACAACTTAAAGATTGTGAAGAGTTAATATGTACAAAAAGGGTTTGAGCTATAGAGGTATATTTCCATGTTTCTTAGGATATCTGAATTCTCTTTTATTTCTTAGTATTTCTAATCCTCTAGATATTACTTTTCTAGTGTCTTTAGGCTCAATAACATCGTCTATAAGACCCTTCTCGGCTGCCCAGTAAGGATTCGCGAATAATTTCTTGTACTCGGCTATTTTTTGTTTTAAGAATTCTTCCGGATTTTGCGCATTTTGTATTTCCCTCCTATATAATATTCTAACTGCACCTTCTGGGCCAGTTACGGCTATTTCTGCAGATGGCCAAGCATAAACTAGGTCAGCACCTAAGCTTTTAATACTCATTGCGATGTGAGCACCACCATAAGACCTTCTTACAATAACTGTTATCTTTGGTACTGTAGCCTCAGCAAACGCGTATAACATTTTAGCACCATGTCTTATTATCCCTTTATATTCTTGATCTGTTCCGGGTACATAACCAGGCGTATCTACAAGACTTATTAACGGTATGTTGAACGCATCACAGAATCTGATAAATCTGGCAGCTTTATCCGCTGCATCAATATCTATTGCTCCTCCATAGTATGCTGAATTATTAGCAATAATGCCCACAACGTTTCCATTTATCCTTCCAAACCCTACAGTAATATTTTGTGCCCATAATTTGTGAACTTCCAAGAATTCGCTATTGTCAACTATATTATATATTAGGTCTCTTATGTCGAATGGTTTTACTGAGTCAGTAGGCACTATTGACTCTGCACCTTGTACTTCTCTATCAGCGGGATCACCAGTATCAATATATGGGGGCTCTTCCATATTATTTGAAGGCAAATAGGAGAGTAACCTCTTAGCTATATTTATCGCATCTTGTTCGTTTTCAGCTACAAAATGAACTACTCCAGACTTGGTTGCGTGAACTATTGCACCACCTAGATCTTGGTAACTAACTTCTTCCCCTATTGACACTTTAGTAATCTCTGGGCCGGTTACAAACATGTAATACGCGTCTCCTTTTATCATTATTAAGAAGTCGGTTAGAGCAGGCGAGTAGACAGCCCCTCCAGCTGCCGGTCCTGCCATAATGGTAATTTGGGGAATTACTCCAGACGCCATTACGTTCATCTTAAACACTGCACCATATCCTTCTAGAGATAATGCGCCTTCTTGTATTCTGGCACCTCCGGAATCGTTTATTCCTATTACCGGAGCGCCAACCTTTAGGGCTAGCTCATAAGCTCTAACTATCTTGTTTGCATGTGTTTCTCCTAGACTTCCTCCGAGAACCGTAAAGTCTTGAGCGTAAGCGAAAACTTGTCTGCCATCTACTTTTCCCCATCCAGCTATCACTCCATCTCCGTAAAACTTATTCCTATCTAACCCGAATTCTGTTGCTCTAGTAGTGGCAAATGTTAATATTTCATTGAATGTTCCTTCGTCGAATAATAGATTTAACCTCTCCCTCGCTGTTAGTTTCCCTTTGCTATGCTGAAAGTTTACTCTCTCCTCTCCTCCGCCTTTATATGCTTTTTCCTTCAATATTTTCAGATCTTCTATTAATTTATCCATTGGAGGTTTTTCATATAGAGACATTTATCTCACCTCATAACTGTAAGGTTATTTTATAACGACTAAAATATCTCCCTTTTTTACACCTTGCCCTTCTTTGACAAGAATTTTTTGCACGATCCCACCTATTGGCGATGAGAGAACTGTTTCTGCCTTCATTGCCTCGATTGATAACAAAGGTTGACCCTTATTTACTGCATCTCCTTCTTTTACTCTTATTTTAACTACCCTTCCAAATAATGGCGATACTATTTCTCCTTCTTTTCCCCTTATAATCTCTTCAACCCTTTCTTCTCCTTTTACCGGGATTTCAGTTACCTTATCTAACCTTAAGAAATCTTGATTGTTGAATATTAAAGTGCCATCTTGTTCCATGTAGACATAGTATTTTTTACCATTAACTTCGAATAAATATTCGTTTTCCCTATTGCCGGGCCCTAGATATTTTACCTCGTAAATATTATCTCCTATTTTTATTTTATCGACATTATTACCGATTTGATCATAAGATACTAGAAACGTATCTCCTAATTCACTATAAATTCTAAATAACCTCATCACCATAACACCTTGGGAGAGGATTGGGATATAATACCATAAGTTTTCCAATTACTTTTACTAGTTAACACCTTTTGTTCAGTTTTCTTTCTCTTGATTAATCCCCTATTGAAAATGGAAATAGCCATTGCGATTTGCATCTCTTGTTCTTCTTTTAATTTGGTCGTAAAGTACTCCATTTTCTCGGATATGTAGGCAGTAGTAAAGTTACCTTCCCAAAAGTCAGGATCTTGCAAGATCAACTTATACAATGGAATCGTAGTTTTAACTCCTCCTATTTTATAATCGTTTAAAGCCCTCAATCCGACTTGAATTGCATAGTCTCTATTTTGTCCATAAACAATCAGCTTAGAAACAAGGGGATCATAATAAGGAGGAACCCATGAGCCAGATTCTATACCACTATCTACTCTCACACCAGGGCCAGTTGGTTCTCTATAATAGGTTATGTATCCAGATTGGGGTGTGAAATTGTTTAAAGGATCCTCAGCGTTAATTCTAAACTGTATTGCATGTCCCCTTATTTTCAAATCCTCTTGAGAGAAAGGTAAATATTCTCCAGATGCCAATCTTATCTGTAATTTAACTAAGTCTATTCCAGTTATGAATTCAGTGACTGTATGCTCTACTTGAACTCTTTTATTTAATTCTAAGAAATAAAATTCACGGGTAACTGGCGAGAACACAAACTCCATGGTACCTAAAGTAAAGTAGTTAATTTCTTTCCCAAATCTAATCGATGCCTCAATAATCTCTTTTCTTTCCTCTTCTTTAATGGATGGGGAAGGGGCTTCTTCAATTAACTTTTGATTTCTTCTTTGAATCGTGCACTCTCTTTCAAAAGCTACCACATAATTTCCATACTTATCTCCTATCAATTGCGTTTCAATATGTTTTGGTTTTATAGCAGCTTTTTCTATGTAGATTTCGGCCCTGCCGAAGGCTGAGTAAGCTAGTCTTTTGCTTCTTTCAAAGGCCTCAGCTAGTTCGCTAGGATTATCAACCTTTATAATACCTACCCCCGCTCCGCCTCCTGCAGCCTTTAGCATTATGGGATATCCTATCTCCTCAGCGATCTTTAACGCTTCATTCACGTTGTCGACTGGTGTCAAAGGTCCAGGCGATATGGGAACGCCAGCCTTTTTGGCTATCATCTTTCCCTCTAACTTATCCTTTATTTTATTCATTACACTAGCAGAAGGCCCTATGAACGTTATTCCAGCTTTTTCAACTGCTTCTACAAAAGACGCATTTTCAGAAAGGAATCCGTAACCTGGATGTATAGCATCTACGTGAGCTTTTTCTGCTGCATCAATTATTCTCTCGATATTCAAATAGCTTTCTAAAGCTGGTGGAGGTCCTATCCAATAGGCTTCATCTGCATATTTCACGTGTAGGGCATATTTATCAGCATCGGAGTATACACCAACTGCCTTCATTCCCATTTCCTTTACAGCTTTCATGACTCTTATAGCAATTTCCCCTCTATTGGCTACGAGCACTTTATTAAAGGGTGGCATGTTATATTAATATGGTTAGACTGGTTTAAAAGTTTTTAACATTAGGAATTTGAACTTAGTGGATTTTTTAAAAATTTTTCATTATAAAACCCTTTATACGTGTAAGAGTTAGATTTTTTAAATTAATTTTCATATGGTATGTAATTTATGCTATCTGTAAAGGAGATTTGTTCAGCAAAATTTTTAATGTAATCTCTTTTATAATTAGTGAGGATGACGAATCCGGGAACTGATCAGTGAGGACATGCGCGAACGCTGATTTAAGCTAAGTAAATTCCTTCCTCCGCTACATATTTCTCTCTTGCTAAATCCATCATCTTTCTTGTGAAGAATATTGAGTAAATTATTACGACTATTCCAAAGATTAATGAATCCCAAGCGGCGAGAGGTACATTTCCATTTGCAGTAGCAACTGCAATGTTTTTCATTATACCATGACTGACTTGCAATGTATAACCATTAACGATATTTGTCCAATACTCCCCTATTGCCAATCCTCCCCACGCGCTATTAATCGTGCTGGAAAGTCCAGCAATTATATATGGGAATGTTGAAGGTACGATTACATATCTTAGCTTCTGCCAGAAGGAGAAATTATAATTTTTCATAATCTCCCAGTATTGGTTAGGCATATTCTTTATTCCAAGCCAATAGCTATAGAAAACGTAATAGAAAGTTGATATGAAACCTAAAAGTATTACGTAAAACTCGTTTGTCCAACTTCCAAATACACTATGAATAAAACTTATAGTAGCCATAAGAAGCAATGGAAAGTAAGCTGGAGCTGGAAAAGATGCATAGGCTTGTATTATAGGTATCAACATTCCTTCTACCCTCTCATGAGTTGCGATGAAATATCCTAGAAATATTGAGAATACTAGACTAACAATTGCAATAAAAAGTACTCTTACGTAATCTATTAGAAGATTAAAAAGAACATTAGGAGTATTTGAGATTAAGTAAAGCAAAACTGATTTAGGCACAGAGGAGATTGTAGAGAAGGCACCATAGACCAATAATCCCAATAAAAATACAGAGATTCCAATACCCAAATATCTCCAAGGCAAATTCCTCCTAGTCTCTTCTTCACTGATTGTAGTTCTACTTCCAATCCTAGTTACATATTTAGATAATTTAACAAAAGGGGCTATTGTGTTTGACATTCTGGTAGTATATCTTATTCGCATTCTACCTCTTTTCGCCACTTTTATTTCAGTATCTAATCCGTATTTAGACACTGTATAGTTGGCAAATCTTCTCAATAAATATGTAAATATAGTTATAAGAATTGCAAGAACTCCTAATCCCTCTAAGGCTAGATTGTACTCTTGAGACGCAGTAAACGCTGCAATTATTGTGCCTATACCAAATACATGGTAACTAGAACTGCCTATGGAGAAAACCTCACTAACAGTAATATAGAAGAATGCGTCAGCGAAACTTGGTATAAGATTTGCAGCTATCCTAGGCCACGAATAAGGGATATATAACTTAGCCATTTTACCTAAAAAGCCTAATCTATAGTTTTCGCTTACTTCTAAAAGATCACTTGGAACAGTCTTAAAAGCTTGATATATTCCTATCCATATATTCCATACTACAGCAGTGAAGACTAGAAAATCTACAGCCAATTCTATACCAAGATATCCACCAATCCTATATACAAAGAATATTAAAACAACTGGAAAGAACGAAATTACTGGAACTGACTCGAAAACTTCTAAAACTGAAATGTAAATGTTCTCAAACGCCTTATTTTTTATCGCTATATATCCTAGAAACCACCCAGTAATTATTGATAAACCTATTGTAAGAAAAACTCTACCTAATGATGCTAGGGAAGCCAAAAGAATTATCACTATCTCATTCATTACTATTCCCTCCCTTCTTTACTGGAGTTAAGAGCGCATAGAGTATATCTAAATACTCTTGAAAGCTTTCATCCTTTGGATTCCTTGGCCTTTCCAGTTTTATTTCTACTTCTCCAATAACTGTAGCTGGTCTTCCGTTTAGAACGTAAACTCTATCAGCCAATTCAACTACTTCACTCAAATTATGGGATACTAAGACTACACTATGAAGTGTAGTAGACTCGTTGAATAGCATTGAATGTACTTCTTGCCTTAAACCTTCTGCAGTTAACTCATCCAAGTGTGAAAACGGTTCGTCCATTAAAAGCACTAATGGATTAGCAGCTAAAGCCCTAGCTATAGCTATTCTTTGTCTCATTCCTCCGCTCATTTGCTTTGGATAGAAATCCTCGAAACCCTGAAGCCCAACTACTTCTAGCATATGTTTAGCTAGTCTGTCTTCTTCTTCTTTGGGTAATTTTCTATATTTCAATCCTAGCTTAACATTCTCCAATGCTGTAAGCCAGGGAAACGTTGCTATTGATTGATGTATTAGTGCAATTTTTGGCGTTGGATTAATTATCTTTTTTCCTAATAGCCTAATTTCCCCCTTAAGTGGTTTCACAAACCCTCCCAATACTCTTAGAAGTGTTGATTTACCAATCCCAGACGGACCTACTATAGCTATAAGCTCCTTATCTTTAGTATACATGTTAATGTTTTCGAATACTAAATATCCATTTGGATAAGCATATGCTATATCAATGGCCTCTAGGATTCTTCCAACAGATTCACCGTTTTCTCTCTTCTTGTAAATTCTTAAAAGCTTTTCGATAGTTTTCCCTATTATAACCTAAGTTGGGGATTTATCCCTACGGCGAAAAATATTGAATATCCTCCTTATTTTTATAAAGGAGTTTAGTATTAATAACTCTGTTAAAAAGATCAAACAAAGATATATGATATTAAAAGGAATTGTAGTTAAAAGATGATATACTGTATATCCGTAAACGACTCTAACACTCTCCATTCCAATCTTATAATCAACGAATGTAAGCATTAGAGAGACCAAACCGATAATAATCCACTTCACATTAATAGTATTAAAAAACTAAAAAATAAACTTTTTAGTTTCGATTAACCGTCTGTATCTTCTTTAGATATTCCATTATTCCTCCAGCTTGTAGAATTTCTAGTGCCATTCCAGTTATGCCCTTCCCCTTAAGTACCTTATTACCAACTAGGATCTCGCCAGTCTCTACGTTAATTCTAACGTACTCATTTTCATTAATCTCCCTCGTTGAATTAGGTAACGTTATAACTGGTAATCCATTATTTATTGCATTTCTATAGAATATTCTAGCAAAAGACTCTGCAATTACTGCCTTAACTCCAGCAGCCTTTAGCGCTATGGCAGCTTGCTCTCTTGATGATCCCATTCCAAATACCTTACCAGCAACTATCACAACACCTTTTGATGCCTTCTTGTAAAACTCTGGATCTAAAGGTTCCATGGCATGTTGTGCTAAATATTGTGGATCAGTGTACTTTAGGTACCTAGCTGGAATTATTATATCAGTATCTATCTTATCGCCAAACTTAATTACTGGACCCTCTATTATCACTTAGACCACCCTAGGATCTGCAATTTTACCTTCCAATGCACTAATAGCTGCAACGGCTGGACCAGATAGGTAAATTTTCGCCTCGTTGCTTCCCATTCTTCCTTTGAAGTTCCTAGAGCTTGTGGATACAATATTTTCACCTGGGCCAGCTATACCGAAGTGACCACCCAAACAAGGTCCACAAGTTCCATACGTTACAATACATCCCGCATCAACTAATGTCTGTATATAACCTCTTTCTAAAGCCTCTTTAAACATTCTATAAGATGCAGGAATTGCGATACATCTACTCTTAACTTTCTTCCCCTTCATTATTTTGGCAGCTATCTCGAAATCACTTAGCCTGCCATTAGTACAAGAACCTATGTAAACTTGATCTACTGGAGTACCCTCTAATTCATTTACGACCTTAACGTTATCTACACTATGAGGAGCTGCAACTAGAGGTTCCATTTTGTCTAGTTGAATAGTGTACTCATCAACATATTTAGCTCCGTTATCTGGTGTAACTAATTCTGGTTCGTATCCTCTCATCTCTTTTATGTATCTCTTAGTTTCTTGATCTGGTACGAACATTAGGGCATCTGCATTCATTTCAATTCCCATATTTGATACTGTTGCCCTATAATCCATTGGAAAACTTAACGGATCCTTGACAAATATCTCTAACGTCATTCCATTAAAGTAATCTGCCTTGAAGTCTCCCAGTAACTTTAATGCGACATCCTTACCAGTTATCCATTTAGCGGGTTTACCTTCTAAAACTACTTTAAATGGTTGTGGTACTACTAACCAAGTTTTACCAGTTATTACAGCAGCTGCAATATCACTAGCTCCCATACCCTGAGCGAATGCTCCAACAGCACCGGAAGTAGTTGTATGACTATCCGCTGCTAAAATAACTTGTCCAGGATTCGCGTACTGCTCTATCATAACCTCATGTAAAATTCCGTAATTTATGTCATAAAAATTAGGAATACCTTCCGATTTCACGAATTTCCTTATATAGCCTTGAATTTCGGCACTCCTTACATCTGGAGGTGGAGCTAGATGGTCGAACGCTATTACTAACTTGCTTTTATCGAAAACTTTAATCATGTTAGCCTTTTCCATTACCTCAATTACATGATAACCAGTTAGGTCGTGAAATGCTACTAGGTCAACTTTAGCTTCTATAACGTCTCCCGGCGAAACGTCCTTTCCAGAAGCTCTACTTAAAATTTTCTCGGTTAACGTTTTTGCTGACATCAATAAGAAGTTAAAATTATTAATAAATAAGCATTTCTTACGAAGGAATTATATTTACATCGTAACAAATTCGAAAAAGAAACTCATTTTATTTTTGATCCTTGCATCTCTCGTAAAGTCTCTTTGCCAAATTTATCCTTATTCTCCAATCTACTATGGGATTAGGATAGTTTTTAAGAGTGTACTTATACGCATTATGTATAATCTTTGCATCATAGTCTTCCAACTCCTTTACCCACCTTTTTATATATTTAGCCTCAGGGTCATAGGTGATCTGTTGCTTCCAAGGATCGAAAACTCTAAATATATAATCAGTGCCTACTGATGCTATCCATTGCCAGTTTCCATTATTTACTGAAGGATCATAATCGATTAATTTACTTGCGAAGTACCTCTCACCAATTTTCCAATCAATTAGAAGAACCTTAACTAAGAAAAATGCTGTAAGCATCCTAACTCTATTTGGCATATCACCAGTTTGATTTAATTGTCTCATTCCAGCATCTATTATGGGATATCCAGTTTTTCCATGAACCCATGCTTGAAGTAATTTTTCATTGTTTCCCCATTCGATGCAACTATATTCCCTTCTTAACGGCTCGTAGAATACCCTCTCATTATAGTAGGCCAATAAGGTATAGAAATCCCTCCAATACAATTGCCTGATTATCGCTTGATTGTCTACTAGAGAATAATAAACTTCTCTTACGGATAAGGTTCCAAATTTCAGATGAGGTGAAAGGAAGGTCCTATTGTCCTCCGCCACGAAATCTCTCCTACTGTAATCGATTTGCTTCGCTCTATCTATTAGTTTTAAGCCCTCCTTTCTTCCTCCTCTTTCCCCTTGGCTAGGTGGTAATTCGTATTCATCTCCTAAAGAATTTTTATAGTAGTTAGTATAATTATTTTGAATGGGCTTCCTAACTTGTTTATTCTTTACTGCATTATAGAATGTTGTGAAATTCTTATAGTTCTTAAAATCATTTTTCGATGTAAGTAAGTAATCCTCAAAAGACTTCATAACTTTTCCTCTTTCTTCGCAGTATTTGCGAATCCTTTCGTCCCTCATTTTACTAAAGGGCGTATAATCCTCATTTAGATATACTGCATCAACATCTTTAAGTAAGCTCTTTATTACTTCCTCAGCTAGTCCGAAATAGACATAAAGTCTTGATCCTCTCTTTCCTAACTCGTCATTTAGCTCATTCAAGGAATTAATCATGAAATTTATGGCAAACTCTGATTTGTACTGGTTTTCATCACCGACTTGCCTGGGATCTAATATAAAAGTTGGAATAACTTTCTCGCAGTTTCCTAAAGCCTTAATTAATCCAGTATTATCATCTAATCTCAAATCCCTTCTAAATATAAATAGACAGAGCACGTTTCTTTTTAATTCTGGAGTTATTAGATTTATGTTAAAAGGAGTTAGAATAAAAGGGAATTTAACATTATGTATTATATGACTAGATATTTGATTTTGGGAAACGGTTCATTAACAGTTCTCTACGACAATAATTTTACAGTTAGAGAGATATACTGGCCATTAACAACTACAAATAATTTACATAGAGGTAGGTTTGGTGTTTTTGTTAATGGTAAGTTCTCATGGTTAGATAATTTAAATCCAAAGATCGGATATTCGGATGATACTTTAGCGGTATATTCATCTTTTTCCTTTGAGGGAATCGATTTTAATTTAGAAGATGTAATAGATATGGCTTATGATATTTGGATAAGGAAAGTTTCAGCAAAAAACGTAGAGGATAAGGATGTCAGAGTTTTTACCGCATTTGATTTTCATGTTGGAGGAACACCAGACGGTAATACTGCACTTTTTGATCCTTACTCTGAGTCCATGATACAATATAAAGGTTCTAGGTGGTTTTTGCTTTCATCTTCTATTCCCTTTTACCAGTATGCTACGGGAATTAAGGAATATAAGGGACTTTTAGGGACATGGAAAGATTGTGAAGATGGTGAACTTTCAGGTAATCCAATTGCTCAAGGTTCAGTTGATTTTGCTAGTAGTTTCAAATTGTATGGAGAGGATTTCTATATATGGCTGGTAGCCGGTAAAAATTATAACGAAGTTAGAGGATTGAACGATTACGTGAGGAAGAGAACACCCCAGATATTATTCAAAAGGGTTAAGGATTATTGGAGAGCATGGCTAAGTAAAGTAAGTGATTACGGTGAGTACAATTCGATTTTAAAGAGAAGCTTACTGATTTTGCAATCACATATACAGAACAATGGTGCCATAGTAGCTTCACTAGATACTGATATTATGAAGTTTAATAGGGATACATACAATTATGTATGGCATAGGGATGCGGTATTCTGTATTTTAGCCCTTGAACTAATGGGCTATTTTGATAGATCTAGACAATTCTTTGAATTTACTAGAAGGCTTTTCACCATAAACGGAGCTCTATTTCATAAATATACTGTTGATGGACATTTTGGTTCCACATGGCATCCTTGGACTTTAGACTATTTGCCTATTCAAGAAGATGAGACTGCATTAGTACTTTATGCCTTATGGTTTCATTTCTCAAGGTGGAAAGATGTTGATTTTATAAAGACGTACTATAGGCCTATGGTGAAGGGAATAGCTGATTTCTTAGTAAATTACAGGGAAAAGGTAACTGGTCTTCCACTTCTCTCATTCGATCTATGGGAAGAGAGGATTGGTATTCACTTTTATACTACAATAACTGTAATTGCAGGATTAAGAGCTGCAGCGAATTTTGCAAGATATTTTGGAGAAGATGATTTAGCACAGAAATATGAAAGCGTTGCAGATCAGATGCGTAGCGCGTTAGATTTATTTTGGGTTAGTGATCATTATGCAAGAACAATATACATAAGGGAAAGTCAAGTTTATAAGATAGATAAGACTGTTGACTCGAGTACGTTATTGGCGCCAATATTCAATGTAATTCCAATTGATAATTCTCGTTTTGTAAAAAATTTAGAGACTGTTGTAGAGACGTTAGGTATTAGAGGGGGATTAGCTAGATATGAGGGTGATCAATATTTGAGAGGAGGTAATAATCCAAATATTTGGTTTATATCTACATTATGGTTATCTGAAGTTTATTCGCTAATTGGCGATAAAGAAAAAGCTAAGGAGAAGATAGATTGGGTTTTGTCAAAATCTTTATCTACGGGTGTTATACCAGAGCAAATCGACGAGAATAATAATTATCCATCAGTTTCACCTTTAGCGTGGAGTCATGCCGAGCTAATAAGGGCAATTTATGCATTAAGAAATAATATATTGGATCAGAGATAAATGGCAATTTTATCTATTCTCTTTTATCATTATAAATTAAGTTTACAAGTTACCAAAAGATTTTTAAGAGTTTTATGAAATCCTCTAATTATGCAAGGTAAATCCGAAATAAGCATGCCGGATGGAAGAGTAGCTGATGTATTCAATGTAGTAAAATTCCTTTATGGGCTTAGTGATAGAGATATAGAAATTTTGAAACTACTAATTAAATCCCAGAGTTCTCTTACCATGGAAGAAATATCTAGCGAATTAAACATTACAAAATCTGTTGTAAATAAATCCATATTAAATCTTGAGAAGAAGAATATAGTGATTAAAGAAAAAGTGGAGTCTTCTAAAAAAGGGAGAAGGGCATATACATACAGAGTGGATGTAAATTATTTAACTAGAAAACTAGTTACTGATCTAGATCAATTAATAAAAGATTTGAAGGTAAAGATAGCTGATGTTATAGGGATTCAGATAGAAAAAACTGCTAGTGTATGAAGTAAAAATATTGTCTTATTGTCTTATAGATAATACGCTATTGATTTTCTCTTTTAATTGATCCATATTCTTTCTCATTTCATTAAATTTCCTTATATCTTCAAGTAGTTCCTCTCCCTTTTTAGTTAACATATATTGTTTTCCTTCTTGTCTTATGATTTCCAAATCCATTAACATTTTTATATATCTTCCAGTTAGAGCATAGCTCAGATTTGCACCATACATTATTCTGGTCTTTGGAGAACCAGATTTACATGCCTCAAGTATTGCTTGTATAATTTCTAGCTTGCTTCTTTTCTTAGCCATGGTAAACTTTCTATATATTGAAGTTTATAAACTTTTGCTTTACATCCGATGTATTACTAGTCTTTTTAGCCACTAGTTGTCTCTACTTTCTCATATCACTGGAAAGTGCTAATTTATTTAAGCTGTAATTATTAAATGATTCTTGTAATGGAAAGAATTGATATAGCTAGTGTTAAAGGTGGTGTAGGAAAATCATTTATAGCTTATTTTCTGACTAGAGAACTAGCTAAAAGTCGTAGAATATTACTGATAGATAAAGATTTGACGTCTACAATTAGTAGGGTTTACAATATAAAAGGAAACTTATTATCTTACTTGGTGGGAGGTATATTACCTTCAATGTATTTCAGAGAAGTTGAAAATGGACTTACAGTAGTTAACGTAGGCTGCAGTAGAAAGATAAAAAATGTAGAACCCAGAAAAATAGCAGAGATTTATAGTGGGTTTTCGGATTACGATTTGATGATAGTTGATAACCCATCAATACCTTCAGATGTTTGTCTGGATACTGAGCTTCAAGCTTACTATACCTTTTTAAACGAGAAGAGATTAGATTATAATTTAATCGTGGTATTACCTTCTAATCAGTTTCTATTAGACGAAAGTCTAGCATTCATGCAATTATTTGCGGATTATATTAAGAATGAGTTAAGTACGTCTCTGGGAAACGATTCAGTAAACTTTGATATAGTATCTTCAGTAATAAACATGTATAACCCTAGGGAGAAAATAGATATCACCAAGGTTGAGAATCTAACTAATAGAATAGTTAAAATTCCATTCAAAAAGGAAGCCATTTACACACCTCTTAATCAACTAAATATGCCGAAGGAGATTAATGAATTAGCGAAATACGTACTGGAATATCTAGAGAGTAAGTGAAATGAAACTCTTCTTGGTTTCTGTTTATAAAGTAAATACCATACTATAGGTACTTTGATGTTTCAAACGATATAATGAAAGAAAGAATTATATATATGAATTTCGAGGCGTTTGATAGAGGGTAAAAAATGGTAAGTGGAAAAAATATAATAGCCGGAATATTACTTATAATACCATTTATTGCATATTTCGCAATACCAACATATAATAAAGTAGAACCAGACTTAGGGGGGTTACCATTTTTCTATTGGTACCAAACATTATGGTTAGCACTATCGACTATACTTTTCTCAATAGCTGCACTTATTCTCACAAGAAGGTGAGGTAGATGCTAGGATTAGCTGGAATAATAGCCTTTATAGCACTATTTGTAGTATTTATATTCCTTGGATTTTATGGTGCCTATTGGAGAAGAGGAAATCTGGATTTACTTCACGAATGGGGATTGGCGGGAAGGAGACTGGGCACAATTCTAGTGTGGTTCTTAATGGGTGCGGATTTATATACAGCATATACATTTATTGCGGTGCCATCGAGCCTTTATGCTAAGGGTGCTATATATTTCTTCGCAGTACCCTATGTTTCTCTAACCTTTGCAATAGCCATGTTAACAATGCCTAAACTATGGATTGTCTCGAGAAATAGAGGCTACGTGACTGCTGCTGATTTTGTGAAAGATAGGTTTAACAGTAGTATTTTAGCAGCTTTGATAGCACTAACTGGGGTAGTTGCTGAATTACCTTATATAGCGTTACAGATAGTAGGTATGAAATCAGTCTTACAGATTATGTTATTAGGAATTGGTAACGCGGGCTTAGTATCTGAGATTTCCTTAATAATCTCCTTCATAATTTTAGCGGCATTTACATACACTTCAGGTCTAAGGGGTGCTGCATTAACTGGCGTTTTTAAAGATATTTTGATTTGGATAACGGTGATATCAGTAATTGTAATTGTCCCACTACAATACGGGGGTTTCATCCATGCCTTTAATTCTATAAATTTAGCAAAGCTCTCAGCTAGATATGATACACTACCGGATAATCTCCAAATGGCATATTGGAGTCTATTCTTCGGTAGTGCATTAGCTCTATACCTTTATCCACATTCAATAAATGGCTCATTAAGCGCTGATGATAAGAATAGGTTAATGTATAGTACAGCATTATTACCAATTTATGGCATTGGTCTAGCAATAATAGCAATGTTTGGCATTTTAATTTACGCGGTACCAAATGCATTAGGTATTGTATCTAAATACGGTGGTGCTCTCACGGTTCCCGCGTTAATAACATCGACCATGCCAGATTGGGCTGCTGGTATAATGCTACTTGGCATATTTGTTGGTGGTTTAGTCCCAGCTGCAATAATGGCAATAGCAGCAGCTAATTTACTGGTGAGAAATGTAATAAAAGAGGCAAAACCTAGCATTACACCAAAAGGGGAAACCACGCTAGCTAAGTGGATTTCGGCTGTTATAAAGTTCTTAGCTTTAGCTTTCGTTTTCCTAGTCCCGTCCACGTACGCAATCAACCTCCAATTATTGGGTGGAATAATTATAACACAGACATTACCGGCAGTGTTCCTAGGTTTATACACTAAATGGTTTAATCCATGGGCATTAACTGCGGGATGGGCTACTGGAATTATAAGCGGAACTTATATGTTTTTCACATTTGGGTTGCCTCGTGCAACATCTCTATATCCGACACCTTTCGGTTTAATGTATGCTGCAGTGATAGCGCTAGTGTTGAATTTGGTAGTTTCAGTGATAGGTACACTTATAGCTTCTGCCCTCGGATTTAAGACTAGAAGTAATATATCTGCGGAGGATCTAAAGGGATAAAAGTTAAAACTCAAACTCTTTTTTATTTTAAAATCTTATTTACCTTCTAGTGGTATATTCTAATTATGGAATACGAGAAAATAGCTGAAGAACTTATTTCCTCTTCTTACGCGATAGCCTTTACCGGAGCCGGAATTAGTACGGCTTCCGGCATCCCTGATTTTAGAGGTCCACAAGGATTATGGAAAAAATACTCACCGGAACTAGCTACTGTAGAATATTTTGAAAAAGATCCAAAAAAATTTTGGGAATTCTATTCATTAAGGATGAGAGGATTATTTAAAGCTCAACCGAACAAAGCACACTACTCTTTAGCTGCATTAGAAAAGATGGGACTTATAAAGGTCATAATAACGCAAAATATTGATGGCTTACATCAGAAAGCTGGATCTAAGAACGTTATTGAACTTCACGGAACTATGAGGAGATCGTATTGTGTTTCATGCTTAAAGACTTATGACTCTTTAGACGTCTTAGATATGATAGAAAAAGGTGTTCTTCCACCTAAATGTGGTTGTGGCGGTACAATAAGGCCAGATGTTGTACTTTTTGGAGAACCAGTGAAGAATATTTATGAGGCTTTAAGTATTGCTTATCAGTCTGATCTTGTAATCTCGATTGGTTCTTCGTTAACTGTATATCCAGCTAATATGATTCCACAAACCGTTAAAGAAAGAGGTGGTAAGTTAATAATTTTAAACATGGAGGAGACTCCATTGGATAGTGTTGCGGATTACGTTATCAGGGAACCCATAGAAATTTCATTGCCTAAGATAGAGGAGGCGGTGAGGCAGAAAATACTTTCATGAGTCCCAGTGGTGTTTTTAAATGACGAATAATAACATGATTGAAGAAGAAGAGGAATTGAAATTGATAAAGCAAATATTTTTAGTAATCAAGGAGAATGTTCCAGACGACTGTAGGGATCTGGTAATAAATAGATTAGTGGACAAGTTAATGAATGATATTAAGGATCTCGGTGTTAAGGAGACGATGAAAAAATGGTTAGGAGAGGAAGAGGATGAACTTATCTTAGTTCATTAGATCAGTCGCGGATTTGCTCTTCACCTTTCAGTGCTTAGCCCGTTCTTCATCTTTATTAAATCTTGAGACGCCTCTTCTATATCTTTTATTGTATCTATTGATCTCCAATATGCATCATAATACTTGACTCCTATTAATAATGATTCTTTAGCGAGTTTCGGAAAAGTAAGTTTTTCCATGTCTCCCTTTTCTGGTAAGTATTTGAATATTTCATTTTTCATTAAATACACTCCTGCATTTATCCAGTAGTTTTCTAAGATTGGCTTCTCTTTAAAATCTACAATCTTATCATCTTTGGTTTCAACTATTCCGTATGGACTCTTTAGGGGAACTAGTGACATTGCCATTATGTTTTCGCTAGGTACTCTTAACTTACTTATGTCCAAATTAGTTATTATATCACCATTGATGACAATAAATGCGTTTTCTGTACTTAATAATCTTTCGACCTTCCTAAGTGCCCCTCCAGTACCTAAAGGTTCCTCTTCTATTGAAAAATAGGTTGAAATTCCCAATCTCTTTTCATTTTCACTTAGCCACTTTATAAGAACCTCCCATTTATAGCCTGTTAGTATTACAAAAGATGTTATACCAAATTGCTTAAGCCATGAGATCTGCCATTCAATAATTGGTTTTCCAGCAACTTCAATTAATGGCTTAGGTTTATCATCTGTAAGTGGTCTTAATCTCTTACCATAACCGCCAGCTAGTATAACGGCATGCATAACATATGTATAATTTCCAATTTAATAAACATTTTCCAATATGACCACAAATCTATATGTTCTGAGAAAGATAGTTTCAATTATATGTTTTTATCTAAAAGCTTCTTCGTTAAATTTAATTTTATGTGCATAATATACTTATAGCCAGCTCGTGTTAGTGAACTACTCCGCCCTTACGGACAAGGCATCTCCACCTCG